>JAFUAO010000083.1 GCA_017460665.1 Ruminococcus sp.
CTCGGCGGTCTTGTTTATCCTGATAACTCCGCTTGTCAGATCCTCCTGAACATTTACATTGCTGTTCGCTTTGAGTGAAACAACATCGGTTGAAAGCTCATAGCCTGTGGGAGCAGAAATTTCCTTGACATAATACTGCTTATTGGGCAGAGTTATCGAGCCTGTTCCGTCAGTGCCGATAGTGATCTCCCCGACCTTGTTAGTGCAAGCCTGATCGGTATAAACGCCGTACACAGCCTTTGAGCCGTCAATGGAGCTTGTTCCGCTGATTTTTACTGAATTATCTGTACTCAGCACCTTTGTTATAGTAAACCTCACATCGCTCTGCGTGACACGGAAAGCGTACATATTCATAGCCGTTGCCTGCTTTCCGTCAGTGCGGTTATTGATTACACAGCCCTCCGAGCCGTTGGACTCGATTCGCCAGTGAGTACCGCCCTCGCCTGTTCCGTCACCAACTGTATAGCTGTTGATGTAGGACGAATTTACGCCGATACTGAGCAGATAATCGACAACCTCCTGACGGCTGTTAAACTCGCCCATATATATCCATGAGTGATCCTCGCCGTTGAGATTATCGGCAATTACCATAGAGCCGGGGGTGATAGTAGAGCCGTCAGCACACTCCCAATAGGGGCGGTCGGTAGACTTGATGTTCTGCTTTTCTACATCTATCTTTGAGGTAACGCCGTTGTAGGTGATAATGGAATTACACAGGCAAGGGTCACAAAATGGGATACAAACAGCACTGATATTTCTGCCTTACAGCTTGCATTGACCACACTGCGGGGCGATGTGGTGGACTATGTACAGCAGATCGGGGAGCGTATCGATATGGACGAAGAAACAGCGACAACCTTCTCTGACAACACCAAGCGGACGCTTGAAGCATTACAGGCACAGATAGACAGTATAAGGGCTGGCGGATATGTGACACTTTTTCAGTATGGACAGGAAGCACTCAGCGTTTATGCACCTGAGATCGGAATTATCCTGAACGGCGGTTATCATCTCATGACAGAGTTTGTGGAGCTGTATCCGAAATTCTGCTGTGCTGAAAATAATCATGCGATCAGTTATTCACAGGATGATTTTAGCTGGGATGCACAGGTGCTGACAGTCTGCACAAGGGAACTTTCGCTTACAGCAAAATCGGAGATCATCTTCAGCTTTCAGTCCGGCTCTACAGAGGATGGTAATGTATATCTTGTGGCAAAGCCGGAGCGTATCGATGTGCCTGTCACGATCTATGTCAAAGACCAGATCGAGGTGGGACGGGCTATCAGCCTGAATTTCAAATGGCTATACTCGGATAGTTACATCTCCACTCTTACAGAGTGCGAGGGTATTTCGTCCGGTATATATTATCTCGCATGGGTGGGCAGAAGCAATAACTCACACCCGCTTATCCGAAGTATCAAAGTATTGGAGGTATGATTTATGAAGGAAAATATCTGCACAGTGATCGGTGTAATCGGCGGATTCTTTGCTGCCATTGTCGGCGGCTGGGATTCAGCACTGATAACGCTTGTTGTGTTTATGGCGGTGGATTTCGTCACCGGCTTTGTCTCAGCTACTATGGGCAAATCCAAACACAGCAGCACTGGCAAACTCAGCAGTAAAGCTGGCTGGGTGGGGCTTGCAAAGAAATTCTGCGTAGTGCTGATGGTAGTTGTTGCTGTCAGGATAGATATTCTGCTCGGTACGACCTACATCAGAGATGCGACCTGCATTGGCTTCTGTGTGAACGAGCTTCTTTCTATAGTTGAGAACGCAAGTCTTATGGGGATTCCTTTTCCCGAAGCGATCAAGAAGGCAATTGATGTTCTTCAGAAAAAGGCAGGAAGAGTAAATTCCGAAGCAGAGGATATTTTAGAAGAACTGGAGGATGATGATAATGGCGATTCTGAAACCTGATACTACAAAAAGTCTTGGCGGTGTGATCGTCAACGAGTATCTGCTCACAAGGCACAATCCAAATAATATCGATATGCCCTCCGATTCAATGGAGGGCAAAATTATTGGTGTGACAATTCATAACACTGACTGGATAAAGACAGCAAGCGGCACAACTCCTGCGGAGCAGTACACAAGGGCGACTGTCAACGGCAATATGAACGATGTTCGTGTACACTTCTACTGCGACAACACCTGTGCGTGGCAGAATCTTCCCCTGACACTGTCCGGCTGGCACGCTGCTGACGGCAGTGGGAACGGCAATCGCAGGACTATCGCTATCGAGTGCATTATGTCCTCTGCCTACAATGATACGGACAAGCAGTCAGAGGATAATTGTGCGAGGCTTGCGGCGGCTCTCCTTCAGCAGTATGGTCTTGGTATTGACCGCCTCTACACACATACTCACTGGCTCAATGTAAAGGACGGCAAGTCGGGTAATGTTGACGAGCTGAACACAATGAAGAACAGCTACAAGATGTGTCCGCTTTACATTCTGCCCCATTGGGCAGCGTTCAAAGCAAAGGTGCAGTCCTATCTCGGAGAGACTTCTGCCGCACCAACCCGGACACCTGCTAAATCTGATACAAAACTGCTCTATCGAATCCGCAAAACATGGGAGGACGCTAAGTCACAGGTCGGTGCGTATGCATCGCTGGACAATGCTGTGAAGGCTTGTCCAGTCGGTTACACTGTCTTTGATTCTGACGGCAAGGTAGTCAGTACAGCAATAAAACGAATCCAAAAGGGTGCAGTTATCACGCTGAAAGACACTCCTTTGTACGCTTCTTCACTGGACAAAGAGCCGAAGAAAAAGGTCAGCGGTACTTACTACCTCTATGACGGGGTAAACTACAACGGACGCTATCGAATCACCACAAAGCCGGAAAATTGCGGCAATACCCCTGTCGGGTACTATGTTACCGGCTACATTTCCATTGATGATTTTTGAGTTTTGAGCCTGTGGAGCATTTCGCTCTACAGGCTTTTTTCTTGGAGGAGTCTCTATGAATGCAGAACAGAAATGCAGGATCACCGAGCTGCGTCAATCAGGTTTAGGGTACAAGGCCATCTCTGAACAGCTCGATATTTCCATTAATACAGTCAAATCCTACTGTCAAAGACATCACCTTCAGCGTCAAACAAAGTCAATCAAAGAAAATATATTGTTCTGCCTGCATTGCGGAAAAGAGGTACCTCAGACTCCTCACCGCAAGGCAAAGAAATTCTGCTGTGATAAATGCCGCATGGCATGGTGGACGGAGCATTCAGCTATCATTCATAAAAAGTCACAGCAGGAATATATTTGTCCGATCTGCGGAAATCCATTCTTAGCCTACAAAAGCAAAATGAGGAAATACTGCTCTCGCATTTGTTACGGAAAATCGAAAGGGGTACAAAATGAAAACCGAGACATTCAATAAGCTGTATCAGTATCAGACTGTCATGGCATGGGTGCGTACCCTGCTTGATGACGGCATTATCTCGAAGAGTGAATATACCAGAATTGATACAATGATGACCAAAAAATACGGCATATCTTCGTGCAGTATATTATGCTGAAAATCGTTGACTTTTAGCCGATTCAGAGCGAATATGGTAAGCGAAGGAGGTGGTGCGAAATGGGTGAAAATGAGCGAATCGTTAAGAGGGTTCAATTCCCCGATGCACAAAAAGTAAAGCTGCTCAGAACGGCAGCCTACGCACGAGTTTCAAGCGGCAAGGACGCAATGTTACATTCTCTGTCGGCACAGGTCAGCTATTACAACGACCTTATCCAAAGTAATCCCGAATGGCTCTTCTGCGGAGTTTATGCAGATGAAGCCCTGACGGGTACAAAGGACAACAGGGAGAACTTTCAAAGGCTGCTTGCCGAATGCAGAGCCGGTGCTGTCGATCTTATCATCACAAAGTCGATTTCGAGGTTTGCACGAAACACTGTCACGCTGCTTGAAACTGTCCGTGAACTAAAAGGCTTGGGAGTAGATGTCTATTTTGAAGAGCAGAATATCCACTCGATCAGTCCCGATGGGGAGCTTATGCTTACCATTTTAGCGTCCTACGCACAGGAAGAAAGCCTTTCGGCAAGCGAAAATCAGAAGTGGCGTATCCGTAAGGATTTTGAGCAAGGCAGGCTTGGCAGCATCACCATTCTTGGCTACAAGCGAAATAAGAACGGAGTGCTGGAAATCGTGCCGGAGGAGGCAGAGATCGTCAGAATGATTTTCAGCGACTACCTTAACGGCATGGGAAAGCTGGCTATCGCCAATAAGCTGCACGAGCTTGGTATTCCTACAAAGGGCGGCGGACTTTGGTCAGCGTGGTCAATACGGCGTATACTGCGGAATGAGAAATACTGCGGAGATATTCTTTTCCAGAAAACCTTTCGTGAAAACCATATCACAAAACGCACGATCAAAAATGTCGGTCAGCTTCCGCAGTATTATGCTGAGGAAGCACATGAGCCGATCATCGACAAAGAGACTTTTTTGCAGGTGCAGGAGCTTCTTAAGGAAAAACAGTGTTATGCACCGAGTGTCCCCACAACAGGAGTGTATCCGCTGACGAGCTTGATAATGTGCGGCTGCTGCGGGAAATTCTATCGAAGAAAAGTGCAGCCTTATCGGGTAATATGGATATGCAGCACCTACAATTCAAGGGGCAAGAAATACTGTCCGACCTCAAAGCAGATACCCGAAGATATACTGTACGATAAATGCTGTGAAGTGCTGGAGCTTGATGAATTTGACAACGAGGTATTTCAAAGCGAGATAAAGCAGATATTTGTGCCACAGCCGAATGTACTGACATTTGTATTTCATGATGGTCATGAACAGACTGTTCGTTGGCAGGATCATTCGAGAAGCGAAAGCTGGACTGCCGAAAAGAGAGCCGAAGCCGCAGAACACAGCAGAAAGAGGGGTAAGAAATGGCAAAACAAGTAACGATGATCCCTGCCAGATTGGACAGAGCTACCTTCATGCCGCTTGACACACCGGCAAAACGCAGAGTTTGCGGATATGCGAGAGTATCAACTGATTCCGAGGAACAGCTTACCTCTTATGAGGCACAGGTGTCATACTACACCAATTACATCAAAAGCCGTGCTGATTGGGAGTTTGTTTCCGTGTACACAGACGAAGGAATAAGTGCGACAAACACAAAGCACAGGGACGGCTTCAACGCCATGATCGCTGATGCTTTAGCCGGAAAAATCGACCTTATCGTCACGAAAAGTGTTAGTAGGTTTGCAAGAAACACCGTTGACAGCCTGACTACTGTCAGAAAGCTGAAAGAAAAGGGCATTGAAGTTTACTTTGAAAAGGAAAATATCTACACGTTGGATTCCAAAGGCGAGCTTATGATAACGATAATGTCGAGCCTTGCACAGGAAGAGAGCCGTTCCATTTCAGAGAATGTGACATGGGGACAGCGAAAACGTATGGCAGACGGAAAGGTCACTATCCCCTACGGACGATTTCTCGGTTATCGAAAGGGAGAGGACGGACTCCCGGAAATCGTTCCCGAGGAAGCAGAAACCGTCCGCCTGATCTACCGCAGCTTTATGGAAGGACTGACACCCAACAAGATCTCACAGCTTTTGATGAAAAGAGGTATCCTCGCACCCGGTGGCGGAGCGAAGTGGTATGCTCGTACCATTGAGAGTATTCTTACAAATGAAAAATATAAAGGCTCGGCACTTCTGCAAAAGAAGTTTACTGTAGATTTCCTCACAAAGAAACAGAAGGTCAACGAAGGTGAAGTGCCGCAATATTTCGTTGAGCACAGCCATCCTCCGATTATCGACCCGGAGGAATTTGATCTGGTGCAGGCAGAAATAACAAGGCGGAGAACAATCGGAAAGGTCTACAGCAGCAGTAACATATTCTCCACAAAGCTCATCTGCTCCTGCTGCGGAGGTTACTTCGGCTCAAAGGTCTGGCATTCCACAAGCAAGTATCGTCGTGTGATATGGCAGTGCAACCACAAATTCCAGAACGGAGAGAAATGCACCACTCCACATTTATACGAAGACACAATTAAGCAGAAATTTATTGAAGTCTGTCACATCCTGAGTGAGAACAATCAGGACTTCCTTGAATCCTGTCAACAGATAAGAGATATGCTTTCCGACTGCGCAGCACTGGATAGAAAAATCGAAGAGCAATACATACATCTGAACGGACTTGCCGTTGCCATGCAGAGCTTCATCAAGGAAAATGCTATGCGACCGCAAAACTCGGATTTCTATAACAAGAGAATGGCGGAATACGAGAAGAAGAGAGCCGAAGGTGAAGCTCACCTTAAAGAGCTGCAAGGGAAAAAGGCATCACGGCTTTCACGCAAGGAACTGCTTGACGGACTTATCCGTACACTTGAGGAAACGGATATGCGGCTGCCGAAGTTTGATGAAAAACTCTGGCGGTTGATGGTAACAAGCGTAACAGTTGCGGCTGATGGAAAGCTGACATTCACCATTCAGAACGGAATCACAGTCGAGGTATGACACCAAGCCTGCGGAGCAGAAATGTTCCGCAGGCTTTATTTTTTTGTCGATTTACTCATTTTTTGAATAAAATGCACCCCCTAATCGAAAAATGCCAAAAAGAAAACGATTACTCCTGCTATCGTTTTCTTTTTGACATTTTAGGGTAGGTACGTGTCCGGCTACCGCAGCTTTTCAGCCTTTTTTAGTGCAAATGCAATAGCTATCGTTTTCCTTTATCTCCGCAAATTAAGCTATATCGGTATTTGGACAAAATAAATGCACCCTAATTTGATTGTATCAAAATTAGGGTGCTAATATGGTTGCGGCGGCTGGATTTGAACCAACGACCTTCGGGTTATGAGCCCGACGAGCTACCTAACTGCTCCACACCGCGATCTCTTGTCTTATGACTATATTATTATACCACGCTGAAAGGCTGATGTCAACACCAAGAGAGATATTTTTTTGTTTTAACAAAACTTGCAGCTCCTCCACACGATCTGCTTGCCTCAGTGCAAAGTTTTTTTGCCCGAAACGCAGCACCAAACTGCCCCAAAGCACTTTTCAGAGCGCTCCGGGACGGATCTCAAAGTTCTGTGAGAAGCTCTCCCACGGCACAGTTCCTCACACAGCGACTATTTTTCACCCACACCGCTGCACAAAACTACCCCGAAGCGCCACCTCAGGCCGCTCAGAGGCGGAGCTTATGAATCGGCGAGGAGCTCTGCACGGCACAGTTCCACAAACGGAATTTTTCCGCCCACACCGCTTCACAAAACCGCCCCAAAGCGCTTCCTCAGGACGCTCCGGGGCAGGTCTCATATCGGTCATTAGACCGGCAGATCTCACAGGTCGGTGAGGACCTCCGAGGAAAAGAACCTTTCCTGGAACTCCACCTGCTCACGGATCTGCTCCTTCGTCAAAACGGCTCCCTCAGGGCAGACCACCCATTTCTCCTCCACGTCGTCAGAGCGCCGGATCACCGCCGCAACTCGCCCCGTGAAGGTCTCCACAGGCTCGAAAACTCCCAATATATAGGCGTCCTGCTCCTCGCCGTCAGGAGCGATGATGCCCTCGATATACCCGTAATTCACCGGATAGATAAGGTCCGGATATTCCGGGTGAGAGCTCCCCAGCGGTCTGTCAACGGTGACCGTGACCCTTCTCCCGATCGCCATTATTTGTGCTCCATGAACTGGCTGAGCATCTCCTGATCCATGAACTGGCAGAGATCCCTGTCGTAAAAGACCCCTGTCACGTCCCAGAGCACCGGGCAGATCCCACGCTCACGGGCAGAGCTGACCACAGCCACGTTGTACTTCCTCACCTGCTCATCGGTCTTGTTGGCAGTCGCCACGGCGCCGAATTCTCCGATGATCACCGGCACACCCTTGTCAACGAAGTGCTCCTTCAGCATATCCATGTATTTTTCCAGCTCAGTGTAGTCTCTTGGCGAGCCCCACGCCGGCTTTGCCTTGCCCCAATCGGCGTCCTCAGCCAGCAGGCAGAAGTTGGACGGCGTATAGTAATGCACCGAAACAGCGCACCTTCCTGCCGGATCGTCAGGCATGACGAAAAGCGGATCGCAGGTCAGATCAACGTCAGTGTTATATCCGGCGATCAGCAGGTGGCGCTTCTCGTTATTGCCGCCGGAGCCCCGAACGATGTCCACGAAGGTCTGGTTGATCTCGTTGAGCAGGCCGAATGACTCCTTTTTGCCCTCGGACTCGCCGTCCTGATAGCGGTCCCAGAGACTGCTCCAGCCGCCCTCCTCGTTAAGGGACTCGAACATCAGCTTATCGCCAAATCCACCGAAATTCTCGCAGAGCTGGCTCCAAATGGCGGTATATCGCTCCATACAGCGGTCCTTTACAGTGGGGAACCCCTCCCACCAGCCGCCGTCCCAGTGGATATTCATGATCACGCACATACCGTCGTCCAAGGCCCAGCCCACGACTTCCTTCACACGGTCGATGTAGCGCTGGTCGATCTCGTAGGTGTCGAGGTCCATCATGTTGGACCAAGCCACCGGCACTCTCAGCACGCCGAAGCCCGAATCTGCGTAGCCCCGGATCATCTCCTCGGTAATCACCGGGCTGCCCCAGGCTGTCTCGTAGTCGGACACGCTGTCTCCGCTGATCCAGCCTCCGCAGGCCTCAAAGGTGTTCCCCAGATTTATGCCGATGCCCATTTCCTCCACCAGCTCAGCAGTGGTCGTATCACGCATCTCCCCAGTTTTTCCGCCAGTATCCGACCTGACACAGCCGCTGCTGAGGCACAGCGCCGCAGCCGAAAGAGCTGCGATGATCCTTTTAGCTTCCATAATTTTCCCCTATTCTCCGGCAAATACCGGCTTATTTCATTCTCTGTCGCTGACTATCGCTGTCATGATCTTATCGTAGGCTCCCTGCCAGTCCTTAAAGGGATCCTCCACGATGACGAAGGGCAGGCCCAGCCCTTCAAGGATCCTCATCTCTCTGCGCTGACGCTCCTCAAGTGCCGAAATATAGCCTTCCACGCCAGCCAGACCAAGGGCTTTTCCGTAGGCGCCGCCGCAGTGATAGTCCACCACAGCGTTCAGCCACTCCTCTCCCCTTTCGGGAAGGGCAGCCTGGATCCGTGGTCTTATGTCGGCAGTTTTCATGTAGACCAACATGGGCTCCAGCGGCCTGATCAGCTCAGCGATACGGCCGATATATCCGGCAGACTCGGCCTCGGTCATGCCGAAGCGCATCATGGTCTCGCACATGGGATTTTGCAGCAGAACGCAGTCCAGCACCACCGGCTCCCTCAGGTCTTCGGCGAAGCTGCGCCACTTGTCCAGCATCACCGGCCTCTCGGTCTCCCAGGGCAGGAAGTCGTAGATCTTGCGGCGGAGCAGCTTGTGGAAAAGCTCCCCCTCCAGTCCGGCCAGCGGGACCACATAGCCGCCGCAGCGCTGCTCCCCAGCCAAAATGACGGCCTGCTCCTCTGGGGAGAACTCACACAGCTCCGCCTCGGTCACGAAGGCATGGAACTCCCAGTCCGCCGGGTTATTTCCGCTGCCCTCGGTAACGCAGCTCCAGCCCAGCTTCTCTGCGATATATTGCGCCGTGGTGCTCTTCCCGGAGCAAGGAAGGCCCTCGGTGACGATCAGCCGCCTCATGGCAGCTCCAGCTCGGTGCCGCCCACCGGACGAACAGCGAGCACCTGGCAGCTCCCGGGGCCGAAGACCCTGTCCATTTCCTCTGCGTAGGCCTGAGCAAGATAGTTCGGAACGAACGCCTGTATGGTCCCGGCGAAGCCGCCCCCGTGGACCCTCACAGCTCCGGCTCCGTTGAGGAGGCGCTTGCTGAGCATTATGGCCAGCGGGATCTGCTGCTCATCAGGCTTCCGGGGGGAGTATACGTTCTGCAGCAGCTCATAGGAGGACTCCCCTGACTCTCTCACGAGCCGGAAAAACTCCTCTGTATCGCCGTTTTCGAGAGCCTGAGCCTCTTCGAGAGCTCGCCTGTTCTCGTCAAAGAAATGAGCGGCACGAAGTATGGAGCGGTCAGAGCAGGTCTTTCTCAGATCAGGTATGGCATTGTAGAACTCCTCCTCGTCCACGTCACGAAGGACCTCTCCGCCAAGGGCCTTCGCCACTTTTTTCATCTCCTCCGGCACCGCAACATAGTCCGAAGTCAAGTCTGCGTGACTGCCCTTCGTGTCGGTTATGCACAGGCTGTAGCCTGCCCCGGAGAAGTCCATGTCCACCTTTTTGATCCGGGGCTGGTCCGGGTCTGCGAAGTCCACCGAAACGAAGCCTCCCACGGAGCTGACCATTTGGTCCATGAGTCCGCTGGCCTTGCCGAAGTAGACGTTCTCGGCGAACTGGCCGATCTGAGCGATCTTCACGGCCCCGGCAGCTCCCCCGTTGAAGCGCCGGTCGATGATCGTGCCAACAAGATTTTCAAAGGCCGCCGAGGAGGAAAGGCCGCTGCCGGTGAGCACATCTGAGGTGGTATAGGCGTTGAAGCCCTCCAGCTCCACGCCCATTTCTGCGAATTTGGCGGCTATCCCTCGGATCAGGGCCGCCGATGTCCCCTTCTCGCTCTCCACAGGCTCAAGGCTGGTCAGGGAGATCTCGTCCGCAGGGTAGCCCTCGGACTTGATCCGGATCACGCCGGGGTCGCCCTCGCCAACGATCGCGATCACGTCGATCCCCACCGCCGCCGCAAGGACGCAGCCGTGCTGGTGGTCGGTGTGGTTGCCGCCGATCTCAGTCCTGCCGGGAGCCGAAAATACGCCGATCTCGCCGCATTCCGGGTACAGCCGTGAGAAGCTCTCCACGGCGCTTATGTAACGGGCACGCTGGCGGAGGAGGGTCCTCTCGCCGGTGCCGTAGAGCCTCCCGAGAGCGCCGTCAAGGGCTCCCCCGGAAAGGCCGCTGATAAATTCCTGAACTTTCATAAACAAACTCCGTTTCCGCCGGCAGAAGCACCGGCCAAGGTATACCTTTATTATAAACTATCCGGGCGGAAAAATCTACTGTTTTTTCACGATCGGAGGAAATTTTTTTCAGGGAATGATTTAAGTACCTTAGATCCTTTAATCAGCCCCGCCGAAAAAACCTGCTCGGCATACTGCAAAATGCACAAAGTTGGGGAATTTCTTCTGTAAGGCTTGACAATGGGAGAAATATAGTGTATAGTTGGATAAAAGGGAAAGCGGCTTAACTTATCATGATTTAAGCTGCGTTTAAGGAGGAAAATTATGGCTGACATCAAACTCATCTGCCCGGAGCTCCCCAATATCCCGTGGCAGGATAAGCCCTCGGACTGCTCCGGTCCGATCTGGCGCTATACAGAGAACCCGATCATCGGCAGGAACCCCGTCCCCGGCGTGGCAAGGATCTTCAACAGCGCCGTCATGCCCTATGAGGACGCCTTTGTGGGAGTCTTCCGTGGCGAGCAAAAAGACGGCGTTTCTCACATATATTTCGGCAGGAGCAAGGACGCTGTCCACTGGGAGTTCGACCCCGAGAAGATCCACTTCATCGACGAGGAGGGCAAGCCCTTCCAGCCGATCTACGCCTATGACCCCCGCCTCGTGAAGGCGGAGGATACCTATTATACTATGTGGTGCCAGGATATGTACGGCGCCGCTATCGGCATGGCCAAGACCACCGATTTCAAGACCTTCACCCGTGTGGAGAACCCCTTCCTCCCCTACAACAGGAACGCTGTTCTCTTCCCAAGGAAGATCGGCGGGAACTTCGTCATGCTGTCCCGCCCCTGCGATAACGGCCACACCGCCTTCGGTGACATTTTCATCAGCGAGAGCCCGGACCTGAAGTTCTGGGGCAGACACCGCCACGTCATGGGCAAGAGCGGCAACTGGTGGGAAGGCCTGAAGATCGGCGGAGGAGCTGCTCCTATCGAGACCGACAAGGGCTGGCTCATGTTCTATCACGGCGTTGTGAACACCTGCAACGGCTATGTTTACAGCATCGGCGCTGCGATCCTTGATCTGGAGGAGCCCTCAAGAGTGCTCCACCGCTGCTCACATTACGTCCTCACCCCCGAGGAATGGTACGAGGAGCGTGGCTTCGTACCCAACGTCTGCTTCCCCTGTGCGACTCTCCACGACTCCGCAACAGGCCGGATCGCCCTGTATTACGGCTGTGCGGACAGCTATGTGGGCGTGGCCTTCACCACGGTTCAGGAGATCTACGACTACATCCTCGCTCACGACAACGCCAGCGACGACGACAAGTCCCTCGGCAGAAGATGACCCTCTCTCAGCGCCAAGGCGCTGCTAAGGTCCGGAGACCCCAAAAGTCTCCGGGCTTTTTTTCGTCATTTTGACTACGCCCCTATCGTCAAAACTCACAACAGGGCCTCTAAGCCATTGTTAAATTGCACAGATCTTAGCGTTGAAACTTGTCCGAAGTGTGCACAGGTTGCGAAAATGACTGCATTTTCCTTCATTTTAGCAAAAAAGACTTGCAGTTTTTTGTGAAATATGATAAAATATAGTGATACTTGAAATTGACTATGCTTTTTTGAAAAGGAGACTGCTATGGCTAAGATCAAAGCTGCTGTTATCTTCGGAGGCGTTTCACGGGAGCATGAGCTCTCGCTGGCCACCGCCGCTGAGGTCGTCCGGGCTATCCCGGAGGATAAATACGAGGTCATCTGCCTCGGTATAACAAAAAAGGGCCGCTGGCTCTATTTCCCCGGCGATCCCGACCAGATCGCTGACGGGAGCTGGGAGCTTGACCCCGACTGCGCTTCGGCTCTGATCTCGCCGGACCCCCTCCACAGAGGCATCATCGTCATCGAGAACGGCGAGGCCACCGTCCGCAGGATCGACGTGGCGTTCCCCGTGCTCCAGGGCAAGCGCTCTGCTGACGGCACGATCCAGGGGCTCTTGGATATGTCCGGTATCCCCTATGTGGGCAGCGGACTGCTGGCCTCGGCATCGTGCATGGATAAGTCCCACACCCACATGGTGCTGGACGACTACGGCATCGCCACCGCTCAGTGGGCACTCATCACTCAGCGTGAGATCAGCCGCATCGATCAGCGCTGTCAGGAGATCTCAGGCGAAATGGGCTTCCCGCTGGTGGTAAAGCCTGCCAACTCCGGCAGCAGCGTCGGCACCAGCGTCGCTGAGAACGAGGAACAGCTGGAGGCCGCCGTGAAGCTGGCCTTCTCCACCGACAATAAGGTGGTAGTGGAAAAATACATCAAGGGCCGCAAGCTGGAGGCCGCTGTCTTCGGCTATGACAACCCTTTCTCATCTTATATAGGAGAGATCGTCTCCACCGGCAAGCCCTACGACCCCAACGACTTCACCGTAAGCTCAGGCGACGACCTGATCATCCCCGCAGATCTGCCCAACGACACTCAGAACGAGATCCGTCAGGTGGCAGTGAACGCCTATAAAGCTTTGGGCTGTAAGGGACTGGCACGCATCGACTTCTTCCTCACTGAGGACGGCAGGCTCCTGCTCAACAAGATCGGGACCGCACCCAGCCTCAGAAAGAAGAGCGTCTACCCCAAGCTCATGGAACACCTCGGCATGACTCAGAGCTACCTCCTCGACAAGCTGCTGGAGCAGGCCATCGAGAACGCCGAGAGGACTTACTAAGGAGAGCTCCCCTTGAAAGACAATGTTCTTATCTCCCTGACCAGTATACAGTGGCAGGATAACGAAAAGACCGAGACCGAGCTCATGACTCGGGCCAATTACCGCACTGAGCACGGCCGGGACATCATCTCATATGAGGATACCTCCGCCACAGGCTTTGAAGGCTCGGTCACGACTATCACCGCCGAGGGCTCAGGCTCTGCGTCGATCGTCCGCTCAGGAACAGCCAACTCAGTGCTGTCGCTGGAGATCGGCAGGAAGCACTACTGCCAGTACGGTACTCCCTACGGGCCGCTGCAGATAGGCGTGTACACCCACGCTATCCGCAATACCCTCGCCCGTGACGGGAAGCTGTACCTGAAGTACACCCTCGACCTAAACTCGTCTTATCTCTCGGACAACGAGATCATAATGACTATACACAAAACTAACAAAAGGAAGGATCACACCAATGTCTGACCACATCAGATCCGCCATGCAGGAGCTGCGTGGCATCATCATGGACGCCCTTGGAGTGCTCACCGCCGAGGGCGCTGTCCCGGCGGAGCCCCTGCCGGCTTTCACTATCGAGATCCCTGCGGACAAGTCCCACGGAGATCTGGCAGCAAATACCGCTATGGTATGCGCCAAGGCCTTTAAGCTGCCTCCCCGGAGGATCGCCGAGCTGATACTTGAGAAGGCTCAGCTGGAAGGCACACTCTTCGACCGTGCCGAGGTAGCAGGCCCCGGCTTCATGAACTTCTTCCTCAGCAGGAAGTGGTTCGCAGACGCCGTCCAGAACGTCCTCGACGAGAAGGAGGACTACGGCCGCACCGACTACGGACAGGGCAAGAGAGTGCTGGTGGAGTTCGTCTCCGCCAACCCAACAGGTCCCATGCATATCGGCAACGCAAGAGGCGGCGCTATCGGCGACTGCCTGGCAAGCGTGCTGGACTGGGCTGGCTTCCACGCAGAGCGTGAGTTCTACGTCAACGACGCCGGCAACCAGATCGAAAAGTTCGGGAAGTCCCTTTCCCTGCGCTATATGCAGCTCTGCTCGGATAAGGGCCAGCAGGCGCTGTATGACTGCGGCGGCGATACAGAGAAGCTGTGCGCTGCGATCTACGGCGAGGACGGCAGCCACCCGGATTTCCCCATGCCGGAGGACGTCTACCTTGGGCAGGACATCATCGAGCACGCCGCAAATTACTACAAGGACCACCTCTTCGAGCTCCAGGACGTCTCCGAGGAGGAGCGCAGGAAAGCTCTGGTGGACTACGCTCTTCCTATAAATATAGCAGGGCTCGAGCGTGATCTTAAAAAGTACCGGATCGTTTACGACAACTGGTTCCGTGAGAGCACCGTCCACGAGAAGAACGAGACCAAGCTGGTAGTGGACAAGCTCCTTGAGGCCGGCAAGGCCTACGAGCAGGACGGAGCGGTCTGGTTCAAGGCCACCGACTACGGCATGGACAAGGATTTCGTCCTCCGCAGGAGCAACGGCCTGTACACATATATCGTCCCCGACATAGCCTATCACTACGACAAGCTGGTGACCAGGAACTTCGACAAGGCGATCAACGTCCTTGGTGCCGACCACCACGGATATGTTCCCCGTCTGAAGGCGGCCCTCACAGCTCTGGGCGTAGACGCCTCGAAGCTGGACGTGGTGCTCATGCAGATGGTGAGACTGGTCCGGGGCGGCGAAACAGTAAAGCTGTCCAAGCGCAGCGGCAAGGCGATCACGCTGGTGACGCTGCTGGACGAGATCCCGATCGACGCCGCAAGGTTCTATTTCAACCTGCGTGAGGCCAATTCTCAGTTCGAGTTCGACCTGGATCTGGCCGTGGAGAAGTCCTCACAGAACCCGGTGTTCTACGTCCAGTACGCCCACGCAAGGATCTGCAGCCTTATGGCCAATCTTGAGGCGGAGGGCATAAAGATCCCGGAGAGCGCCGATCTTACCCTCCTTTCCGAGCCCAAGGAGATCGAGCTGATCCGCCATATCGCCGGCCTGCCCCATGAGATCGAGCTGGCCGCAAAGAGCTACGATCCGGCAAAGATCACCAAGTACGCTATCGACCTGGCAACGCTCTTCCACAGGTTCTACGACGCTTGCAGCGTGAAGAACGCCGAGACCGAGGAGCTCCGCAGCGCAAGGATCCTGCTGTGCAGAGCGGTCCTCCAGACCCTGCGGAACGTGCTGACCCTGCTGAACATCACTCAGCCGGAGAAGATGTAAAAATTACATTTCAGCTTGCCAAAAGTTACTTTTCGGTTACAATATTTCCCAGCGCTTTGTCAGTTTATCACAAAGCTGACACAAAAAACTTGTTCAGAATTAAGGCTTTCAAAGAAAATTTAACAGTTTGTTCATGATTTATCCATAAATATATGTTACAATCTGTAATATATTCGAGTTCTCTGAAAGTCCGTAAACAAATATTTCAATATTTAAGAAGGGATGTCAGTCATGTCCAACAGATTATTTCAGGGTTTAGTTCACCAGATGCGAGATACTATCGACACCACTATCGGAGTCGTCGATGAGACCGCAACTATCATCGCCTGCAGCGACCTCACTCGTGTAGGCACAACAAATGAGTTCGTTTCCCTCGACCTCAGCGATTCTCACGACATCTTTATCCGTGACGGCTTCACATATAAGCCCTTTGGCTCCCGTGTAAAGCCGGATTACGCAGTTTTCGTGGAGGGCGTCGATGATGCCGCCGCTAAGTACGCCAGCATCCTCGCTATCACGCTCTCGAATATCAAGCAGTATTACGATGAAAAGTACGACCGCAACAACTTCATCAAGAACGTCATCCTCGACAACGTCCTCCCCGGCGACATCGTGATCAAGGCTAGAGAGCTCCACTTCAATGCCGAGATCAGCCGTGCAGTCTTCCTTATCAGGATTGTCTCTGCCAACGATATCTCCGCCTACGACGTTATCCAGAACCTCTTCCCCGACAAGAACAAGGACTTCGTGTTCAATATCACCGAGACAGATATAGTTCTGGTCAAGGAGCTCAAGAGCTCGCTGGATTCCAAGGACCTTGAGAAGCTGGCACGCTCTATCGCAGATACCCTCAGCAGCGAGTTCTACACCCGTGTGAACGTTGGTATCGGTACGGCAGTCGTTGGCGTCAAGGATCTTGCCCGCTCCTTCAAGGAGGCTCAGATGGCTCTTGAGGTAGGCAAGGTGTTCGACACAGACAAGGTCATCGTGAGCTACGACAACCTGGGTATCGCCCGTCTGATCTATCACCTCCCCACTACCCTGTGCGAGACCTTCCTCCACGAGGTGTTCAAGGTGGGAAGCATAGACTCTCTCGACCACGAGACCCTCTTCACTATCCAGAAATTCTTCGAGAACAACCTCAACGTTTCTGAGACCTCCAGAAAGCTGTTCGTACACAGGAACACCCTGGTATACAGACTGGAGAAGATCAAGAAGCTGACAGGCCTTGACCTCCGTGAGTTCGACCACGCTATCATCTTCAAGATAGCCCTCATGGTCAAGAAGTATCTGTCAGCAAATCCCGTGAAATTCTGATGATCCGGAACTTAGCGTATCTAAGCCGTATCAGCTATTTCACACCTATTATTCAAGGCAGGTGTAAATCGATTTGGTAGAGCTTCAGAACGTTTCCGTCACCTATTCCAGCGGCGTTGACGCCCTCAATAACGTGAGCCTTAAGATCAACGACGGCGACTTCGCCTTCGTAGTCGGCTCATCAGGTGCCGGAAAAAGTACAATGATCAAGCTGCTTCTAAAAGAAATAGACGCCACCAGCGGTGTCGTCACCGTTAACGGCTACAATCTCAATAAGCTGAAAAAGCGCAAGATCCCGGAATTCCGCCGGACCCTCGGCTTCGTCTTCCAGGACTTCCGCCTTATCCCCTCTATGACCGTGTATGAGAATATCGCCTTCGTTCTGCGAGTCATCGACGCACCGGTCAAGTACATACGCAAGCGTGTGCCCTACGTTATTAGCCTTGTAGGTCTCCACGCTAAGACTAATTCCTATCCGGACGAGCTCTCAGGCGGCGAGAAGCAGCGTGTAGCTATCGCCCGTGCTCTGGTGAACGACCCCCAGCTCATCATCGCTGACGAGCCTACGGGTAATATCGACCCGGAGCTTTCCTATGAGATCGTTGAGCTGCTCAAGGGCATCAACGACCAGGGAACTACCATCCTTATGGTAACTCATGAGCACGACCTTGTCCGGCACTTCGGCGGACGTATCATCAATATCACCGACGGAGAGATCGTCTTCGATGAGGTCATCTCCGGCGTTACCGATGAGCCCCTGCCCGAGGAGGAGCTGGCTCAGACCATGGCCGAGGCCGCAGGCGGTCAGGCTCAGGCTCCTTCCCCTGTGACCTCCACTGAGGACGCCCTCATAGATGAGGTCATCGCTGCCCTCACCGGCGCAGATCAGGGAGGTGCGGAATGAAATTAAGCGGCTTCAAATACCTGGCAGATCAGGGCGTTGAGAATATCTGGAAGAACAAGATGATGGCCTTCGCTACGTTTTGTGTCCTGCTGATCTCACTTCTCCTTGTGGGGAGCTCGGTCCTGTTCTATCTGAATATGAACTCCATGATCCTCGGTCTGGGAAATCAGAACGAGATCGCTATATACCTTGATCCTGAGACCGCTCAGGAGGACGTCGATGCCTTCGGCGAGAAGCTAAAGAGCCTTGAGAACATCAACACCGTCGATTATATCTCAAAGGAGCAGGCCTATGAGTCTATGCAGGACCAGATCTCACGGGGAAAGGCTATCTTCGACTACATCGACGGCTACGATTTCATGCCCGACGGCTTCAATGCCACTGTCATAAACAACGACACTATCGAGGACACCGTTGCTCAGATCTCTCAGATGGAGCACGTCGAGAGCGTCAGCTCTATGCCTCAGGTGGCCGAGTTCCTCAGAGAGCTGAGAAGAGTGGTCACTATCATCGCAGTCGCTATCATCATAGCTCTGGCTGCCGTTTCGATGATCATGATCTCCAACACCACTAAGGCCAGC
Organism: Ruminococcus sp.; assembly: GCA_017460665.1. Classification (GTDB taxonomy): domain Bacteria; phylum Bacillota; class Clostridia; order Oscillospirales; family Ruminococcaceae; genus Ruminococcus. The sequence goes on from JAFUAO010000083.1 coordinate 18,585, forward strand.
GTCTTCGCCCGCCGTGAGGAGATCCAGATCATGAAGTACGTCGGCGCCACTAACGCTTTCATTCGTATGCCCTTCTTCGTTGAGGGCATGGTCACAGGATTTTTCGCCGGAGCAGGCGCCTTCTTCATCACTTGGGCCGTCTATCGCTCTGTGTACAGGATCCTTACCGAGCAGGGTATGCTCATGCGTGCATTCGGCATTGGCAGTATCATACCCTTCGACAATATCAGACTTTACGTTGCTTTTGCCTATCTTCTGGCAGGAGCTCTTATCGGGGCTTTGGGAAGCGTCGTCAGCACACGCCGTCACCTTGACGTGTGACCTGCCGGCGGCCAACATACTTTGAAAGGAGTCTTATGGTGCATCGCACCGAACTATCATGAAGAAGATCTACATCGCAAAAAAAGTCCTCTCTTCTGTGCTCTGTTCTGCTATCGCTGTCGGCGTAGTGGGAGCCTATACCTCCTCACCTGCCGGAGATCAGGACGCTTCAGCTAAGACTATCGCTGAGATCCAGGAGCAGAGGAAGCAGAATTCCGAGAAGATCGCTGCTCTTGAAAACGAGATCAGCGGCCTTGAGGGCGACAAGAACAACGAGAAGGCCTATCAGGATACTCTCACGGAGCAGATCAACCTGATCCAGGAGAACATCAACCTCCTCAACGCAGAGCTGGACAACATCAACGAAGACATAACCGCTACCGAGCAGAACATCTCTCAGCTCGATAAAGACATCGAGTACCAGCAGACCGAGATCGACGAGAACGTGGAGCTTTTCAAGAAGCGCCTGTGCGCTATGTATATGAGCAGCTCAGAGAACCCAGCCTCCGTTATCCTTGGCTCCGACAGCTTCTACGACATCATGTCAAGGATCCAGATGATCAATAAGGTGGCCGAGTATGACGAGGAGCTGATCACAAGCATACTCGACGAGATCGACAGCCTTGAGCAGTCCAAGAAGGACCTTGAGACAGAAAGGCTCTCCCTCCAGATGAAGCTGGAGGACCAGGAGCGCAAGAAGGAAGAAAAGACCGCTGAGGTGGACAGCCTCAACGACAAGATAGCTCTTACCCAGGCCGAGATCGACCGTATCGCAAAGGCCCAGCAGGACCTTGAGCGTGACAAGGCCGAGATCGAGGCCGACCAGGCTGCCCTAGACGCTGAGGAGGCTGCTATCCAGGCCGAGATCGCTCGGAAGGCCGCAGAAGCTCAGCGCCTTTACGAGGAGCAGCAGCGCCGTATCGCAGAGGAGCAGGCTGCAGCAGCCGCTGCGGCTACAGCAGCAGAAGCATCTCAGCAGACATACTCCGCTCCCGCAGAGCCTATCTCCTACAGCACTGCTCCCTCAGCCTCAGGCTATTCATGGCCCGTTCCCGGACACAGCGGCATCACCAGCTACTTCGGCGCTCGCTGGGGCTCTTACCATAAGGGCATCGACATCAGCGACGGCGGTATCATGGGCGCTGCGGTCTGCGCTGCAAAAGACGGTACTGTAGTTACCATGAACAATTCCTGCTCACACAATTACGCCAAGACCAGCAGCTGCGGCTGCGGAGGAGGCTACGGTAATTATGTGGTCATCTCCCACGACGGCACCTACTCTACCCTCTACGGCCATCTTACCTCAGCCGTAGTTTCAGTGGGCGATTATGTTTCAGCAGGACAGGTCATCGGCTATGCCGGATCCACCGGCTGGTCCACCGGCGCTCACCTCCACTTCGAGGTCAGAGTGAACGGCGCTCAGACCGACCCTCTGGGCTATGTGAGCCCGTAACAGAACATTCTTATTTGGGCAGACAGGGGAGCCTTTCCCCGACTGCCCGAATTTTGTTGTATACACCATTTCAGAAAGCGATGATAATATGAACAAGAAGATCAGCCTCGGACTGGCGCTTAGCCTGATCGCCATATCCGTAGCCGTCACATTCATCCTGACCTCGTTCTTCTCCCTCCAGAGCTTCAACAGCAAGGTGGTGGACGTTAACGAGAAGTCCAAAAAGTACAGTTCTCTTCAGCTCATGGACACCTACGTCAGGGACAATTTCTACGGCGACATCAACGAGGGCGACCTCAGCGACGGTATCCTGAAGGGCTATATTTCGGGGCTCGACGACAAGTACTCCCGGTATCTGACCGCAGATGAGTACCTGAGCGAGCAGAGCGACGACTCAGGTGAGCTGGTAGGCCTCGGACTTACCCTTGCTCAGGACGAGAGCGGCTATATCCGTATCTCTGAGATCCTCAGCGACTCCCCTGCCGCCGAGACAGGCCTCATCGAGGGAGACCTGATCATCAGGATCGACGGGCTGGACGTTATCGACGCCGGCTTCGATGAGAGCGTTGACGCTATGCGTGGGACTGAGGGCTCGAACGTGACCCTGACGATCCGCCGTGACGGTATAGATACGGACTACAGCTTCACCAGAAGAGCCATAAACGTGGTCTCGGTCAGCGGCGAGATGCTGGGCGGATATATCGGCTATATCAAGATCACAGGCTTTAAGAAGAACACCCCCGAGCAGTTTATCGAGACCCTCGAAAGGCTCACCACCAACGGCGCTAAGTACCTCCTCTTCGACCTGAGAGACGACCCCGGCGGACTTGTCTCTGCGCTGGAGGAGTGCCTTGACCCCCTCCTTCCCGAGGGCGTGGTGGCGACTGCCGAGTACAAGGACGGCCACAGCGAGACAATCGTCTACTCCGACGCCTCCGAGCTGGACCTGCCTATGGTGGTGCTGGTAAATGAAAAGACCGCCAGCGCAGCAGAGCTCTTCGCAGCGGCCCTCAAGGACTTCGGCAAGGCCTCTATCGTGGGTATGCAGACCTTCGGAAAGGGCGTTATGCAGGCAACTACTCCCTTTGAAGGCGGCGGAGCGATCGTGCTGACCGTTGCCGAGTACAAGACCGCCTTCTCCCCCAGCTACAACGGCGTGGGCGTGACCCCCGACTACCGTGTGGAGAACGAGGATCCCGACATCGACGCCCAGTACAGCAAGGCGATCGAGGTCCTGAAAATGGGTATGTAAAGGGACTTTTGCTTTACTAACAAATGTTTTTATGCGGACAGTCTTAGGCTGTCCGCTTTTTTGTGACAATTCACAAAAACCGCAGGACTCTGGCGTAAAAGACGGCCAAAAAAGAGATAAATCAACTTTTCGCTTTACAAATTCCGCCTTTTATGTTATAATATGATATATTTCTTTAGGAGGTATCAGTATGACAGAAATGGAGCTTTACTCCCTTTGGCTGGAAAATGCCGGGGAGGATCCTGACCTTCAGGAGGAGCTTGTGAATATAAAGGATCAGCCTGAGGAGATCTCAGACAGATTTTACAGAGACCTGGAATTCGGCACAGGCGGTCTGCGTGGAGTTATCGGCGCCGGCTGCAACCGCATGAACATATACACCGTAAGAAGAGCGACTCAGGGCTTCGCAGACTACCTCAACCAGGAGTACAAGGACCCCAGCGTTGCTATCTCCTTCGACAGCCGTATCAAGAGCGATAAGTTCTCAAGAGCTGCCGCAGAGGTGCTGGCTGCTAACGGCATCAAGGTACACATCTATAAGGAGCTCATGCCTACTCCCTGCCTTTCATGGGCCGTTAGAGCTCTGAACTGTCAGGGCGGTATCATGGTGACTGCCAGCCATAACCCTGCTAAGTACAACGGCTACAAGGTATACGGCGAGGACGGCTGTCAGATCACTCTGAGAGGCGCTGAGATCATCCTTGAGAAGATCAACTCTCTGGATATGTTCACCGGCGTCAAGACCTCTGACTTCGATCAGGAGGTCGCTAAGGGCAATATCAAGTTCATCGAAAACGACATCATCGAGGCCTTCTACGAGAAGGTCCTTGCCGAGGGCATAAACGCTGACCTTTGCGCTAAAAGCGGCCTGAAGGTGGTATACACTCCCCTTAACGGCACGGGAAACAAGCCCGTCCGTGAGATCCTCAAGAGGCTCGGTATCAGCGATGTTACCGTTGTCAAGGAGCAGGAGGAGCCCGACGGCAACTTCACTACCTGTCCTTACCCCAACCCTGAGATTCGTGAGGCTCTTCAGGTGGGCCTGAGATACTGCGACGAGGTGAAGCCTGACCTTCTCCTTGCAACGGATCCTGACTGCGACCGTGTCGGTATCGCTGTTCCCGACGGAAAGGGCGGCTACGCTCTGTTCAGCGGTAACGAGGTAGGCGCTATGCTGCTGGAGTACATCTGCCAGCAGAGGATCAAGAAGGGCACTATGCCCAAGGACCCTGTAACTGTTAAGACTATCGTTACTACCGACATCGTGGACCTTATCGCCAAGGAGTACAGCGTGGAGGTCATCGACGTGCTCACCGGCTTCAAGTTCATCGGCGAGCAGATCGGCTTCCTGGAGTCCAAGGGGCAGGAGAACAGATACATCTTCGGCTTCGAGGAGAGCTACGGCTACCTTTCCGGCACCTATGTCCGTGATAAGGACGCTGTCAACGCCTCGATGCTCATCTGCGAGATGGCTGCATACTACCGCACTCAGGGCATAACTCTCATGCAGGCTAGAGAGAATATGTACAAGAAGTACGGCTATTTCTACCAGACCCTCTACAGCTTCACCTTCGAGGGCGAGAGCGGTATGAAGAGGATGGCCGAGATCATGGACGATATGAGGAACAACAGCCCTGCTCAGATCGGCGGCCTCAAGGTAGAGCGCTTCGAGGACTATAAGGCGAGCACCTCAAAGGATCTTGCCACCGGAAAGGTCACTGAGCTGACCCTCCCCAAGTCCAACGTGCTGGCATTCTATCTGGAGAACGGCTGCAAGGCTATCGTTCGTCCCTCAGGCACTGAGCCTAAGATCAAGACCTACATCACTGCTAAGGCTCCTACCTTCGAGGAGGCTCAGGTGGTGGAGCAGAAGATCTACGGCGAGTTCACTACGAGCATGAAATGATAACAGGAGGCGGAAGAAGTTCCGCCTCTTTTTTTGCGCTTTGAAAAAATTTTCATAAATGCTGTCCTTTTTCAGAGAGATACTGCGAATATGATATTGAGACCGCTAAAAGAGCGGCCATATCTTGAAAGTAAAGGAGAAATAACTATGAAAAAGACATTATCTATGATCGCTGCCGCAGCTCTGTCTGCATCCTTCGTTATGGCAGGCGCTGTGAACACATTCGCTGAGGAGACAGATCCTATCGCTCCCGCACCTGTTGCTGAGGAAGAGGCTCCTGCTCCTGCTGAGGCTCCCGAGGAGGCTGAAGCTCCTACTGAAGATCCCGGTGAGCCCGCTACTGAGCCTGCTACTGAGCCGGCCACTGACAGACCTGTACAGGTGCTCCCTGCTTCTGAGGCTGACGCAAAGGTCTTCGACGCTATCACCAAGGGCGGCGAGAACTGGGAGGACTTCGAGGTAACAGGATCTGTTTACGACATCGACTCCGATACATGGACAGTAAACGTTCAGAAGAAGGACGGCACTGACGCAAGAGTTTATGCAGTAACAGGCGACGAGGTAACTCGCATCGAGGAGCCTGCTGAGGAGCCTGCTGCTACTACTGCCACTACTGTCGCTGCTGATACCACTACCGCTGCTGCTACTACCACCGCTGCTGCCACTACCACAAAGGCTGCAACGAAGGCTGCTAACAAGAACACCTCTCCCAAGACAGGCGACTCCTTCCCTGCTATCCCTGTAGCCGGCATGGGTCTTACTGCTGTTGCAGTTGCATTCGCCCTGAGAAAGAAGAACGACTGAGCTTAGACGCCTCCTCTAAGTTAATTTTGTGAAAAATATCCGCAGGCCCTTGACAAGTCTGCGGATATTTGCTATAATAATATTCTGTAATGTACGTTTGCACTACTGTCTAAGGGAACTGATGGGCTGCACGATAATACAAATTTTTCCAAAAAGAGGTGAATATCGTGAAAGAAGGGATCCATCCTACACTGTTCAAGACCACTATTACCTGCCACTGCGGTAATGTGATCGAGACTCTGTCTACTAAGGAGAACATCAAGGTCGAGATCTGCTCAAAGTGCCATCCGTTCTATACCGGTAAGCAGAAGCTGGTAGATACTGGCGGACGTGTTGACAGATTCAAGAAGCGTTTCAATCTCGATAAGTGATCCAATAAGCCGCTCAGACCGAGCGGCTTTTTCCTGCTTTCAGAATAATATGGATTATTTGACTATTTCTGAGGCCGCTAAAGCCTCCTTCATCGAAAAAAGATCCGAGTTCATCGGATATATCGCTCCTGTCTCTACCAACGACGAGGCCGTCAGGTTCATCGAGGAGATAAGAGCTCAGCACCGCAAGGCCAGACACAATGTCTACGCCTATATCCTCAGACAGGACAATATCTCACGGTATTCCGACGACGGCGAGCCTCAGGGCACCGCCGGTATGCCCGTATTGGACGTGCTGAAAAAGAAGGGCCTTACCGATGTTTGTGTCGTGGTGACAAGATACTTCGGAGGGATCCTTTTAGGCGGAGGCGGCCTTGTGAGGGCTTACTCCCATGCGGCAGCTCTGGCCTGCGAAGCCGCACATATCATGGATATGCGGCTCTGCCACAGGCTGAGGATCGTGACGGATTACGGTATGTACGGCAAGATCAGCTATGTGCTGCCCTCCTTCGATACCATACAGCTCTCCTCCGGGTTCGCAGATCAGGTGGAGCTGGAGATCCTGGTGCTCACCGAGAAGCGTGAGGCCCTGATCAAGGAGCTCACCGACGTGACCGGCGGCTCTGCTAAGATAGAGGATCTGGGCGAGGGATATGAGGACTTCTCCTCTGTGCTGAAATAATTTTTCAAAAAAAGAGGGTTTTTCTCTCCCCAGAGAGTATATGTATATAGAACAGGCTTTGGAGGTGAGGCTATGACAGTCAGAGAACAGACGGAGATCACGGAAATGGGCATACTCAGCAAGTTCGCCTGCACCAGCGTCAACGAGGAGATGACCCATAGGCTCCGGCATGAGGACAAGTGCCCCTACCGCACGGAATTCCAGCGTGACAGGGACAGGATCCTCCACTGTAATTCCTTCCGCAGGCTCAAGCGAAAGACCCAGGTCTTCCTCTCACCTGTGGGGGACCACTACCGCACAAGGCTCACCCATACCCTTGAGGTCTCTCAGATCGCAAGGACTATTTCCCGTGGTATGCGCCTGAACGAGGACCTGACAGAGGCGATCGCTCTGGGCCACGATCTGGGGCACTCCCCCTTCGGCCACTGCGGTGAAAGGGTCCTCGATGAAATCTGTCCCCACGGCTTCAAGCACTATCTGCAAAGCGTGAGAGTGGTGGAGACCGTTGAAAAAAACGGAAAGGGCCTCAACCTGACCTTCGCCGTGAAGAACGGTATAGCCTGCCACACCAACGCTATCGCCGCCACCAAGGAAGGCTGTGTGGTGCGGCTGGCGGACACGATCGCCTACATAAATCACGATATAGAGGACTCCATAAGGGCCGGGATACTGCACCCGTCAGACCTTCCTGACAGCTGCGTGAGGGTCCTGGGAAATACTAAGACCAAGCGTATAACTACCCTTATCGCCTCAGTCATAGAGCACGGGCCCTTCGATGTGGACTTCGCCCCCGATATACGAAAGGCTCACGACGACCTGAAGGACTTCCTGTTCAGGAAGGTCTACACCAACCCTGCCGCTAAGCAGGAGGAGGCCAAGGCCGAGCTCCTTCTGAGGAAGCTGTACGCATACTTCATCGAGAATACAGGCAAGCTGCCGGAGGAATACCGCCGTATCATGAGGGATACCGACGCTGACAGGGCAGTTTGTGACTATATTTCCGGCATGAGCGACGGTTACGCCGTTGACCTGTATACCGAGCTATTCGTGCCGAAGTTCTGGAAATAGGAGGGATAATGTGCCGCAGAACGATGAATTCCTGCTGACCCTCAGGAACGCCAATCCTATCGAAGAGGTCATGGGCTCTTATGTGAAGCTGATAAAGCGTGGCAGGAACTACGTCTGCAACTGTCCCTTCCACTCGGAAAAGACCCCCTCGTGTACGGTCTTTCTGGACCGTGACCCCCACTTTTACTGCTTCGGCTGCGGCGCCGGAGGAGATGTGATAACCTTCATCATGAAGATCGAGAACCTTGACTTCCGTGAGGCAGTGAAGCTCCTTGCTCAGCGTGCAGGCCTTGAAATGCCTGAGTACAGCAGCAAGAACAGCGGCCTTGCAAAGCTGAGGACCAGGATCTATGAGATGAACAGGATCGCCGCAAATTTCTACTACAAGAACCTTCTAAAGGGCCCGGACAAGTCGGGGCTGAAATACTTCGCTGAGAGGAAGCTGACCCCTCAGACCGTCAAGAAATACGGCCTCGGGTTCGCTCCGAACGCATGGGACGAGCTGGCAAGGCTCCTGCTCTCAAAGGGCTACACCGAGGACGAGATGATCCAGGGCTGGCTCTGCGGCAGGAACAGGAACGGCAAGCTCTTCGATATGTTCCGGAACCGTGTGATGTTCCCTATCATCGACCTGAGAGGCAACGTTATCGGCTTCGGCGGAAGGGTGCTGGACGACTCAAAGCCAAAATACCTGAACACCGGCGCTACTCCGGTATTCGACAAGGGAAACAACCTGTTCTCCATGAATTTCGCAAAGGACGCCGACGTCAAGCGCCTGATCCTGTGTGAGGGCTATATGGACGTTATCGCCGTCAATCAGGCAGGCTTCGAGAACGTTGTGGCCACTTTGGGAACGGCTATCACTCCCGAGCAGGCCCGCCTTATGAGCCACTACGCCGACGAGGTGATCATCGCCTACGACAGCGACTCCGCCGGCCAGAAGGCCACTCAGAAGGCCATAAACCACTTCGCTGACGTTGGCCTCCGCACAAGGATCCTCAAAATGGAGGGCGCTAAGGACCCGGATGAGTTCATCAAAAAGTTCGGGGCAAACCGCTTCCGCATACTTATAGACAACTCCGGAGACGCCAACCTCTTCATGCTGGACCGCTGTGAGGAGGGGCTGGACCTTGACACCGAAATGGGAAGGGTCGAGCTGCTGAGGCGTGTGGCCGGCGTGCTGGCCGGCATCGAGAACCCCTTGGAGCGTGAGGTGTATATTTCCCGAAGCGCCAAGAAGTGCGAGATCCCGGCCGATGTGCTGAAGGACCATATCGACGGTCTGCTGAAGAAGAACGTGCGCACTCAGAAAAAGTCTGAGTGGAAGAACATACAGGCTCAGATCAGCCGCCCAAAGGACCTGACAGACCCTCAGGAGGCCAAGCACCGCCGTGAGAGCCGTGCCGAGGAAATGATCATCAGCTACCTCCTGGCCCGCCCGGAGGAGGCAAAGCGCCTTTCCAAGGAGGCGCCACCTGAGATCTTCGCAACACAGTTCCACAAAAAGGTCTACGCCGCCCTTCTGACCGGCATGACCACCTCGCCCAGCTTCACTATGTCGGTGCTGGGGGAGTTCTTCACTCCCGAGGAAATGGGCAGGATCAGCGGCATAAGCGCTAAAATGAACGGAAGAGAGATCTCCTCCGCCGCCGTTGCGGACTGTATCGCACTTTTGCAGCAGAAAAAGCTCAGCGCTCTCCCGGAGAACGGCGAATACTCCGAGGAGGACCTGAGAAAGCTGTTCGACTCAAAAAAAGGCTGACATAAAACTCTGATAAAAGGAAAACATGAAAATACAGGAGGAATCACCATGGACGCTAAAAAGAACACTATCGACGCCCTTCTCGAGCAGGGCAAGCAGACCGGAAAGCTCACCACTAAGGAGATCACCGACGCCCTCGAGGAGCTGGACTTCGACGTTGACCAGATAAACACCTTCTACGACAACTGCGAGGCCAATAACATCGAGATCGTCGAGGATATGAACGTGGACACTGACCTGAAGATCGGGCTGGACTCGAACCTCACCGACGACCTGGAAATGGCTCTCTCCACCGAGGGCATCGCTATCGACGACCCCGTCAAGATCTATCTGAAGGAGATCGGACGTGTCCCCCTGCTCTCCACCGAGGAGGAGATCGAGCTGGCTCAGCGCATGGCTAAAGGCGACACCTACGCCAAAAAGCGCCTTTCTGAGGCTAACCTGCGTCTGGTTGTATCTATCGCTAAGAAGTACGTGGGAAGAGGTATGCAGTTCCTCGACCTTATTCAGGAGGGAAATCTGGGCCTGATCAAGGCCGTGGAGAAGTTCGACTACACCAAGGGCTTCAAGTTCTCGACCTACGCTACATGGTGGATCCGCCAGGCTATCACCCGTGCTATCGCAGATCAGGCAAGAACGATCCGTATCCCCGTCCATATGGTGGAGACCATCACTAAGGTCAAGAAGGTGTCAAGTCAGCTCCTCCATGAGAACGGCCACGATCCCAGCCCCGAGGAGATCGCCGAGAAGCTGGGTATGCCCGTTGACAAGGTGAGAGAGATCATGCGTGTGGCTCAGGATCCTGTTTCTCTGGAGACTCCTATCGGCGAGGAGGAGGACAGCCACTTGGGTGACTTTATCCCCGATGACGACGCTCCGGCGCCGGCTGAGGCTGCCTCTCATACCCTTTTGAAGGAGCAGCTCAACGAGGTCCTTGCTACCCTTACTGACAGGGAAGCAAAGGTGCTCAAGCTCCGTTTTGGCCTTGTGGACGGCAAGTCACGCACACTGGAGGAGGTCGGCCAGCAGTTCGACGTTACCCGTGAGCGTATCCGCCAGATCGAGGCTAAGGCTCTCAGGAAGCTCCGCCACCCCAGCAGGAGCAAGAAGGTCAAGGATTTTCTTGATTGACAGTGATCTAATGCAGGATCAGGGCGGACTTTGTCCGCCCTTTTTTGTTCCCAGTTTTTAGTGCGCAGTGCTTAGTATTAGTTGTGAGTTGCGGTGTCCGCCTGACGGCGGACGTGATCTGAAAAATGATCCCACCGCCCTATATTTCTATGCCAGCAGGCCCGAAGGGTCCTGCGAAGGATAGTCAAAAGCCGGCGGGGTGGGGTGTGAGGGAAAAGAGAGTGCAGAGAGGAAAACCGAAGAGAGGGGAGGGCCGACGGCTTTTGTACCAGTTTTTTGTTAAAGCCCTCC
>JAFUAO010000084.1 GCA_017460665.1 Ruminococcus sp.
GGGAGGGCTTTAACAAAAAACTGGTACAAAAGCCGTCGGCCCTCCCCTCTCTTCGGTTTTCCTCTCTGCACTCTCTTTTCCCTCACACCCCACCCCGCCGGCTTTTGACTATCCTTCGCAGGACCCTCCGGGCCTGCTGGCTTAGTATTTCTGGGGCGGTGGGTATGGATACGTTCGACCGGTGGTCACATAAAATTGACAGGGCGATGTGGGTGACTCCCCACAGTGTGGGGAGATGTCAGCGAAGCTGACAGAGGGGACGGGTCCCGGTTAAGGATCGCCCCCTACATTTTTCCGGAAGGCACGGACGGCCAGTGGCCGTCCCTACAAATTTCGCCGGTACATTAAGCAAACCACTGGGCTGATGACTCGAAACTAAAAGGGGTATTGACAATTTGCCCATTATACATTAAAATAGAATAGATAGATATTTCTTGAAATGAGGTCTTAATTATGCTTAAAAACAACGAAAAGGTAATGGACAAGATCGTCGATCTGTGCAAGTCGAAGGGCTTCGTGTACCCCGGCTCCGAGATCTACGGCGGTCTGGCTAATACATGGGACTACGGCCCCCTTGGTGTTCTGCTGAAAAATAACATCAAGAACGCTTGGCTGAAAAAGTTCGTCCAGGAGAACAAGTACAACGTCGGCCTTGACTCCGCTATCCTTATGAACCCCCAGACCTGGGTGGCTTCCGGCCATATCGGCGGCTTCTCTGATCCCCTTATGGACTGTAAGGAGTGCAAGACCCGTCACCGTGCAGACAACCTCATCGAGGACTTCGACGGCACTAATGTCGCCGGCTGGTCCAACGAGGCCATGATGGACTACATCAAGGAGCACAACATCACCTGCCCTAACTGCGGAAAGCAGAACTTCACCGACATTCGTCAGTTCAACCTGATGTTCAAGACCTTCCAGGGCGTTACCGAGGACAGCAAGGCTGAGCTCTACCTCCGCCCGGAGACCGCTCAGGGCATCTTCGTCAACTTCGCTAATATCCAGAGGACTACCCGCAAAAAGGTACCCTTCGGCGTCGCTCAGGTGGGCAAGTCCTTCCGTAATGAGATCACTCCCGGAAACTTCATCTTCCGTGTCCGTGAGTTCGAGCAGATGGAGCTTGAGTTCTTCTGCAAGCCCGGCACTGACCTTGAGTGGTTCGACTATTGGAGGAGCTACTGCAAAAACTTCCTGCTGTCTATCGGCCTGAAGGAGGAGAACCTCCGCCTTCGTGACCACGATCAGGAGGAGCTCTGCTTCTACTCAAAGGCTACTACCGACTTCGAGTACCTCTTCCCCTTCGGCTGGGGCGAGCTGTGGGGCGTTGCCGACCGTACAGACTACGACCTGACCCAGCACATCAACACCAGCGGAAAGTCCCTGGAATACTTCGATCCTACTACGAATGAGAAGTATATCCCCTACGTTATCGAGCCCTCACTGGGCGTTGAGAGACTGTTCCTGTCAGTCGTTACTGAGGCCTATGACGAGGAGGAGCTCGTTTCCACCGACAAGGACGGCAACGAGAAGAAGGACGTCCGCACTGTTATGCACTTCCACCCGGCTCTGGCTCCCTTCAAGTGTGCTGTTCTGCCTCTGGTGAAGAAGCTCACTCCCAAGGCTGAGGAGATCTATGATATGCTGTCCAAGAAGTTCAGCGTAGATTTCGATGAGACCGGTACTATCGGCAAGAGATACCGCCGTCAGGACGAGATCGGTACGCCCTTCTGCGTGACCGTCGACTTCGACACCGTCGAGAAGGACAACTGCGTTACCGTCCGTGACCGTGACACTATGGAGCAGCAGCGTATCGCTATCGACGAGCTGGCTGCCTTCCTTGAGAGCAAAATGGAATTCTGATCCTGCCGCCCCGGTACTTCCGGGGCGTTTTTGCTGCCTGCTTGCATTACGGGCCGGATCGTGGTATAATCTATAAGGATATGCTTGGAGGAAGGCGCCGACTGAAAACGGCCCTTTCTCGGCGTAGATCATGATATGAGGGAGAATTCTATGAAAAAACGTATCTTTACTACAGCCGCCGCTGCTCTGATACTTACCGGCTGCGGGAGCGCTGCCGGCAGTTCCAGCTATGACCCGCCGGAGTACATCGAGCCCTATGAGGTAGTGGCGACGGAGACCGACTTCGACCCCGATGCCGCTTGGTATAAGGAGCTCTGCGACGGCCTTTTGACCTACTCCACCCACGTCGATGTTGCCGACAAGGTGGACCGCAATGACGTGAAGGCTGCCATGAGACAGCTGAACACCGACCACCCGGACATCTTCTGGATCGGGGTGTACTACGTCGATCACCGGAAAAACCGCACGAATATCGACTTCGAGCCCCTTGACGGGATCAAGGAGGAGGACTTCGAGCCCATGCACGACGAGCTGGAAAAGGCCGCCGATGAGCTGATAAGCTCCATGCCCTCGGATCTGGACGAATACCACAAGGTGCTCTATGTCCACGACTACATCGCCGAAAATTGCAGCTATGACCATGCGGCGCTGAACGCCGGCAACGATATGCTGATCTACACCGCTTACGGCGCTCTGGTGAACGGTAAGGCCGTTTGTCAGGGCTACGCAGAGGCCTTCTCCTATATCATGGAGCTGCTGGGGATCGAGGCCGGGACAGTCCAGGGCGATACCTATAACTTCGCCGGCCACGCTTGGAACTACGTTAAGGTGGACGGGGAATATTACTGGCTGGATATCACCTGGGACGACTCGGAGAGCTATCCGATCTCCCACGCTTATTTCCTGCTCAATGACGAGATGCAGGCCCACACCAGATATTTGGAATGGGAGCAGAACTTCGCCCCGGTCTGCACCGCCACCAAGGACAACTACTCAGTGAAGAACGGCCTGTATTTCGAGGAATATGACAAGGACCAGATCGAATCTGCGATCGATAGCTGCGACGAGGAGGCCTGCGAGCTCAGGTTTGCGGACTTCGATACATACAAGGAGGCCATAGACGACCTCATCGGGAAGAACAGGCTCTCAAAGCTGATGTCGGGAGCTTGCAAGTACTACCGGGACGACAGGAACTATATACTCACCGTATATCTCTGAGCCGGAGCCTCCCCCTAAAAACACACCGGCACTTTAGATTTTTGCCTTTAGGTTATTGCAATTTTCTTCAATTTGTGGTATGATATAAGGTAAGAAATTATGCCAAGATAATGGTAAATAATTTTCGTACTGAAATGTACGGGTCAGGAGAAATAAGTATGCCAAAAAAACAGGATATCAACAAGATCATGATCATCGGCTCAGGCCCTATCATCATCGGTCAGGCCTGCGAGTTCGACTACTCCGGTACTCAGGCCTGTAAGGCGCTGCGCCAGTTGGGTTATCAGATCGTTCTGGTCAATTCCAACCCCGCTACTATCATGACCGACCCCGATGTCGCCGATATAACCTATATCGAGCCCCTGAACCTCAAAAGGCTCACCCAGATCATCGAGAAGGAGCGCCCCGACGCTCTTCTCCCCAATCTGGGCGGACAGTCAGGCCTAAACCTCTGCTCTGAGCTGGATCAGGCCGGCGTCCTCAAAAAGTACGGCGTCCAGGTCATCGGCGTCCAGGTGGACGCTATCGAGCGTGGCGAGGACCGCATAGAGTTCAAGAACGCCATGAGCGCCCTCGGTATCGGTATGCCTAAGAGCGAGGTGGCCTACAGCGTCGATGAGGCCGTCAAGATCGCCGAGCAGCTCAAGTATCCTGTTGTTCTCCGCCCTGCTTATACTATGGGCGGCGCCGGAGGCGGCATGGTCTATAATGTGGACGAGCTGAAGGTGGTCTGCGCAAGAGGCCTTCAGGCTTCTCTCGTCGGACAGGTCCTGGTGGAGGAGTGTATCTTCGGCTGGGAAGAGCTGGAGCTGGAGGTCGTTCGTGACGCAAACAACAACAAGATCACCGTTTGCTTCATCGAGAACATCGATCCCATCGGCGTCCATACAGGCGACTCCTTCTGCTCAGCTCCTATGCTGACGATCCCGGAGGACGTACAGGCTGAGCTCCAGGAGATGTCCTACAGGATCATCGAGTCGATCCAGGTCATCGGCGGCTGCAACTGCCAGTTCGCCAGAGACCCCGAGACCGGCCGTATCGTGGTCATCGAGATCAACCCCAGGACCTCACGCTCCTCTGCGCTGGCTTCTAAGGCTACAGGCTTCCCGATCGCCTTCGTTTCGGCACTTCTGGCCTGCGGTCTGACTCTGGACGAGATCCCCTGCGGCAAGTACGGGACTCTGGATAAGTACGTTCCCGACGGCGACTACGTCGTTATCAAGTTCGCTCGCTGGGCCTTCGAGAAGTTCAAGGGCGCCGAGGACAAGCTGGGCACTCAGATGAGGGCAGTCGGCGAGGTAATGAGCATCGGCAAGACCTACAAGGAGGCCTTCCAGAAGGCTATCCGCTCTCTGGAAAAGGACCGCTACGGTCTGGGCTTCGCCAAGAATTTCCACGATATGACTAAGGAGGAGCTCCTTTCTCAGCTCCGCTACCCCACCAGCGAGAGACAGTTCGTAATCTACGAGGCTCTCCGCAAGGGCGCAACTATAGACGAGATCCACGACCTGACCAAGATCAAGCACTGGTTCTTAGAGCAGATGCTGGAGCTGGTACAGGAGGAGGAAAAGCTGCTGACTATGAAGGGCAGCGTCCCCGAGAAGGAGGTCCTCAAGCAGGCCAAGCTGGACGGCTTCTCCGACCGCTACCTCAGCTCTCTCCTTGAGGTGACTGAGGAGGAGGTCAGGAACGCCCGCATAGGCTTCGGCATAAAGGAGGCTTGGGAGGGCGTCCATGTAAGCGGCACGGAAAATGCGGCTTATTACTACTCCACCTATCACCTTGACGAGGACCAGAGCCCCTCCAGCGACCGTCCTAAGGTAATGATCCTGGGCGGCGGCCCTAACCGTATCGGTCAGGGCATCGAGTTCGACTACTGCTGCGTCCATGCGGCTCTGGCGCTGAAAAAGCTGGGCTTTGAGTCGATCATCGTCAACTGCAACCCTGAGACAGTTTCCACAGACTACGATACCTCCGATAAGCTCTACTTCGAGCCCCTGACCCTGGAGGACGTGCTGTCTATCCACGAGAAGGAGAAGCCCGTGGGCGTTATCGCTCAGTTCGGCGGGCAGACTCCCCTTAATCTGGCCAGCGACCTTAAAAAGTACGGCGTCAATATCCTGGGAACTACTCCCGAGACTATCGACCTTGCCGAGGACCGTGACCACTTCCGTGCTATGATGGACAAGCTGGGTATCCCCATGCCTGAGGCCGGAATGGCCGTAAACGTTGAGGAGGCCCTTGAGATCGCTGACCGTATCGGCTATCCCGTTATGGTGCGTCCCTCCTACGTTCTGGGCGGCCGTGGAATGGAGATCGTACACGACGACGAGATGATGAAGGTCTATATGGCTGCGGCTGTCGGCGTAACTCCCGACAGGCCGATCCTCATCGACCGCTTCCTCAACCACGCTACAGAGTGCGAGGCTGACGCTATCTCCGACGGCGAGCACTGCTTCGTTCCTGCTGTTATGGAGCACATCGAGCTTGCCGGCGTCCACTCAGGAGACTCCGCCTGCATACTGCCTTCCAAGAATTTGACCGAGAAGCAGGTGGCTACGATCAAGGAGTACACCAAGAAGATCGCCGTTGAGATGAACGTTCGTGGCCTTATGAATATGCAGTACGCTATCGAGGGCGACACGGTCTACGTTCTTGAGGCCAATCCCCGTGCCTCACGAACTGTTCCGCTGGTGTCTAAGGTCTGCGATATAAATATGGTGAAGATCGCTACTGAGATCATCACTGCTCCTCTTACCGGAAAGGCCTCGCCCGTTCCGGAGCTCAGAGACCGCCAGATCGACCACTACGGCGTCAAGGAGGCTGTGTTCCCATTCAATATGTTCCAGGAGGTAGACCCTGTCCTCGGACCTGAGATGCGCTCTACCGGCGAGGTGCTGGGCATCTCCAAGTCCTTCGGTGAGGCCTACTATAAGGCTCAGGAGGCCACGAAGAGCGTTCTTCCCGAGGAGGGAACTGTGCTGCTCAGCGTTTGTGACCGTGACAAGCCGGAGCTTTTGGACATCGCTAAGTCCTTCAACGAGCTGGGCTTCAGCATCATCGCAACCGGAAAGAGCTTCGAGATGATCAAGGAGGCCGGGATCCCCTGCAAGCGGATCTACAAGATGTATGAGGGCCGCCCCAATATCGCTGACGAGATCGCAAACGGCGAGATCCAGCTCATCATCAACACTCCTGCCGGCAAGACCAGCGTCCACGACGACAGCTATATCCGCAAGACTGCGATCAAGCACCGTGTGACCTACATCACGACCATGGCCGCTGCTAAGGCTGCTGCCGAGGCGATCAAGGCTGTCAAGCAGGACGGCGAGCTGGAGGTCAAGTCTCTCCAGGCTCACCACGCTGATATCCACTAAGATGAAAAGCTCCCGAAAGGGAGCTTTTTTATTTGTCATTAGCTCTGTACACGGGGGCGGACACATGGGTCCGCCCCTACGTTTCACCATTCCCCGAAAAAAAAGCCCCACTCGATGAGTGGGGCTTATGTTATGGCTTATTCCTCGTCCTTCTTAGTGCGAAGAGCGAATGCAGCCGCTGCAGCTACTGCCAGTGCGAAGAGCGGGATCGCCACGCCCTTGTCGCCGGTCTTAGGAGCTGATGTTGAGCCAGCCTTGGCTGCTGTCGTAGACGCTGCCTTTGCAGTTGTGACCGTAGTCGTAACTGCTGTTACTGTTGTAACTGTGGTAGTGTCGTTGGTGGTAGTCGTTGTCTCTGTGGTAGTCGCTGTGGTGTTGGTAGTCTCGGTAGTTGTTGTAGTAGTTGTGGTAGTTGTAGTTGTTGTTGTCACCTCAGCGTCGTCCAGCATAGTGATCTTGGAGCCGTCGATCGTTGAGCCGTCCAGCACCTGTACGCCGGTAACGTTTCCGTCCTCGATCGTGAAGATGATGTCGGTGTCTCTGTCGTACCGGAGATCCAAGTCAGCTTGGTGTTGTCGGAGTTATCGCCCAGTGCAGCATCGTCGCCCAGAACGACATTTGTGATGTCGAATGTGACGTCATTGCCGTCTGTGTCCTTACCTGTCAGGGTAAGCTCA
>JAFUAO010000085.1 GCA_017460665.1 Ruminococcus sp.
AGGGTCCTGCGAAGGATAGTCAAAAGCCGGCGGGGTGGGGAGTGAGGGAAAAGAGAGTGCAGAGAGGAAAACCGAAGAGAGGGGAGGGCCGACGGCTTTTGTACCAGTTTTTTGTTAAAGCCCTCCCCTCCGGAGGTGTTCCTCTTTGCCCTCCAGTGCCGCCCGGCTAAAGCCGGGCGGTGAGGCCTTACGCACATGAAAACGGCCGAAGGAGGCCGGGAGGCCGAGGGCGGCCTCCCCTACATTTTTTGTAAGGCACGGACGGCCAATGGCCGTCCCTACATTTGTTTCCGGGAGGCCGGGCGCACGATGTGCGCCCCTACAAAAGATCCGTCCGCCTAACGGCGGACACCACAATTACGCATTCCGAATTCCGCATTCCGAATTGAAAAGGGCACCTTTTAAGGTTGACAACAGAGCACAACAGTGCTATAATTGAAACTGATGATCATTTTCAATTTTGGAGGACATAATGAAACGAGACTCTGGTTATAATACAAAACAAAAGGAAAAGCTGCTGGAGCTGCTGATCTCCAACAGTGACCGCCACATCAGCGTTGCCGAGATCGGCGCATTTTTCGCCTCAGAGGGCTCTCCCTTGGGCACAGCCACGATCTATCGGCAGCTCGACAAGCTGGTGGAGCGTGGCGTTGTGCGGAAATACTCCTTCGACGGCAAGACCGGCGCCTGCTACCAATATATCGAGGACGCCTCCGCCTGCCGGGAGCACTTCCACCTGAAATGCCTCTCATGCGGAAGGCTGATCCACCTGGACTGCCAGCACCTCATGGGCATAAACCAGCACATCGCCCAGCACCACGGCTTCTACATCGACCCGGCGCAGACAGTTTTCTACGGAAAATGCGCCGACTGCGCCGAAAAGGAGGACTCATGAGACAGCGTGCCATACTTCTTCTGACGGCTCTGGCGCTGCTGGTGACCTGCGCCCTCTCCTCCTGCTCAGCCTCGGCAAAGGCGGAGGACGGAAGGCTCCTGTCGATCGTCACCACCAGCTTTCCGCCCTATGACTTCGCAAGGGCTGCCGCCGGAGACTGCGCTGACATCACCATGCTGCTCTGCCCCGGCGCCGAGGCCCACTCCTACGAGCCAACTCCCCTTGATATAGCCAAGATCCAGGCCTGCGACGTTTTCGTCTACATCGGCGGCGAGGGCGAGGTCTGGGTGGACAGGATCCTTGAAGCGATCGACACCTCTGACAAGACCGTGATCCGGCTCTTCGACTTCGTTTCTCCCCTTGAAGAGGAGAAAGTGGGCGGCGAGCACCACCACGATCACGGCCACTCCGACAGCGGTCACGATGATGACGACGAGGAGGAGGCCGAGTACGACGAGCACATCTGGACCTCCCCCAAAAACGCCAGGCTCTGTGTGGAGGGCGTCTGCGAGGGGATCTGCCGGGCGATCCCGGAGGAGACCGACTTCGACTGGGAGAGCTATATCCGGGCAAACACCGCCGCCTACGCCGAAAGGCTCAGCGAGCTGGACCGGCAGTTCACCGAGATGACACAGAACGCTCCCTCTCACCTGATCGTGGTGGGAGACAGGTTCCCCTTCCGGTATCTGGCCAGCGACTACGGCCTTGAATACCTTGCGGCCTTCAGTGGGTGCAGCTCCGAGACCGAGCCGGGAGTCTACACCATGGCTCTGCTGATCGACGAGATCCTAGAGCACGGCGTGGACACCGTGTTCTGCCTTGAGTTCTCCACCAAAAAGCTGGCGGAGAAGCTCTGCTCGGCCACCGGCGCCCAGATGCTGACCCTCCACTCTATGCACAACGTTTCCGCAGAGGACTTCCGCAGCGGCATCACCTGCGCAGATCTGCTTGAAAAGGACCTTTACGCTCTAAAGGAGGCACTGTATTGAAAAAACTTCTTGAATGTGAAAAAATAGCCGCCAGCTACGACGGCACCGGCGTTATCGAAGGGCTCAGCTTCTCTGTCGGCGAGGGGGACTATCTCTGCATACTTGGCGAGAACGGCTCCGGAAAGAGCACGCTGGTGAAGTGCCTTCTGGGGATAAAGCAGCTGGACAGCGGCAAGATCACCATGGGCCAGGGCCTGCGTCAGACTGACATAGGCTATCTCCCTCAGCATATCGACCTGAAAAAGGGCTTCCCGGCAACGGTCTATGAGGTAGTGATCTCGGGCTGTCTGGGGAGGAGAGGCCTGCGCCCCTTCTACAACGCCAAGGAGAAGGCTCTTGCCAAAAGCGCCATGGAGCGCCTTGGGATCGCCGATCTGGCAGAAAAAAGCTGCCGGGAGCTCTCAGGAGGCCAGCAGCAGAGGATGTTCCTTGCAAGGGCAATGTGCGCCGCCAAAAAGCTGATCCTGCTGGACGAGCCCGTCACCGGACTTGACCCGGCGGCCACCGGAGAGATGTACGCTCTGATCAACGAGCTGAACAAAAAGGACGGCATGACGATCATCATGGTCACTCACGACATCATGCGGTCGCTGAACTACGCCGACCATATCCTCTGTCTGTGCTCCAGCAGGGAGAGCTTCTTCGGCACCGCCGAGGAGTACGCAGACAGCCACTTAGCGGCGGCTATGATGGGAGGTGGAGCGTGATGGAGGAGCTTCGCATAATGTTCTCGCCGGAGTTCTTCCGGTCGATCCTGCTCCCTGCCCTCATCGGCGGACTGGCAGTCACGATCTGCGCTTCGCTGCTGGGAGTTACCCTTGTTCTGAAAAAATACTCCATGATCGGCGACGGCCTTTCACACATCGGCTACGGAGCCCTCTCCGTTGCGGCAGTCATGAACTTGGCTCCGCTGAAGGTAGCCCTGCCGGTGGTGGTGATCGCCGCATTTATCCTGCTGAGGCTCAGTGAGAACAGCAGGCTCAGCGGAGACTCCGGCATAGCGCTGTTCTCCACGACTGCCCTTTCTGTAGGTATCCTGGTCTCCTCTAAGGCCGGACTGACCAACGACGTCAGCCACTATATGTTCGGCAGCATCCTGGCAATGAGCAGGAGAGATGTGGTCCTCAGCATCGTGCTGTCTCTGGCAGTGATCGCCGCCTTCGTCATTCTCTACGACAGGATCTTCTCGGTCACCTTCGACGAGAGCTTCGCCCAGGCCACCGGCGTCCGGGTGAAGCGCTACAGCATGATATTCGCAGTGCTCACGGCGGTCACTGTCGTTTTGGGAATGATGATGATGGGCTCGCTGCTGATCTCGAGCCTGATCGTCATACCCACCCTGACGGCCATGCGGGTCTGCCGCAGCTTCAAGGGAGTCGTGCTCGTTTCGGGAACGGTCTCGGCGGTCAGCTTCCTGATCGGTATGTTCTCGGCGCTGCTGCTGAACACCGCTCCCGGAGCAAGCGTTGTCATCGTCAATGTGATCTTCTTCCTCGTCTTCTCACTGGCAGGAAGGCTCAGGAGATAGGCGGATAGATCCTGACCTTTGCGGTCAGATCTACGGGAGGTGCCTCCTTGGGGCGCTCCGGAGGAACGTAGATCTTCACATTTTCATCTTCCACATGATCACCTCCGCAGTATCAGTCTGCCACGGGCTGCGGAAATTATACATCAAGGAGAGCCTATGGATACTTCACTTCTCATTTCACGCTGCAAAAATGCAGTCCTCAGCGTGCTGCTCTCGGCAGTCCTGGGGATATTCCTTTCGATGTCAGTGACCGGCTTTTTCGGCAGCTCAGCCAGCTCCGCCGTCCGTGTCATAGGATCCGCCCTCACAGTGGGGCTGCTGTGCGTATTTTTGGGCAACTGCGGCCTCAAGGACGCCGAGGCTGACAAAAAGTCCGGCGGCGGGAGCATGGCTCTTGCGGCCGTCACAGCAGCAGCCTCCTCCCTGCCTACCATGCTGAGCTGGATCGTACTGGTCGTCACAAGGCCCTTCGCAGGAGGCTTCTACCGGATCTTCAAGCTGATCAACGGCTGGGGCTTCCAGATCTGCAACCTCATAAACCGCAGCGCCTCCTCCAAGGACCTTACCTCCGGCCAGACCGCCCTTCTGGGAGCCCTTGTGATCGTTCCGGCGCTGGTGTACTGGTGCTTCTACGCCGGCTCACGCATGGGCAGGGAGGACTGATCCGTGTCCGAAACTATCCTCCGCCAGACCCTGATCATGCTCCTGATCATGGCCGTGGGCGTCCTCTGCGCCAAGGTGGGACTGATCCGCCAAGAGACCAACAAAGACCTTTCCAAGCTGGTATTGCAGGTGGTGAACCCGGCCACGATCTTCATGTCCTATCAGACCAACTACCGCCCGGAGCTGGCAAGGGAGCTGGTACATTCCTTCGTGCTGTCCGCAGCGGCCTTCGCCCTGCTGATCGCCGGAGCTTACCTGATCATACGGAAAAAGCCCGGCAGAGACCTGGGCGTAGAGCGGTTCTCTGCGATATACTCCAACTGCGGCTTCATGGGGATCCCCCTTGCGGACGCTCTTTTCGGGGCGGAAGGAGTCTTCTGTCTGACCGCCTTCATCACGGTGTTCAACATCGTGGTGTGGACCCACGGCGTGATCCTGATCTCCGGCGAGAGGAGCCTGAAGCAGGCCGTGAAGGTGCTCTGGTCCCCTACGGTGATCTCCATACTGCTGGGGATCGTCTGCTTTTTCGCTAAGATACGCCTTCCGGAGGTGTCCCTTGCGGCCATCGGCTTTATCAAGGAGCTTAACACTCCCCTGGCGATGATCGTGTCGGGCGTGACGATCGCCTCCACGGACCTGAGGGCTCTGGTGAAGAAGCTGCCGGTGTGGAGGACCTGCGCCGTAAGGCTGATAATTCTACCGGCAGTTATATCCCTGCTGGTGTCTCTGACCCCTGTGGAGGAGAAGGTACGGGTCATCGTGCTGCTGGCTTCGGCGGCTCCACCGGCGGCAATGTGTACTTTGATGAGCATTCGGTATGGGAGAGATTCCCTGCTCGCCTCGGAGATATTCACCTGCGGTACTATACTTTCAGTTATCACGATGCCGGCTGCCGTTCGTTTTACGGAATTTTTAACAAAAATACTGAGCCCCCTTTGTGAATAACGCTGATTTTAATAATTTTAGCTAAAAAACCTTTGATTTCCAGAGGGAATGTGTTATAATATATTCAGAGTTCTGACAATTGCTTTACAATTGTCTTTCTGTTTTTGTGCTCGTTGCCACCGAACTCCCCCAGCTCCTGCCTCACGGACCGAGGGAAACAGGTGATGTCAATATATTATGGAACGGAGTTTTATACCAATGGAAAAAAGAGGAATCAGTAAACTTGATCTGAAAAGAAGAAATAGGATGCAGATCCTCCGTGTTATCAGAGAATCTGGCCCTATCTCCCGTGTGGACGTCGCAAGCGCTCTTGAGATCACAAGGGCCGCTGTTACTATCATTACTAATGAGATGATCGAGGAGGGCGTTCTGGTGGAGATCGGTGAGGCTCCTGTCAACACCGAAAAGCTCCAGAAGGGCAGAAGAAAGATCCTCATCGATATAAATGTGAACAGCCGCTTCGCTCTGGGCGCTACCGTTGACGAGAAGGAGGTCAGCATCGGCCTTACTAACCTCAACTCAGAGGTACTGGATAAGTCCAGCATGGTCATCGACGAGCGTACCACCAGCAAGGACATCATAAATTACATCATCAAGACCAGCAATACCATGATCGAGAACAGCGCTCTCACTAAGGACAAGATCCTTGGCCTGGGCGTGGGCGTGGTGCCTTCGATGTGGGGCAAGCTGAAGATCTTCTACAAGGACGGCGTTCTGGACTTCTCCAACTTCATCGAGAAGCTCTCAGGCGGCCTCGACCTTGATATACACTGCGGCAACGCTATCGGCCTTATGGCTCTGGCAAGCAACGACTTCCGGGCTCAGAACGGCTATCAGACCAACACGGTCTTCCTCCACAACGGAAATCAGGTAAATCTGGCCATCGTCAATAAGAACGAGCTCTCGGCCGATTATATCTCCTATACCTCCATGATCGAAAAGTATATAGTCTGCCCAGACGGACGCTCCTATGAGGGCTATCCCAACGGCTCAGTCAAGGCCGAGCTCTCCCGGGGCGCTATGCTCAGCGCTGTGTATGAGATCTACTCAAAGGAGAAGACTCCCCTGCTGTATGAGCTGACAGAGGGCGACAAGAGCAAGATCTCCATGGACACCGTTTTCATGGCGCTCATGAGAGGCGAGGAGCCGGTGAAGGCCTTGGTGGACGGGATCATCGCTAAGTACACCGTCCTGATCAACAACCTGGCCATCAGCCACTTCGCTAAGAAGATCGTCCTCCATAACTACAAGCTGAGCGAGAAGCAGTTCGACTACGTCAAGCGTGAGATGATCAGGCTCGTCAGCGAGGAGATCGCCGACAGGGTCGTTCTCAGCAAGCTGGACGGCAAGAACAATTTCCTCGGAGGCTGCGCCCTTATCATTCAGGATAATTTCTATATCCGTGGCGGTATGCAGTAAACTAAAGCCGGAGCTTTTGCTCCGGCTTTTTGTATGAGGATCGCTGTTATGCCTCCTTCGGCGGCGGAGATCGATCGTAGGGGCTCTGTAGGGACGGCCATTGGCCGTCCGTCCAATTCGGAATGCGTAATTCGGAATTCTGAATTCTGAATTATACCCCTCCGCCCCTTCGTGGCACCTCCCCTTTCAGGGGAGGCTTTTTTGTAGGGGCGAATTCCGTTCGCCCGGCCTTTTGTGAAATGTCCGGCCCGTTCGACGACACCTGCCTCGTTGCCGCTGAGCGGCAAGGCCTACCTAATGGACCGGTGGAAGGGGACGCTCTCACTTGCAGAGCGTCCCCTCTTGAAAAACAGTCTCCCAGACTGTTTTTCAATTCACCTCTTGCAGATGCGCCTTCGTAAGGAGATTTCGCCCTCTGCGGAGGGCGACCAGAGGCTCTGCCTCTGGACTCCGCAAGCCTTTGAAAAGGCTTGACCGAAACTTTTAATTGCAATTTGTCATTCACACT
>JAFUAO010000086.1 GCA_017460665.1 Ruminococcus sp.
ATACCTGCTTTCTGAAAAGATTTGTAATGTTTCCGCTCAGGAGCTTATTAAAATTCATTTTGGTTAGTGACACGAACGCTGCTGTGAACACACAGCAGGTACAACCTGCTTAATCGAATCTGATAATAAGAAGGCGGCTGAAGCTTTCATAAACGAACGCTAAGTTCCAAGGAGTTGCCGTCAGTCCATTACCTTCTTATTATACAAAAATAAGCATAGCCTGTCACCACTGAGTCAGCAGTTAAGACTATGCTAATATTGTACCAAAGGAATTGAATATGAGCTTACCAAGAAACGAGGACGAGCAGCCGACCGAGCAGAAGTCCTCACAGGAAACATTCTATCCGTTTACACGGGAGTTTCTGAAAAAACAAGTACAGAAGAAACACCAAAGACAGAAAGCCGCATCTATATCACAGGAAAGGGCGGAACAGGAGGACACGAGTATGGCGGAAGTGGAGAAGAGTCTGCCGCAGGGACTGGACGAAATTTCGGCGGCGGTATGCCGTCTGGCGAAGCAGAGCGGAGCAAACACGGAGGAAGCCAAGAAGGACGAAAGAGTTCTGGTGATGGCATCGGCGGTACTGGAGATGTCCCGACTTTTGCGGAGCTTTTCGCAGACTATGAACGCCGAAATGGTGAGCCTGAACGAAAAGGCAAGTCAAAACCTGAACCTGCAAGAGCAGTACGCAAAAAGCGTGGACGAGGTGACACATCAAGCGGTAGGTAATATTTATCATCAGGTCAAGGAACAGGAGAAAGAAGCGATCAACGTGCTTATGCAGTATGTTGAAGCGAACAGCGACCAGATGGAAAAGGACATTACAGCTTGTACGGAAAGCGTAAAGTCTGCAACTAAAGCTGCTGAAAATGCTTCGGCAAAAATTGCAAAATCGTTGGAGCGTTTCCGTAGGGTCAAAACTTTCAGGGACTTACTCTACTACTCCGCACCTGTTCTTGTGGCGGTAGATATTATTCTCCGAGTAGTCGCTTTAGCGGCTCACATTCCATAATATTGTTATGGGCATTTGGGGTGTAGCTTTGAAGCTCCGCAGCTCTTGTATGTACAAAGTCGGAGTCTTTACCATAAAGGTCAATGAAAATGCGAAACGCACTCACAAGCTCATTCCCCGCCGATGAATCATTCAGGCAGAGATGATACAGACCGAGGGAATAAATGCAGTCGGCATATACTTCGGTATCTTGTAAGCCGTACTCCTGCAATGACTTTTCGGCAGAGGAAACTTGTGAGATTGCTTCATCAGTACGCCCAAGCGAAAACAGCAGATCGGCATAATTGATGATCGCACGATACTTATCAAAATAAAATGTTCCGTCACCGTCAAGCTGATCGAACAGGGCAATTCCAATCTGCATAGCATTTAACGCTTCTTCTTTTCGGTCAGCGAGGTTCAGATAATAGCCGTAGGTGTTCACGGTATTTGCTTGTAATAGAATATCATCGCAGTCCCGTGAACGCTTTACGGCTTGCTCCTGATATTCAAGTGCTTTGTTCAGATTGCCCTGCAACATTTCAAATGAAGCGGCATCGGATAAATACAGCGTGGACTGTTTTGCATCGCTGCTATGATGTAACCCTTTTTCCTGAGTAATCAGAAATCCGGTATAATAACTAATCCCGAAACGCTCCGAGAATTTATAGCAATCATGGAGGAAAGGGGCATAATCATCGAAATCCTTGAAATCTATATCTGTAATTGCGAAGCTGATAATATCGTGCATCTTCTCGCTGTCAATTTCCATATCAAAAGCTTCATTCACACAGATTGCACGAATGGACTCAATCAATGCAGAACAATTTTCACTGTCAGGTTTAAGCTCAGCCTTCACAAGAGTATGGATAAGTGATTGAAGCGTGATTGTGCCATTATCGTATTCCTGTATCAAGCCGACCTCAATCAAATCCTCGATGATTACCATGTTACGCAAGCCCATTAGATTTGCAATGAAGTCCTTGCGAATACCGTCATAAGGAGCAACAATCATCATCTGCAAAATGTTCTGATGCCGTTCGGGAAGCCCGATCAGGTCAAAAAGGTCTTTGATGTGATCGTAATAGGTTTTCTTTCTTGAATGCTTATCTTTGGTGGCGGCAAACCGTTCGGCAATATACCTGAAACCGCCGTACAGTTTTCTTGACAGCGTTTTTGGTGTGTACAAGCCCTTATTCATCAATCTTGCACACAATTCAATGCAGTATGTATGATTTCCAATCTCCGAAAGAATATGAATTAGTGCATCCCTGTCACTATTCTGATATGGATAGAATTTGCTAATAAGCTCCAATGAAATATTGAATGAACGAAACTCTTTCAATTCATAAGTGCAAAGCTCATCATATTTCATGTGCGATGTAAAAATAACAGTGCAGCTCAAATCAAGTAAATCATAAAAACATTCATCATCTTCGGGAGTAGCATTGAAGTTATCAATTATCAGTAAAACGCCTTTACCGAGTGAGGACAGCAATTCAAGGTTATTCTGATAGCGAGTATCCATATCGACAACAGGATCATTGAGGACATTTGCAATGATAGTTTTCAAGCTGTCCTTGTAGAAATAATATCCGAAATGAGCATATTCAGACTTGTGCTTTTGAGCATACGCACGAATAAGCTCGCTCTTTCCAATTCCTGCAAAGCCCGTGATGATAACTGTAGAATTATTCTGTACAAGCGAGTGCAGCTCGTCCAATTCATCATCACGACCGCAGAAATGCCGACAAGGAGCAACATACTCACTGTTTGCAAATAAGGCATCGTTCACAGGCGCAAGAGGATTGGAATAGGACATAGCAATATAGCCGTTATCGCTCTTTGTGTATTGGCGAGTAACAGCAATATATACCGCTTCATAAATGATGTTTGTAAGTGCTGTATCGTCCGTATAAGTCGGCTTGCATGAGCTGCAAATCTGCTTGCGATACTCCACGGAAAGCGTTTCATCATACTTTATAAGCTGATAGATTTCCTTGTAAGTATTGGGCTTATCAAAGATATATTGGAGCAACTCCTTTATATCTTTACATAAAACAGAACGATCAGCATTCAGATAAAATTCACTCATTTCAGGAGCAACACGGATTATGCCCTTATGCAGTTTCGTAGCAATCGGGCGGTCAAATTCATACACGCTTGTTTCCGCAAGATACGAGCCGAAAAGGATATTCAGAAGATTGTTATAATACATCGTAACCGATGAACCCATATTATTTATCAGTATATCGGTCACATTCTGAAAATCACACTGCATAGCCTTTCGCTCCTATCACATAAATTCTCAAGATATATTATAGCACAAAAAGCTATATCTTTCAAGTAGTCAGGAGGTTATTTTATGACGATTTTTGAGGATGTAAAAGAACTTGTCGATGTACCGACAGCCGCCCGTCATTATGGGGTAGAGGTGAACCGCAGTAATATGGCGATATGCCCGTTTCATAATGAACACACACCCTCTATGAAGCTCTACAAAAAGAATTATCATTGCTTTGGTTGTCAGGCACACGGCGATGTTATTAGGCTTGTACAGGAGCTTTTCGGGCTTATGCCAATTGAAGCTGTTAAGCAGATCAATTCCGATTTTTCACTCGGTCTTGATGTGGACAAGCCGCCCGACAGAGCAGATATAGACCGTATAACCCGACAAAGGCAGGAGCGTGAAGCCTACACAATATGGGAAAATCATTCTTTTAAGGTACTGAATGATTACCTGTGGCTTATGCGTGATTTTGCCGAGCGGTACGCTCCGCAGAGTATGGACGATACGCCCGATGAACGCTTTGTGTATAGTCAGCACCATTTGGGCTATGCGGAGTATCTTGCAGATGAATTTCTGCTTGCAGACAAAGAAGAAAAGTTATCAATGAAAAAGGAGATAGAACACATTGAGCGAGAAACAGAAAGACTTAAAAGAAGCTGAACAGGAAGTCACCGAGGAAATCGCTGATACAGTTTCCGAAGTGGTTGACGAGCCTGCATCAGAGTCGCCACCCGAAAAGAAAAAGAAAGAGCGTGTGCTGCCCGACTGGATGCTTGACAAGACCACCGTCAACGAGCTGAAATTCTGCAAATATTTCGTGGAGAAGCACCCGTTGAAGTGTATCAAGGGACGGTTCTTTGATTATGACGGACTTGTAGATGAGAATGCACTCGGCAATGAGATCTACCGTATGCTCCGTCAGGGCGTTTGGATCGGACTTTCCAAAAAGGTAACGCTGATTATGGAAACGCTTCGGCATTACTGTTACAGTGAGCCGTTGCAGCCCGATACGAAGTACATACATCTGCTTAATGGCAAGCTCGACCTGAACGGCAACTTCTATCCGCACAAGGAATTTTGTGCGAACAGACTGAATGTATGGTATGATCCTGAGATATGGAATCGTCCTGCATACTATCCCGAATTGTTCCTCAAATTCCTGTTGGAGCTTCTCACCCCTGATGATGTAACGACCTTGCAGGAATACCTCGGCTATCTGCTGATACCGTCCACCAAAGGGCAGAAGATGATGTTTATCATCGGTCAGGGCGGCGAGGGCAAGTCAAGAATTGCGATCGTACTCCGCGAGATTTTCGGGGATAGTATGATCACGGGCAATTTTCAGCGCATCGAAAATGACCGTTTCTTCCGCTACAATCTGAAAGACAAGCTGCTCATGGTAGATGATGATATGCAGATGTCGGCACTTCCAAGCACAGGCTACATCAAAAACCTTGTGACCGCCGAGATACCGATCGATGTCGAAGCCAAAGGCAAGCAGAGCGAACAGGCATTGCTTTATACAAGGCTCTTGTGTTTCGGCAACGAAAGTCCAAAGGCACTATACGACAAGAGCAAGGGCTTTTCACGCCGTATGATTATCCTCACCACCCTGCCGCCGCCAGAAAACCGAGTTGTTGACCCACATATTGCCGACAAGTTTATCGCAGAGAAAGACAAGATATTCTGTTGGATGTATGACGGGCTGCGGCGGCTGATTGCTAACAACTTCCGCTTTACGATCTCCGACAAGGCGAAGCTCAATGTTAAGGAAACAATGCAGGATAGCTGTAATATTCCTGAATTTCTTGCAGACGGCAGCCGTGTCACTTATGGGGAAAAGCTGTGTGTGACCTCATCGGCACTTTATGACAGCTACAACCGTTGGTGTGACGATAACGCACTTACCGCCTTGAAGCGTGAGACTTTTATTTCGTGGATAAAGCAGAATGAGGACAAGCTGAATGTGCATTATTCCACGAATATCGCATCGGGCGGAAAGAATGTCAGAGGGTTCAAAGGTATTGCCCTGACACTCAGCTATCAATAACTAAACGCCAACACACAAAAACGGCGTATAGGTGTATAAATCCCATAGAATTGAGAAAAACAGCGTATTCTAAAGGCGTATGCCATACGGCAAGGCGTATATTTCATACGCCATTAGAAGCACCATACGCCTTATGTATACGCCAAAAATACCGAAACACAGCCAAATATACGCCTATACGCCATTATGACAAGTTGTTATCCTATATAGAGAGAAAAAGGAGACAGACATGAAAACAACAAACGCAAAGGAACTGAACGAGAAGTTTAAGGACTGTCCGACACAGACAACAGAGATAGAGATCGAGGGCAGAAAGTACATCGTTATCAGCCACTTCACAGGGCAGAAAGACCTTGATGATGTGGTTTACAAGAACGCTTACAATCAGGCTATGATCGAGCTTCTCCACGCCTGATATAAAAATGCAGAACAAAAGAAAAATATCTCCCAAAGGGCTGGACTCTTATCTGAAATTATGCTATAATAGTATATATCGAAAGTAGCTGCTTTGGGAGAAAGGAGTATATATGTTACCAAAGCAGACAGATTACAAGGTAGGGATTTATTTAAGGCTCTCAAAGGACGATGAGAGACAGGGCGAATCCCTCTCCATTGAAAACCAAAGAAAAATGCTCACGGACTATGTGAGTGAACAGGGCTGGACACTCTATGACGAGTATGTTGATGACGGCTACAGCGGCACCGACTTCAATAGACCGTCTGTACAGCGTTTGCTTGACGATGCCAAAACCGGCAAGATAAACCTTATTATCTGTAAGGATTTAAGTCGTTTCGGACGGAATTACATCATGGTCGGTCAATACACGGACTACATATTTCCAATGTATGGTATCCGTTTCATCGCACTCACAGAAAATGTAGACACAGCTAATTCCGAGAGTGCAGGAATGGACATGATGCCGATAATGAACATTTTTAATGAGTGGCACAGCGCCAATACTTCCAAGAAGTTAAGAGCAGTTCACGCTTCGGGAGCTAAAGCAGGAAAGTATTATGCTACCTATTGTGCGTTCGGCTACTTAAAGAGTGATGATGGCAAACGCACCCCTGTTATTGACCCTTATGCCGCACCGATTGTCCACCGTATCTTTGAAATGAGAGCAAGCGGATATGGCATGAAGAAGATTGCTGATGTGCTGAATAGTGAACATATTCCCACACCGATGAATTATCAGTACAAGCGTATTGGCAAGAACGACCCTCATGACTACACACACATTTGGGCGGCTTCTAATGTCAAGCTGATACTGAACAATCCGATTTACATCGGCACGTTAGCACAGCACCGTTCAACTTCTGTTTCCTACAAAAATCACAAAAAGGTACATTATGACCCGTCAGAATGGATCGTGATTGAAAACAATCATGAACCGATTGTTCCGAGGGAATTGTGGGATAAGGTGCGTGAGCTTGAAGCATCGGTCAGCCGTGGCAAGCGTGACAAAAAAGGTGATCTTGCACCGCTTTCGGGATTGCTTTATTGCGATTGCTGCGGTTATAAGATGAGACAGGAATATATCAGAGGAGCAAAAAAACTGAGATATTCAACCTACACTTGCGGATTTCATTCCCGTTACGGAAAGGACTACTGCTCAACTCATCGAATTTACACAAGTGTGCTTACGGAACTGATCGTCAAGGATATTCGTGCAAAGCTACAGCTTATCGTTGATGAGGACAAGGCGAGAAAGCAGTTTCTTGAAAAGAAGTCGGGATTGCATAACGCACAGACCGCCAATGACAAAAAACGTAAGCGTGAGATCGAGAAACGCCTTGCAGAGCTTGAAACACTGATACAGAGTGTTTATGAGAATATGGTTCTCGGCAAGGTTGCGGAAGATGTGTGCATCGGACTTCTTGACAAATATCAAGCTGAAAAGAAAACTATCCAGTCGGAGCTTACTGCAATTCAGGAAAGTCTTGATACAATCGCACAGGACGAGAATGATGTGGACGAGTTTATCCGCCGACTGAAAAAGTATGCAGGATTCGATGAGCTTACCCGTGAAATGGCTCTTGACCTTATTGAGTACATCACCGTTGATGAATGCGTTCCAAGGTCTACCGAGCCGAGAACAATTCACATCTACTACAAATTCCTCGATAAACCGCTTAAAAACAAGAATAATGCATTGAAGTAATGCGATAAACAATCATATCTCCATTTGTGTGGTCAAATGAAGTTGTCAGTGTAAGACCGCCCGGGGTCTGACGGAGGGCAGTACAGGTCCTCCCTCCGCTAAGATGATTATACCACTTTTCGCCGGCCAATGCAAACGGTTGACAGAACGGGCGGCAAATGCTATAATTGGAGTATATTGCACATACAGAAAGGAACAGCTATGAAAAGACTGACCGCATTGCTCATGGCCGCTGCACTGATCTGTGCCGGCTGCTCGGATAAGAATAAGGACAGCTCTGAGGAGAGCTCCTCTGCAAGCTCACAGGAGACCGTCTCGGAGGAGCTGACACAGGATAGCGAGAGCTCCGAGGCAGAGAGCTCCGGCAGGAAGGCCTCCCAGAAGCCTAAGGAGAGCCAGCTCTCCGGCGGCGAGCCCAATGACGAGCCTCAGCTCTCCGAGGAGACCATCACGACGGAGGACTTCACCGAGGTCAACATGAACCTCAACGTTTTGGAGGAGGATCAGGCGCCGAATTTGACCAAGATCCCGATCGACCTCAGCAGCTATCCTGGCTATACGTTTTACGGAGCTGCCTGCTCCGGGGACAGCCTCTGGTTCATGGGAATGGACGAGAACGATACCGAGAACGTGTTCCTGACCCTTTTTCGGTACGATATTGCTCCAGGGAGCCTGACGGAGATCCAGAGATACGATATAGACAGCACCTACGTTCCCGGTTTTTCGGACATTTTCTATGCCTGCGGAAGGCTCCTCTGCAACGCCTACAGCAAGGACGATGACCCCGATGCCCCCACTACGAGAGTGGCTGAGATAGATATGGAGACCGGCGAGGTCGTTCCTCTGATAGAGGGCAAGGGCTGGATCTGCACGGCAGAGGACGGCTTTATTTCCCTGATCACCGAGGATCTGGGCACGGAGCCGGAGGAGGAGTACGATATCGAGCTCCTTTCCTTCGCCCCGGATACCAAGGATACCAAGGAGCTCTACAGCGGCCCGAATTACGGCTGGTGGACGGACTATCCCGGAGAAAAGGCCTATGTTTACCCGAAGAACGACGTAGATGACTATGCGACCAGCTATGCCGTCGAGACCGACGGGTCGAGCCTTGACCCGGAGCTCCCCGGCTGCTATATCGACCCTGAGATCAACGACATTTACCTGTGCTCGGTGTCGAAAAACTCCGTGAACTTCGTCCAGCGCACAGAGGGCGAGATCACTAAGAGGATCCACACCTACGACATCCGCTCAAGGGAGCACCTGATCATCAACGCCTCCAATATGCCGGATATGTTCCAGCAGGCCGGGGACAGTATGCTCTGCCTTGATCCCTCCGGCTTTATCCAGACTATTTACTGCATCTCTCCACTTATCGGAACGGCCGCTCGCCTTGAGGATCTCAAGATCGACTATGGCAATGCTATCGTCAGGAGCGGCAGCGGAGTCGTCACAGTTTCAGCCATGCATCAGGTCACCTCTGAGGATCCGGTGTATACGGTCTACCAGATCAAATAAAAGGGAAGTAGGCATATAGAAAAAATATTTCCAAAAAACGTTGATTTTTTTGTAACATTATGATATAATGTTCGTAAATAGACATTATGTCGTGGCATTTGCCGGAATAATGGTCTGATCTCTTGTCTTATCTTTTGATGCAAGGAGGGGCTGCTATGGAAGGAAAAACCCCTAGACCCAGATATAACCGGAACTTGATAACTGTTTTCCTGTGCGTTGCAGGTATAGCAGTCAACCTTTTGCTGGGCTGGATAGTGTCGAAGCTGGACGTGCCGCTGTATCTTGACACTGTGGGGAGCGTCACCGTCGCTATACTGGGAGGCTATCTGCCGGGAGTGATCGTGGGCTTCGCTACGAATATCCTAAAGAGCTTCACCGATCCTGCCTCGCTCTACTACGGAGTGCTCAACGTTCTGATAGCGCTGTGTGCCGCCTATTTTTCAAGGAACGGCTGGTTCCGCAAGCCCATAAAGTGCGTGGGAGCTATCCTCGTCTTCGCCTGTATCGGCGGAGGTCTTGGCTCGCTGCTGCCGATGTTCTTGGAGGAGCTGACCTACGACAGCTCTGAGCTGGGCGACCAGATAAGCCGTGCCGCTCATATCGGGAGACAGGCTGCGTATATCCTGTCAAGCATCATCACCGACCTTGTGGACAAGGCCCTGACCGTCCTGATTGTGGGGATCTTGGTGAAGTTCCTGCCGGACAAGCTGGAGAAGTTCTTCACCTTCACCGGCTGGATGCAGACGCCTCTTTCTAAGGAGGAGTCCGCCGCCGCCAAAAAGACCAACTTCCGTGTAATGTCACTGAGGACCAAGATCCTTCTGGTGCTGAGCATCTCGCTGGTGGCAGTCTCAGTTGCGGCCACTGGCATAAGTATGCTGCTGTACAGGCGAGCCCTCAAGACCGACCACACTAAGCTGGCGGAGGGCGCTGCAAGTA
Organism: Ruminococcus sp.; assembly: GCA_017460665.1. Lineage (GTDB taxonomy): Bacteria > Bacillota > Clostridia > Oscillospirales > Ruminococcaceae > Ruminococcus. The sequence goes on from JAFUAO010000086.1 coordinate 9,949, forward strand.
TCGCTGCAAGCGCTGTCGACCCGGACAAGGTGGACGAGTACATCGAGCTGGGCGAGGCCGCCGAGGGCTACACAGAGACCGAAGCCCTCCTTAGGGAGATCCGCAGCAGCACCGTCGATATACAGTTCCTCTATGTTTATCAGATCCGTGAGGACGGCTGTCACGTCGTTTTCGACCTTGATACTGACGATATGGAGGGCTCTGAGCCCGGCGATGTGATCCCCTTCGACAAGAGCTTCGAGAAGGAGATCCCGGCTCTGCTGGCCGGTGAGCCTATCGAGCCGAAGATCTCCAACGACTCCTTCGGCTGGCTCCTTACGGTTTACGAGCCGGTGTACGACAGCGCCGGAAAGTGCGTCTGCTACGCCGCTGCGGATATATCCATGGACCAGATCGGCCTGATCGAGAGGAATTTCTTCATCGAGATGCTCTCGCTGTTTTTGGGCTTCTTCATACTGATCTTCGTAACTGTCCAGTGGCTGATCGAGTACCACATCATCCTTCCGGTGAACTCCATCGCTCTGAGCACAGGCACTTTCGCCTACGACAGCGAAAAGGCCCGTGAGAACAGTATCGAGCGGATCCACGAGCTGAATATCCGAACAGGCGACGAGGTGGAGAACCTCTACCACGCCATTACAAAGACCTCCGACGACAGTATGCGCTACGTTGCCGACGTCCAGAAGAAGACCGAGGAGCTGGCGCAGATGCAGAACGCCCTGATCATGGTACTGGCCGACATCGTGGAGAGCCGTGACCAGAACACAGGCGCTCATGTTCGCAAAACTGCCCGTTATACCGAGATAATCCTCAGCGAGATGAAGAAAAAGGGCTACTATGCCGATATGCTCACCGAGAGCTATATCTCCGACGTTATCAATTCAGCGCCGCTCCACGACGTTGGAAAGATCCAGGTCCCCGACGCTATCCTCAACAAGCCCGGTAAGCTCGACGAGGAGGAGTTCGCTGTGATGAAGACCCACACCACCGCCGGAAGAGACATCATCTCTCAGGCGATAGACCTTGTTCCTAACTCAGGATACTTGGACGAGGCCAGGAACCTTGCGGCCTTCCACCACGAAAAATGGGACGGCTCCGGCTATCCCAACGGTATCTCCGGCGAGGAGATCCCCCTTTCCGCCAGGGTCATGGCGGTGGCGGACGTTTTCGATGCTCTTGTTTCCAAGAGGAGCTACAAGAAACCCTTCGCCTTCGAGGACGCCATGCAGATCATCAAGGACGGCTCAGGGAAGCATTTCGATCCGCTGATCGTGGACGCATTCGTGGGAGCTGCCGAGGACGTGAAAAAGGTGGAGCAGGAATTCAGCGCCCTCTCCGACGAGAGCGGCTACATCAGCAAGGAGAAGATACATAAGAAGAAGTGAGCTTTGATCAAAGTATCGGAAACGAATAAATAATTGCGGGGTGCAGGGAGCCGCTCGCTCCCTGCCGGGAGTCTGAGGGCAGAGCCCTCAGAATAGGCTTAAAGCGCCTCGCAAGGGGTGAATTGAAAAACAGTCCGGGGGACTGTTTTTCAAGAGGGGACGCCTTGTAAGAGAAGGCGTCCCCTTCCACCGGTCCATAATGTAGGCCTTGCCGCTCAGCGGCAACGAAGTGATCTTCCGCAAAAAAAGTGTGCCAAACGGCACACTTTTTCTTTTTAATACCACAGTATCCTTCCGCCAAGCTCATTGAATACCTTGGCGAACTGTGTCTGGGTCATGGTGCGGCTGCCGCCTGTGTTGGGATCACGGTAGGTGATCGTGTCACCGCTGTGTCCGCATACGCAAACTGCGTGCTCGCCGCCGGGCCAGCGGATATATCTGCCGGTCTGGTAGTCGTACCAACTGTTGGTGTAGGTTATGCCGACTGAGGGGTTCGTGCAGTACCATGCAACTACCGGGCTGCCGGCGTCAAGGAGCTTGATGATGTCCGCAACAGAAGCGCCTGTACGGGTCTTTGCGCCGCTCTTGAACTTGTTGGCAGTATTGCACAGAGGAGCGTTGAAAACGCCGTAGGACCAGGAATTCCTAGGGTCACCTACGAACTCACGCTCAGGGTCTGCACCTACCAGCTTTCCGCCGGAGTAATAAGGAACAGGGCCCTTTGCAAGGTTGTTGACGATCTGCTCCATGGTAACATTGACGTTGTAGTATTTCAAAAGTATGTACAGCGCAGCGCTCTCGCAGCCTGTAGGATAGTTGGGGTGCTGGTTGAACTCCATGCACTGGAGCATCACCGTGCTGCCGGTGGCCTTCTGGATATAGGCAGTGTTGACATAGCCCTTGATGCCTCTGTACTCTGCATAGGACCACTCTGTGCCGTACTTAGTAACGGTAAATCTTGCGCCGGCAGGGATAGTTCCCAGAACGGCAGCGCTGACATTGGCGGCCTTGCGGATATTGAGGTAGTCGTTCACTCCCTTGGTGGTGTAGGTCTCGCCGGAGGAGGTGTTGGTGACCTTCTGGATATAGGTCATGGAAACATAGCCCTTCACGCCGTTGTACTCGGCATAGGCCCATGTGCCATTGGTCTTGGTAACGGTGAAATAGGCGTTGGCCGGGATCGTTCCCAGAACGTCGGCGCTGGTGCTGGTGGACTTCCTGATGTTCAGGTAGTAGGTGACGCCCTTGGTGGTATAGGTGCCGGCAGTGCTTGTAATCCAGCTGCTGGTGGAAGTGTTCTTCTTCTGGATATAGGCTGCGTTGACCCAGCCCTTGACTCCCTTGTACTCAGCGTAGGCCCAGGAGCCGTTGTTGGAGGTGACGGTGAACTCAGCTCCTGCCGGGATAGTCCCCAGAACATCGGCGTTCACGTTGGCGGACTTCCTGATGTTGAGGAAGGAGTTCACATTGTAGGTGGTGTAGGTCTCGCCGGCGGGCTTTGTGGTAGTGGGGACCGGGGGAGCGGTAGTCACCTTTGTGGTCGTGGTAGTTGTAGTAGTGGAAGTCGTGGTGGAAGTTGAGGTCGTGGAAGTAGTTGTGGGCTTTGCAGTAGTAGTCGCCGGCTTAGTGGTCGTCACAGGCTTTGTCGTGACGGGAGCCGTAGTAGAAACGGCCTTTTTCTGGATATAGTCGGTGCTCACGAAGCCCTTGATGCCCTTGTATTCTACAGCGGCCCAGGATCCTGTGATCGAGGTCACTGTGAACTCGGCACCTGCCGGGATCGAGCCAAGGATCTCAGCGGAGGCGCTGGCGGTCTTTCTGATGTTGAGGCCGGTGGTGACGTTCTTCGTGGTGTAGAGCTCGCCTGCGGGCTTAGTCGTAACGATAGGATTTGCTGTCGTCACCGGCTTAGTGGTAGTCACAGGCTTAGTGGTAGTTACAGGCTTTGTCGTGACGGGAGCCGTGGTGGAAACGGCCTTTTTCTGGATATAGTCGGTGCTCACGAAGCCCTTGACGCCCTTGTATTCCACAGCGGCCCATGATCCTGTGATCGAGGTCACTGTGAACTCGGCTCCTGCCGGGATAGTCCCCACGACGGAAGCGCTGGTGTTTGCGGACTTCCTGATGTTGAGGAAGGTGGTGACGTCCTTGGTGGTGTAGATCTCCGCAGCCGCCACGGTGGTAACGGGGGCGGTGGTCTGCACGGGAGCAGTAGTTACGGGGGGCTCTGGCTGAGGGCCTGCTATGAGCTGGCGGAGAAGGATCATATCGAACACGTTGACCTTCTCGTCGAAGTTCAGGTCGCACAGCTTGATCTTGGCCTCAGTGAGCTCTTCTCTTCCCAGAAGAAATCTCTGTAAGATCTGGCCGTCCTTGTCATCTGTTACGCCGTCCTCGTTGAGGTCGCAGGACAGCTCCTCGCCGCCGACGGGCTCCTGACCTATCTCAGGCAGCTCTGCCGGAACAGCTATGTACGCATCATCGGCCTCTTCCCAGACCTCTGACAGCTCCTGTTCCTCCGACTGAAGAGCGGCCTCCTCAGCGAAAGCGGCGGTGGGGACACTGCCGCACATCATGAGGGCTGACATCAGCAGTGTAAGCAGTTTTTTCCTTTTCATTTTTGTTCCTCCTAATGGTCTCTCTGAAAAAAAGCGTATATACTTATATTATACACATTCGGTGGAAGAATTGCAAGTGTGACAGAAAACAAAGATATCCCGCAAAATTTTCCATATTTAGCAATATTTACAAAAAAGCCGGCAGATCGCTGCTGCCGGCGGTGTTTTATATCAAAGGGCCTGGGGGTAGGCCTCGGGGAAAACGCTCATCCTGATATTGCCCGTGAGCCTGATCCTGTCGGAAATAAAGGCGATGAATTCCGAGTTGGTGGGCCTGCCGCTGTAGGTGAAGCCGAAGAAGCTCACGAGGCGGTCGCTGCCTGCACGCTCCCAGGTGATCTCGATAGCGTGGCGGATCGCACGCTCCACACGGGAGGAGGTGGTGTTGAAGCGCCGGGCGATCATGGGGTAGAGCTCCTTGGTGATCCCGGTAAGTAGGGCCGGCTTTTCTACGGTGAAGAGTATGGCGGCCCTCAGATAGTGATAGCCCTTGATGTGGGCAGGGACGCCAAGGCTCTGGATAGTTTTGGTGATCTTGATCAGCGTGTCATTGTCCTCACTGAGCCCTTGACTGCGGCTGAGGGCTGTGACTGCCCGGTGGACCGCCTCGGCCTGTAAGGGCTGTACAAGGAAATATGCGGCGCCGCTCTCGGTGACCTGCTTCTCGATGAAGGAGTTGTCGATGTCCGAGGCAACGATGAAATGGGGCGCCTTTGGGGTGTGGGAGCGGATCTGCTTCATAAGGGCGACTGCGTCGGTGTCCCTTAGGGTAAGGTCAGTGATAACGATGTCTGGGCCCTCGCTCAGGACCGTGTTCAGTACCGAGCTGGCTGTGTTCTTTCTCGTCAGCGTTTGGTAGCCCATGTCTCTTAGCTGTGATGCGAGCCTTATGCCGAATTTTGCTGTGTCGTCTGCGATGAGGATCTTGGTGGTTCTGTTGTTCATATACTTATCTCCTTTTATTTATTACTGCGCCATGCCTGACCGTAATATCCGGCGCAGCAGTTTCAATTGTACAGAGATCCGGACATAAATTCAACTGTGAGTTTTATTATTCCTTGTCAGATCCTGTCGAATGGAGTCGAAGGGTGGGGGAGCTCCCGGCAAAATGGCAAAAAAACTGCTCCCCCGAAAAGGAGGAGCAGCAGGATCAGTCGTTCCTGTGGCTGTATGCGTATACCGTGGGAACGATCACGGCAGCAGTGATCGTCACCAATTCCAGGAGGATGAAGAGCAGCGATGAGGCTCCCACGATGTTGATCAGGATCGCTGCGCCTATACAGAGGATACCGGCGGCCACATAGAGCTTCCCGGAAAAGCGGTGGACGGCGTTCCAGCAGCGCTCGTTTTTCAGTGTCCAAGACAGCTTTATGCCCAGGACTCCGTTCTGGCGGACGGTAGGGAGATAGTTGCCAATCACTATGAACAAGATCCCGATCAGCGCCGGGAATATCCATTCAGATCTCAGAGGGATCCTGTCCCCCAGCTTGGCATCGGTCTTCATAATGAACAGCAGGACCCAGTTGACGATGATGATGAAGCCCTCTGCAATGATCAGAGTTACGGAAAGGGGCTTTAGGTTCTTCTCAAAGTTCTTGCTTTTTCTTGTTGCGGCTAGACCGATAGGGAAGAGGATCAGGAGTATCAGCGGAGGGATCAGTCCCTGCCACCGTGAGCCGGTACCGTCACAGACGAGGTCCGGCCCGAAGTGTGTGGGGACTGTGTCCGGGAGCGTCAGTATGAACAGCCCTGCAGCGACTAGGTCAACTGCGGCTGCGGCTATGAGTATGAGAGCAAGTCTCTTGTAAGCGGTGTTATTCATGATCTTCTCCTTTCGTGCCGAAAAAATCGGCCATGCTTTTCATGATGTCTTGGAATACGGTCAGGTTCAGACTGTAGGTGATGGTCTGCTTCTCCTTCGTGGAGAGCACCAGCCCGGCCTCTCGGAGTATCTTCAGGTGGTGGGAGATCGTGGCGGCTGAGATCTCGAACCGGTCGGAGATCTCTCCGGCGGTCAGGTCGGACTGCTTCAGCATCGTCAGGATCTCTCGGCGGGTGGGGTCGGCAAGTGCGTTCCAGACGTCCTTCATGGTGAGCCTCCTTCAATGTAATTTGATGAACGTCTAAATAGACGGTAAAATTTTAGACGGTATTTCGATTTCCGTCTAAATATAATATACCACAGCTTTTCCCGTTTGTCAAGGGGTATTTTGAAATTTATCAAAATAATTTTTCCGGAAGGCCCATTCTCCCCAAAATATCAGGGGAAATAACAGCTCATGGCTGCGGAGATCTCCGGTGGAGAGATGCAATTAGTTAGATCAGAAAAATATATCTCCAGCCCTTGACTTTTTTCTCCAAAGATGATATAATATCATATGTGATTTGCGAGTGTGCTGGAATAGGCAGACAGGCTAGCTTGAGGTGCTAGTGTTGGAAACGACGTGTGGGTTCAAGTCCCGTCACTCGCACCATTTGGACAGATGGCTGAGCTGGTCTAAGGCGCACGACTGGAACTCGTGTATACGTTAATAGCGTATCGAGGGTTCGAATCCCTCTCTGTCCGCCAAATATAGCCGATCGTGGTCGATACTGCGATCGGCTTTTTTGCTGCTTAAATCTCGAAAATTTTACTTCGATCTTCATAGATGACATTGAGCTGTTTTAGCTATGTGTAAGGATTTGAACTCTCAAAAGAGCAGATCAAGTCCCCTTCAAACGTCGAAATACAGGCAAATCTCGATTTTGCCAGTCAAAAATAGTATACAAAGTTTCGGACTCGGTTTTAGTGCTTTTCACGAAATGTGAAAGCACTGGGATCGAGTCCTTTTTTGTTCCCTAGAAAATGAAATGATAGAAAACAGATCAGCAATTTGTGAGCCGTTTTTGACGGCATCGGTGGTAGGTCAGGAAACTACACCACCTAGAGCAACAAAAGTCGCTGTGAACGATTTTTGAGCCTCCTGTGCCAGATACATAGAAAGCAGATCACGCCTGCTGCCTATGGAATAATTATGACAGGAGGAAAACAGATGAACAAATTTTACATGAACGGTAAGCTGATACACAAGGCTTCCGATCACAACACCAAACGATGTGAGGTCGAGAAATGGGTATTCCTTCCTCACTCCGACTTTGAAAGGCTGAAAACAAACCCATATCAGGAGCATGAAGCGATCACTGCTGCAAAGGACCTTATGTACGAGGACAAGAATGCCTATCACTGCATAATGCTGCTTGATGAGTACGGCGAAGACGGACTGCTCATCGAAGCGGAAGGATTTGATCATCCTCGCCTTTCCATGTTCGTACCTGATGCTAAGTCGATCTACGAAAGGTACCATACTTCCGAACCCGAACTGAAACCTCACGACATGATCAAGGATACTGTTGAAAAGATCACCGAACTTGCTCATACAGGCAAAACAGACTTCACATCGGCTGATATGATCGATATGGATGAGATCGAGAGTCATGTTAAAAATACCGATCGCTTATTTTGTTCTGAACTGTCGTGAACTCCTCTGTTTTGTTGCGGGTCGAGAAGCACTACTTGGCGGCGTCGGCATCGATGGTGAGCTCGGCGAGATCGAGCGCTGGCCGATATCGCTGCTCCCTGATAGCGGCTGCCTATCATTTTAACGATGAGATAGGACGCCCCGAAGCTCAGCAGGACGAAAATGAAGAGCATCAGAGCCGTCGATACGGCGATACTTTTCTTTATTGGACCTGACATTTTCATACCTCTATATCACGTGCAAAAGCACATCGTATTACTATGTATACCATTATTCTATGCTAAAGAATGAAAATTGTCAACTTGTTTATTAAAATCGGTGTCGAAGTCCACGGAAATATTACATTTTCACAAATATTATCCAAGAAATATAAAATAGGAAAACAGGATCGCCCCAAAGAAAAGCGGTGCTTTTCGCACAAAAAAACAGCCGCAAAGAAGCAAAAGCCTCTTAATGGCTGTTTTTGTTTAACGGCGGCTCTTATCCAGTACCTTTCGGAAATTGTCGCCTTCGTACAGGAAGAAATGACCGCCGTCAAATTCGGTGTAGCTGCTGTGCGCCGAGGTCATTTTCTGCCAGTTTTTCATATTGTCCCTGTTGAAATAGGGGTCGCTGCGTCCGCAGAAAACGTATAGGTCGGTGCTTTTCAGCATAGCTCCGCTGTAGACGTAGCTGTCGTGGAGCAGATAATCGCCGTAGATGACGTCAAGGTAGAAGTCGAGGACGTCCTTGTTCTCGAAGAGCGCGGAGTCCGTGCCCGAGAGCAGCTTTACCTCGTCGATGAGCCGCTCCCTGCCCATCGACGTCTTATACCCCGGCGAGACCACGTCGGGGGAGCTGTGGGAGCATATTATCGCCCGCTCGGCAGGCGTCCCCATCTTCTCGAGCCTCAGCGCACACTCAAACGCTATCAGTGAGCCGAGGCTGCACCCGATGAGCGAGAAGGGCTTTCTCAGCTGCTCCGACAGCTCGGAGATTTCCCCGCAAAGGTGCGAGATGAGCCTGTCCCAGTCGCAGAGCGGCTCCTCTTCCATGCGCGAGCCGTGCGCGGGGAGCTCCGTCGGTATCACGGCGATGTCAGCGGCTTTGCCGATATTGCGGAAGAATGCCGACGCGCTCCCGCCTGCGTGGTGGAAGCAGAATAACAGCTGCCGCTCATTCCCGCTCAGTCTGTGCAGGTACGGGAAGCTTTTGTATCCGAGCCGAGTCCTCATTTCATCAGCTCTTTCATGGTGAGACCCTTTTCAGCTGCGAGGGTGTCGAAGAAATTCTTCATGAACTCCACGAGCTTTATGAAGTCCGCGCGGCAGTACACCTTGTCATCGAGGGCGAAGTGGAGCTCGAGGACGTCCTTCTGCTCGAATGCGACGAGGAAGATGTAATCAACGTCGAAAACGTGCTCGGGGATAGTCTGCGGCATCCACGATGTGACCTCGACTCCGGGGAGATCGGAGGGCCCCATGCCCTTCATTATGTCCTGAGCGTAGCTGAAAAGGAAGCGCGAATACGTCACCTGCGAATAGAAACTGGGGGTGTGCTTCATTCCCTCGGAGGTAGTGAGCATTATGCTCTTGAGGAAGTCCTTGACCTCGGTGTCGTCGCGGGGGATGCTGTTGCGCAGGAGCATCGGGTCGAGCTGTAAAACGACTGTGTCGAAGAATTCGGGTACAGAGCGGTTCGCGGATATGCAGGTTATCGCTGTCTCGTCAGTGGAATACACGTGCGAGAGCGCAGCCTGATACGCGGCTATAACGAGGTTTCCCGCAGTTGTCTTGTAGTTCTTGCCCGCCTGCTTGAGGGTGCTCATAGGTATCTTCACGAGCTTTTCGTCCTCGCTTATGGAGTTGTTTTCGAGGGGCGCGTTATACTTGTAGAGCCCGTCGAGTCCCTCTCCTATCTTCTGCCAGTAAAGGGTGTTCTGCTCCATCACGCCGTTATCCTTGAACTTCTCGTAGAATTCGTAGAAATCGAGCAGCGAGCGCTTGTTTATCTTTCCGCCGCCCGGGAGACCGATGTAGTCGAGAATGAGCTTTTTCAGAATGAGCAGGAAGGCCTGTCCGTCAGCCATTCCGTGGTCTATGGCGAGCGCGAGGAAGTGGTCGTCCTCGCCGAGCTTGTAGAGAACTATCGGGCAGGCGCAGTCCCTGTAGTATTCGCGCTGAAAAACGTTGTACTGGACCTCCTTTTTGGCGTTCTCGAATCTCTCGTCGGGGTCGCTGCCCTCGGGCACCTTCTCCTCGAGCTGTATCTCGTAGCTTTCAAGTATCCTGAAATAGAGGTCGTCGGGGTCGTCCATATTGAGCACCGAGCGCATGGTGTCGATATCGCGGTAGCCGTTATTTATAGCCTTTTCCATTTTCTTGAGGTTTATCTTGCCCTTTATGCGCATACCCGCAGCGCATACGAGGGGGAATCTCTTGTCGAATCTGCCGTCGATGAGCTGCACGCCCCTGTTCATGAGCTTCACGAGCTCGAACGCCTCGAATTTGTCATTACCCTTTGAATCTTTTACATAAGCTGTGTTCATATCGTTACTCCTTGTATCATATTTCTGAGGACGGTATCGGCTTCGCACCCGATAAACGCCCTTGTATAGCTGCCGAATACGGCGATCGTTTTTTCGTAGTCCCTGCGTGAGAACCTGCTGCGCGGGCAAACGAACTCCACCTCAAACACGTCTGCGAGCTCCTGTATGCGCAGGTAGATGAACGACGCGTCAACGCCGTCGAGGTAGAGGTCGGGCATATACTGCGTATATATGCCTTCGGGCAGGAAGGGCTTGCTGTGGTTGAGGAAGGACATACCGTAGCGGCTTATCGGGATATCGCGGATATGCGCCGACTTGTGGCGGAGGTTGTCTCCCGCCTCGGCAGAGACCTTCTTCACGAAGGCTCCGAGCGTATCGTCGGTGTCAATGAGGATACGGCTGCTGAGGGGCTTGACGAACGGCCCGATTATTCCCCATTCGTCGAGGGAGTTCCTGTCGGTGGATACGTAGGATATCACATTGTCCGCGCTGCCGAAAACGGTCATGAGTGTGAGGTGATAGACAGCCGTGAAGAGGCTGCCTGCGGTAGTTTTAAGCCTGCGCGCGGCAGACGAGAGCTTCTGCCGCGGGAAATACATAAAGCGAGGTCTGCCGTCGAAGGCGGGGAGGTCGCGCACATCGGGACTGTACGGCGGCAGCTCACAGCCGCCTATGTGACTGCGCCAGTATTCCGCGTCTGCAGCGGCTTTTTCGTCGCTGAGCCCCGCGATATAGTCCCTCATGCTCTTGGTCGAGACGCCTCCCGCTATGACAGTGCCCTTGTAGCAGCTGAGTATCTTCATCAGTGCCACGCCAATGGAGTGACCGTCGGAAACATAGCGGTCGAGGTAGGCTGCGAGAAAAAACTCCCCGCTGTCTATCCTGTAAAGCTCGGCAAAGAACGGGCTGAACGAGTATCTGTCCCTTACGGAGGAGCTCTGCGCGATAAGGCGGTTTTTGGCGTATTCGAGGCGCTCTGCGGGAGTCGCGCCCTCCGCGCTGACGATATGCAGCTCCTCCGTGATGTCCTTGTCGAAGAGATAGCTGCTGCTGCCGTCGGCGTTCTTTACGAGGTGCATATGGAAGCAGTCGATCTCGGAATAGACCTGCCTTACCGCCTCATTCAGCGCCTTGGTATCGACCTCCTCATGTATGCTCACGCCGTAGGAGACACAGCTTTCAAGTCCGCTTATCCGCTGACCGTCGAGCAGTGTTGTCCCGTTGATGCAAAAATCGGTATAGTCAAGTATGCTGTTTCCCATATCACACATTCCCCTCGATGAGAGCAGCTATCTCTGCGAGGTCCTCGGCGTTGAGAATGTCGAAGACTTGTATCTCCGCATCGTACGTTTCCTTAGCCCATGCAGCTATCTTCATGGCGGCAATGGAGTCTCCGCCGATGCCGTAGAAATCGTCCTCGGCGGTAATGGAATCGTCGCCGAAGATCTCCCTGCACGCAGCAATGAAGCGCTCGGTCAGCGAGCCGCTCTGTGTTGTCTCGTCAGCCTCGGAAGCGGCAGCGGGAGCCGCTTCTGCCGTAGCGCCGCTTTTTATGAGTAGCGCGGTCTTCCTGCGGTCTATTTTGCCGTTTCGGGTAGTGGGGAACTCCTCTATGCGGAAATAGCGCTGGGGTATCATGTACGCCTGAAGCATTTCCGAAAGGCTGCGTTTCAGCTCTGCCTCGTCTATCTCCTTGTCGGAGGTGTAAACGGCGATGAGCTTGTCGGTATCCTCGTCCTTTATGACTATGCACGAGGATATCGGGTCATACGACCTTACGGCGTTCTCGACGCCCGTGAGCTCTATCCTCTTGCCATTTATCTTCACCTGATAGTCCTCTCTGCCGAGTATGCGTATCTCGCCATTTTCGAGGTATTCGCCCCTGTCGCCGGTGTTGTACGCCCTTGCGCCGCGGTATTCGCTATAGCGCAGCTCAGTCTCGTCGGGGTCGCCGATGTAGCCGCCCGTCACGCCTGCGCCCGAGACGTACATCGTGCCGCTGACACCTATCGGGCAGAGAGCGCGGTGACTGTTGAGGATATAGTACGAGGTAGCGGGGAAGGGCTTGCCGTAGGGGATAAAGGCTGCGCCTGCCTCATCGGGCGAGACCTTGTGGCTGATGTTCCATATCGTCGTCTCGGTCGGACCTCCGACGCTGAAAATGTCGGTATCAGGCGAGGCGTCGAACAGCTTTTTCACGAGTGCGGGGCTTATCCAGTCGCCGCCCATCACGATCGTCCTGAGCTTCGCGACGGCGCTGCTGCCCTTATCGCCGAGCAGGGTCAGCATCTCCATGAACGCAGGAACGGAATTCCAGAAGTTCACATCGTATCTCATGATGAGGTCGTACCAGTGTGAGGGCTCCTTTTTCTTCTTCTCCGACGGGACTGCTATGCAGCCGCCCGCCGTGAGTATGCCGTACACATCGTAGAGCGACATATCGTGGCACAGGCTCGTTACGGCGAGCGCGGTCGGGATATAGTCCATGCCCATTATGCGGCGGTTATTGAAAATGCAGTTTGAAAGTCCCCTGTTGAGTACGGATACGCTCTTCGGGACGCCTGTAGTTCCCGAGGTGTTGATGATGACAGCCTCGGAGTCGGGGGCGCAGCTGTCGGCAAAGCCCGTGGTATCGGGGCTGCCTGTGAAAACGGAGCTGTCGCAGCGGATAACGTTGTACCTATCGCTGTCGATGCCTGCAAGGTGCTCGCCGAGCACTACTACAGCCTCCGCATTCACGTTGTCTATGCACTTTATCTGCGTTTCCTCGGGGAGCTCGGTCTCGAGCGGCATATACGAGATACCCGCACACATACAAGCAGCCGAGACGATTATCTGTTCGGGAGCCTTGTCCATCACGAGGGCTATCCTTGCGGGCTTGTGTCCGCAGCGGCTCACGAGGACAGAGATGAAGCTCTCGGCGGCGGCGCGGAGCTCCCCGTAGGTGTATTCACCTTCCTCGGAGACGATGGCTTTGCGGTCGGGATAGCTTTTGAAGGCGTTTATGAGCTCTGCGCCTATCCACATTTTTTCTTCCGCGTTTTCGGCGTCCTTGTCATAGAGCAGAGCGGTTTCCGCGATGATGCTCATATCCCTGCTGCACACCCCGATATCCCTCAGCGTTACGGCGTAGCTCTCATCGGAGGCTATCCTGCTGACGGTCTCCATGAAGCAGTCGGCAATGCCCTCGGCGGAGCGCGCGGAGATGATGTCGGGCTCGTAGTTCATGAGGAACACCTTGCTGCCGTCCATTTCCGTAAGGAGCACCTCTATCCAGTTCTGGCTGGTAAATGTCCTGACATAGTGCTTCGAGAAGTGCGTGAGCTCGCCGTGCCTGCTGCTGCCGACCGTGCTCGTGAAGGTCACGGGCGCAGGGATAGATGCGCCGATACGCTCCTGAAACAGCTTGAGTATGTCGGTTCCAGAAAAGCTGCTGTGCTCGCGGCAGTCGAACAGCGTCTCCTGCGTGGCAGCTGCGGTCTCGATGAGCGGGAGGTCCTTGGTGTCGTCGAAGTGTACGAACGTGAAGTTCGAGCACAGACCGACTGTGTTTTCGATGTTCCTGCACTCCTCGGGTCTCACGGACATCGGGATATTGATGAAGAAGCTGTGGTTCTCGCTGTAAAGGCTCAGCACCTTGCCGAATACGGTGAGGAGGAGCGCGAAGGGCGTGATATTGTTTTTTCTCGCCAGCTCGGACACAGCGGCGTACTCGCTCTCATCGAAGTATTTCACTATCTGCACCGCCGACGCCTTCTCCACCTTCTCGGGACGCTTCATTATCGGGAGGCGCGGTCTGTGGGAAATATTCTTCACCATCTCCGCCCAGAAGCGGCGGTCGTCCTCGAAGTCCTCGCTCGATTTTACGTCGCTGAGATACGAGCAGTAGTCCGCGAACCTGCACGGCACCGAAGGCTCTTTTCCGCCGTATACAGCGTCTATCTCGTGAATGAGTATATCGAGTCCCTCGCCGTCGGAGACGAGTCCGTCATACGATACGTGAATGATGGCGGAGGTGTCGGTCGTGCGGCTGACCGAGAAGGCTATCAGCGGGGGAGCGGCGGGGTCAAATTCATGCTCGTACTGCTTTGCACGGTTCTCCCCGAGCCTTGCAGCACGCTCGTCGTCCGAGAGGCCGCGGAGGTCATACTCGGGCACCTCGACGCTGACCTGATTCCTGATTATGCATTTGCCCTCGTCGACATAGGCTGCCCTGAGCGAAACCTGACTGTTGACGATCTTCGTGACGGTGTCCCTGAACCTGTCGGTGTCGTAGTCATCGCACGCGAGCTCGAAATACGCCTTTGAGGCGCTTCCGCCGAGAGTGACCTCCTTTCTTCTGCCGATATATACCGTCTTCTGCATATCGGTCACGTGCACCACCTCGTCGTCGGACTGTCCGCCGCCGATGAGAGCTGCTATCCCGTTTACCGTTCCGCAGCGGTAGAGCTCCTTGAGCGATATCTTCTTTCCGAGGCTCTTCTTTATCTGCATTTGCAGCTTCGTGAACTCGAACGAGCCTCCGCCAAGCTCAAGGAAGTTTTCGTCGTTGCCGCACTCGTCTATCTTGAGTATCGTGCAGAACGATTCGTTCAGTTTCTGTATTATCTCGTCCATTTCATATTCCTCCGTTATTGTATATTTCATCTGCGAGTGAGATGTATTTTACATAGTTGTCGGCGAGCGTCTCCGCGAAGTCCTTGCTGAACAGCTCCTGCGGGTATACGATACTGATGTACAGACTTCCCTCGAGGACGAAGGTCTGCACATCGAGCATTACCTGCGGGGTCTGCGATATCATATAGCGGAGCCTGCCGATATTCTCCGTGAACAGCCCGCTGAGCAGCGGAACGTCGCAGACGGGCGAAAATACGACAGATGCCGCAGCCGCTCTCTCGGGGCAGAGCCGCGCTATCCTGCGCCTGATGTTAGCCGCTCTGTAGCCCGTGAAGGACATATACCGCCGATATGCAGCATACGCTCTCTCAGCGCCCTCGCGCGCGGGAACGTCACTGTCATAGGCCATCGGTATCAGCTTTATGTCCGTCAGGTCGCCGACGCAGCCTTTTTCAGCCTCGCTCCGTCGGAAGCACGGGTAGTTCACCAGCAGCCCGCCGTCGCCCGTCATCGAGCACAGCGCGGCGGTGAAGGCGTACATCAGCCTTGCGTCGGCGTCCTCATCAGTTGTTATCCACGCGGCACAGTCAGTGAGCCTGTCCGCCGCTGCATAGCGGCACGCCGAGAGCTCCTCGGGCTTTGCGGAGTACGGCAGTGTCAGCCCATACGGGTATCCTGCGATATCCTCCGCGATGATGCTTTCAGCTCTCGCCTTCGTCGCTGAGGCAGCCGCCGCGCGGAGCTTCAGCAGCTTGTCCGTACTGTACACGCAGGTTTTCGGCTCTCTGCCGCAGTAGAGCTCGGCGAGCTCGGACAGCACCAGTACGAAGCTTTTCACGTCGCCCGCCACGAGGCTCCAGTCGAACGCGAGCATATTCTCGTCGCTCCCGAGCCTTATCAGCCATAATCCGCAGCATTCGCCGTTCTCCGTTTTGCAGCTGCGCACGGATACGCGCCCGCGGAAGCTCTTGAGCTCGGCGTCTTTTTCCTCATCGCTCAGCGCGGTGAGGTCGACGACCTCCATTCTGCTGCATTCGGGCAGCTCTTCGCGGTCGGTGATGATACCTCCCGAATAGACCGCGCGCATTTCGGGGTGCATTGTGAAAAGCCTCCTCCACGCCTCGGCAAGGTGGGCCTCGTCAATGTCTCCGCAGTCGAATTCAAAATACGCGTGGCAGCCCACTCCGCCGAGCGGCAGAGACGGATCCTGTCCCGCTATATACGCGCACTGCGCGTCGCTCATGAACTTCATCTCCGCTCACCCGCATACTCTCTCACGAGCCGCTTCTTATCGACCTTGTTCACCGCGGTCAGCGGGAAGCTCTTTACGTTTACGACGATGTCGGGCAGCTTGTAAGCCGCGACTCCGCTCTCTCTGAGGAAGTCTCTCAGTTCCCTGAGTCCGACCTCTTCGTCCAGCGGCACTATAAAGGCGGCGATGGCGCTTCCAAGCTCCTTATCGGGGATCCCCGCCACGGAGCAGTCCGCGACCTTATCGTATTTCCTGATATTGTTCTCGAGCTCGGACGGCATTATCTTTTCCCCGCCCTTGTTTATCTGCTCTACGGCTCTGCCGAGGAGCGTCAGCTCGCCGCGCCCGTTGAGCACCGCAAGGTCGCCTGTTCTGTAGTATCCGTCGGGCGTGAAGCTCTCGGCGTTTGCTTCGGGGTTGTTGTAATATCCCGTTATGGTGTAGGGACCTCTCGTCACCATTTCCCCCGCCTGACCGTTCGGCAGAGGCTCGCCGTCCGCACCGAGTATGAGTATCTCGTCATACGGCGAAATGGGTATGCCCTGTCTGCCGCTGTCGGGGCGGAGCTCATCTGTGGGCGAATAGCAGGTATTCAAGCCCTCTGCCGTTCCGTATATCTGCAAAAGCTTACACCCCAGCACCTCCTCCGCGCATTCCTCCGTCTCCTTCGGGAGCATAGCTCCTCCCGTCATAACGAAGCTGAGGGAGGAGATGTCGTCGGAATCGTCGTCGCGGCGGTAGTCTATGCACATACCGAGCACAGACGGCACCATCGCCGTATACGTAGCTCTTTCCGCCTCGATACAGCCGAATATCTCCATCGGCGAGACCGAATCGCTCATCACGACCCTGCCGCCGTACATGAGCGTGCCGAGCATACCGGGGTTGCCGAGCGTGAAATTGTGCGACGCGGGCAGAACGGCGAGAAATACCGAATCGCTCCCGAGCAGGCAGCGCTCGCCGATGACGGTGTTGTCGTAGATGTAATCGCCGTGCGTGCGCGGTATCATTTTCGGTATGCCCGTAGTTCCTCCTGAGAGGAGCAGCAGGGCGATATCGGTGTAGTCGGGCTTTTCGTAGTCCGCGGGAACGTTACCGAGCTCCGCCTGTCTGCGTATGTCCTTGCCTGTGATCATATGCCTTATGCAGGCGTTTTCCTCTGCGACGCTCTCCGCAACAGCGATACAGCCCGAATGGCACTCCGTGTCCATGCATATGTAGGCTTTCGGGCTGCTGAGTCTGCAAATGCCCGATATCTCGTATCTGCCGTGCGCGGGGAGGGTCATCACGGGAATGATGCCGCCCTTGAAGAGAGCGAAAAGCGTTACCGCGAGCTCCAAGGAATTTGGCACCTGCAATACGACTATATCGCCCTTTTTCAGTCCCAGCGAGAGGAAATACGCGAGCAGGCTGTCCGACATCGTGTCGAGCTCGCTGTAGCTTATCCGCTCGTCCTCGCAGACCACAGCCGTCTTATCGCCGTACTTCTCCGCAAGCTCGCCGAGCAGCACGCCGTACGTGATACATCTCCATTTATCGCAGTGCTCTCTCACACCGTCCCATTTCATAAAAAGACCTCCTCATTCTCTTGCGCTCTTTAAGCTGTCGCTCATATTGATGTTCTTGACTTTTCGGCTCAGCAGCACGAGCGAGACCGCATATGACAGCACGATAGCCGCTATGAATATGACGAAGCCCTTCGCGCTGAGGTATACGGGTATCTGCGCCTGAAAGCTCGCTGTCGAGAAGTCGAAATACATCCATGTTATCAGCCAGCCTCCGCCGAGGGCAAGTACAATGCCAAAGGGCACGAGGATATGGTATATATTCGTGGTGATGCGGTCTATCTCGCGGCTGTGGTAGCCGAGTACCTTGAGCATGGATATCGTGACGGCGTTCTCCTCGATGAGCATATTCACCATGAGGTAGACGCTTATCGCGCAAATGACGGTGCCGAATATCACCATCAGCCATATGAGAGCCTTCATGCCCGAGATGACGTTCTGTATCATTTCCTTCATCGCCTTTTTCTCGATGACCTCGGCAGTCACGGAGCTGTCGATATCGAGCTCCTCCTCGGACATGACGATGTTGTAATAGCCCTCGTCGATGCCGATGAGGTCGGCGACGGTCTCGGCGGACGAGATCATCATCGACTGCGCGCGGTTGTTTATCACGCCCGAGACGGTAATGTCGTACTCCTCGAGCGAGCACGGGTCGTACACGGTGAGCACGTCGCCCTTGCCGACTCCGAATATCGCGGAAGCCATCGAGGAGATGTAGTATTTCCCGTCGAGGTCGGCAGTCCCGCCGTCGGTCGTCTCAAGGTTTATCATGCTGCCCTCGCCGTACACTCCCGTGAGCATTATGCTGTTTTCGCTCCCCGTGACCTCGAAGGTGTTGGAGAGGAGCTTTTCGCCCTCCTGCTCATCATCGTTCATGGGGTAGGAGAGGATATATTCGTAGTTGAAGGAGCCGATGTCGTCGATGACGTTCTTCTCGTAGTTCTTGCATGAATCGTCCATCATGAGAGCCATTGCCATGATCAGTCCGCTGACAACTATGCCGAGTATGACGACTATAGTCCTGCCGTAGTTGTTGAGAAGCGAGCGCAGGCGGAACTTGGTCCTGAAATTCACGCCGCTCTCGACGAGGAGGCGTGATTCCCTGCCGCGGGTGCTTCTGCCACTGAGCATATCCGTGACGTTCATTTTCAGTATCCTGCCCGCCGTGAGGAGCGAGGTCACAGCGTATGCCGCAACGGGCACAACGAGGACTATCGCCACATTCACGGGGGATATCGTATATTTCACGGGGAGCTTCTCAAGCTTGAAGAAGAATTCCCCCGCAGCCATATCGACGAAGATGTACGTGAGGATTATTCCCGCGGCCTCGCCGAGAATGCCCGGGATAAGCGCGTACCATACATAGTGCAGCGATATCTCGCTCTTTCTGTAGCCGAGCGCGGAGAGGGTGCCGATGTGCTTCTTTTCCGACCTCACCTTTCGCCCGAGCACGACCGCTATTATCGCAATGACGAGCAGGAGCAGGGCAGGGAGTATGCCGCCCGTTATGAGGCTGTACTGTATTATCGTAGCCTTGGGCGTGGATATGCGGTGGTTGGTGTCCGATGACATATACGAAAGAGTGTGGAACTCATCGTAGATGTACTTCCTGACGTCGTCCTGCCCGTTGTCACCGTAGGTTATCGAGTAGTAGAACTGTCTGTCGCCGAAGCTCTCCATCTCGCCGTCGGTGACGAAGGCTATGCCGAACTCCGACGCGCGGTGGAAGCTGTCAGACTGGTTCTCGATCATGTATAGGTAGTCGGGGCGCTCGGCAAAGCCCGTCACGGTATAGCTCCTGCCGCCGAGCTCTATCTCGCCGCCGACGGCGATATCGTTAGCCTCCGCGAAGCTCTGCGAGAGGCATATTTCGTCGTCTTCCTCGGGGGCCGAGCCCTTGGTCACCTCGGGGATATTGACCTTTTCCGTGAAGCCGAAGACGCGGACGGTATAATCGTCCTCCTCGAAGCTGCAATAGGTCTGCCTTTCGAGCTTTACGCCGTACTCCTCCTCAATTGCGGACAGGTCGTCGTCGGTCATCTCCTTCAGCGTCGTGAACTGACCGTCCTCGACGTTGTTGATGCGGAAGAGGTCGTGCACGTATTTGTCCTCGCAGATGACGGAGGTGCTGAACAGGAGATACATCAGTGCGGTGATGCAGGTGAGGAAGAAGATACCCGCATAAAACGAGAAATTATGTATAAAGCCTCTTTTGTATCTGTTGTTAAGTTTCTTCATATTCCAATCTTCTCCGAGGGTATCTTGTTGCTGTTGAGCTCATTCACAACGACCTTTCCGTCCTTTATCCTGATTATCCTGTCAGCCATGAGGCGTATATCCTCGTTGTGGGTGATTATGACAATGGTGGTGCCGAACTCCTGATTCACCTTTTCGATGTATTTGAGTACGGCTGATGACGATTTTGAATCGAGCGCGCCCGTGAGCTCGTCGCACAGGAGTATCTTCGGGTTCTTGATGAGAGCCCTGCCTATCGCGGTTCGCTGCTGCTGACCGCCCGAGAGCTCGCGCGGGAAGCGGGCGCGGTACTTCTCGATACCGAGCGCCTTCATAATGTCGTCCGCGTCGAGCGCCGAGGCGGAGATATCAGACACGACCTCGATATTTTCCCTGACAGTAAGGTCGGGGATAAGGTTGTAGAACTGGAACACGAAGCCCACGTCCGAGCGCCTGTATTCGGTGAGCTGGCGCGGCTTGAGCCCCGTTATCTCCTTTCCGTCGATGAGGATGCTGCCGCTGTCGGGAGAGTCGATACCTCCGAGGATATTCAGCAGAGTGCTCTTGCCCGAGCCCGAGGGCCCAAGAATGACGCATATCTCGCCTTTTTCGATACCGAGCTCCGCGTGGTCGAGTGCATAGACGAGGGCGTCGCCTTTGCCGTATTTTTTTACTGCGTCCTTTACTTCGATAAACATAATATTCTCCTTATGACATTAATTCGTTTGGGTCTACGTAGTGTATTTTCTCCCGCCGCTCGGAGCACACCGCAAGTGCTCCGCCGCGGACGCCGAGCACAGTGAAATACCTGCCGCACGAGCGGAAGCTCTTCTCCGCAGAGGTGCAGATGTCGTGCTCTGCGCTCCTTTCGGGTATGCCTGTTCCTACGCACTTGAAATAGCTCTCCTTGGCCGCCCATATGCGGGTGAGCTCCATTCCGCCTTTCAGGAGCGCGCGCTCTCCCTCCGAGCAGAAGAGCTCCTCGACGCCGCCCGATCCGGAAATGGTCTGCTGAATGTCGACGCCGATGGGAGCGTCAGACACTCCCGCACATATCAGACCGTGTGAGTGGGAGAGATTGAAGTGGATATTGCGGCAATTTGTTAGTACAGGCTTACCGAAAGGGCCAAAATAAAAATACGGCTTTTCGTCAATGCCGTATTCTCTTTTCAGCGCATATCTCAGCAGAGCATACACTCCGCACGAGTCGACCCTGTCCGACAGCCTGCGGAACCTCTCCATGCTTACGAGTCGCTGGGGAGAGCACCTCGCGCTCAGAGCGTCCAAGGTCTGCTGAGACGCAAGTTTCGCGTCAAATCGGGAAAAATACACCAATCCGCCTCTCAACCTTTCTGTATAAACAGTTGTAAAATATACCATAGGTTATTATAATACTGATTTTGGTCCGCCGTCAATCACTGCTGAAAATATTGTTAAAAATTATCAATAAGCACGAGTGGAGTTAACAAAAATATATGTAACATAAATATTTGAATTTTATATAGCACACATATGATGGTTAGCCTAGGCTAACCAAATGATCAAAAATGAAAAATGGAAGGCGTGAGACCGATTATCAGTAAGATGAGTGCCGACTGCAGGCTCCAGCCGTAACGGATATAATCCCTGAACTTGTAGCCCGCGCGCATCGTCATGCCGATGAATCCGCACGAAAGGGGCGTCATTATCGACAGTCCCGCAGCCATAGTCACGGCGACGACAAACGGCGTCGGCGCGAGTGAGTACCGCTCCGCAACGTCTATCGCGAACGGCAGTATCATTATCACCGTCGTCGTGTTGGCAAGGACGTTGCTGATGAGCACCGTCATCACCACAAATACCGCAAGGAGAGCGATAGCGGGGACGTCGGCGGGCAGCGTCCTGTATATCCACTCCGACACCCTCTGAACAGCGCCGCTCTCGTTCAGTGCTCCCGCGAGCCCGATACTGCACCCGAGCCATATGATGACGTTCCAGTCGGTCTCTCTGAGAGCCTTTTTCTCGTCCACAGCCCTGCCAATGAGGCAGATGAGCGCGCCTATCACCGAGGCGACCCCGACCGAGACTGCCTCCGTAATGAACAGCACGAGCATGACCGCAGCAGCGATGAGCGTGACAGCTGCGCCCCGCCTGTTTATCCTCACATCTGTGAGTTCTTCGCTTGCCTCAGCGGGCTCATCTTTGCGCTCGCCCCATATTTTGATACCGCGCTTGTACGAGAAGCTGCATATCATCGCCGAGCTTGCGGCGAATATCAGGAGCCCCAGCGGCAGCAGCTCGAACATTGATATTCCCTGCCCCGTGGACTCCTCGGCGATAGACGACGCAATAAGGGTCGCGGGCGCGCCGATGAGGGTGCACTGTCCGCCGAGAATGGCGCAAATTATCACGGGCAGGATTATGTTTTTGGAGTCGATGTTTTTCTGCGCCTTGGATATGCTCGAGCAAATGACCATCATCATCGAGCATACGACCTGATTGTTCAGGAACGCCGACATGAGCGCCGCGATACAGCCTGCGATGATTATGATGCGCTTTTCCTTGCCTTTTGAGAGGCTGAGTATGCGCGAGGCTGCCGCGCTGCCGAGACCGCAGTCGAAGAAGGCGATACCGAAGATCTCGGTCCCGAAGACGATGAGCACGATGTCGTTTGTGAAGCCGCCGAGCGCCTTAGCGAGCGGGAAGCCTCCGAGGCATACCATCAGTATGCAGCCGAGCATAGCTACCGTTGAAGGCTTGAAGATATCGAGGATAAAGAGAATGATACATAAGATGAAGATTGCGAGGACCATAGGGGAGAAAACCGTTCCTTCCTTAAAGTTAGTATAATAAAACAATTTGTATTATACCACTTTGTTACCTGCTTGTCAATGTTTTTTCGAGCCGTCACAGTATATAAAATTTCAAGCCTGTAATATAAGATAGAAGATCATACAGTCAGACTGGAGTTCGGGCAGTACAATGTGAGTGCGATCTTTCGGGCTATCTGAATGTGTAACAAAAACAGGCGAACACATTGAAGCGTCCGCCTGTTTTCCTGATCGGTCCGGCTATTGATCTGTTCCGCTGAGAGCAGAGCACAAATGTATGCAGTTTTTAGTGGAAAACCTGTTAATAATATACATATTGACTTCGTAAATGCTTCAAACGGTGAGATCATTTCGTCAGCCAATTCATCAGAAATGGGTGAATGATCAGTTATCATTAACTAATTCAACAACTTCATATTATCCAACTAGGCCACAGAGCAGATCTGTGGCTTTTTCCTTTTGGAGATGAAAAATACAGGATCTGGAGAACAAGAGATGGTATGAGAGAATGTGAGGGATAGACTCCCGAAGCGGTTTCTATCCGCCTATATTATGCTCTTTCCAAGCAATTCAATAGAGTAAATATCATCAAACGAAACGGTGGTCTTTACGACCTTAAGCCTGCGGTAAGGCGGATCGATCTCTGCTACCACGCCAATAATTGTCGTATATTCGTCAACATCATAATAACGTATCTTTACAGTCGTTCTGAGGGTCAGTTTATTCAGAGTATTAGATACTTCATCGGCTTCATCTTCGCTTAGTTCTCTTTTAGGCTCTGTGATCCGCTCCTGCTCGCCGGACTCGACTATGTCCTCGGACTTAATGGCGCTGGTGATGAAGCTGCCCAGAGAGGGATACGCAGCGATCGTTGGTCCGTCCTCCGTGTATACGGACGGCTCAGAGTTTTCCGCCGCAGCAGCAGATCCGCTCGCCAGATACGGCAACCCATTTGCCGGCATTTCCCCTATTTTTCTTCCTGCTCGATCAAAAAATATGATCATATCGCTGTATTTGGTGCCGGAGAAGAAATAAGATCTGGCAAGACCGGTTTTCATAAAAACTGAAAGTCCCCGCAGATGCGGGGACTCATTCACACTGGTATCGGGCGGACATGATGAGCTGCAGATCAATGCACATCATACGATAAGGCGGAAAAACATCATACTGTTTTATAGATCCGTTTATAGTCAGTCCAAATACTCTTTGACGGTGCGCCTTTTTGAAGCCGATATATGCTTTCTGGCGTTTTTGATCCTTCCATATTTTTCTGCAAGCTCTATGATACCGTCAGCAACATCTCCAAGGGGGATCCCAAGATCTGAAGATATATCTCGCAGAGATGTGTACGTTTGGTTTTCATAGAACCATTTTGAGACCAAATATGCGTATGTATCCTTGCCGCATTCCTTTAGGGCCCTTTCGTTTACATATCCGAAATGCCGGTAATAGTTTGAGTAAAGATCATACGCTGCCATCTCAAGATACTTTTCATTGTAATATCCGGTCGATGTTTCGAGATACTTAGACAGCATACCGTGAAGGATACGGTCTCTTTCTTTCAGATCATTTTCGGCAAGGGGAAGATAGCGTTCCTCTGCACTTAGATCCATGAGAGGTGATAAAGCGCTTACGACTCCTTCAAGGCTCGGATCATCTTCAAGGGGTATACTTATTTCCTCGATCTTTTCCTCGATGATCCGATGCTCCTCACTTTTAAGGTAAAGAGCTTCTCTTTCTGAAAGCTCTATCGTATCCGGGAGCGGTCCGTCGATCTCCTTGATAGTTGCCCCTATCCTGCCGTTTTTTACGATAATGTTTGAGAGCTCTATCTTGCTGCCTATCTCAAAGATCATCAGGTCATCATAATACTCGACCGAAACAGCACGGGCTCCCATAGGGTAAATATCCTCAGCACGCAGTTCATCGAGCTCCCGTTCTTCCTTCATCACGACGAATAATACATCGTCATCCTCGTCCGGCAGCTCTCGGCAATACGGCTCGACTTTGTCGGCCCGTATGATAAAAACGGTATACGGAAGTATCATAGCATTGCAGATCGGTATGACTTTGATCATGTATTTCCCTCCAAAACACGATATAGTTCCTTATAATTCCATTATATAATGGAAAATAGGGGGAGTCAAATCAGATCCGTCATATATTTGATCTATATATCTATAGGCCGGTCCTATAATGTGCAATGGCCCATAGAGCATGGCATTGCTTCATTTCCGAGAGTCATTTGCGGATCTCAGTGATACTGCCGTCCGGAGAGATCACAGCGATCTGAAGAGGGATCTCCTTGCCGCTTGCTTCGATCGCACGCTTCACGGCGTACTCCAGACCGCCGCAGCAGGGCACGGTCATTCGGGTGAGGGTGATGCTCTTTATGTCGTTATTGCGGAAGATCTCCGTCAGCTTCTCTGCGTAGTCCACATCGTCCAGCTTGGGACAGCCGATCAGCGTGATCTTGCCATTGATGAAGTCGTGGTGGAAATTCCCGTAGGCGTAGGCCGTGCAGTCCGCTGCGATCAGCAGGTCTGCGCCGCTGAAATAGGGGGCATTGGTGGGCAGGAGCCTTATCTGGACAGGCCACTGTCTCAGGCAGCTCTCAGCCCGGACGCTGTCCCGGCTCTCCTTGGGAGAGAGTGACCTCATAGCAGTCCCCGGACAGACGAAGCCGGCCGCCTTTTTCTGCTTGTTCTCCTGAACGGCCTTCTCGTCGTAGGCCGCCGCTTCACGCTCTACAAAGCGGATAGCGTCCATGGGACAGGCCGGCAGACAGTCCCCGAAGCCGTCGCAAAAGTCGTCACGCATGAGCTTTGCCTTGCCGCCGACAATGGCGATCGCTCCCTCGTGGCAGGCCTTGGCGCAAAGTCCGCAGCCGTTGCATTTTTCCTCGTTTATCTCGATGATCTTCCGTATCATGGTCATACCTCCTTGACTTTATGGTCTTATTATAGTATGATTAGAATGAAAAGTAAGTTGTATTTACAACATTTTTGGAGGTCTTATGGATATTTCAGTTTTATGCACCTCAGCTCTTTTCAGGGGTTTCTCCCAGAGCGAAGCTGAGGAGCTCTTAGAGCTGCTCAGTGCCCGTGAAAGGCGCTTCAAAAAGGGGAGCCTTATCCTCTCCGCCGGCGACACCACCAGCCGGATCGGCTTCGTCAACAGCGGCAGCGTCACTGTGGAGAGCAACGATATGTGGGGGAGCCGCACGATCCTCGACCTGATCGGCAGGGGACATTTTTTCGCCGAGACCTATGCTGTGCTCTCCGGCGAGCCGCTGCTGGTGGACGTTTGCGCCAATGAGGACTGCCGGATCGTTTTCTTGGACCTTAGGCGTATGGAAAGGCTCCCTGACAGCCTGAGGGCAAGGCTTTTGGAGGCCCTTCTGCTGATGACTGCAAGGAAAAATCTCCACCTGTCCGGGCGGAGCTCCCACACGGCTCCCCGGCAGGTCAGAGGGCGGATCATGGCATATCTCAACACGGTCTCTGTGCAGGAGCAGAGCCGGGTATTCGACATACCCTTCGACCGCCAGCAGCTTGCGGACTACCTCAACGTGGACAGATCGGTGCTGTCCCACGAGTTGAGCAAAATGCAGTCCGAGGGCCTGATCAAGTTCAGGAAAAACCACTTTGAGATATGAAGAGCGCTGAGACTTCCCCAAAAGAAAGATAAGGACTTGTTAAGAAATACTGTGGAACGATAGCTTCGGCAAAACAAAGGTCACACATGAAAATGCTCTATAGATCATTGGAAAGATGCTGCACAGCTCTGCCGGGCGGCCGGAGGGCTTTTTGCTTTTGCAGGGGCACCTCCCCATTGACGGAGCGGCAGGATCTGTGATATAATAAATAAAGTTAATGAAAAGCTGGCTGCCATGATAGGAGGAAAAATGAAAAAGATACTGCTGATAGAGGACGAGACCGCCCTCCGTGAGGAGCTGTCCGTTTTGCTGAAAAACGCCGGATATACGCCTGTTGCCGTCACCGAATGGGAGAACGTGCCGGAGCAGATGAAAAGCTCCGGGGCTGACCTGATACTGCTGGACATAAACCTTCCCGGTCTCAACGGCGAGGCCCTTTTGCAGGAGCTCCGCCGTGAGAGCTCCACACCGGTGATAATGCTCACCAGCCGCACCGGAGGGATCGACGAGGTGCTCTCGCTGAGCTACGGCGCCGACGACTACATCACAAAGCCATACGATCCAACGGTCCTGCTGCTGAGGATCTCTGCGGTGCTCAAGCGCACCGGCAAGACCGGCGCTGTCCAGAGCTATCACGACGCTCAGGTCAGCTCAGTGAAGGGGAGCATCTCCAGGAACGGCTCGGAGCAGATCCTCACCAAGAACGAGATGATCATTTTCCAGCTCCTGCTGGACCGCCAGGGCGAGATCGTGACCCGTGACGACCTGATGACGGCCCTCTGGGACAATGATGAGTTCGTCAACGACAACGCCCTCTCGGTGAACATAAGCCGCCTTCGCAGCAAGCTGGCGGAGCTGGGACTGGAGGAGGCTATCGAAACTCGGAAGAAACAGGGGTATGTGCTGAGATGAGACTGAAGGACTATATAAGGGACCGGCTCCCGGCTCTGGTGATCTGCGTAGCGGCGATCGCTCTGGCGGTGCTGTTCATGACCGCATACCGGCTCCCGGGGGAGGGTATCGGGATCATCGGGGGGATCCTTGCTCTGGGAGCTCTCTCCGCAGGGCTGTGGGACTTCCTCCGCAGAAAGAGATGGTATGGAAAGCTGCTGAGATGCGCTGAGGAGCTGGACAAGAAATACCTCCTTGCGGAGACAGTGGGCAAGCCGGAGCTCCTTGACGGCAGGATCCTCTACGAGGTGCTGAGGCAGGGGAACGCCTCCATGTGCGAGCAGGTAGCGAACTATCGCCGTGAGAGCCGTGACTTTAGGGAGTACATCGAGCTTTGGGTCCATGAGATCAAGCTGCCCGTGGCCGGCTTGCAGCTCATGTGCCACAATAACGGCGACCAGCGGTACTCCGAGCAGCTCCGCCGGATCGACGGGTGTATCGAGAACGTGCTCTACTACGCACGCAGCGGGAGCGCCGAGAAGGACTACATCATCAAGCCCGTGTCTCTCAAGCGCACCTTCGCCGACGCCGCCCTCAGGAGCCGTGAGGAGCTCCAGGAGCGTGGGATCTCTCTTAGGACGGAGGGCCTGGACACGGAGGTGGTCACCGACGGCAAGTGGCTGACATTCATATTTGGCCAGCTAATGGCCAACAGCATGAAGTACGGCGCAGAGGAGATCTTCGTCAGCGCTCAGGTGCTGCCGGACCGGACAGAGCTCCGCTTCCGTGACGACGGCTGCGGCATTGCCGAAAGCGAGCTGCCTTACATCTTCGAGAGGTCCTTCACCGGCTCCAACGGCCGCACTCAGGCAAAGTCCACCGGCATGGGGCTCTACATCGTCCGCAAGCTCTGCCGGAAGCTGGGCCACGGGATCTCGGCCAGCTCAGAGCAGGGGAAGTTCACCGAGATCTGCATGACCTTCGGAAGGAACGACCTCCACGATGTGCGGCAGCAGCCAAGGTTACAAGATCGTAAGGATCCGTAAGATAAAAACAGCGACCGGAGCTCAGAGCTGTGCTATAATAAGATCATCGAAGGGGCGAAAGCTCAAAAAAATGAAAAAGGTGATCTGTATGAAAAACACAACTAATAGTATCAAGAGCATAAAGAGAGGGCTGGCTTTATCAGCGGCAGCGATGCTCATAGGGCTCATCGGCATCATACTTCTTTTTGTGAAGGAAAATAGGTGGGACGCAGTAGGCTGCTCGATCCTTGCCTGCAATGCTGTGATCTTTTGCAGCTATCATGAAGAGCTCAAAAAAGCCTCTGCGGTAAAGGCCGGATAAAGAGAGAGGAGGATAAGGCGAAATGGAACTTCTGAAAATACAGCACATCGAAAAATACTACGGGAGCAAGTCCAGCCTGACCAAGGCGATAGACGACCTTTCGTTCAGCGTTGGAAAGGGCGAGTTCGTGGCTATAATGGGAGCCTCGGGCAGCGGCAAGACCACCCTCCTCAACTGCATCTCCACTATCGACCGTGTGACGGCAGGGCATATCTTCCTTGAGGATACGGATATAACCGCTCTCAAGGGCAGGGAGCTGGGACGCTTCCGCCGGGAGAAGCTGGGGTTCATCTTTCAGGACTTCAACCTGCTGGACACTCTCACAGCCTATGAGAACATCGCTCTTGCGCTGTCGATCCAGAAAAAGCCTGTGGCTGAGATCGAAAGGGCAGTCGATACCGTCGCTCAGCAGCTGGGTATCACTGAGGTGCTGAAAAAGTACCCCTACCAGATGTCCGGCGGCCAGAAGCAGAGAGTCGCCTCCGCAAGGGCGATCGTCACCGAGCCGAAGCTGGTCCTTGCTGACGAGCCTACGGGAGCTCTTGACTCGAAGTCCGCTAAGATGCTCCTTGAGCGCTTTAGCTATCTCAACACCCAGCATCAGGCTACGATCATGATGGTGACCCACGACAGCTTCACCGCCAGCTATGCGAGCCGTGTGATCTTCATTAAGGACGGCAGGCTCTTCAGCGAGCTGAGCCGTGGCGAGGACAGCCGCAAGCAGTTCTTCGACAGGATCATCGACGTTGTGACCCTTTTAGGAGGTGACGTCAGCGATGCTCTTTAAGCTCTCTGTAAGCAATATCCGCAGGAGCCTGCGTGACTATGCGATATACTTTTTCACACTGATGATCGGCGTGGCGGTGTTCTATGTGTTCAATGCAGTCAGCGGTCAGGTTGCCATGACCCGTGTGGACTCCGACACCCGTGAGATCGCAAGGATCCTGAGGATCGCGATCTCCTCCACCAGCGTTTTCGTTGCGGGAGTCTTAGGCCTGCTGATCGTCTATGCCAGCCGCTTCCTGATGAAGCGCAGGAACAATGAGTTCGCCCTGTACCTTATGCTGGGCATGAGCAAGGGCAAGATCTCGGCGATCCTCCTTTTGGAGACAGTGATCATCGGTATCGGCTCACTGGCCGCCGGGCTCCTTCTGGGGATCTGCCTTTCACAGGTCATGAGCGCACTGGTGGTCTCACTATTCGAGGCCGACATGACGGCATATCACTTCATGATCTCCGGGAGCGCCATTGCAAGGACAATGATCTGCTTCGCTGTGATGTACCTTGTGGTGATGCTGCTCAGCAGCGCCGTTGTCAGCCGCTTCAAGCTGATCGACCTTATGCAGTCCGGCAAAAGGTCCGAGCAGATCAAGCTCAGGTCCCCGTGGCTGTGCGTGGCAGTCTTCCTCCTGGGAGCCGCTATCCTCGGCACCGCCTACTATATGGTGGGCTGGCGCTTCACGCATCTCACCGGTAACGGGTTCGTGCTGTGTATCGCTGCCGGCATACTTTCCACTTTCCTGATCTTCTGGTCAGTCTCCGGCATGATCCTGAGAGTCGTGATGAGCATGAAGAGGACCTATTTCAGGAGCCTCAACAGCTTCACCTTCCGCCAGCTCAGCAGCAAGGTCAACACCATGGTGTTCTCCATGTCGGTGATCTGCATAATGCTCTTCGTGACCATTTGTGCACTGTCTGCTGCATTTTCGCTGAGGAATTCCATGAATGCGAACCTCAGAGAACACTGCCCGGCTGACTTTGAGCTGTCAGAGTACCTCGACGAGCCCCTTCCAGAGCTGGACGTTCTTGCTGAGGCTCAGGCAAGAGGCCTCGACCCCACGGACTACTCTGACAACTGGCTGCACATAGCCGCCTACGGCGACGAGGAGCTGACCTTCGAGAGCTTCTGCGGAGAGCATTTCGAGGAGCTCAGGGAGAGCTTCACCTCGATAAACGGCGGCTTTTACGAGCAGATCGTCGGCGTTGACGACTACAACGCCCTCATGGAGCTCTACGGCAGAGAGCCTGTCGAGCTGGGCGATGATGAGTACGTCCTCATGTGCGATTTTACGGCTATCGAGAAGGTCCGCAGCGAGGTCCTGGAGGACGGCGGCCGGATCAGCGTTTTCGGCAGGGAGCTGAGCCCCAAGTACAGAAAGTGTCAGCCGGGCTTCATCGAGCTTTCGGCTCAGAGCATCAACGGCGGTATCTTCGTCGTGCCTCAGGCGCTGGTGGAGGGCGCTGCTCCCATGGCAGACTACGTCATCGGCAACTATTCCGCTACGGACGAAGACGAGATCAGGGCCGTCGATGAGGAGCTGAGGAGCTTCTACGCCGACCATATCCGTGGAGACCTCAGCGGCTTCTCCGTCAAAAAGAACGGCGGATCTCTGGGCTTCACCACAAAGCTGGAGATCTCATCGGGAGCTATCGGCATCGGCGCTATCGCCACCTTCCTTGGGCTGTACATCGGCCTTGTGTTCCTGATCGCCTGCGGAGCGATACTGGCCCTCAAGGAGCTCTCCGAGAGCGTGGACAGCATCGGCCGCTACGAGATGATCCGGAAGATCGGCGCCGAGGAGAGCGACATCTCAAGGTCCCTCTTCCGCCAGACAGGGATATTCTTCCTGCTGCCGCTGCTGCTGGCGATCGTACACTCAGTGGTGGGCATGAAGTTCGCAATGTACTTTCTCACGGTATTCGGCACGGAAAGGATCGGGTCCTCGGTGGCCCTGACCTCAGTGATCCTGCTCCTGATCTACGGCGGATACTTCCTTGTGACGTATTTTTGCAGCAGGAACATCATCAGGACCAAGAGA
>JAFUAO010000002.1 GCA_017460665.1 Ruminococcus sp.
CCTCCGGAGGGGAGGGATTTAACAAAAACTGGTACAAAAGCCGTCGGCCCTCCCCTCTCTTCGGTTTTCCTCTCTGCACTCTCTTTTCCCTCACTCCCCACCCCGCCGGCTTTTGACTATCCTTCGCAGGACCCTTCGGGCCTGCTGGCATACAAATATAGGGCGGTAGTTTTAGGTGCGTTCGCCCGGTGGTTTATATCTCATGGCCGGGAGGCCGAGGGCGGCCTCCCCTACATTTTTCTGGGAAGGCACGGACGGCCAATGGCCGTCCCTACATTCAGATACGTCCGCCAACGGCGGACAACACAACTAATAACTATGCACTAATAACTTGAAACTCCCCTCGGATCGTTACAGAAACTCCCCTTCGATCGTTACAAACATATTGCATTTTTCGCAAAAATGTGTTATACTATTTTGATAGAGTTATTACGGAGGTCCTTCCTATGAGCTTTTCCCCTAAAGAGATACTTCATTTCGTCGAGGAGAACGACGTTAAATTCATCCGCCTGACCTTCTGCGATATGTCGGGCGATCTCAAAAACATCGCTATCATGCCCAACGAGCTGGAGCACGCCTTCACCAGCGGCATCCCCTTCGATGCCTCCTACTTCGGCGAGGGCTGCTCCGATCTGCTGCTGGTCCCGGATATATCCACCCTCTCCGTCCTCCCCTGGAGGCCCAGATCCGGCAGAGTGGTGCGCTTCTTCTGCTCGCTGAAAAAACCCGACGGCTCGGATTTTCCCGGCGATATGCGCAGCGACCTGACCCAGTACATCAACTCCCTCAGACTGGACGGCTACTCCTGCAAAATGGGGACAAGGTGCGAGTTCTACCTCTTCGAGCTGGACGCAAACGGCGCCCCCACCAAGATCCCCCACGATCAGGGCAGCTATCTCGACGTTGCGCCCCTTGACAAATGCGAGAACCCACGCCGTGAGATCTGCCTTTCGCTGGAGGAGATGGGCCTGAGCCCCAAGAGCTCCTGCCACAAGCACGGCCCCGGCCAGAACGAGATCGAGTTCCGGGAGAACGAGCCCGTCACCGCCGCCGACGATATGGTCCACTACAAGACTGTGGTAAAGTCGATCGCTGCACAGAACGGCCTTTTCGCCTCGTTCATGCCCATGCCCCTTTCCCACGAGCACGGCAGCGCCCTGAACATCTCCCTGAGCGTCAAGAAGAACGGCGAGTACATCTTCGGCTCCTCCGAGGAGGAGCTGTCCTTTGAAGGAAGGTGCTTCATCTCAGGCGTGCTGAAGCGTATCCCCGAGATCACGGCCTTCCTTGACCCCACCACCAATTCCTACAGGAGGCTGGGCAAGGGCTTTGCGCCAAGATATGTCAACTGGTCCTTTGAGAACAGGGGCCAGCTCATCCGTATCCCTAAGGTCTCCGGCGGAGCTCCCCGCATCGAGATCCGCTCCGCTGACGCCTGCTGCGACCCTTATGTGGTGTTCAAGCTGATCCTTGCAGCCGGCATGGAGGGCATCGATAGCTGCGACTGCTCCCTCCTTGACAGGACACAAAAGCACAGCGGCTCCACCGGCGAGGAGTTCTCTCCCCTGCCCTCGAGCCTGAGAGAGGCCGCAGACCTCGCCCGTGAGAGCGACCTGGTCTGTCGGGTGCTCCCGGAGGAGATCCGGCGGAGCTTCTTCGCAAGGATCGACAGAGTGCTCAGCGGCTACGACGCAGCCGCCGACAAGGAGCTTTTCGAAGAAGAGACCTATTTCAGATCCATCTGAAGGAGCGTGATCAAGTATGAACAGAGCACTTATCGTCTCACCGGAGGGCGAGACCTGTGAGCTGATCGGACAGGTTCTGGCCGGCGAGGGCTTCGGCAAGACCGCCCATGCAGCCTCAGGCAGCGAGGCAAGGCGGATCCTTGGCCGTGACACTGAGCCTGAGCTCATCGTGATAAATGCTCCCCTCTCGGACGAGTTCGGACAGGAGCTGGCAGAGCTGGCGGCGGAGATCACCTCCGCAGGGCTGATACTGATCTGCGGCAGCGACATCGCCGACGACGTTGCGGACAAGGTCTCGGACTCAGGCGTCACCGTTCTGGCAAAGCCCCTCAGCAGAGCCGTCCTCAGCAGGACGGTCAGGGTGGTCTGCGCCAGCCGCAGCCGTATGATGGGGCTGAAAAAGGAGAGCGACGAGATCCTCACCAAGATCGACGAGATGAGGCTGATCAACCGTGCCAAGTCCACCCTCATGCAGTACCTGAAATTCACCGAGCCTCAGGCTCACCGATACATCGAAAAGCAGGCCATGAACACCCGCCAGACCCGGCGCGAGGTGGCCATGAGGATCCTTGCCACATACGAAAGATGACACAGCAAAGGGCGGCCAAATGGCCGCCCTTGCCGGTTATTGAGAAATGAAGATGTCGTTTTATCAGCCCTCAAGATAGAGCTGGCGCATGAGGATCAGGTCGAAGGTGTTCAGCCTGCCGTTACCGTCAAGATCCGCAGCGGTCCAGTCAGTGAGCTCCGCAGAGGGATCCTTCAGGAGCCAGCGCTGGATCAGCACCAGATCGTTCAGGTCGAAGCCTCCGTCAGCGTTCACATCGCCCTTTACCTCCTTGGAGGCCTCGGTGATGAAAACTCCGTAGCTGACCACGTTGTAGTCCTGCTCATTTCCGCCAAGGATCACCTCCTGCCCGGCGGCAGCGTCCAGCTTGTAGAGCCGGAAGGTCACGCCGGTGGAGATCACTGCCTCCAGATCAGTAGCAGTATAGCTGCTCATAAAGGCCGGAAGAGCCTCCATTCGGGCGTCCAGAGCGATATAGACGGTGATGTCCTTTGCGGCGGTGAACCGGATGATCTCACCGGTCCGGCCCTTGTCGCTGCATGAGGTCAGGATCTGCTCTGCGCCAAGGAGCTCATCGGGGAGGGCCGTGAAGGTGAAGTCCCTGTCGCCGAAGATCGGCGATCCCACAGCCGCTCCGTCTGCAAGGGCGCAGGAGGCCGAATTCGCAGTCGAGGCGAAGGAAACGCCTTTTATGAGCCTTCCGTCAGTGGTCTTCTTGAAAACGAAGTTATCTATGTTCAGCAGGAAACCGTCGCCGCCCTTGAACACAAGGTAGAGCATATGGCTGCCGGAGATCGTGGGGATCGGAGCAGAGATCTCCTGCCAGTCGCTCCAATTGCCGGCGCCTTGGAAGTCGATCACAGCCGCAGGGTCCCCGGTCATGCCGTCGGTGTACAGCAGGATCTGAGCCGTATTTCCGGCTGCTCTTGCGGAGAAGGTCCTTGCGCCGTCCTCGAAGTCAACGTTATTGAAGCAGATGTAGTCGCCGTCCTCTACATAGGCGACATGGGTCTCGCCGGTGCCGTCCTCGTTCTGGATACCGGACTGGCTGCTGTAGCTCTCGGCCTCGATCGTCTCGAAGGCAGAGATCGGCGGATCGCTGGGCGACTCCGTATAGGAGCAGCTAGGCACGCCCTTGTTGGCAAAGCGCAGGTACATCACGTTCCCCTTATCGGACTGACAGCCGCTGTAGCTGTTGCAGTAGGTCTTGGCGTTCTCAGCGGTCAGTGAAACGTAGCTGTAGTTGGAGCTCGGCCTCCATGAGCAGGCCTGTGCGGTGCTGTTGGAGTCTCCGCCCTGCTTGGTCCTCTTGCAGCCTGAGAAAATGGATCCGCTCTCGGAGTAATATCCCACATAGGTCATGCTGTCCCAGTCGCAGATAACGTTGCCGCCGTTCTCGTAAACGCAGTTCTCGGCGAAGATCTTGCAGTTGGAGATGACAGTATATGCCATGCTGAACTTGTTGACATAGTTGTTCAGCGAGTGATAATAGCCCCAGCGCATGAGCCCGGGACCTCTTGTATTGGTGTCGTTGAATTTGTTGGAGATCAGCGACATCCTGGGGAAGTTATCATACTTGCTCTTGGTGTTGGCGTCGTCTGCTGGATAGCCCAAAAGGACGCCGTACTTGTGTGCGCCGAAGGAGCAGTCAGAAACGGTGGCGAAGTCCGCATCGTAGCAGACCGCCATGAACTTGTCCTCGTCCACCTTTCCGGTCTGAGGAGCGTAGCCGTAGCTGCTGTGGCCGGTGAAGGTCACATGGTCGGCCCAGATGTTCTCTCCCGAGCCGAAGTAGAACTGGATCGAGTCGTTGTTATTGGACTCAGCATCGTGCTGGCTCTCGAAATTCTTGATGATGATGTTGTTGCCTGTGCCGCTGCCGGAGGAGGTACAGAACTGCACGTTGAAGAGGGTGTGAGCGCTGTAGCTGCCGATGATGGTCTTGTTGCTGTGGACGTAGATGCGGCCCGCCTTGCACATATACCTTTCGCCGTTAAGGTCCAGGGTGGTCACGCTGATGTTCTTCGTGACAACGATCGTGTAGGGCGTATCTGAGGTAGCATACTTTTTCAGGTCGTCGAAGGTAGTTACCTCCACCACCTCGCCGAAGAGACCGCCTATGTCGGCAGCCTTGATATTGCCGGTGGTGTCGTCCTTGCAGTACCCTGCGAAGCCCTGGAGCCCGTCAGCGTTCAGCAGCCAGAGCTGGCTGTCGGCGCCGGTATAGCTGGAAAGTGTCATGCCGCCTGTCCCCTGAGTGA
This sequence comes from Ruminococcus sp., assembly GCA_017460665.1. Classification (GTDB taxonomy): domain Bacteria; phylum Bacillota; class Clostridia; order Oscillospirales; family Ruminococcaceae; genus Ruminococcus. The sequence continues at coordinate 4,575 of JAFUAO010000002.1, forward strand.
GGGCAAGGTCGGTGTTGGAGTAGTTCACGATCTTGTAGTAAAGGTCGTTGCCCAGGTGGTCCTGCTTGACAGGCACGACGTACCAGTGCTGGGACTGGGCGGACTCGCTGCCGTAGACGATCACGTCGTTCCCGGCGGTGACGTTGTAGCCCTTGGGAGTAAGGAGCCTTCCTGACTGGGCGTTGACCAGCTTGAAGAAGGTGCCCTTTGAGTCTGATCCCACCCGGTCGAACCTCCACGAGCAGGAGAGGTCGCTGCCCAGAGCCTTCACTGAGACAGACGAGCCGTCAGTGGTGCCGTTCTCGGTGAGCACAGCAGAGCCGTCCTTTGAGGCGATGTTCATGAGCTGAGGGGGATAGTCGGTGGAAATGGCCGAAGCAGTCAGCGCTGTCCCGCCGAACATTGGGAGGAGCCACGCTGCCAGCATCGCCAGCGAGATCAGCAGGGCCCTCCTGATGAGAGTTGATCTTTTCATTGTAAGACCTCCAAAATATAATGAACGAACGATAGCTTACACTGAGATTATAGCATTTTTATGAACAAACTGTCAATTGATTTTGATGTGAACATTTTTTTGCACAGAAAAGGGCAGATATGCAGTTTCGTGCGTTAGCTAAGGCTCATAAGATTATTTTGAACAGTCTCCGGAGGCCTCCTCCCTTTTCAAAGGCGCTGGACTGTCGCTGCTCAGCTGCCTTTTTTGTAAACTGTCTCACTTCTATTGTGATCCTACGGCTGAGTTTCTGCTAAGAAAAAAGTTGTTGACAAAAAGTGGATAAGCTGTTAATATGATGTTAGCTGGAATATTAGATCGGGTTTCCAAAGGGATCACATCCCTTTGGCGGAGTCCAGAGGCAGAGCCTCTGGCGGGTGCAGGGCAGAGCCCTGCATTGCGTTGAAGAGCTCCGCAAGGGGTGAATGAAAAAACAGTCCAGCGGACTGTTTTTTCAGAGGGGACGCCCTGCGATATAAGCAGCGCCCCAGATCTTTGATCTGGCTGGCGATGCTATATGCTTTAGCTGAGGGCGTCCCATACCTGAGGTGATCTGTTTTTGACCGCAAGCCGCTTGTCGGCTTGCCAAAATGATCTTATATCCCAATAACATTTTATTTTTGGTGATCTGAAAGCTCCCTTCCCTCTAAAGGCCTTTCATGATGCCCGCAAGGAGGTAAAACAATGAAGATCAAAGGACTTGTGTCAGCGTTCCTCTCAGTTTGCCTGATCGCAGGAGGATCCCTCTCCTCCCTTCCCGGCAAAGACGCTGCCGCTGAGTTCGCAAGAGTCTCTGTCCACGACCCCTCAGTGGTGAAGCTGGACGACGGCAGCTATTTCATCGTTGGCTCGCATTTAGGCGCTGCGGCCTCGGCGGATCTGCAAAACTGGTACTCTGCTGCGAATTCTCATCTGGGATCTGCAAAAACGACGTTTTTTAACAACATCTACACCGACCTAGCCGTTCCCGAAAAGTGGTCCAACACCACCGACGGCTATGACCTGTCAGGCAATATGTGGGCGCCGGACATCATCTACAACAGGGATATGGGCAAGTACTGTATGTACCTCAGCATCAACGGACAGGTGTGGAACTCCTCCATCGTGCTGTGTACCTCAGACAATGTGGAGGGCCGGGGATTTTTGTGAGGACCAGCGGATCAGCGTATTCGACCTGATCGCCATGCGCCAGCTCATTGTTGGGTAAGGGGCTGGAGACCCGGAGCGGATCTGGCTATGGACGGAAAATATGAAAACAGCCGCAGGTTATTCCCTGCGGCTGAATTTTATATCCACCATAGATCATCGATCTGTTCTTTGTGGAGGAACCTACCAGAACACCTTACGAACAATCAAACAATGCGATAAACAGGCGATTTTGCTATATAAGAGCTGTTCTCAAACTGAAGAACAGCTCTTTATCTTTTCTGACGATTGACCTTTCCTCCAAACTATGCTATAATGATTATGACAAACATCAAAATTTGGAGGATTACCATGCAAAAGATACTGACCGCTGAGGACGATAAGGAGATTAACCGCCTGATATGCGAATACTTGTCCTCGCAGGGCTATGAAACGCTGTCTGCCATGAACGGGCTTGATGCCGTCCGTATCGTTCGTGAGCAGAGTGACCTGTCGCTGTTGATACTTGACCTGATGCTGCCGTTTCAGAGTGGTGATATAGTCTTGCAGAAGATACGGGAGTTTTCCGATATTCCCTTGATCGTGGTATCAGCGAAGAGCGAGACCCGCTCCAAGATCGACCTGATAAGAATGGGTGCGGACGATTACATCACAAAGCCCTTTGACCTTGACGAGCTGCTTGTGCGTGTGGAAGCCGTTCTGCGACGATATGACGGAAATGCCCATAATCAAGAAGAAGCGGAAGTGCTGACCTATAAAAACCTGTCACTTGACATCACGGCAGGAAGTGCTACCGTCTGCGGCAAAACACTCACGCTGACGAGCAAGGAGTTTGCGATTTTGGAACTTATGCTGAAAAATCCTTCTAAGCTGTGGTCTAAGGCAAACCTCTTTGAAAGTGTTTGGGGCGAAAATTACCTCACGGATGATAACACAGTAAAAGTCCACATGAGTAATATCCGTTCCAAGCTGAAAAAGATTGATCCCGACAACGAGTATATCGAAACGGTCTGGGGTATGGGCTATCGTCTTGTAACTTAACCTTTTCTTTACCATTCGCTTAACCTTTTCTTTACCTTTGGCTGTTAGAATGGTTATAGTAAAACGAAAGGGGGCGGCGCTATGGGAAATAGCGTGATAACCATGAGAGGACTTTGCAAGTCCTATAAAAAGCAGGAAGTCCTGCACGATTTCAGCCTGACGGTGGAGCGCGGACATATCTGCGGGCTGATCGGTCCGAACGGTGCAGGCAAGACTACGATCATGAAAATTCTTGCGGGATTATTCTTTCCGACGAAAGGTGAACTGGAGCTGTTCGGCAGTCCTGATAATCTTGACGATTCCCGTGCCAGAATGAGCTTTATGATCGAACAGCCGATCATTGCAGGCTCAATGACAGCTCGTCAGAATCTTGAATATATCCGCTATCTTAGGGGCTATCCCGATGAAAAGCGGATCGACGAGATACTGGAGCTTGTCGGGCTTGCAAACACGGGCAAAAAGCGTGCCAATAAATTCTCTCTTGGTATGAAACAGCGCCTCGGTATCGGTATGGCACTTCTGCCAAAGCCTGAGATCATGGTGCTGGACGAGCCTGTGAACGGGCTTGATCCGGAGGGCATTGTGGAAGTCCGCCAGCTCATCAAGCGTATGCAGGAGGAATGGGACGTGACGGTTCTGATTTCCAGCCACTTGCTTTCGGAACTGTCCGAGCTTTGCACCGATTTTTCGATCATCAGTCACGGAGAATTGATTGAAAATCTCAGCCGAGAAGAACTGCTTGTAAAATGCAGAGGACATATTGCTTTGCAGACGGACGACATCAACCGCACGGCGGCAGTCCTCGAAGATAAACTTCAAATATCCGATTACAAGGTCATTCATGGCGAGGAGATACATATTTTTGAGCAGCTCGGCGATATTCTGCACATCTCAAAAACGCTGACGGAGAACGGGCTTGTTATCACAAAGCTGAACGAGGAAGGGCAGAATTTGGAGGACTATTATCTCGAAAAGGTAGGTGGCAGACATGAATAATATCATCAAATCGCAGATGTTTATCATGAAGCATAAGGCTGTATCACTGACTGCTGTTTTTGTGTCCGCATTACTGGCAATGTCTTGTGGATTTTTACTGAATCAAAATTCAGCAGAAGCCTTTTCACAGCCCGGCTTAATGGCATTGTTTATTGTTCTGTTCATTCCGGTGATCGTTCTCTGTTACAGCTATTCCGAAAGAATACAGATGTATGAGATCATGGCAGGATTCAGACCGCATAAGATCATTCTTGGCAAGGTCATCACATTTACGCCTGTTTTGCTTCTATATCTCGCTGTGACGATCATTATAAGTATGATGAATGACAGCAGTCCACAGACTGTTACGAGGCTAATAATTTACTGTATACTGTGTATCAGGGGAATGCTGTGCATTGTGTTTCTAAGTCCATTGTTCAAACTTGGATCATTTACTCCGCTGTTTAGTGTTATGTTGCTGACTATAAACGGTTCTGATATGGAGGCACTGTCGCATTCTCCCTTATCGTTTTTTTGCTTTGGACAGTGTGCGCTGCTTGTCCGTGACATAACGGACAGCTTTATGATAAAGGTCATTGTCTCGGCAGTTGTTTCCTGTGCGATATATTATCTCATCGGCTATTTCACGTTGAAAAAGAAAATCGCCCTTGAACCGCATCAACTCACATAAAGAAAGGAGGCACACGCTATGGAAATTCTGCTTGGAACAGTCTGCGTGTGCCTTCTTGTTATTCTAACGGTATTGCTATGGAAATATATATCGCTTAAAAAGAATATCCGCCGCTTCTCGCAGGAGCTTGAAAAGCTGAAAGACAGCGATTACAGACAGCCTGTCAATGTCACGGATTTTGATAAAGATATAGTCAAGCTTGCCGTAAAGGTGAATGAGCATACCGACATTCAGCGGCAGCTTGGCGTGGAATACGAGGAGCGGAAAAAACAGCTTGGCACTGTCATTTCGGGTATCTCTCATGACTTCCGCACACCGCTGACGGCATCATTGGGCTATCTGCAAATGATTGAAAAAAGCGGTGAGCTGTCCGATAAGAATGCAGAATATCTCGGTATTGCCATGCAGAAAAATCAATATCTCAAAGCGCTTTCCGATGAGTTTTTCGAGCTGACGAAAATCGAGAACAGCAGTGACGAACTGCAGCTTGAAGAAGTCAATCTCAGCAATCTTCTGACCGAAACGGTGCTGGAACAGCATTCATGGATAGCAGCGAGAAATATCGCCACGGATTTTGAAATTTCCGATGGTATCATGATACAGGCTGATGTGCATTGTCTGACACGGATACTGAACAACCTGATGTCCAACGCACAGAAATATACCGCTGACAGCTTCGGTGTTACGCTGAAACAAGACGGTGACCGTGTGATAATATGCGTATCCAATACCCTTGCAGACAGCACCTCACTCGATATTGACAAAGTGTTCGATCCGTTTTACCGTATGGATGCACGGACGGCAGGCGGCAGCGGACTTGGGTTGTATGTCGTGAAGCTGTTATGTGACAGGCTCGACTGGACGGTCAAGGCGGAGTTGAATAATGATTATTTTGAGATCGTAATTCGATTTAATAAAGAGGAGTTATTATGAAGAAAGTATTGAAAATAACAGGGAAAATACTATTATGTATTGCGGTACTGCTGATAGCATTTCTGCTTATTCTTTTTGTTTACCACAGGATCATGTTAAACAAGGAAGATAAGCTGCTGGAAAACTATCCCGGTAAACTTACGGAAATTGACGGACAGAATATGAATATCTATACTGAAGGAGAGGGTGAGCATACTCTCGTATTTCTTGCCCCGGCAGGTGATACTTCGCCGGCAATGACATTCAAGCCGCTTTACAGTAAACTGAACGGAACCTATAAAACAGTAGTGATCGAGAAATTCGGCTATGGCATGAGTGATGTTGTTGACACAAAAAGGGATTATGAGGTAATGGTAGATGAATGCAGAGAAGCTCTCAGACAGGAAGGCATCGAAGCTCCCTATATTCTTTGCCCATATTCTAAATCCGGACTTGATGCGCTGACATGGATACAAAATTATCCCGATGAGGTAGAAGCACTTATCAGCATTGATATGGCATTCCCCGAAAGCTATGATAATTATGATATTCCGCAGGGATCCGGTGAGTCTCCAATCATATCTTTCCTGAAAGGGAGCGGCATCATCAGGCTGTTTGTGACAGATAGTGTATACCCGGATATTTACTCGCAGGAGGATAAGGCGCTGATGCGTGCGCTTGATTGCAGAAAATTCGGGAATATTGTTTTCAGTAATGAAATGATAACCATACCTGATGCCTGCAAAAATATAAATAGCAGAAAAAAGCCTGAAATACCTATGCTGCTGTTTTTGACAAGCGGTGAAGGAACAGGTATGGATGCTGATACATGGCGTGGCTTTGCATATAGCTATATCAATGATATATCAGATGTAACTTGTACTGAACTTGATTGCGGACATAGCGAGATCATATATCAAGAACATGAACAGCTCAGCGCGAAAATCAATGAGTTCATTGAAGGATCAATATGAAACAAGAATAATCACCGGTGCAATTTGCCGTATGCTGCCAAACGCTCTCTGAACACTCAGGGAGCGTTTGTGGTTTCAGCTTAAAACTTTGCTGCTAATAATCACGGACGGCTCTGAGAGGCTTTTCCGTTCGCCTGAGAGCAAAGCAAAAGGCTCTGCATTTCTGCAAAGCCTTTTCTTCTTATTCGTCCTCGTCCGAACATTCGTCAAGCCCGTGTATTAGCTGAATGTAAACACACTCTGCTCTGTCACGCTCCTCGCCCTCGGCAGTCATCATCATTTCAAGGAAATATGCCTTAGCTTTTTCATAGTTCGTCCAGACCTCACGCTTGCCGTTGCAGACGGTAATGACCTTGCGTGATATCGGCATTGCCAATTCGGGTATTGCTAACATTTGAAGCACCTCCAATTTCATAGTAGCTATATTATAGCCTATTACGTTTTTGGAGTCCAGGTCTGCGAATTATTTGTAATAATTCTTGTGCAGGGTGCAGCAATTTCAGAAACAAGTCCAGTGCAGATTTACGATTCCTCGCTCGGTACATGAACAGCGATGCGCCTGATAAACATATCAATTTTCCAGATAGCATATATCTGTTCCTCGATTTCCTGAAAATCCTTGATGTGGGTATCGTCATTTTTCGACACTCGAAGTTTCATCTGATTCACATTGTTGTTGATGCCGTTCAGCTTCCTGTTAATATCCTGCAATTTGTTCTTGTCGATCTGCAAGATCACGCCGTCAAAAATACACCGTCTTACAAAGGCGAGTACACATATAGAACTATCTCAGGTTTTAATTGAAAGGTTGTGCAGAGTTTGGCTCTACACAGCCTTTCTTCTTGCGTAATACTGTTTGAAATCAGCCGTAGCGGTAGCTGTCACCACATTGAAACGAAAGTGAATGTCAACCTGTTGTGTGCGGTTTCCTCTGCCGCCTTCGGGAGCGTGAACAACGATCCTGTCAATCAGCTCGTGCATGATCTCAGGAGTAAGCTCCGTGAACTCCTCATACTTCTTGACGATACTCACAAAGCTCATCACATCGTTATTCTTCTGCTCCTTGCGGCTGATCGTTTCGGAGAGCTTTGCGGCATCGGCTTTCAGTCGGCTCTGCTCCGCTTCATATCTTGCCGACATTGTAGCGAAACGCTCATCGGAGATTTTGCCCGAAACATTGTCCTCATACAATCTCTCAAACAGATCGTCAAGCTCATTGATACGCTTCTCAGCCTGTTTCAGAGCTTTCCTTGCGGTCTGTATTTCACCGTCCTGCACCGTTGCCGTATTGCTCATTGCTCTGCTAACGAACTCGTCCTCATTGTCCCTTACAAACTGTGAGAGCTTGTTCAGCTCACCGAGGATAATTTCCGTCAACACACAAGTCCTGATGTAGTGAGCAGTGCATTCGTCTGAATCGTGTGCGTAGGTCGAACACATCATATGCTCCTGATTAGGTGTCATAGTCTGTGCCCTGCCGACATAGAGGGTATTACCGCAATCTGCACAATAGACCATACCTGCAAATGGACTTACCGTACCGCTTTTCTGCCTTCTTCTCTTGTGGCTGCGAATCTCCTGCACCAAATCAAAATCGTGCTGAGAAATGATAGGCTCATGGGTATTCTCGATGATAAGCCACTTCTCTTTCGGGTTTTCATACAGCTTCTTGTTTTTGTATGACTTGCGGTAGGTCTTGAAATTGACCGTGTGTCCGAGGTATTCCATACGCTCAAGAATATGCACAACTGTTGCCATACCCCAACGCTTTGTTTTAGCATTATGATAACTTACACGCATACCTTTGGAACGGTAATATGCTGTCGGTGTAGGCACACCGTCCGCTGTCAGGATATTAGCGATCTGTGTCGGACCGTTACCCTCAATGCAGAGCTGAAAAATCCTCTTGACCACAGCGGCAGCTTCATCATCGACTACCCATTGGCTTTTGTCAGTATCGGACTTCTTGTAGCCGTAAGGCGGGTGCGTGGCAAGGGGCTTGCCTGCCTGCGCCTTTGCTCTCTGTACGGCACGAATCTTCTTGCTTGTATCACGAGCGTACCAGTCATTAAAAATGTTCTTGAATGCCATTAACTCGTTCTCGCTCTTGAAAGTATCCACACCGTCATTGATAGCGATATAGCGGACATCGTAATCAGGGAATATCAGCTCAATAAG
>JAFUAO010000087.1 GCA_017460665.1 Ruminococcus sp.
CCGGTGGGATCTCGCATGAACCTGAGGGTTATGATCACTTGTGCGAAGCGCCGTTAGCTGTTAGGGCAGATCCTGTTACATATCGTTCCGCTGACGGGGCGCAGAGCCTGCTAACGGTGTCCCATGATCGTGCACCATCTTTTCGCTCCGCTGTGTGATCTGGTCCCCGAAGCCGGTACTGACCCGGCCCTCTCCCGCCTTATCCCGGGAGCGACTCGCTGAGCTTTCGGAGAGGGGATGCCCGCCGAAGCGGGCTGTGTAACCTCGATGTCAGAAAAAGGAGACACACAGAGGAAGGCGGAGGCTCCAACGCTGTGAAAAACCGCCGATCACAGCGCTGTAAAGGATGCCTTGGAATGGTTTCCGCCTGCCTTCTGATTTTACTGTAACATATCTCAGAGGGCAATACAAGGGAAAAAGGGGCAATGTCAGGTAGTATCTTTGAAAATATTTTCGTTCGCCTCTCGGAAGGCTTCCAGCGCCTGCCTGTGGATCTCTCCACGGACGTGCTTGACGCTCCGCATATCCACCGCATCGGCCACCTGCTCCCAGCTCCGGCCCCGGACGTATTTTTCCATCAGCAGAGTGCAGAGCTTGTGATCTCGCACGTTCTGGATCTCCCTGCGGATCTTAAGGCGCAGGCCCTTGGCCTCTTCCAGGTCGGCGCTGATCTGGTCGGCGAGGGCATGGGCGTAGTCGTCGTCATCGTCGATGTCTGCAAGCTCGCCCTCCAGCGACCGGATCCGAAGGTCAATGTCGGTGATCTGGCTGAGGTAGCTCTCCGGCGACATGGTCCGGCGCTTGTAGGGGTAGTAGTCACACTTGGACTCGTCGCCGCCGCAGTTACAGGGATCTCGCTCCGGCGTTCCCCAGCACCTCGGCTCGCCTCCCTCGATGTTGTAGCAGTTGCATCTCATTCCTCGTCCTCCTCCACGTCCTCGAAAATCTGCTGGTCATCGTACTCCTCACGGTACACTTCTCGGGCGTGCTCTGAGGCTCGGTCTCGCAGCTTGGTTGCGATGCTCATGATCTCGGCGAGGATCGTATCATCGGTGATGATCTCCGGCAGGATCACCGCCCGGAGGATCATACCCTCCTTGACGGCGACATAGCCGTCCCGGAGGTAGAAGCCTAGTCCCTCGCTGCTGTCGAGAGGCTTAAGCTCCTTGCAGCGGATGAGGTAGATGTCCAAGCCCTGGGTCAGGGCGATGTACTCCACGCCGTGGACCGTGAATGTCACCTGGGAGACACGGAGCTCCTCGTCGTCCCGGAAATTGTCCTCGTCCGAGAACGGCGGCTCGGCCTCCTCCCTGTAGCGGTAGCCGGACCACTTGTCCTCGTCCACGTCCAGCATCGTGCGGAGCATATCCTCACTCAGTTCCGGCAGTCCGTAGACCGGATAGGCGGCATAGCCGTCGCTGAGCCACTCGGCATCGGTGCCCTTCCACTTGATGATATACTTAGACGCTTTCAGCAGCGCCCAGAGTTTCTGTAGCTTCATGTGTTTCTCCTTTCGTGCCGCAGGTCGGCGGCAGTTTCATATAGTCTTCCAACAGCTTGCGAGCACTGTCCCAGTCATAGCAGACGGCCACCATGTGCCCGGCGGCTCTCAGCGCCCGGAGCCAGTGCTTCTGTTTCTCGGTGGGCTTGTTCGGCTTGACTTTCATTTCGATGTACAGTCCGATATAGCCTCCGTGTGCGGTCGGGAGGCAGAGGTCAGGAACTCCGGCCTTTAGACCCATAGCTTTCAGCCGTCCGCCTGCTCCTCCGCTGCGCTTGCCCTCGTTGGGTATGTGATATAGCAGCTCCAGCTCAGGGTACTGCGTCAGGGCGAAGTCCGCCCATCGCATGAGCGTGGTCTGCTCGATCTCTTCCTTCTGCGTAGGAACTCAGCCTCCTCCTTGTAGTATCTGGCGTAGATATACCAGCCGCCGTTGACGTCGCTGTAGACGACCTTGGCCTGTGCGTATCTGTAGCCCGGGTAGAGCTTGTCGAACTCGGTGCGGTCGTCCGTGTCCTTGGCCAGCTCCCGGACCTGCCGCTTCGAGAAACGGCCGTCACGCTGCTTCGGTGCCGGGTGGATCAGGTTCTTGGAACCTGTCCACTTTCGCTTGAAGGGAGCGCTCCGGACCTGCTTCATCATGTAGACGCCTAGGTCAGCTAGTCCGCTTTCATTCAGTTGCAGAACATCCGTTCCGACTATGCCCTTCCCCCACAGGTCCACCAGATCTCTGACGGACATCCCGCCGCTGATGACCAGGTGATGATGATACCGGCCGGACCGACTGCCTTTCTCGGTGACGGCGACATACTTCAGCTCGGTCAGCCCATACCGTTCCCGGTATCGCTTGACCCGGCGCAGGATGTTCCTCAGCTCCTTGGCGGCCTCCTCGTCTGTCTCCGGCAGGTGCTCCGGCGAGTATGTCAGCTCGACTTTCAGATCCTCGCTCCCGAAGTTGGCATTCAGAATCCTGATGAATTTCCCCTCGGCCCGTTTCTCGTTCAAGCGCTGCTGGGTCTCCGGTGTGGGCTTCGACTTCTTCCGCCTCGATGTGGCCGATCTATACACCGGGTATATGTGCGCCTCCAGGTAGTCGCCGCACCTGTAGACTGTCTCCCTGTATCTGCATCTCATGATCATCTCTCCGTGGTCGATATGATAATATCCATTACAAGGTCGATACCAGGCTCACGCCCGGCGACCTATTATATATATAGTAGCGGTCAATCGTCGTCCCGGCTGCTGAGCAGTCCGCAGACGATGAAGCCGAAGCAGAAGCAGATCACACCTGTGACTGCTCCGGCAGCGAATATCGACGTCATGTTCTCGCCTCCTTACTTGATAGCGATGCCTTTCCTTGTCAGGAACAGGATCGCCCTGTTTTCAAAATCCTGGCGCTGAGCGTCGGAGAGGATCTTCTCCCCGACTTTCGCCTTGTAGTTCTCGTACATTTTCATGATCAAAGGGTGCTGTACGTTAAGCCGGTAGCCGAACTTGTTGGGCTTGGCCAGCATGGAGACCGGCTCGTTCAGATCGTGGACGGGAGACAGCTTAGCTGCCGTCTCCCAGGTCATTTTCTTACCCATTTTTTACTCCCTCCTTTGCGGAGCGGACGAATTCCCGCTCCGTTTCCAGGTTGACGGTCAGCTTGTCGAAGTCGATGTCATACTCTGCCGTGAGCTGGTGCATGACGTCGGTCATGGTGATCTCTTTCCCGAAGATGTACGGAGTCGAGAAAAAGAAGCATATATCATCGTATAGCTTCTTGACGTACTCCTTCGAGCGGCCTCGGCGGATCTGAGCCCCGAGGGTGCCACAGACTGCAAAGCAAGCCATGGAGTACGCCATATCGCTGAATAGCTTGTACTCGTGCTTCAGAAAGGCTTCCTGCTCCTCCTGGTGGATCCGCTTTCGGCAGGTGACACAGTCAGTCCTTGCTTTCATGACGGCGCCTCCGATGCTCCCGGTACTCGCTGCGGCCCATCATCTTCTCCTTCACGGTCTTGATGATCTTCTCTGATCTTCTTGCCGCCGCCCGGCGGTAGGCCCTTCTCAAACTGCTCATGCGTTTTCCTCCTTGCATAATTCTCGGGTGTAGCGGTCGAGCGCTTTCAGATACTCGGCCTCTTCCTCCAGTGTGTAGTGAGCTCGCTCTTTCTCGAAGACGAGCTGCATTGCGGCCAGGGTTTTCGGCGCCGTGATCCGCTTCGGACGCTCTCTGTGGCTCTCATAGTTCCGGATCATTTCTCTCAGCTCGTCCCTCATGGCTTTGCTCCTTTCTGATCTCTGCCAGCTCCTCCGCCGTCAGCTCCCAGCAGTCCTTCCCGGTGCACAGGGGTGACAGCGGACAGGACAGGCAGTGCAGTTGCTGGCTGCATACGGCCGCACGGGTCATCGCAGGCCTCGGCGGTGGCGGCCGAATTTCTCAAAAAACTCCCGGTCTTCCCGGTCAGCCTTCCAGGCCATATATGCCCCGTAGGTCTTGCCGGCCTTGTCCGCCTCGTAGATGTCCCGGCACAGATCATAGCTCTGGCCAGGGATCACCGGAAAATTCGGTCTCTGCCTTCGGGCAGGCTTGTATGCGCTGCTCACTGGCTATCAGCTCCTTCGATCGCTTTCAGCTTCTCGCCGACCAGGGCGAGAAGCTGCTCCGTCTTGGCCTGGAAGATCTGGCGCTCCTGCTTGTCCTCGGTGGCAGAGATCAGCTCCAGCAGGCCCGTCAGTTCCTTGTAGCTGGCGGCGTAGGCGGCCTTGAAGTTCGACTTGTCTCCGCTGTCGGCGGGCTTCTGGGCCTCGGCTCTCACTCTTTCCAGCTCCGCCTTCAGGTCTTGGATCTCCTTCTGGGCCTGTATGGTCTTGTTCTCGGCGGCGACGAGGGCCTTGTGCTTGCTGTCCAGCTTCTTTTCAGCTCCGGTGGCTCGCTCCTCGGCCTTCTCTGCCTTTTTCTCCGCTTCCTTCTGCAACTGCCGGGCGAGGTCCAGTTCCTGGGTATCAGAGACCTCCTTGACGACCTCCTTCTCGACGATCTTCTCCACGACCTCGGGTTCTCCCTTGGCGGCCTCCAGCTCCCGGACAGCTTTTTTCAGTTCGTTGACCTTGGCCGCCAGCTCATCACGCTCGCCTTCCAGCTCCTCCGCCTTATCGATCAGAGCGTTGGTGTCCATACGGACGGCTTCCATTTCCTCCACCTTTTCTTCCAGCATTGACAATTGCTCGCCCTGCTGCTTGTAGTCGGCTAGGAGCTTCTCCAGTTCCTTCGTGGTCATTCCGGCCACGTCATGCTTTTCCAGGATCTCGGCCCGGTCCTCGGCATCGACAGTCGTCAGCAGCGCTAGCTTTGTGATGCCGAGCTGTGCAGTTGACTGCACAAGCTCGTTCTGGCCGAGCTTTTCGTAAACGCTGATATATGTATAGGCCTGACGGCGTTTCAGCGAAAATTCCTTCTCGGCGTACTCCTCGAAGGTCTCGTAGTCCAGCTCGACGTACAGCTCCTCAACTTTCATTGTGCGGAGATCCCGGCCGATAGCCCAGACGGCATTGACGGCGGTCTGACCGTTGGCCTTGATCCGCTCAGTCAGCCATGCGGCACGGGCCATCGGCGGCATGGTCTCCTCAATGGCTGCCGGAGCGGCCACTGGCGGCGGGTCTAACAGTTTTCCCAGCTCCTCCGGAGAGCTGGCCTTGCTTATGTCCTGTATCATGTCTTTTCCTCCTTATGCGGCCGGCACAGCGGCCTTGGCTTTTTTCTTGCGGTAGTATCTTGTGGGACGGGGCCGGCGCTCTGGCTTTGGCTTCATCTTGGCCTCCTTCCGGTGCTTGGCCTCGATCTCGTCAAGGTGGGCCTGATATAGCTCTTCAAATCGGCGCACCGTGGGCGGCTTGGGGTTGTTGTCGCCGTTGTTCTTCCGGCCTCTGCACTGCTGGATCTCGTTTTCCCGCACCTCTACGGTGTAGTAGGGCGTATCGGGGTCGGAGATCCGGCGCAGGAATAGGATGTTCAGTGCGCCTTCACGGTGCCTGTCCGCATAGCTGGCGACACAGTGGTTCAGCTTGGCACCTTCGGAGATGATCTCTCTGATACTCAGCGGCAGGCGGAGCATGAGATCCAGGGCCGGGACCGAGAACTCCAGATAGCGGCGCCCCTCGTTCTGCTCAACTAACTGCTTGTCCAGCTCCTTATCTCGCTTGTCTCTCACCAGCTTCGCCGTCTTTTCGTGGGCGGCGAAGATGTCCTTGGGCATGGTGACGGCGGTGCTCTTCAGGTCATACTCCAGCTCCCTGCACTCCCGGAGGTAGTCTACATAGCTGCTCAGGGCGAAATAGCAGCCCTAGCGGTTCCTTTTACGGCGGATGTAGTTCATGATCTTTCGGACGCCGAGACCGGTCATACTGACCGCATTTTCCAGCAGTTCGTCACAGCCCACGAAATCTTTGAAATATGATATAGTTTCCTCCGGAGAGCGGCCCGTGAAGGTCTCCCGGCGGAAGTAGATGTACCTGTCGTAGTCCTGGCCGTCGCTGAGCTTTACGAACTCCATCTCTGCCTTGGTCAGACGGAGCATTTTTCGGAGATCATTGCTCCGCCAGTTGAGACGGGCGTGGAGATGCCCGTAGACGTAGTCACAGGCCAGACGTGTCAGGCCGCCGTGCATCAGGTACTCCAGCTTTGGCTGGCGTGCCAGGGCGCAGAGCCAGATGCACAGATGTTCCGGCCACTCCTCATAGTCTAGGCCGGCGAAGGCATAGCGCAGGAAGGTGTCAGCTATCGCCTCACGGTTGATCACATTGTAGCCCGTTCTGTAGCCGTAGTAACCAAGATTAAAGCAAGGCTCAGTTGGCTTGCTTTTTTTCGGGTGCCAGCCTTTCCCCCAGGTGAACCAGTACTGCACTGCTTTCCCCGGGCTCAGCTCGTAGGCGGTGACGGTGGTCAGGTCGATATCCGGCTCCAGAACGTCGTCGTCCGGGAAGGTCTGCTCGGCCTTGCACACTCTGATCTTCAGCAGATCACCCTCGCCTTCGAGGATCGCAAAGGTGTCGAAGGCCCTGTAGCTTTTTCGGCCACGGTCCATCTGCCGGAACTGTACGGACTCATAGCAGTTTTGGCACACGCCGTCTTTTTTGTGATTGTACTCCTTGGACAGCCGGGTCCTGTCGGTGTAGCGGCAATGACAGGCTGTACAGTAGCAGTCCGTTTCCCGGTAGCCCATCTTCCGGTACAGAACGAACGCCGGCATATACTGGGCGATCTCCTCCAGGTAAGGGGCCTCGTCGATATGTATCACGGTCTCGCCCCCTCAGAAGTCCAGCAGGTCGTCCAGGGAGACGCTGAGGGTCTTGTTGTCGGTCTTAGTGATCGTGGGGGCGGCGGTGTTGCCGCACAGGTCGATCTCCATGCGGAAATGGACTGTGGCGGTGGCGAAGTAGTACTTCACGGCCCTGCTGTAGACCTCCAGATCACTGACCGCTCCCTCCCGGACCTCGCTGAGCTCCTCGTCGAGGCTGTCAAGGCAGTCCTGGAAGGTCTTGCTGCTGTCGGCGACCGCCTGCTCGAACTCCGGCTCCTGCCGGCAGAACTCCCGGAGAGCCTCGGCAGTAGGTCCTGCGATCACCTGCTGGACCTTGCCCTTGATGCCGGCGGTCGAAAAATAGTTTTCATCGAGATGCTTCATAATTATGCTCCTTTTTCATAGTTTTCATCGAGGACTTCGATGTCGTGGTTGATGAGGACGAGACGTGCTACGGCGTAGCCTCTCTCCTCGGCGTCCTTGATCGTGTCGCAGCTCTTGGCGATGCTTGTCCATACTCGAAAATCGAATTCCAGCTCCGCCCGGGCGGCCTTGTATGCCCTGCGGAGGCGGATCTCCTCGGCGATAGCTTCGGCAGGCACCAGTAGCATCAGCCCGATAGCGGACAGCGCCAGTGCTGCACCGATGATAGTGTGTGCAGTCTCCATTCCTTTTTCTTCCTTTCTCTATCTCTGACGGGCGGCGGCCCTCACTTCGGCGGCTGTCATCGTCATGATGCTCTCGATGTGCCAGCCGGGGTCGAGCGTTATGCTGCGGTTAGCGTCGGTCAGGGTCTCGGCCTCCACGACGCAGTTGTAGCGCTCTCCCCAGTCAGACACTACCGTTATTTTCCATTTTCTCATGGTCTTCCTCCTTCCAGCCTGTATATCGGTTGTAGCCGTGCTTTTCCAGCTCCGCCCGGAGCGCCTGCTCCATGGGGCGGAGGGCTGTGATCACAAAGTAGTTCCAGCCCTCGACGGCATTGGCAAAGCAAACTATATGATCGCCGTCATACACCTTTGCGGATTCTCTCGGGGCGTCGAGCTCAAAGGCTACGTCACGGATCTTGTACTTCAGCGGCATTGGTGACGGCCTCCTCTCCTGCGCTTGCGGCCTCGGTGATGATGTCGCAGCGCATCGTGATATATGCCAGCAGGTCGTCGGTCTTCCGGAGCTGCTCTGCCAGCTCCTTGCGCTGGTCTCTTAGCTTCTCCACCTTTTTCCGCAGGCCGTCGAAGATCTCCTCCAGGCCGGCGATCTTCTGAGGCGGAGCCCCGTACAGCAAGCAGGTGGACGGGACTGCGCAGGGCTGGCCGAGGAGCTCTCCTGCGGCTATGTTCTCGACCCTGTACAGGCCACCCGAGGCAGTTCCCTCTAGGTCAGTGCCTTCGGGGAGGGGCTCGTCCTGCTGCTTTTCGGCAGCGGTCTCCTCAATTTCGCTGCTTATCGTCCGGGCGGTTTCCCGGTCGTAGTCGGCCTTCTGCTCGCTCTCGGTCAAAAAGGCCGGGATGCCGAACTCCTCATAGACTTTCTTTGCCTTCTCCTCCAGCTCCTCCGGTTCCTCGGGAGGCTCGGGCAGGATCTCGGGTTTTCTGGTAGCAGCCCTCTTCCGGGTGGCTGTGCCGCCGTGGCGCCAGCCGCTGCTCTTCTTCTCACCTTTCAGGCTGCGGAGGTCGATGCCGGCATCTCGCAACAGCGCCTTGATCTCCTTGACGGGAACGGCGTGCAGGTCGGCTTCGATCTGGATCTGTACTCTTTGGTTTGCGGCTCCGAGGACGTTCCTGACGATCGTGCTCGCTGTGTTCTGGTCGATCTTCATGCGTTTTCTCCTTTCAGCTCGGTGTCAAGGATGGACCCGTCAAGCCTTGCGAGTATCTCTCCGAGACAGTACTCTGCATATAGGCTGCGGTCTTTCATTTCTTCGGTCATGATGTGCTCCTTTCTTGCTTTTCCTCCTGTTCCGTGCTATAATTGCAGTGAGAGGAGGTGAAAAATTGAATATAGATCCTTTTGAGGCAAAGGTGATCTCTTCCGCCGTTGATTATTTTATCAAACAAAAAATCAATGGTGTCCCAGATTTCCAAAAAGAAAAACTGGATGCTTTTGCGATTGAAGCTAAAGCCCTAATAGCTTCAGAGAGTCCAGAAATCAATGCAAGTCATATTCAAGCGCTGTATGGAGCAATCGAAATCTATATACAAGATATGAAGAAATCTGTACTCTCAAATCCTGACACATTATCCGTTGCAAAAAAGCTCTCTGAAAGATTTCACTATTTGCTTGATCCACTTAATGGCTCTTATTGATGTATGTTAGTCTTATCGTCTTGTGACTTGCGATGCCCATATTGACCAGCCACAAGAATTCTCTGTGCCGCCGTCTTTCTTCGGCGGCTTTCTTTTTCTTCTTCGCCATGATCTCTTCCTTTCTGTGCAGTCAACTGCACTCGGTGTGTTTAGCGACTAACTCATCCCAGTCCAGGCCCGACGCAGTAATATCATGATACAGCCGACGGAGTGCAGCTCTGACGGCCTTCTCGTATTTTGCCTGCTCCTCAGGTGTCCTCTTCGGAATGTGAACAGCGACTTTGGCTCTGGGAGTCTCATACTTCACGATACGCTCAGTTTCAATCTCGGTCTCCTGCCAGTTTCTTATCTCGTCATCTTTTCTCATGATATCGCCTCCGTTCTATGGTATTCGGGCTGGGTTTGTACAGTTGCTTGCAGATAACGCTGCAAGTTTTAGCTTTAATCATTGTCTTGCGTTTTGTTAAGTTCGTCGGCAAAAAAAATTCTTTTAACTGCTTCATCGTCAAGACCGAGGCTATTTTTTATAACTTTGAGCTCAGATAGGCCAAAATCAGACTTTCCGTCCAGCTTTCGATATAGCGTAGTCGGCGCTACCCCAAGTTCTCTGGATAGTTCTTCTACACTTTTCCCAGCTCTAACCATCTCAACTCTCAGTTCTGTAGCATTCATTTTACCACCTCCCTTGCGTTTTGTTAAGTATACTATATCATATGGCTTGACTTTTGTCAAGCCTTTTTTTAACTTTTTTCAAATTTTTCTTTTTTTTCTTGCATTTATGCATTTGATGTGATATAATACGAATAAAAAAGGGGGTGCTTTTATGTTAAATCTAAGAGACCGTAGGCAAGAACTTGGACTCACTATGCTCGAAGTTGCTCAGGCTATCGGAGTATCTGAAGCAGCTATCAGCCGTTATGAGAGCGGAAGCATAAAAAATATGCGAAGGGATCGCATCGTGAAATATGCGCAGGTACTTAAGGTCGACCCGATCGAGTTTCTCGGACTTGACGATCCAGCTCCTCCGGAGCCTAATGCCCGGTTCCTCGATAAGGACCATATCTTTATGATCCCGGTTTATGAGTCAGTATCCGCTGGCTTTGGCACCTATGCGGACGATCGTGTCATAGCTTATGAACCCATATATCTTTCCTGCGGGAGAGAGGCACAGGAGACCCTTGCGATCAACGTCAAGGGCGACTCGATGTACCCGAAAATCGAAGAGGGCGATCTTGTAGTAGTTCACAAGCAGGACTATTTTGAAAACGGCGATATCGTTGTCGCTGTTGTGGTCGGTGCCGATGAAGGCTTTGTGAAGAGGGCTTTCCAGACCGGTGGGAAGTTATCCTTGGAGAGCATCAATCCGAGCTATCCTCCTCTGACCTTTGTGGGGAGCCAACTGGATGAAGTGAAGATCATGGGGGTAGTGAGGAAGATCATCAAAACAGTGTAAGGAGGATGAATATGAGCATGATCAAAAGAGAAAAAGGGAAAAACATGATCTCATTTCCTAATGAGTATGTTATGATCGATATCGAGACAACAGGGCTTTCATCGGAATGGGACGATATACTTGAAATAGGCGCTTTAAAAGTCAAGAACAATGAGATCATTGACAGTTTCCAGTCGTTTGTTGCCTGCGATTATGAAATACCTGAAGAAATAACCGCATTGACCGGCATCACAAATGAAATGCTTGTAGGCGCTCCTGATCCCGCTGAAGCGATCAAAAATTTCAGTGCTTTCCTCGGAGATAGTATTATTATTGGCTACAACGTCAATTTTGATATCAACTTTCTCTATGATTACAGCGAGAAATACTTAGGTATTAAAATCAGAAATGACTACGTTGATTGTATGAGGATAGCAAGGAAACTTTTCCCCGATGAGCCGCATCATAGGCTAAAAGATATGATAAAGCTCTTTAACATTTCAATAAATAGTTCTCATCGAGCTATCGCAGATTGTGAAGCAACAAAACAGATTTATGATAAATTGTATCAATTTGCAATTGATACATACGGAAATATAGAAGAATTTTGCAATGTCTTTAGCCGGAAAAAATATTATGAGCTCAATGCCGGCGAAATCAAAACAAATAAAACAGAGTTCGATATTTCTCACCCACTGTTCGGAAAAGTTTGTGTATTCACCGGCAAACTTGAAAAAATGGAACGACGTAATGCAATGCAAATCGTTGCCGACTTCGGTGGGATCCCTGATAATAATGTAACTCGCAGAACGAACTACCTGATATTGGGCAATAATGACTATTGCACTACTATCAAAGGTGGAAAAAGCACAAAGCAGAAAAAGGCCGAGGAACTTATCTCAAAAGGCTCTGACCTCATAATAATAACCGAAAATGACTTCTACGACCTTATCATATCATATGGAGAAGGAGAAGAACTAAAGCTAAAGACAAATTCGGATGTATTCGGCTGTTGCAGCAAATACAAGGAATGCTCGGACGCTAAGAAATGCCTCCGGACTGACGATAGAGCAAATGCGTGCTTGTATCGCAAGAACCTTGAAAATGGCAAAATATTCTATTAACAAGTTATCCCCTCCGACTGGAGGGGATAACTATAGAAAGGAGCAGATATGGCGAAATACTATATGTATCTCAGAAAATCCAGGGCCGACAGTGAACACGAGTCTGTCGAGGAAGTCCTTGCTAAGCACTACAAGATACTACAGACTTACGCTTCCGAAAAGCTCGGCGGACCTATACCCGAAGCCTGCATATTCCGTGAAGTCGTCTCCGGGGAAACTATCCAAGATAGGCCGGAAATGCTTCGGCTCCTCGATCTGATCCAGACAGGAAATATATCAGGCGTGCTTGTGGTGGATCCACAGCGCCTCAGCCGTGGAGATCTGAGCGACTGTGGAACTATCATCCGTGCCTTCCGATATACCGACACGCTGATATTGACTCCGACGAAAACCTATGATCTTGCCGACAAGTTCGACCGGAAGTTTTTTGAAATGGAGCTTACCCGTGGAAATGACTACCTTGAGTATGTCAAGGAAATAATGCTCCGGGGCCGAATAGCCTCTGTCAGCGAGGGAAACTTCATAGGATCCGTCGCACCCTACGGATATGACAAGGTCAAGGTCGGGAAGACCTACACCCTCGTTCCGAACGGCGAGGCGGACACGATCCGACTGATATATTCCTTGTGGGTCGACGAGGGCATAGGGTCTACTACGATCGCCAATCGGCTCGATGCACTGCATATCAGGCCGAGAAAAAGTGAGCGCTGGAGCAATGCTTCAATTCGTGATATCCTGAAAAATCCGGTCTACATAGGAAAGATACGCTGGAACTGGCGCAAGGTGGTCAAGAAATACGAAAACGGCGAGATAGTATCCTCCCGGCCGAAAGCGTCCAAAGATGAATGGATATATGTGGATGGAAAACATGAACCAATAATCACCGAAGAAGTGTTCCAGGCGTCTCTCGCTCGCTTCGGAAAGCTGCCGAGGACCAAACCGAAGTCGAAGCTGAACAATCCCTTCGCCGGGATCATGCACTGCTCCTGTGGCCGACCTATGATCTATCAGCCTCAGCAGAAAAGCGCCGCCCGCCTACACTGCGCATATCAAATGCGCTGCGGAAATAGGTCGGCGACATATCAGGAAGTCGAAGAGGAAGTACTTCGGTCTTTGCGACACGCGATCGAAGACCTCAAGGAACAGCTTGACTCTCCGCTTGCCGAGGATACGACTGCTTACAAATCAGTTATTCGGACCGTGCGGAAGGAGCTTAATGCGCTGGAGACCCAGCAGGAACGACTGTACGAATTTCTAGAAACAGGTGTCTACACAAGTGACGTCTTCGTCCAGCGAAACGCAGTTCTCGCAGCTCGCCGCCAAGAGCTAATGGACGCCTTGTCCGAAGCTGAGGCACAAGAGGTTTCTGAAATATCTGTGCAAGACAAGATCCTAGCGCTTAGCGGCGCCGTCGCCATTATAGAGGACCCCTGTGCTACGGCAGAAGCAAAAAACAGTTTTCTTAAGACTATCATAAGAGACATCATCTATCATCGTGAGACTGAGATCCGTGATAAATGGCATCCAGTCCCCTTCAGCCTTGAAATTTTCCTGAAATAGTATCTATCATATATATCATTGATGTACCTATTCCTCCGTGCCGATGTCCGTTAAGATCCCCTTCAGTTCAGGGTAGGGCATGGCGTAGCGCTGGTTCAGATACCTCAGCGAGGCCGCCAGCTCGCCGTCCGGTCCGCCGAGCTGTGAAATGATGATCTTTGCCAGCCGTGGGTCGGGGGTCTTGATGTTTACGGGGTACTGTAATTTTTTCTCATACTGCCACATACGCTCAGCTCCTTTCCCATGGCCAGGGGTCGTCTATCCAGTCCCAGCGGTCGCTGTTCTCAGACTGCTCCGGCACCAGCGGCCCGAAGCGGCGTGTGAACTCCTCATAGGCGTCGCTGCGGAGCTTCCTGTACTTCTGGAACATAGCAAGAGCTCTCCGGCAGCCTGGGTGGGTGTCAAGGTATAAGTTCAGCTCCTTGAGGGTGAAGTCGTACTGACGGATCTTTCTCAGGAGCATCTCACGCTCTCTCATTTGCTGCCGCCTCCTCTCATGAAGGGGAAGATCAGCTCCGGGAAGAGGGAGCCATTCTCCAGCGCCTCCTCAGGGGAGCAGGTATCGCCCCACTGCTGCATGGGGACGTAGGCCATTCCCAGAGGGGCGTTCTCCGGGAAGGGGCTTGCTTGGGGCCTTTGCCTGTTATCGTTCTGCGAGAGCAGGGAGCTTTCCCTCTCGTGCAGTATAAGACCGTCGATGTTGTCGAAAAGATCGAGATCCATATTATTCCTCCTTTCAGCGGAGCCATCTCCGCTCAGTCCATAATATGACGCAGGAGGGAGTTTTGACAACATCGGCCAAAAAAAACGCCCCGGAAAGGAAGATACCCATATAAAAGTTTTACCCCCAAGCGTTGAAAGGCGCTCGGGGGCATTATGTTATTTCGCTGCTTAGATAGATCAGAATTTAGCTTTCAGAGAGAATGAAATGGATCCCTTTATTTAGGTTATCAATTATATCTGAAATTGAATCGTTCTCTTTGTCATAATAAACAAATGCGGGCGGTTGCATTACATCTTTATGAATATCCAAAATATATAATTCAATATATCTATATGGGCGGAAACAAGGCTTTGATACGTTCAGTTCACCTACATATTGTTCAGTATCTATATTTACTAAAAGATTATCGGAGGTATCGCTAATAACTTTGACGCTTATCCTATCATCATATTTCTGTAATTCTTTTGAAAGCCAATTCTTGACCGTTTGTAATACGTCATCGAACACTCACTGATCACCTCTAAATCCCGATCTATCTTAACAACGATTATAGCATACTATTTTTACTCTGTCAAATCAAACGCAAAGAGACTTCCGACAGCATATATCGGAAGTCTCTGCTAATACTTCTATATCGCACCCTGGCTAAAGTCCGGGGCATTTTCTTTACTTATTCGTGGGAGCTCCTCCGCCGCCGTGGCACCTTCCGTGCATCGCACAGTTCTGGCAGCCATGGCCGCAGGAGTTCTTCCCCTGCTTTTTGTCTCTTATGAGGCTGTAGATGATCCAGCCCACCAGTGCTATGAGCACTATGAGAACTATTATCCATGACGGCATAAGCTCAGCTCCTTACT
Organism: Ruminococcus sp.; assembly: GCA_017460665.1. GTDB lineage: Bacteria > Bacillota > Clostridia > Oscillospirales > Ruminococcaceae > Ruminococcus. Next base: position 14,787 of record JAFUAO010000087.1, read on the forward strand.
TTGTGACCTTAACGGCCTTCTCCAGCTTTGTGGCCTCCTTATAGGGCTTGAAGAGCATGAATACTGCAAATGCTACGAGAGCGACAGCGATGATAGCTCCAACAACGCCAAGGCCTGTTACGTTGCCTGTGAAGAGGTTTCCGAGCTGGTTGATGATGAATGCGACGATGTATGCGAAGCCGCACTGATAGCCGATAGCGAACCATGTCCACTTGGGGCTGTTCATCTCACGCTTGATAGCGCCGATCGCTGCGAAGCAGGGAGCGCACAGCAGGTTGAATGCCAGGAAGCTGTATCCGGCCACCTTTGTGAAGGCAGCGGCCATTGTTGCATAGACCGTAGCGTCGCCTGTGCCGTAGAGGATACCCATCGTACCAACGATGTTCTCCTTGGCGACAAGACCTGTAACAGAAGCAACAGCAGCCTGCCAGTTGCCCCAGCCAAGAGGAGCGAAGATCCAAGCGATGCCCTTGCCCAGAGCAGCCAGGATAGAGTGATCCAGCTCGTCCTCCTCCAGCATCCTGAAGGAACCGTCAACTGTTCCGAAGAAGCTCAGGAACCAAACGACGATCGTGGACAGAAGGATGATCGTGCCGGCCTTCTTGATGAAGGACCAGCCACGCTCCCACATTGAGCGGAGAACGTTGCCGATAGTGGGCATATGGTATGCAGGGAGCTCCATAACGAAGGGAGCAGGGTCGCCTGCGAACATCTTGGTCTTCTTCAGGATGATACCTGAGATGATGATAGCAGCCATTCCAAGGAAGTAAGCGGAAACTGCTACCCAAGCCGAGCCGCCGAAGATAGCGCCGGCGATCATTGCGATGAAGGGAGTCTTAGCTCCGCAGGGAATGAATGTAGTGGTCATGATCGTCATGCGGCGGTCACGCTCGTTCTCGATAGTACGGGAAGCCATTACTCCAGGGATACCGCAGCCTGTACCGATCAGGATCGGGATAAAGGACTTACCGGAAAGACCGAAGCGGCGGAAGATACGGTCCAGAACGAAGGCGACCCTTGCCATGTAGCCGCAGCTCTCGATGATAGCCAGCAGCAGGAAGAGCACCAGCATCTGAGGAACGAAGCCCAGTACAGCGCCTACACCGGCAACGATACCGTCGATGATCAGGCCGTGGAGCCAGTCAGGGCAGTTGTCGCCCAGGAGCTTCTCGATGAGCACAGGCACGCCGGGCACCCATGTTCCGTAGTTTGCCGGGTCAACTCCGCCCTCGTACTTCTCGAAGGCAGCGATAGCGCTCTTCAGGTCAGCGCCTGAGCCGGTCTCGTCAGTTTCCTCCATGGTCTCGTCGTCCACGAGGGTATAATCGAACTCGTCTGAGTCGGAGAAATTAGCAGCGATAGCGTTCAGCTCAGCAACTGCATTTGCGGCGTCGAAGTCCTCGGCCTCGGTGTCGATAGCGGCCTCAACAGCCTCGGTGTCGATACCCATTTCAGCGGCCTTGGCGATAGCGCCCTCGATGATAGCGTCAGTGTCGCCGTACTCCTCCTCGGCCTCCTCAGCCTGAGAGGAGCCGATGCCGAACAGGTGGAAGCCGTCTCCGAAGAGGCCGTCGTTAGCCCAGTCTGTTGCAGCAGCGCCCACAGTTACCATTGATATGTAGTAAACAAGGAACATTACCAGAGCGAAGATAGGAAGTCCCAGCCAGCGGTTAGTAACGATCTTGTCGATCTTATCGGAGGTGGTGAGCTGTCCTGCGCTCTTCTTGGCGTAGCTGCCCTTGATGATCTTAGCGATATACTCGTAACGCTCGTTGGTGATGATCGACTCAGCGTCGTCGTCCATTTCCTTCTCGACAGCGGCGATGTCGCCCTCGATGTGCTTGAGAGTAGCCTCCGGGAGCTTCAGCTGCTCTAAGGCCTTCTCGTCACGCTCGAAGATCTTGACAGCGTACCAGCGCTGCTGCTCCTCGGGCATATCGTGAACGGCAGCCTCCTCGATGTGAGCGATAGCGTGCTCAACGGGGCCAGAGAAGGAGTGTGCAGGAATGGTCTTTCCGGACTTAGCTGCGCTGATAGCAGCCTCAGCAGCCTCGGTGATGCCGTCGCCCTTGAGAGCGGAGATCTCCACGATCTTGCAGCCCAGAGCCTTTGACAGCTCAGCCACGTTGATCTTGTCGCCGTTCTTCTTGACAACGTCCATCATGTTGATAGCGATGACCATGGGTATGCCCAGCTCAGCCAGCTGAGTGGTCAGATACAGGTTCCTCTCCAGATTGGTACCGTCGATGATGTTCAGTATAGCGTCGGGCCTTTCGCCGATGAGGTAGTTTCTGGCAACGACCTCCTCAAGGGTGTAAGGCGACAGGGAGTAGATACCGGGGAGGTCAGTGATGATGACGTCCTCGTGCTTTTTCAGCTTACCCTCTTTTTTCTCAACAGTAACGCCCGGCCAGTTTCCAACGAACTGGTTAGAGCCGGTGAGGGCGTTGAAGAGAGTTGTTTTACCGCAGTTAGGGTTTCCTGCGAGAGCGATCCTCGTACTCATTTAAGTAAATTCCTCACTTTCAGCGGTCAGTACAGACTAACTGTGTTAGTATAAGCTGACCATACATTTGAAATATAACGGGAGCAGCTCCCGTTTACTTTACCTCGATCATTTCGGCGTCGGCCTTGCGGATAGAGAGCTCATAGCCTCTTACCGTAAGCTCGATAGGGTCTCCCAGCGGAGCCACCTTGCGGACAGTCACCTTAGTCCCCTTAGTCAGGCCCATGTCCATGATACGGCGCTTGACTGCGCCCTCTCCGGTGAGCTTAGCGACGGTGACAGTGTCGCCGATATTAACTTCTCTCAGATTCATCGTTCTTCCTCCTTAGACCATAATTTTAAGAGCCATTTCACGGCTTATGGCAACTCTTGCCTCCTTGACGTTGACGATGAGGTTGCCCTCCACCGTATTGACCACCATGACCTTACCTCCGGCCACGAAGCCCAGGTTCTCAAGGTGTTTTTTGACCTCGGGTGAGCCGCCGAGCCTTTTGATGGTCAGCTCCTCGCCCACGTTCGCTAAAGTAAGCGGCATCATGACAAACCTCCATTCTGTCTTTATAAATTGGCAAAAATGCGGAAATACTGGGGTTAGTCCTCGCTAACCACTCTATATTATACACTATGTAAAGCCTGATGTCAACAGATTTTCGGCCAAAAATGCAACTTTGTGAAAAGGGCGAGATCGTTAGGATTTTCTAACGTTTTTTATGTAGAAATTGCTTACTGCTCATATCCGATGTCCGCCCTAGGGCAGACGTATTTGTAGGGGCGAGCATCGTTCGCCCGGCCGTGTGTGAAAAACCACCGGGCGAACGTATCCAGACCCACCGCCCCGAAAATATCCTGCCAGCAGGCCCGAAGGGTCCTGCGAAGGATAGTCAAAAGCCGGCGGGGTGGGGAGTGAGGGAAAAGAGAGTGCAGAGAGGAAAACCGAAGAGAGGGGAGGGCCGACGGCTTTTGTACCAGTTTTTTGTTAAAGCCCTCC
>JAFUAO010000088.1 GCA_017460665.1 Ruminococcus sp.
CCGCCCTCGGCCTCCCGGTCGTGACCGAAAAATGTAGGGGCGAACATCGTTCGCCCGTGCCTTTTGTGAAATGCCCGGTCTCCTTCGACCGTTTTCATGTGCAGATCAGCCCACCGCCCGGCTAAGGCCGGGCGGCACTGGAGGGCAAAGAGGAACACCTCCGGAGGGGAGGGCAGAGGCAAGACCACACAAAGACCGCCTCCGGCTATGCACCAGATCTGCTTGTATATTTTCCGTCATCTCGCACAGAGACCCCTTGCCATACATATAGTATGCCTGCGGGATCTCTGCAAGATCTGACGAAAGATCTGACGGCGCATCTCCGGCACATCCTTTGTGTGGTCTTACCTAAAAAAACTGGTACAAAAGCCGACGGCCCTCCCCTCTCTTCGGTTTTCCTCTCTGCACTCTCTTTTCCCTCACCCCCCACCCCGCCGGCTTTTGACTATCCTTCGCAGGACCCTCCGGGCCTGCTGGCCTAGAAATATAGGGCGGTGGGATCAATTTTCAGATCTCGTCCGCCGTCAGGCGGACACAACAACTAATAACTACGCACTAAAAACTCAGAACTAAGAAGGGACTGCGAGAGCAGTCCCTTCGATCTGTACACTTTCTCCACATTCTTCTCAACAGTCTGTTGAAAATCTTGTCAGTGTGCCGGCAGAACGTTCCTTCCCGTGTTAAATATGTACAAAAAATCAGTTTCGTGTTGACAAAATGGATATTCAGTGTTATAATTTACCCAGATAATACGGAGGGTCATAGGCAGGCCCCCGTAAGCATCGGGAAAACTAAATATTTTTTTCGGAGGAACCACTATGAAACACCTGACCAGGCTGACAGCCGCTGTGTCCGCAGCAGCGCTCGCCCTCTCAGCCGCCCCTCTCACCACAGGCATAGTCTCTGAGGCTGCGGACGAATATTCCGTCAGAGACCCTTTCTTCAACTTCTCATCCGATCTCAACTACTACGAGTCCGAGCACTTCCAGTTCATCTGGGGCAACAACGGCCCGGACTCCTCCAAAGTAACTAAGGAGTTCCTGGAGGGCAACGTGAAGAACCTTGAGGCCATTTGGGACGTGTACATGAACGACCTCTCCAACAAGCCACCCTGTGAGTCCGTGGAGGCACGGCTCCAGGACGGCAAAAAGTACAAGACCAACTTCTACCTCTCCGGCACAGGCCTTTCCGGTATGCAGGACGACTGGGCCTATATGTCCTGGGACAGCGGCGGCTTTGCATATATGTTCTGCTGCGTGGACGCTATGAAGGTGGATCCGCCCTCCTGGGTGCTCCCCCATGAGTTCGGCCACGTCATGACCGCTCATCAGGGCGGCTGGAACAACAACAAGTACTCCTACGCTTGGTGGGAGGCCATCGCCAACTGGTACCGTGAGCAGTACCTCTACAGCGACTACAGCACCGACACCACCGGCCACGGCACCGATTTCTTCCAGACCTATATGCTCAACCTCTGCTTCACCTTCCCCTGCGGCAGAGACTACTACGCTGCGTGGTCCTTCCTTCAGTACCTCACCGAGAACCCCGATAACTTGGAAGGCTACGGCGCCGACTTCGTGAAGAAGATGCTCCAGGAGGGCCAGGTGGACGAGTTCCCCTTCGATCAGGTGGAGCGCCTTGCTCCGGCGGATATAAAGGAGACCTTTGGCCGGTTCGCAGCACGAATGGCAGGTCTGGACTTCGCCCACGGCGACGCCTACCGTGCTCGCCTCAGCGAGATGCTGGCGGAGCAGGACTGGTACTGGCAGCAGGTCTACACCATGCTCCAGCCCGTTGCCGGAAAGGACAACACCTACACCGTCCCCACTGAGCGTGCGCCTCAGTTCGCAGGACTGAACATAGTTCCCCTTGAGGTGTCCGGCGGAACGATCACGGCCTCACTTGAGGGGCTCTCAGGGAAGGCCGGCGCTGACTGGCGAGCCTGTATCGTTCAGCAGGCCGACGACGGGAGCTGCACCTACTCCGATCTGTTCAGCGCAGGTCAAGAGGTCAGCGTAGCTTACACCGGCGGAAAGGCCTATCTCTCAGTTATCGCAACTCCCGACCTTGACACTGTGGAGAAGTACGGTCTGCCGGGGATCTACGACAACAACTCACTGTTCTCTGAGAAGAACGTGCCCTTCTCCAGCAAGACACGCTATCCCTACGCTGTCAAGTTCAGCGACAACGTCAGCATAACAAAACGCAAGGTCTCCACCGATAACAAGAACTGGTGGGAGAACGCCACTTATTCCGCTCACCCCAACGGAGGCGGCCTGGTGGCCAGCACAGCCAATGTGGACGCATCTGTTTATGTTGCCCCCGACGCCGTAGTCAAAGGCAGCGCCACTGTTACCGGCAACGTAAAGCTCCTTGACCACGCTGTCGTATGCGGCAGCGCTAAGGTCTCCGGCGATGTGATCGTTTCCGGCTACGGTATGATCGGCGAGAACGCAACTGTTTCCGGAAGCGTTCGTGTGGACGACTGCGGCATCATCTGCGGAAGAGCCAACGTCAGCGGCAGCGCCAAGGTCATCGAGAGCGCCTGCGTTTACGGCAATACCACCATGCAGGATCAGTCCGTGGCAAAGGGCGTCACCTTCGCTATGGCCAACTCCAAGTTCTCCGGACAAGGCGTTGGCGACGGCGACCTGTACACCGACAACGACATCTCCTTCACTCAGGGAGTCTCCTACGGCTGGACCAGCGCTCAGGACTACGCCAGCAGCCGGCCCTACACCAAGGACCTGATCGCCGCATACGACTTCGGAAGCGACAGCTCCTACACCGCAGAGGACCGCTATTCCTCCACCTACGCCGTAAATAACGGCGCTGTCTGGGAGGCTGACCGCACCTCCGCAAAGGGCGTGCTCACCTTTGACGGCGACGATTGGCTGGACTTCGACAGGAGCGCTCTCTATGATACCGACGACTTCGAGATCCAGCTCTCCTTCCTCACAAGAGAGGACTCGGACCGTGTCCAGGAGCTGCTCCGCATCGGCAACGACATCTACCACATGGATATGTATGTTTCCGGGCATGACATCGAGGTGGTAAAGCAGGGCTTCCCTGTTTCTGCCAGCGGTGTGATCACTCCCGGTGAGTGGACCAAGGTCCGCTTCATCGTGGAGGGAGATACTGCAACTCTCATGGTCAACGGCCAGACTGTCGCAACACAGGAGTGGACCGAGAACGACAGGACCCTCCTGGAGAAGCTGCTGACCGACGACAAGGCCTCGGCTTACCGTATCGGCGCCGATAACGAGGGCAAGAACGGCCTCAACGGATCGGTGGACTTCGTGAGGTTCTTCTCGGCCAAGACCGATGAGCCTTCTGAGGTCTACACCGAGAGCGAGGATATACAGCAGACCACCGAGCCCACGACTGCTCCTCCCACTGAGCCGCCTACGGACGTGACCACTGTTCCCCCCACTGAGCCGGGGCTGACCCCCGACTGGGGCGACGCCAACATTGACGGCAAGGTGGACCTGAACGACGCAGTTGCGATCTTGCAGTACGCTGCGCTCCCGGCGAAGTACGGCCTTACGGATCAGGGACTTGTCAATGCTGACATCGTTGACAACGGCGAGAGCGGAGCCAACGGCGTTGACGCTTTGGCGATCCAGATGATCGACGCAAAGCTGCTGACCCGTGAGGAGCTGCCCATTGCCAAGAGCCGCATGGACGAGCTGAAATAACGAAAAAGGGACTGCTTTGCAGTCCCTTTTTAGTTGCGAGTTATTAGTGCTTAGTTATTAGTTGTTGTGTCCGCCTGACGGCGGACGGATCGGAATTGTAGGGGCGCACATTGTGCGCCCGTGGACCCAGAAACTCTGTAGGGACGGCCATCGGCCGTCCGTGGGCCGTATACGTTGTGTAGGGGCGAATTCCGTTCGCCCGGCCCGTCCGACGGCACCTCCCTCGTTGCCGCTGAGCGGCAAGGCCTACCTAATGGACCGGTGGAAGGGGACGCTCTCTGCTAAAGCATATAGCATCGCCAGCCAGATCAAAGATCTGGGGCGCTGCTTATCTTGCAGAGCGTCCCCTCTTGAAAAACTGTCCGCCGGACTGTTTTTCAATTCACCCCTTGCAGATGCGCCTACGTTTTTATTTCGCTTTTCTCTAAAAGCTGTGATAAGCGACCAGAGGCTCTGCCTCTGGACTCCG
>JAFUAO010000011.1 GCA_017460665.1 Ruminococcus sp.
GCGGGGTGGGGTGTGAGGGAAAAGAGAGTGCAGAGAGGAAAACCGAAGAGAGGGGAGGGCCGCCGGCTTTTGTACCAGTTTTTTGTTAAAGCCCTCCCCTCCGGAGGTGTTCCTCTTTGCCCTCCAGTGCCGCCCGGCTATAGCCGGGCGGTGAGGCCTTATGCACATGAAAACGATCGACGGAGGCCGGGAGGCCGAGGGCGGCCTCCCCTACACAATGTATATGCCCACGGACGGCCAGTGGCCGTCCCTACATTCAGATCCGTCCGCCGTCAGGCGGACACCGCAACTCTCAACTCAAACTAAGTAGCTCCCCCGCAAACTAATTCCATTTTCCTCTTGCAAAAGCCGAAAAAGTGTAGTATAATATAGAAGATACTATGATAGGGGAGTATGGCATTTTGCCGCTCCGCCAAACAAAGGAGGAACAACATTGGCTAAAGCAAAAGCAGTCAGTGCCAAGGAAGCCTCCGCAATGAGGGCCGCCCGTGAGCTCATGGGCAGCAACGCCTACGTCAAGAACAGGTGGGCGTACTATCTTGCGGCATTCCTTATCCCGGCGCTGCTGACATTCATCGCATACGCCTTATTCAAGGTGTATCCCTTCGGAGGGCGGTCCGTCCTCTGTCTGGACCTAAACGGTCAATACGTCTATTTCTTCGAGTCGCTGCGTGACGCCTTCTGGGGCGACAACAGCGCCCTCTACAGTTGGTCGAGGAACCTCTCGGGAGGCTATATGGGTATCATCGGATACTACCTGGCCAGCCCCTTCACCCTTATCGTGATGCTCCTGCCTAAGAGGTTTATCCTGGAGAGCCTTATGATAATGCAGATCGCCAAGGTAGGCGCAGCCGGAACTGCCTTCTGTGTCTATGCACAGCGCTCAAAGAACGTTCCGCCCCTGGCGTCGGTGATGCTCTCTACCTCATACGCACTTATGGCTTATGTGGCTATCCAGCTCATCGACCCCATGTGGATCGACGGCCCTGTTTTCCTGCCGCTGGTGATCTTAGGCGTTGAGTACCTGGTGGACGACGGCAGAAAGATCAACTACATCATCCCCCTTGCGATCATGTTCATCGCCAACTTCTACATCGGCTTCATGGTAGCGATATTCGTGGCGATCTACTTCGTATACTACCTGTTCTTCGGCACTAAGCGCAAGATCAAGGGCGCCGAGGAGTACGGCAAGACTATCGGCCTCATGGTGCTGGCAACAGCGGTAGTGCTGATGTGCAGCTACATCATGATCATGCCTGTATACAAGGCTCTGGCACTGGGTAAGTTCGACTTCTCAGAGCCCGATTACTCCCTCAGGACCATGTTCAACCCGATCGAGCTGGTGCCTACGCTCCTGCCGGACCAGTACTACTCAGTAAACGTGGACGAGGGCACGAGGATGTACGGCCGCCCGGAGATCTACTGCGGCGTGCTGTCACTGGTGCTGCTTCCCCTGTACTACCTGAACAGGAACATCAAGCGCAACCGCAAGATCGGCTATTCCATGGTGCTGTTCGTGATGTTCTTCAGTATGTGGATCAAGCCTATAAATATGCTCTGGCACGGCGGACAGGATCCTAACTGGCTGCCCTACAGATACTCCTTCATCGTATCCTTCATCATCGTTTCCATGGCGGCTGAGGCCTTTGCGAACCTTGACGGCTATAAGCTCTCGTTCAAGAGCATAGCCGGAGTTTTCGCCGGACTTGCAGTTCTGGTGTTCCTCTTTGAGGCAAAGATGCCCAGCTTCAACTATAACGAGGAGAAGTATAAATACGTCGCCGCAGGCCCCTACTCCACCACAGAGAACTACAACGGTCAGGAGTGGCACAGGCTCTGGCTGGGCACTATGGTGTTCGGACTTGCCCTTGCTGCGGTATACCTCATTTGCCTCTACCTCTACAGCCACCAGAAGAACAAGAACTACCGCAGGTATATCACCCTGGGCATGGCGGCTCTGGTGCTTTTCGAGGCCGGCTATAACACCTACGATACCTTCTGGAAGGTCCACAAGGAGGTCTACTACTCCGAGCACGACACCTACGATTTCGTAAAGGACGCTCCCAAGCTCATGGACGCTCTGGAGGACTACGACCCCGGCTTCTACCGTGCAGAGAAGACTTTCTTCCGTACAGTAAATGACAACCAGGCCTTCGGTCTGAAGGGAATATCCCACTCCAGTTCAGTCATGAACTCAAGGATCATCCGCTTCATCGAGACCCTTGGCTATTCCACAAAGAGCTATGAGACGAGATACGACGGAAATACTCCCCTTGCAGACTCTCTGCTGGGCATAAAGTACGTCATCAACGACCCCACAAGGAACATCTCCGGGGACAAGTCGATCCTCAGCCCATACTATGAGAAGGTGTTCTCTACCCCCTATACCAACGGCGACGGCAACGAGGCTACCGCTGACATCTACGAGAACAAGGACGCCCTTGCGATCGGCTGTATGGTGGACGACGACATCCTCAAGCTCAGCTTCCTGGGCAATGACGACCCCTTCAACAGCATGAACAACTTCATGAGCAGCCTCACCGGAAATACTCCCGATTATTCGGGCGCTCTGGTGCCTAAGGCCTACTTCTACAGGGTCACGGACGAGCCCGAGGTAGTGCTCAACGAGTGCTGGGAGTCTGATTACGGCGGACAGCACTGCTACAACGCCAACGCCGGCGCAGGAGACCCGACCGTCAATATCCATATCACCGCCCAGAGCGATGACGAGATGTATATGTTCCTCAAGTCCGATAACCAGAAGGGCGCTAACCTCTGGATCTCTACCACAAAGGACGAGAACGGCAACTTCATCGACCACAAGGGCTATGGCGGATATTTCGACGGATATGAGTATTCGATCGTGGATCTTGGCTCCTACCCCGCAGGCACTGAGATGGAGATCCGCCTGACTATCCGCAAGGTGGACGGCTCCGGAAACAACGAGTATATCATGATCAAGGACTTCCAATTCTACCACTTCAACTACGAGGCCTTCCATGAGGATATACAGCAGCTCAAGCAAAACGAGTGGAAGCTGGATATGGACAAGACCACTCAGCGTCACCTTGTGGGCGAGATCGACGCTCAGGAGGGCCAGATCATGTACACCTCGATCCCCTATGAGCCCGGCTGGACCATAAAGGTGGACGGCAAGAAGGTGGACGACCTCTTCGTGGAGGATCTGAGCTCCGGTACCAGCATAATGCAGAACACCGTTGCCGGCGACCTTGGACAGGTAGTGGTCCTCAACGCACTGATCGGACTGAGGCTCCCTGCCGGACATCATACCGTTTCGATGAAATATACTCCTCCCGGCTTCAATATGGGCATATTCCTGCTTATCGCAGGCATAGCGATCATCGTGTTCTTCTGGTACACTGACCGCAAGAAGAACGTGGTGATGATCGCTCAGCAGAAGATCCGTGAGAGAGTAAAGGCCGGACTTCCGCCCTTTGAAGAGGAGGAGGCTCCCAAGAAGGCCGTGGATATCATCAAGTCGAAGGGCGCCGTAAAGAGCGTTGACCTGAAGGATCAGGACAAGGAGGCGCCGAAGAAGGCCAAGGCCGAGGCGAAGAAGGCTGCTGCTGAGGAAGCGGCAGAGGAAAAGGCCGAGGAGGTCGCTGAGGAGGCGGCTGAGGCGGCAGAGACCGCAGAGAGCTCCGGAGAGATGAAGGTAGTCGAGATGACGCCTTTGGAGTATCAGGAGTACCTTGAGAGCAAGGCGAAGAAGTCCGCATCGGGCGGCTCTAAGCCCAAGAACAAGGGCGGCAAAAAGAAGAAAAAGAAGTGAGGAAAAAGGGACTGCGTGAGCAGTCCCTTTTTTTGAGTTGAGAGTTGAAAGTGGAGAGTTGAGAGCTGTGGTGTCCGCCTGACGGCGGACGTATTTGTAGGGGCGCACATTGTGCGCCCGTGCCTCCCCAAGCGTTTGTAGGGACGGCCAATGGCCGTCCGTGCCATTTTTTATGACCACCGGGCGAACGATGTTCGCCCCTACAACTTGTTCCCGGAGATCCGATCAATCGGCCGGGAGGCCGAGGGCGGCCTCCCCTACACAATGTATACAGCCCACGGACGGCCAATGGCCGTCCCTACATTTTTTTCCGGCAGGCACGGGCAGAGCCCTGTAAAGCCACTCCCCTTCGTCAAATACACCAGATCACGCCGGCGGCTTTGTGCAGATCGCCTATGACATTTTTGCCCGAAATGTGCTATAATTAAATAGGAGAAATATCGAAATACAGCCCTATCCGACAAAGGAGGATCAACTATGTTCAATGTCGGCGACGCCGTCGTTTATGCGACCTACGGCGTGTGTGTGATAAAAAGTATCGAGACCCGTGACCTCATCGGCGAGGACGTTGAGTACTATGTCCTTCAGCCCGCAGGAGACCCCAGAAATACCTTCTACGTCCCCACCTCCAACGGCAGCCTGAGAGACAAGATGCGAAGAGTCATGTCCAAGGAGGAGACCGAGAGCCTGATCTGCTCTATGCCCCGTGAGGAGCTTATCTGGATCGAGGACGAGCAGGAGCGCAAGACCGAGTACCGCAGGATCCTTGACGGCGGCGACCGGAGAGAGCTTGTGGGCCTCATCAAGACCCTCTATCTCCATAAGCAGCAGCTCCAGGAGAGCCACAAGAAGCTCCATTCCGCTGACGAGCGTGCCCTTAACGACGCCGAGAATATGCTCTACGACGAGTTCGCCTACTCACTCGGGATCTCCCGTGAGCAGGTGCTGCCCTATATCCGGGAGCACGTCTGAAAACGGCAAAAACTCCCCTTTCTTTTCCAAAAACCCTTGACAAACCGCCGAGATCGTGCTATCATATCTTTATACATTATGTGAAATCTGCGACGAGGAAGGCTATCCCACAGCGCTCTTTCAGAGAGCAGCCGGAAGGTGCAAGGCTGCATGAGCAAGGGAGACGCACACCGCCTCCGAGTGCGCCCAATAAGCGCCGGACGCTCCCGTTACCGAGCTAATGAGACACGGCCTTTCCGTGTGGATCAGGGTGGAACCACGATATTATCGTCCCTTGTGCCAGTTGGCGTAGGGGGCGTTTTTTGTTCTGAGAAGGCTTTCGTGGCTCAGGCCTTTCTCCGGGAGACCGCCGCTGCCTTTGCCTGGCCTGAGAGCTATGGCGGCGAGGGCGAAGAATACTGATGAGCGTTCTGCACATCATTGAAAAGAAGGTGAGTGTTTGAGCAATATCAAGTATAATGAGCAGGAGGAGGCCTTCGAGCTGCCCTATAAGCTGTGGGGGAAGGTGCTGACGGTCCGCTTCTATGTGGACGATGAGCAGACGATCATGGACAACTTCACGGCGGTCGCCCAGAAGCTGGCAGCCCTGGACGGCGGCAAGAAGAAGGTGGCACAGCTGGTGGCCGATGAGGGCTATTACAACGGCGCCGCCGAGAGCCTCCGTGATGCGATCAATGTCAACAAGGCCTATGTGGACATCGACGAGGACGGCGTGGTGCTGTGCTTTACGGTGGACAGCAGCGACGGCTATCTGGCTCCTCTGGATCTGGAGCTGGTGGAGGAGCAGTTCGAGGTCATCGGTTGGCATAGATGAACAGCCGGAAAATGATCCGCTTGAAAAATCATGACTACAGCGGCAATGGGGCCTATTTCGTGACGATCTGTACGAAGGACAGACAATGCCTTTTTTGGGAGGACTATGATCTGTTCCCGGAAGATTCTCCAACAGATCAAGATCCCAGCGGTAATGGACCTTTCGATGTAGGGGCGAACATCGTTCGCCCGCAGACACATAAAAAGGTACATCTCACAGAATACGGAAAATATGTTAAAGAAGCATTGCTGGAGATCCATAAACGCTATCCAATGATCTATGTTGATACTTTTGTGATAATGCCAAATCACATACACGCTGTGATCAGAATAGACCGGCCGGTGTTTTGTGAGGCCAGTGGGCGCACAATGTGCGCCCCTACAATATCACGAGTCATCAAAGGATTTAAGGAGGCCGTTACCAAAAAGAGCGGTTTCCCGGTGTGGCAAAAAAGCTTCTACGACCACATCATACGCAGCGGAAAGGAATACCGGGAGATAAGCGAATATATTCGCCGAAACCCGGAACAATGGACAAGCGACGAGTATTTCGTCAAAAAATAACGGCGGCAGAGTTCGCCGAAGATCAAGGAGAGATCACCATGATAAAATTAACATTAAAGGACGGCAGCGTCCGTGAGATCGAGGCAGCAGCGCCTGCCGGAGAGATCGTTAAGGGCATAGGCATGGGACTGTACAAGGCAGCCTGCTGTGTGAAGATCAACGGCGAGGTCAAGGACCTGCGTACAATCATCGACTCTGACTGCGAGTTCGAGGTCTGCACCTTCGACACCCTCGACGGCAAGAAGACCTTCTGGCACACCGCCTCACATATCCTTGCCCAGGCCGTAAAGAGGCTCTACCCCAGCGCAAAGCTGGCTATCGGCCCGGCTATCGACAGCGGCTTCTACTACGACTTCGACCTGGAGAAGCCCTTCACTCCCGAGGAGCTTGAGAAGATCGAGGCCGAGATGAAGAAGATCGTCAAGGAGGACCTTGCCCTTGAGCAGTTCCAGCTCTCCCCTGAGGAGGCTATCGCTAAGCTGAAGGAAATGGAGGAGCCCTATAAGGTGGAGCTGTGCGAGGAGCACGTTTCAAATGGCGAGCCGATCTCGTTCTACAAGCAGGGCGAGTTCACCGACCTCTGCGCCGGCCCCCACCTGATGAGCACCGCTCCCGTAAAGGCCTTCAAGCTGCTGTCATGTACAGGTGCTTACTGGAGGGGCAGCGAGAAGAACAAGATGCTCTCACGAGTATACGCTATCGCCTTCCCCAAGGCCTCCATGCTTGACGAGTACCTGAAAATGATCGAGGAGGCCAAGCTCCGTGACCACAAGAAGCTGGGCAAGGAGCTCTCGCTCTTCATGTTCGATCCTACAGCCCCCGGTATGCCCTACTGGCTCCCCAGAGGCTGGAAGCTGTTCAACGCCCTGCTGGAGTACTGGAGAGGCGTTCACGAGGACCACGGCTACACCGAGATCTCCGGCCCTGTTCTTTCCAAGAAGGAGCTTTGGGTGACCTCCGGACACTGGGACCACTATCAGGACGGTATGTTCGTTATCCCCTCAGAGGAGGACAGCGAGGTCTACTGTGCAAAGCCCATGAACTGCCCCAACGCTATCAAGGTCTATATGAACAGGAAGCGTTCCTATAAGGAGCTCCCCCTGAAATTCAACCAGGTAGACGTTATCCACCGCAAGGAGAAGTCCGGCGAGCTCAACGGACTGTTCCGTGTACAGCAGTTCAGACAGGATGACGCCCATATCCTTGTTACCGAGGAGCAGATCGCCTCTGAGATCAACGACATCATGGACATCGCAACTGAGATGTACGATACCTTCGGCCTTTCATACAAGGCTGAGCTCTCCACACGCCCGGAGGACTACATGGGCGATATAGAGGTCTGGAACAAGGCCGAGGCTGACCTAAAGGCTATCCTTGAGGAGAAGTACGGTCCCGACGGCTACGAGCTCAACGAGGGCGACGGCGCATTCTACGGACCTAAGATCGATCTGAAGATGAAGGACGCTATCGGCCGTGAGTGGCAGATGGGCACGATCCAGCTGGACTTCCAGCTCCCGCTGAACTTCCAGATGAAGTACATCGCACCGGACGGCTCCGAGAAGCAGCCTGTAATGATCCACAGGGCGATCTTCGGATCATTCGAGAGGTTCATCGGTATCATCACTGAGAACTTCACCGGCGCATTCCCCTTCTGGCTCTCGCCTATGCAGGTGGGCATCGTGCCGATCCGCACTGAGCACAACGAATACGCCAAGAAGGTGGCGGCTCTGCTGAAAAAGAACCATATCAGGGCCGAGGCCGACTACACTGACGACAATATGAAGAACAAGATCAGGAAGTTCAAGGACATGAAGGATCCTTATGTTGTGATCATCGGCGACAGCGAGGCCGAGAACGAGCAGGTGTCCATCAATATCAGGGGCAACAAGCAGCTCAAGAACGTGCCGCTGGACAAGTTCATCGAGATGTGCCGCACCATGAACGAGGAGCACACACTGGACGTTATCGATACGCTGTGATAAAAAGGGACTGCGTGAGCAGTCCCTTTTTCAATTCATAATTCATAATGCATAATTCATAATTGTGGTGTCCGCCGTTGGCGGACGGATCTGAAAATGTTTGAATGACAAATTGCAATTAAAAGTTTCGGTCAAGCCTTTTCAAAGGCTTGCGGAGTCCAGAGGCAGAGCCTCTGGTCGCCCTCCGCAGAGGGCGAAATCTCC
>JAFUAO010000089.1 GCA_017460665.1 Ruminococcus sp.
CATGGGTATATGATTGTGGTGCTATTTTATCAAAATTAGAAATCGGCTATATGGCGTCGTTTTTGCTGCTATATAGCCGATTTTTTATTCCTTCACGGCTTGATTTTGCTTCTTTTAGTGGCAAACTTGGGTTATAGCGCAGGATCCGGCAGTTTTCAATGATAGATAATACTCATTAACTGATATATCGTGCTTTTATCAAAGGGTTTTCCACACGAAAGTTCAATCATACTTTGTTCAAAAACTGCCGGTCTCGGATCTTGCGGAATTTACGTCAGCAGGAGCTCCCCGGGAAGGGCTCTCCGAAAAGCTGTTAAATGTTATGACAAAGTTTCAGTCTCCCCTGCCCCTTATACTATTAAAATGTAAAATACAGCGATATTTCCCGGAGGCTCCTTTGGTAAAACTATACTTTTGTGCGGTGACTTTTGTGGAGAAGACCGTTATACTTATATGCAAAAATGAAGCTCTGCACCCTCGCAGAGGATCAGGAGGTAGAAATATGACCATCAAAGAATGGAAAGATCCCCACAAGGCTAAGTCCAGCCGTGATCTCACGGGGATCACTTCGCTGGCCGCAGAGTGCGACCAGTACGACATCGCTGAGGACAACAAGGTATATGCTCCCGGCTCGTTCGGGGATCTTTGTCAGAAACAGGGCGTCCGTATCTGGAACGAGGTCACCTTCGGCGAGGACGGGAGCTGGTACACTCAGGATACCCACTCGATCTGGGGCATGATGCACGACGGCTGGAAGGAAACTCAGCGGATCAACAAGGATCTGCTGGAATACAAATGGTTCGATAACGACGGAAAAATGACTCAGGAGCTGCTGCAGTGCATCATGGACAACGTGGAGGGCGCCGGTATGATCCCCTATATGCTGATCCTGAAAGCCGCCAGGAACGTTGCCGAGCAGTGTACCAAGCCCTTCGATGTGGTGCTGAGCGGTAATGTGGAAAGGACCAGGATCACCACCGTGGACGTGCCATACCGTGAAGGTGGGGCTCTTCCGCAAGGAGACCCGCTATAAAAAGGAGCAGAAGACCGAGACCTACACCGAGAGCACTACCCTGAAGTTCAACGGCTGGCTCATCGATCCCTTCTACAGGTACGGCTACGGCAGACTGGACTGGAAATACTGCCTCGGCAGCGACGGCGAGCTCTACGTCATCTCCTCATACACCGACAACGACGGAAAGATGCAGTACAAGGTCGACCAGGTGGCACCTATGTTCCCCACCAGAGTCAGGATCCCTCACGACAATATGCTGGTGGCCGTTTCTCACGGCTGGATGGGAGCTCTAGACTCGGTGGCTGCCGACATGAACGCTCACCCCTCTGTGCTCAAGGAGGAGTATGACTACAACTTCCCCCTGCACCTGACCAACGTCATGGAGTACGCCTACCCCGACGGCTTCGGCACTCTGGCAAGACTGGCAAGGCTCATCGGACTGCCCGAAAGAGCCTTCATACAGGTGGATCCTGCCGAATAACGATATAGGCTCGGCTCATCCGGCGCCTTTTGGGGCGCCGGATAAGTTTTTTTCGGAAAAATAGCGAAAAAGGCTTGACTTTATCGGAAGATCGTGTTATAATATTTGTACCTCGTTATGGGGTGCATTTTTTTGCCCCGCATTGCGCAGCGAGGGAGGCAAACGACCTATCCTCCCCCAGCGGAGGAACTACTAATTCAGGAGGTGCCGATATGAGAGTAAAGGTTACTTTAGCTTGTACTGAGTGCAAGCAGCGCAACTATGTTTCCAAGAAGAACAAGAAGAACGACCCTGACAGACTTGAAATGATGAAGCATTGCAAGTTCTGCAGAAAGCACACTCTTCACAGAGAAACAAAGTAAACCGGAAGGAGTATTTTTATGGCTAAGGATACAACTTCAGAGAAGAAGTCCGGTAAGAAACAGCCTAACAAGATCGTTAAGTGGTTCAAGGACTTAAGAGTCGAATTCAAAAAGGTAGTATGGCCGTCAAAGAAAACTGTTATCAACAACACATCCGTCGTTCTTGCTGTTGTTGCTGCCTCAGCAGTTCTCGTTGGTCTGCTGGATGAGGGCTTCCTCGCACTCATGCGTCTTATCTACCGCTAAGGAAGTCTGAGGAGGATCAGAAATGTCAGAAGCAGCTAAGTGGTACGTTATCCACACTTATTCAGGTTATGAGAACAAAGTAGCTCAGAATATCGAAAAGGTCGTGGAAAACCGTAAGCTTCATGATCTTATCCAGGAGGTCAGAGTTCCTACCGAAAAGGTCACCGAGATCACAGACGGAAAAAGCAAGGAGATAGAGCGCAAGACCTATCCCGGCTATGTTCTGGTCAAGATGGTCGTTACCGACGATTCATGGTACGTCGTGAGGAATACCCGTGGCTGTACCGGCTTCGTGGGACCGGCTTCTGAGCCTACCCCCCTTACCGATGAGGAGGTAGAGTCACTGTTCGGCGTTGACGTTTCCACCGTTGAGGTCAATTTCAGCGTCGGCGACAGAGTACAGATCTCAGGTACCGCAATGGACGGCTTTATCGGTGTCGTTCAGAACATCGATCTCGAGGAGCGGACAGTTGATCTTCTTGTATCAATGTTCGGCCGAGAGACCCCCACTACCCTGCCTATCAGTCAGGTCATCACAGTGGAGGACTGACAGTAAACTGTCAACAAAGGTCAAATGGGATCCGGAAGGGATCTCAAGTGGGAGAGGTAAAATAATTCTTGCCTCGCCATTTACCACATTTATGGAGGTGCGAATACATGGCACAGAAAGTAGTTGGCTACATCAAGCTTCAGATCGCAGCAGGAAAGGCTACACCTGCTCCGCCTGTTGGTCCGGCACTCGGTCAGCACGGCGTTAACATCATGGCATTCACAAAGGAATTCAACGAGAGAACTAAGAACGATATCGGCATGATCATCCCTGTCGTTATCACAGTTTACGCTGACCGTTCATTCTCGTTCATCACTAAGACTCCCCCCGCTGCTGTCCTCATCAAGAAGGCCTGCAACATCGAGAGCGGTTCGGGAGTTCCCAACAAGACTAAGGTCGCTAACATCACTAAGGAGCAGATCCAGAAGATCGCTGAGACAAAAATGCAGGACCTCAATGCAGGTTCCCTCGAAGCAGCTATGAGCATGATCGCCGGAACAGCTCGTTCCATGGGCGTTGTAGTCGTTGACTAACAATAATATCGAAGACAACGGGGATCACCCGTTCTGACTTCACATGGTGGGAGGAAAATTCCGCTAATCGCAGAGCTATAGGCCTGCGGTATTACCACTTAAATAGGAGGAAATATAATGAAACACGGCAAGAAATATGTTGACAGCGCTAAGGCTGTTGATCATGCAAAGCTCTATGAGTCCGCTGAGGCTCTGGATCTGGTTTGCAAGAACGCAAAGGCAAAGTTCGATGAGACTATCGAGGCTCACATCCGTCTGGGCGTTGACTCACGTCACGCTGACCAGCAGGTAAGAGGAGCTGTTATCCTTCCCAACGGAACAGGTAAGACAGTTCGTGTGCTGGTATTCTGCAAGGAGGACAAGTACGAGGCTGCTCAGGCTGCCGGTGCTGAGTTCGTAGGCGGCATGGATCTGGTAGAGAAGATCCAGAAGGAGAACTGGATGGACTTCGACGTTGTCATCGCTTCACCTGATATGATGGGCATCGTTGGACGTCTCGGTAAGGTCCTCGGACCCAGAGGCCTTATGCCTAACCCGAAGGCCGGCACAGTTACCCCCGATGTTGCAAAGGCTGTAACTGAGGCTAAGGCCGGTAAGATCGAGTACCGTCTCGACAAGACCAACATCATCCACTGCCCTATCGGAAAGGCTTCCTTCGGTCCTGAGAAGCTGGAGGAGAACTTCTCCACACTTATGGACGCTATCGTAAAGGCTAAGCCCGCCGCAGCTAAGGGTACTTACCTCAAGAGCTGCACAGTAACTTCTACTATGGGCCCTGGTATCCCCGTTGCTACAACAAAGTACGGAGTTTGATCAAAACAAAAAAGTCGCTGCACCGCTTTGGTGCAGCGATATTTTTTTGCAATTTGGTCCCCAAAAACAGGCAAAAAAAGGCTGTGCATCTCTGCACAGCCTTTAGTGTTTTCAGTTAGCCTTGCTTACTTGATCTTAGCGTCCTGAGCAGCCTTTGTGATCGGCCAATCAGAATCCTTGATGAGCTTAGCATCGTACATCTGGATAGACAGAGCGTCGATACCGTTAACACCGGAAGTACCGTTGTCAACAACGTCAGCGTTCAGCAGGCCCTGATCTGTCAGCGGATACTTAGCCGGCAGAGCAGCGTACTGAAGGATAGCAACTGCATCCTGGAGGTCTACCTTACCGTCAACGTTAGCGTCGCCCCACTTGATCTCGCCATCAGGCTCAGATGTCTTAGGCTCGGGATCGTCGAACTTAGGAGCGTCTGCTGCCTCGTCATCGAGGAAGGAGATAGCCCAAGCGAACGGAGCGTTCCAGTTGATAGTTACCTCGTTTACAGACCAAGCCTCGATAGAGTCAACGAAGCACTTCTGAGAAGCAACTGAGCCTCTCTTGTAGCCCAGACCAGCAACGTAAGGATCCTGGAGTCCTGCGCCAGGACCACCGGACATTACGCCGGAAGGAGCCATCGGGAAGCTGTGGTCGAGCTCATAAGACCAGTATCTGTGGTGAGGATTGTTCTCGTGGTATGTACCGTAGCCGGTTACATATGAGAAGCCGTTACCGTTACGTCCGAAGATGTAGTCGAGAGCCTCAGTTACACCGGAGATGTACTTGTTAGTACCCTCAACATCGTAAGCGTAAGCCATAACGATAGCATTATTGATAACGAATGAGTTAGAGCCCCACTCGTAACCAGTTACATCGATGCCTTCACCGATATTGATAGCATCCTGGAATGTTGTACCAACATAGGGGATACCCATACCAGAGGAAGCCATCTGATCGAGGTAAGCGTCAGCAGCCTTAACGATAGCAGCGTCGATAGTCTTCTTATCAGCAGCAGGAGTATTCTCGCTGAGTGACAGAGTAAGAGTACCCAGACCTGCTGTACAACCCCAGTTGAAGGAGCTGAACGAACCGTTGTTCTCACCGCCGCCGAGGCTGGTAGTCAGGCTGAATGCCTTATCGTCGCCGGTCTTATCGTTAGCGTTCTTATAAGTTGACAGGAAGTCATAGTACTCGCTGTCGCCTGTTGTAGCGAAGAGCTCGCAAGCAGCCCAGTAAGCGTCATCCTGAACATAGGTGTCGCCGTAGCCGCCGCCGCCGATAGCCTGATCCAGAGGAGCGAACATAGGATCCTTCTCCCAGTTGCCCTCGTTGATCTGCCAGCTGCTCTTGTACTTCATTACAGCGTCCCAAGAAGCCTTAGCGTTATCGAGGCACTTCTTAGCGAATGTATCGTCGATGCCCTCCCACAGACGTGAAGCCTGTGCAGCACAAGCGATCATATTGAATGTAGCAGCATACGTCGGAGGCTTAACGATACGAGTAGTCTCCCACTCATCCTGGTAGTCATAAGGCCTTGTAGCCAGACCGGTCCACTTATGGTCGTGGAGCTTGTGGTATACGAAGCCGGCATACTTAGTGCCCCAGTAAGGATCCTTAGAGTCAACGATCATGTTGAACATCCACTCCAGCTCGACTCTTGCCTCGTCGAGGATATCAGGAGCGCCTGTACCGTCCCAAGATACCTTACCAACGCTGTACTTCTGCGGGATCTTCATGGTCTTGCCGTCAGCCCACTTAGCATCCTTGCCGTGAACTACGCTTCTCTCGTACATATTCTGGAGAGTCCATACAGAGATACCGCCGTTAACAACGTACTTACCGTGGTCACCGGCATCGTACCAACCGCCGACACCGTCGATCTGGTAGGTCTTATCGCCGTCGAATATCTGGCCGTAGGACTTTACCCACTTAGACTGAACATAAGCTTCATCTGAAGGAGCATGACCGCCCTCGTGAGCCAGCTTAGCAGCATCGTCATTCTCGTTGTGAGAAGTGATGTAAGCGCTCTCGATGTCCATACCTGAACGGTTCTGATAGTAGTAGTTCAGAGCGTCAGTCAGAGCACCGGCATAAACGTCTGTGCCGATCTTGAAGTCATGAGAGATATACATCTTGAATACTTCGTTTGTCTTGGGGTTAGTCCAAGTATCGGAAGTATTGCTTACCTCGATATGGTATGTACCGGGATCAACTACCTCAGAGAAGTCGATGATCTGTGTGTACTCGCCGGCGTCTGCATCGTAGCCGCCGTCCTCTGCTGTACCGGAAGCAACAGTTGTACCGGAAGAATTCTTGACCTCCCACTTAACGAGAGAAGTCTTGTCAGCAGTAGCGTATGTAGCCTTCTTTACCATGTTGGGGATATAGCCCACCTGGTTAACTCTTACGTTAGATCTGGGGTGAACAACGCCCAGCTCGTTAGTAGGATCCCACAGACAAGGTGTAGAGTCCTCATCCTTGTATGTATCGCCGCAAGTTACGCACTCAAGGCTCATGTTATCGAATGTGAGCTGTGTTCCCACGGGGAAGCAGTCAACATCCTGGAACTCACCGGCGCCGCCGTAGTGGAATGCCCACTCAGCAACTTCCAGTGTATTCTTAGCTGTGAACTCAGAGTCGAACTCATTGTGGCCCTTCTTGATGACCAGGTTACCGGAGCTTACGCCGTGCTCATAACCGTTGGGGTCAACGGCTGTCTGCCAGCTCTCCTTGTTACCATAGTTCCAAGCCTGAACGCCCTCAAGGTTGCTGATCCAAACAGGCTCCTCACCTGCCAGGTTAGCGATATGAGTAGCGAGCTCACCGTCTGCTGTAGAGTCGATCTCGAAGTGTACCTTATAGGTGTGGCCAGCCTCGATGTGAAGGCTTCTGTGTCTGAACTGGCAGTCCCATCTGGAAGCACCGCCGTTAGCCTCGCCGCCGATGTTGTCGAGAGTTACGGTGTACTTACCGTTTTCAATCTCCATCGACTGCTTAGCGGGGTTAGTAACACAGGTATGCCAAGGAAGACCAACGCCTTCGTCGAAGTCTACCTGACCAACGCAGAGACCTGCGTCAGCGCTCATGGGCACGAATGCTGCTGCAGTAGAAGCGAGCATAGATGCTGCCATAAGGCTGCCAGTGATAGCTTTTGCCATTTTCTTGTGCATTTTAATACCCTCCCTGATATAAAATAAAAATTTGTAATTATAACGCAATGCCAGTGCATACATTGCGGTTATAGGCTTATAATTTGACAAGTGGGACTCACCCACAGGGCTTGCACCAGATCACCACTTATCATTCATATTATATTATATCCAAGAAAAAAAGTAAATACCTTTCAAAATTTTCGTTCATTTCTATAATGGGAGTCCGTGCTTTTTGTGCAAAGCGCCAAGTAATTAAAAAATTAAAAGGGAGCCGGAGCTCCCTTTATTAACGAATTGTGAATAAGTTACTTCTGGATAGGAAGTTTGGTAACAAGGTGTGCATCATACTGCTGGATCACCAGTGCATCGGGTCCGGAAATACCCTCTACGCCGTCAACATCTGCAAGCCGTGCGCCCTTTTCTGTCAGCGGGTACTTTGCAGGAAGAGCGACTGACTGGAGGATCGCAACAGCGTCCTGGAGGTCTACCTTGCCGTCAACGTTGGCATCGCCCCACAGGTCGTCCTCGGCATCAGTGCCGGGCTGTGTGGTGGGCTTGACGGGAGATGTCGTAGGCTGAGGTGTCGGCTCGTCGCTTCCGCCGCTCCTTGTGAAGGTATAGTCAGAGCCGGAGGGAGTAGTTCCGTCGGGCTCAGTTCCCCAAACCAGCTTTCCGTCAACATACATCGTGATGTGGGGGTTAAGAGCATCATCAGACTTCAGGTCAGCGTTGGCCTCGAGCCCCTCTGCCGACCAGTCGTTGGTCTGATCCCAGCAGCCTGCTGTGGACTTGCCGTCGATAGCATCGGGGATAGAGATACGGAACTGCACCTCGTCACGGTGCTCCTTCTGACCGGTAGGCTGGATAACTCTTCCGTCCTCGATAGCGATCTCAGCGTAGTAGATCGTACCGTCGTACAGGTAGGGTCCGGTAACAGTTGCATATCCGGGCTCACCGGCGGTGTAGTCCTGAGCCTTGCCCTCTACGGTAACGTCGTCGATAGACAGGCCGCCGGCGAGGATCTCAGAGGCGTCGAAGTAGTAGCGGTACTTGATGTCCTTTGCAACTCTTGCAGGCCAAGCGGTGTAGTTCTTCACCCATGCCTTGACTTCGGTGTAGCTTGCACTGCTGCCGTTGAGAGAAGAGGTGATGTTCCACTCTGCCCACTTGGGAGTCTCAGTAGGCGGGAAGGAAGGGTCGATAGTTCCGCCGTGATCGGCTACCATAGCGCAGAGAGCTGCGGTATATCCGGCGTTGTAGTCGATAGCTACCTCGGTGTACTCATAGTTGGAAACGCCGATAGTAGACTGGTCGTAGTTTCCGGAGGAGTCAGGTCCGCCGATGAGAGCGCCGTAGAGAGTATGAGCGTACTCTGTCTGCCATCCCTCGCTGCTGTCAGCCTTGCCCAGCTCGTTCCAGTGGTCGTCGTGGATACCGGAGGCAGCTCTGTGGTGGATAGCGGTGGGATTTTTGTCGCCCATTCCCAGAACATAGCTCATGCCCATGCTGTTGTCGCCGAAGCAGTAGTCCATCTGGCTCTTGGCCCAGGTGTTGTACTTCTCGCAAAGGGCAGCGTCGTCCTTGAAGATAGTATCACAGGCCAGGAACGCGATCCAGGCCGTGTTTGCGGCATGACGGAGGGGTCCCCAGTTCATCAGGTAAGCCAGACCGTCCTTTGTGTAGCCGGCTGAGAAGGACTTTGAGTCCTCGTTCATCCAGTACTTCAGGTGGCGTGAGATGTGGTCGATCCACTCCTGCTTGCCGGTGATCTGAGCATACAGCAGAGCTGCGCCCTGAGTGGTGTCGTCCCAGCAGAAGCCCCAGGTGTACTTATTCTCAGTAGACTGGTTCTCCTTGGGGAACTGGGGGATATAGTCGTTCTCGATAATGTCAAGGTACTTGCTGTCACCTGTAGCCTTATACAGCCAGCAGGCGGCGTACATACAGTCGTCTACCCACGAGGAAACGGGGTACATCGAGCCGTATTCGCCCTTCTCATTGTCACGGATAGCGTCTGCGGACTTGAAATACTTCTCGGCCTGCTCCAGATAAGCCTTAGCCTTGGCGGAGTCTGTGTCCTTGAACATCAGATAGCCCTCAGCCAGTGCAGCGGCAGCAAGACCCATCGACGTAGAGTCAGCGATCTCGTCATAGGGGCGCTCCCAGTCGCCGCCGTTCAGGTGGTGCTTGCGGAGGTATACCTCAGGGCTGCACCAGATGTTATGGTCGGTAGAGCCGCCGGAGAAATCGCCGATAGTACCGATGATCTTATCGCCTCTGTCGCACTGCATGAGGTAGTCAAGGCCCCACTGCACGTTATTGCGGTAGGTCTCGCCCATGCCGATCTTGTCAACGGCGTCCTTGTACTCAAGGTAGCCCCAAGCCAGAACAGAAGCTGTATAGGCGTTAGTTACTGTGAATTTGAAGTGGTCTCCGGCATCGAACCAGCCGCCAGTGCAAACGTCGGTCTCATTGCCGTCCTCGTCCACCATGGAGTCGTCTCTCCACTGGACGTAGTTCCAGTCAGGCAGCTTTCCGGCCTGCTGTACTTCGTAGAAGAACATAGACTTCTGGAGAGCCTCGCCGTAGTTGTAGGCCGATGCAGCGTCTGCATCTCCCACAGAAGCAGGAGCATAAACAGCCATTCCTGCCCCGATAGCCAGTGCAGAAGCAGCGGCTGTCAGTTTTTTCATAAGCATTGTGATTTCCCCTCTCGAAAATTTAATTAGGTACAGCTCTCATTCCATACCTATACATATTAAATGTACAATAATTCGCAGTTTTTGTCAAGGACGGCGGCGGCATTTTCCCAAAAGTCCGGTAATATGCACAAAAACTCCTGCCCATTCTTGTGCTTAAAGCGAAGAGAAAGGGCAGGCCTCTCGGGTCTGCCCATAAGATCTTATTTCCTCAGCCTGCACAGTCTCAGCTCAAGGATCTCGCCCTCCTCCACAGTGACCTCCTCGGCGCCGTAATTCACCCAGCCGAAGTCCTTCTGGACCGGGCCGTCGGCGGTGAGCTCGGAGTAGATGTCCCAGGTGCCGGAGTATTCGGTGCTGTCGCTGACCACGGTGTAGGTCCCCGGCTCAAGGTCGAGCCCCTCCCCCACACGGAACATACCGGAGTGCTTGAAGGGATCGTTCTCGGTATCCACCTGGGACACATCGTAGGCCTTGGCCCAGCTAAAGCGGACATAGCCGCTGCCCTCCACCAGAAGATAGGCGGTAGTGCTCCCCCAGAGGAAATACTTGGCATCAAGGGCGGTCTTGTCGGAGTAGATCCCGGCGGAGAAATTGCCTGTGCCTTGGGTCCCCACCAGCAGGTAGAGGCCCTCAGGGATATCCGTGCCGATCTTGTAGGTGCCGGCCGGGTAGACCCCTTCCTCCTCGGTCTCGGTCTCGTCGGCGATGCTGATCTCGCTGACGGTCAGCCGGCTGACATCGTTCCTGTTCTGCCCGGCATTGCTCTTGGAGATATTGTACGCCATAATGGTAACTGCCGTGCTGATGATCAGGATCATGACAGTTATGATGATGACCGCAGCCTTGAAGCTGCCCCGGGCTTTGGCGTTTTGTTCCTCCTGCCAGTTCCCGGCCGGATCCTCCTGCTGGAAGACCTCCGGATCGATCACGCTGTCGCAGTATTCGCAGATCCCTCCCGTGACTCTTGCGCCGCAGTGAGGGCAGGTCCTTGTTGGCATAGCTCAGCCTCCGTTCTTTGATATAGCTCTATCATACCACGATCCGCCCTTCTTTGCAAGAGCAGGGACAAAAAAGGACCGCACCCTTAGGTACGGTCCCGAAGCTCAAAATTACTCAGCGTCCTCAGCGGGAGCCTCCTCAGCAGGAGCCTCCTCAGAAGAGTAAACTACCTCATCTTCCTCCTCAGCGTCGGCCTCGCCGTCGCCCAGAAGAGCACGGATAGAGATGCTGATCCTCTTAGCGTCCTCGTCGATGTCGATGATCTTAACGTCGACCTCATCGCCGACCTTCACATAGTCGCCTACGTTCTCCACCTTCTTGTCAGCGATCTGAGAGATGTGGATAAGTCCGTCAACGCCGTCGATGATCTGAGCGAAGGCGCCGAACTTTGTGATCGAAACGATAGTAGCCTTGACTACGTCGCCTACGCTGTAGGTGGACTTGAAGATCTCCCAAGGATTGTCCTCAGCCTTCTTGAAGCCGAGAGAGATCCTTTCGGCCTCACGGTCGAGATCCTTGATGTACACCTCAAGGACATCGCCCTCATGAACGACCTCACTGGGGTGCTTGATCCTCTTCCATGAGAGCTCAGAGATATGTACCATACCGTCGATACCGCCAAGGTCAACGAATGCGCCGAAGTTTGTCAGGGACTTTACCTTGCCTGTGTAAACTGCACCTACCTCAGCAGTCTCCCAGAACTTAGCCTTAGCCTCTTCCTTCTGTGCGTCGAGGACCTTTCTGATAGAGCCGACAGCTCTCTTCTTGCCCTCAGTTACCTCGATGATCTTGAACTGTACCTTCTGCTTGAGGAGCTGATCCAGCTCAGCGCCTCTGGGAAGACCTGTCTGTGAAGCAGGGATGAACACTCTTACGCCGTAAACGTTGAGAGTAACGCCCTTGTTCACAACGTGCTGTACAACGCCCTCGATAACGGAGCCGTCCTCAGCAGCCTTGAGGATCTTCTCATAGCCGGCCTGCTCGTCTACCTTCCTCTTGGAAAGCATAGCAGTACCCTCAGCATCGTTGACCTTGATAACGATGAGTTCGATCTCATCGCCGACTGAAACAATATCAGCGGGCTTCTTAGCCGGATCGTCTGTGAGCTCGTCAAGTGAAACATAGCCGGTATGCTTTGTTCCGAGATCTACGATGACCTCTGTATTGTTAACAGCAACAACGGTGCCTTTAACTTTCTCTCCTGTATGTATTTTTTTGAATGACTCATCGACAGCCTGAGCAAAATCGATGTCCTCATCCTGAGCAGTTGTGAGATTTTCGTTCTCAGTCATTTTGGTTTGTACCTCCTTAATTATATAAGCCGGAGTCGAAGCCCCGGCAGTAATGCCGATCCGTTCAGCATTGGGCAGGTTTAATGCGGAAAGCTCCTCCGAATTCTCGATATGATACGTTTTGCAGTATCTGCTGCACACCTCAGAGAGTTTCACGGTATTAGAGCTGTGACGGCCGCCGACGACAAGCATTATGTCAGAATTCCTTGCAAGGTCAGCCGCATCAGACTGTCTTGTATCGGTAGCGTTGCATATCGTATCGAATATAACGATGTTCGGGTCGTTCTCAGGGATCACCTTCAAACACTCTCCCCATACTACTATATTATACGTTGTTTGCGCGACAAATGCAAGCTTTTTTTCAAAATTTCCGCTCATTTTTTCAAAAAAGTCTTTTAGCTCAAAATCGTCCTTGAAAACGAGGCAATTTCCGTCACAATGACCAACGATGCCCTGGACCTCAGGGTGGTCCTTGTCCCCTGCTATGAGTATGAAATAGCCCTCAGCGGTCTTTTCTGCAACGATCTTGTGGATCCTTGAAACGAAGGGGCAGGTGGCGTCCAGCATACGGTTGCCCTTGGCCTTGATCTCCTCATAGACCTGTCTTCCCACGCCGTGGGAGCGGATCACGATCGTCTCGCCGGGGAGCAGCTCGTCAACGCTGCCGATGACCCTTGCGCCCTTTGAGATCATGTCGTTGACCACGTCCTGATTGTGGATTATCGGCCCCAGCGTGGCTACCTTCGTGCCTTTTTCCAGCTCACTGTAGACCATTTTCACCGCTCTGTCCACTCCGAAGCAGAAGCCGGCGGACCTGGCAACTGTCACCTTACTCATCCTGGGCCCCCTCCTTGTCCTCGATAGCCGGCGCAGGGCCCTCCACCAGCAGCTTTATGTCCTCCATATAGCGGTTCTTCAGCCTGACTAGCTGGCGGGGGTTGGGGTCCTCAGGCTTGTCGATGTAGTCCTCCGGGCGGATCGGCTCACCGTATTTCACGCAGATCTTAGTGCGGAAGCGCAACTTCTCCCCGAAGCAAACTCCCACGGGAACGATCATCGCTCCCGACCTGGCGGAGATCAGGGCAGCACCGCTGTGGCCACGGTGGACCTTGCCGTCCTTTGAGCGTGTGCCCTCGGGGAAGATCATAAGGCTCCGGCCGCTGTCAAGGCGGTCACAGGCGGTGTCGATCACGGTCATGTCGCCCTTTCCACGGGACACCGGGAAGGCTCCCAGCGAGCGGATCAGCCAGCCAAAGAGCTTGTTGCGGAACAGCTCCTCCTTGGCCATGAAGGCGTACTTTCCCCTTGCGCCGATGCCCACAAGAGGCGGATCGGCGTTGGTGCGGTGGTTCGATGCATAGATCACCGGCACGCCCTTGGGGATATTCTCCCTGCCCTCGAAGCTGAGGCTGTAGGCGATCTTGAAGGCCGCCCACACAAGAAATTTCACGATATAGTACATCAGTCGGCGCTCCCTATCCTCTCGGTGATGATCCTTACGATCTCGGCAGCGGACTCCTCTAAGTTAAGGTGGGTCGTGTCAACAAGGACAGCGTCCTCGGCCTGCTTCAGGGGAGCAGTCTCACGGTGCATATCCTGATAGTCACGCTGTATGATGTCGTCAAGGATCTCCTGATAGCTGGGGCAGTCCGGCTTCTCGGAGAGCTCCTTGAAGCGGCGGTCCGCCCTCTCCTCGGCGGAGGCGGTCAGGAAGATCTTCACGTCGGCGTTAGGCAGGACCACTGTCCCGATGTCACGGCCGTCCATGATCACGCTGTTCTCACGGGCGATCTTCTGCTGGGTCTCGAAGAGATACGCCCTTACCGGCGGAAGAGCCGATGTGCGTGAGGCCGCCATGGAGATGATCGGGGTCCTGATAAGCTCGGAAACGTCCCTGTCCCCAAGGAAGACCCTCTGCTCGCCGTCGATGAACTTCAGGGACACCTCAGCTCCCGGGAGAGCCTCCTCCACCTTCTCGTCCTCGATGCCGTTTTCCGTGATATACAGGGCGATAGTGCGGTAGAGCGCTCCCGTATCGACGTAGATGTAGCCCAGCTTCTTGGACACCATTTTTGCGATCGTACTCTTGCCTGCACCGGCAGGACCGTCGATAGCGATGTTGACTGTTTTGTTATTCATTTTCATTCCTCCGTGAAATTATTTGCTTTATTTGATCGGTGTGATCACCGTCATCTGCAAACTCATCGAACTCCCCCAAGAGCTCCCCGTCAAGATAGATCTGGCAGGTCCCCCGGTAAATGACAGCCACAGCCCTTCCGCTGTCCGTGGGACAGAAAAGGATATGCCGCCCGTAGGCAAAGCCCTCCTCAGTTCCCGGGAGCTGTGCCGTATCTGCTGCGGTCTGGTAGTCCAGCACCGTGCAGGAGATCAGGGAATTTATCTGAGGGTCCTTCATAAAGCCGGCCTCTCCGCCCTCCAAAATGGTGACATCGGCCTTGATCATGGCGAACTGCCCGTTCTCCAGCTCCGGCTGGGCGATACCGTTTGAAAAGAAAACGTTCCTTCCTCCGGGGGCGGTCCAGAGCTGGTCTCCCGTCTTAAAGACCACGAACACATAGCCGTCGATGTCGCTGGTATAGAGCTGGTCAACTGTATTTGGAGACACACAGCCGAAGACCAGCACTGCACAGAGCAGTGATACTATTATAATTGTAAGTTTTTTCATTACCTCACCCTCTCTCAGATAATAGCTGCGCCGACGAGACCGCAAGGTCTGTGAGCACCGCTGCCGCCGCTAATATCCCGAAGCCGAGACAGAAGCACTCCGGCAGCTTTTTCGCCAGCTTCCCGGAAAGCGGGTGCAGCCCCCAGAAATAGACCACCGCCAGAGCTCCGAATATGGCGCTGGAGATCACGCAGGAGCGGTCCAGTATCGACAGCGGCCAGGTCCGATAGGTCCAGAACTGCCGGTGGAAGATAAATTCCAGCAGATATGAGGCTCCCAGCTCGAAGGCGGTAGTGATCAGCGCCGAGGCAAGGAAGATCACTGCCGGGTGGTATTTTTTGCGGAATATCGCCAAAAGCAGGAAGGCTCCTACTGCGTAGATCGGCACGATCGGCATATGGAGGATCCCTCTGTTGTCGAAATAGTGCCACATGATCCAGACCGTCGCCACCTCGTACAGCCAGCCGGCAAAGCCTGCTGCAAGGAACTCAAAGGCGTAGCGGA
This sequence comes from Ruminococcus sp., assembly GCA_017460665.1. Classification (GTDB taxonomy): domain Bacteria; phylum Bacillota; class Clostridia; order Oscillospirales; family Ruminococcaceae; genus Ruminococcus. The sequence goes on from JAFUAO010000089.1 coordinate 15,333, forward strand.
AGATGTTCCGCTTGAGGCTGAGCCTCTCCTCGCCCCTCATTTCCGCTCAACCCTTGCGCCGAAGGGCATGAGGGCCAGCTTAGCCAGCTTGAACATCTGTAGGCCGAAGGGGGCTCCCACGATCGTGATGCACAGTATACAGCCGAATGCGAAGAATTCCAGCGCCAGGGGGATCCCGCTCAGCAGCAGCCAGATGATGTTGGCCAGCAGCGAGACTGCTCCGCCGCCGTACTCCACCTCACGGCCGAAGGGATGCAGGGTCAGACCTGCGAACTTGAAGCACTGGGCCGCCCATGGTATCCCCACGATCGTTACGGTCCAGAGGATCCCGGCCAGAGCCCAGCTCAGGGCTCCTATGAGGCCTCCGCAGATGAGCCAGATCAGGTTCCCGATAAATGTCATAGTGCTCCTCCTTTAAAGGTATAGGGCGGCGGTGTTTGCGGTGGAAAAGGCGATCTGGAGATTGAAGCCGCCTGTGTAGGCGTCCACGTCGATCACCTCTCCGGCGAAGAACAGCCCCGGCACCAGCTTTGAGCCCATGGTCTTGGGGTCGATCTCCTTGACAGAGACCCCTCCGCTGGTGATTATCGCCTCGCTCAGAGGCCGAAAGCCCGAGATCCTTACGGGGAAGCTCTTCATCAGCTCGCCGAACCTCCGCCTCTCCTCCTTGGTGATGCTGTTCACCTTTTTGTCAGGGGCGATCCCTGAGAGCCTCACCATTATCGGTATCAGCTTTGCCGGAAGGAGCCTGCGGATCCCGTTGATGAAGTCCCGGTTCTGGTTCTCTGCCAGATCCCGGAGGATCCTTGCGTCCAGCTGCTCCGGCGAAAGGGCAGGCTTTAGGTCGATCGTCAGCCGGCAGCCCTCGGGCCTGCGCTCCCTGATGTGGGAGCTGGCACTGAGCACCAGCGGCCCGGAAACTCCGAAATGGGTGAACAGCATCTCGCCCATGTCCGAGAAGAGCAGCTTCTCCCCCTCGTACAGCGAAAGGGTCACGTTCCTCAGCGAGAGCCCCATGAGCTCTGCACAGTATCTGTCCGGGGAGGTCAGGGGCACCAGGCTGGGCTTCAGCTCAGTGATACTGTGTCCGGCCTGTCTTGCCAGGTCGTAGCCGTCGCCGGTAGAGCCGGTATTCGGGTAGGAGGCTCCTCCGCAGGCCACGAGCACCGAGCCTGAGCGGAACTCCCTTTCCCCGGCGGCAGCTCCCACGCACACGCCCTCCTCGATAATCAGGCGGTCTGCACGGGCGTGAACGATCTTCACTCCCAGCCTTTTCAGCTCCCGGTCAAGGGCGAGAACTATGTCCTCGGCCTTGTCGCTGACGGGGAAGACCCGGTCTCCACGCTCGGTCTTCAGGGGAACGCCAAGCTCCTCGAAAAAGCTCATGGTATCGCCGGAGTCGAAGGAGGAGAAGGCGCTGTACAGGAACCTTGGGTTCACGGGGATATTGGCCATGTGCTCCTGGACCGGGGAGTTATTAGTGACGTTGCACCTGCCCTTCCCGGTGATCCGGAGCTTCCTGCCGACCGCTCCGTTGCGCTCCAGCAGCACCACGCTCTTCCCTAAACGGGCAGCCTGCACCGCTGCCATGCACCCGGCAGCTCCTCCTCCGATGATGACCGTATCAGTCATAGTCTCCTCCCAGCAGCTTCCTCAGCTTGTCACGGACAGCGTCCTGTAGGTCGGTCTGCGCCGGCAGCACCGAAAATCCGCCGTTGCTGTAGCTGAGAGCGTCCCCCTCACGGGCAGAACTGGGGAGGTGGCCTCTGTGGACGTTCATCATGCCCTCGTCAGTTTCCAAAACGGCATATTCGCCCTCAAATCTATCGATAACTATCATGCTGCGCTCCTTTCGGTCCGGACGGTGAGCTCCTCCCCGTCGGACAGGAATACTATTGTGCCGCACAGGTCCGTGCGGTAGATATTGTCGGTGTGCTCTGCCAGCCTTTGCAGAGTTATGTCCTTGGGGTGGCCGTAGGGGTTGCCCTCTCCGCAGGAGATCACGGCGTTGTCCGGGCTGAGGATACTGAGGAACCCCTCAGAGCTGGAGCTGTCGCTGCCGTGGTGGCCTGCCTTGTAGACGCTGGCGTGGGAGAGCATACCTGTCTGTGCCATCTCCCTTTCGGAAACTCCCTCTGCATCGCCGGTGAACACGAAGGTGTTCGCCCCGTGCTGCATAAGGATCCCCACGGAGTAGTTGTTAAGGTCGGCATAGCTGCTGCTGTTGGGAGCGATGATCCTGCACCTTGCGTCCCCAAGGGCGAAGGTGCTGCCGGACTCGGCCTCCTTCAGAGGGATCTCCCTCTCCTGGACTGCCTCCAGAAAATCGCTGAAAAAGGCAGTTATGGGGACGTCCTCATCGGCAAGGTGAGGGATGATCACCTGCCCCACCTCGAAACCGCGAAGGAGCTCCGCCATGCCGCCCATGTGGTCGGAATGGGGGTGGGTCCCAACGACTATGTCTATGTAGTTTATGCCGCAGCCACGAAGGTACTCCTCCACCCTTCCGGTCTCGGAGGCCTCTCCGCAGTCGATCAGCATGGTCATGTCCTCAGCGGTCACAAGGGTGCAGTCCCCCTGCCCCACATCTATGAAGGTCACCGCAAGCCCGCCCTCCACAGGCAGGACCTCCGGCTTTTTCAGCAGGTCGCAGACGAAGCATACCAGCAGGAAGATCCCCACCAGCCAGGTCAGTGCTTCTTTGAGCCGCCTTTTCTTTTTCCGCTGCTTGGCGAGCCTCCCCTTGAGCTCCTCCCGGAGCTGTTCCTGTTCCTCTGAGAGGCCGCCGGCCTTGTGCCTGCGGATCTTCCATTCCTCTGCCAGCTCTTCTCACCGCCCTTTCTGTCGTCCTCCACCAGGCATTTCGGCGACGAGCCGATAAGGTCATACCGCCCGGCACGCCTCAGCGCCTCAAGGACGAGCTCCTTGTTCTGGGGCCTGAAATATTGCAGCAGAGCCCTCTGCATGGCCTTTTCCTTGGGAGTTTTCGGAACATAGACCTTCTCCATGGTGTAGGGGTCCAGCTCCGTGTAGAACATACAGGTGGAGATCGTGCCCGGTGTGGGGTAGAAGTCCTGTACCTGCTCCGGGCGGATATGATTGTCTCTCAGGAAGAGAGCCAGCTCTACGGCCTCGCTGAGGGTGCTGCCCGGGTGGGAGGACATCAGATACGGCACCAGATACTGCTCCTTGCCGATGCCCTTGGTGATCTCGTAAAATCGCTTCTGGAAGGCCTTGTACGCCTCGATATGGGGCTTGCCCATCTTGTCCAGCACCACGGCGGAGCAGTGCTCCGGGGCGACCTTTAGCTGGCCGCTGACGTGGTACTTTATGAGCTCCCGCATGAACTCGTCGTTCTTGTCCTCCATGAGGTAGTCATAGCGTATGCCCGAGCGGATGAAGACCCTCTTCACGCCCTTCACCTGCCGGATCTTCCGCAGCAGCGCAAGGTACTTGGTGTGGTCGGCCTTCAGCGCCGGACAGGGCGTGGGAGCAAGGCATTTCTTCCCCATACAAAGCCCCTTGCTGAGCTGCTTTTCGCAGGAGGTCTGGCGGAAATTGGCCGTTGGACCTCCCACATCGTGGATATATCCCTTGAAATCGGGCATCTTCGTCAGCCGCTCCGCCTCCGCAAGGACCGACTCCTCGCTCCTGACGGTGACTCTCCTGCCCTGATGAAGGGCGATCGAGCAGAAGTTGCAGTAGCCGAAGCAGCCCCTGTTGTGGGTTATGGAGAAGCGCACCTCCTCAATGCCGGGGACTCCGCCCTTGGCCTCATAGGAGGGGTGATAGGCCCTTGTGTAGGGCAGGCTGTATATGTAGTCCAGCTCCTCTGTTGTCAGGCTCAGGGCCGGAGGGTTCTGCACCAGCATCATGCTGCCGTGGCGCTGAATCACAGTCTTTCCGTAGACCTCGTCCTGCCAGTCGTACTGGATCTTGGTGGCCTTGGCGTACTCGGCCTTGTTGGTGCTGACCTGCTCCAGAGAGGGACACTGTGCCGCTCCCAGAGGAGTATCCACCGGCTCGGTCAAGTAGCAGGTGCCACGGACGTCATGGATACGGTGTATGTCCTCGCCGGCGGCCAGCCTTGTACAGACCTCCCGGATCTGGTGCTCGCCCATGCCGTACATCAGAAGGTCGGCGCCGCTGTCAACGAGGATCGAGGGCCGCACCTTGTCGTCCCAGTAGTCATAATGGGCGAACCGCCGCAGGGAAGCCTCCAGTCCGCCGATACAGATCGGCACATCTCCGAAATACTCCCTCAGCTTCTGACAGTAAACGATCACCGCACGGTCCGGGCGCTTCCCGGCCACGCCTCCCGGAGTGTAAGCGTCGTCGGAGCGCTTCCTCTTGGCGGCAGTGTAGTGTGCCACCATAGAGTCGATGTTCCCCGAGGTCACAAGGAATGCGTACCTTGGAGCTCCAAAGCGCCTAAAGTCCCTGTCGGTGTGCCAGTCAGGCTGAGCGATGACTCCCACAGTGAAGCCCATTGCCTCTATCAGCCTGGTAACGATCGCTGCCCCGAAGCTGGGGTGGTCAACGTAGGCGTCGCCGGTAATATAGATGAAGTCGAACCGGCCGATCCCCAGCTCCTCCATTTCCTTTCTGGTGGTCGGGAGAAATCCCTCGTACATAGTGTCACCGCCTTTATTTTTATAAGAGCGAATAGATACGGACGATCAGCGAAATGACCGCAGACCGCTTGATCTCTGCTGTTTTTCGATAATAGCCGCTGTCCTCCGCCTCAGGGAGAAAGGATCTCGGCCACGATCCAAAGCACCGCAAAGGCGGTGAGAAAGATCCCTGTCCCGACGGAAAGCCAATACTCGCCGCCGGACTTTTTGTCCTCCTTGATGATCGTGAGCTGCCGGGAGGTCTCGACCAGTTCTGCCGCAGCCTCCTGCTTGGCCTCCTTGATCTCCCGGAGGGCACATAGCTGCTCAAACTCCTGATCGGTGATAGTCCCGGAGCGCTCCTTCGCAATGAGGCTCTCCATTGTGTCGCCGCTCTCACCGCCGGGATCACATGGCACAAGGAGCACGATCTCACGCTTCTTTTTGTATTTTCCGGCCTTCGGGTTCGTTGTGGAGATACGGTAGGTCTCGCCGTTTTCGGCAAGGACCTCTATATCATAATATGTCTCCTTAAATCGTCCGCTGCTGCCGATGTGTTTATCCCATGAGATGACCTCGCCGGCGACCTCCCTGGACCGCATATCGTAGAATTTCCGCTGCTTTTTGCAGTAGTAAGCGCTGTACCACGCACCGATGGCCAGCAGTATGATGATAACAGCGCCCTTCATAGCCTGACGCTCCTTTCTCAGTCGCTTTCCATGGCCCTGCGCATCTTCCGGTCGTCGTACTGCATCTTGGACATGAGGACCTTTCGGGGCTTAGCGCCCTCGCTGGGGCCGATCACGCCCAGCTCCTCCAGCTCGTCCATTATTCGGGCGGCCCTTGCGTAGCCCAGCTTCAGCTTCCTCTGGAGCATGGACGTAGAGAGCTGGCCTGCATTGACAGCCACCTCCATGGCACGCTCCACAAAGTCCTCGTCAGTGCCTATAGCTGCCCCCGTATCAGGGAGCTCGTCATCGCCCTTGGTCTGAGGAGTGTAGGCCTCGACTGAGTCGATAGCATCGGGATCGTACTCCTCCTGGCCCTGCTCCTTGATGAAGGAGAGCGTGGCGTTTATGTCCTTCGGCGAAGCGAAGCAGCCCTGTATACGCAGGGGCTTGTTGATAGTGATCGGCATATACAGCATATCGCCGTTTCCAAGGAGCCTGTCAGCTCCGGCCATGTCGATGATCGTGCGAGAGTCCACCTGAGACTTTACCGCAAGGGCGATACGGCTGGGGATATTGGCCTTGATCAGGCCGGTGATAACGTCGGTCGTAGGACGCTGGGTCGCAACGACAAGGTGCATACCGGCGGCACGTCCCATTTGAGCCAGGCGGCAGATGAAGTCCTCCACCTCCTTGCCGGCCACCAGCATCAGGTCAGCCAGCTCGTCGATGAAGATCACGATCTGGGGCAGAGGCTTCTCCTCCGAGTCGTCGGCGATCAGCTCGTTGTAGGACTTCAGGTCGTTTGCGCCCATGTCGGCGAAGGTCTGGTACCTGCGCATCATCTCGTTCACCGCCCAATTGAGAGCTCCGGCGGCTTTTTTCGCCTCGGTGACGATCGGGATCAGCAGGTGCGGGATCCCCTGAAAGACCTTGAACTCAACGATCTTGGGGTCGATCAGGATCAGCTTGACCTCGCTGGGCTTGGCGTTGTAAAGTATGCTCATGATGATAGACCGGGTGCAGACCGACTTTCCGGAGCCGGTAGTTCCGGCGATTATGACGTGAGGCATCTTGGTGATGTCGCCCACCACGGCGTTGCCCACGATGTCCTTGCCCACGGCGAAGGCCAGCTTGCTCTTGGAGTCAGTAAACTCCCTGCTCTCTAAGATCTCACGGAGAGTGACCATGTCCTTGTGGTCGTTAGGCACCTCGATGCCCACCACAGGCTTTCCCGGGACAGGCGAGATACGCACGCCGTCGGCGGCAAGGCTGAGGGCGATGTCGTCCTCAAGGCTCTTGATCTTTGAGACCTTTATGCCAACTCCCGGCTGGACCTCGTATCTGGTGATCGAGGGTCCACGGTAGATGTTCTTGATCGAGACCTCCACGCCGAAGCTGCGGAGGGTATTCTGGATAGCGTCGGCCTTTTCACGCATCTCTGCTGCGGCCACGGCGCTGTTGTGGCGGTTGTCGGGAAGGGCCAGCAGGTCAAGGGAGGGCAGTATGTACTCCGGCTCCTTCTTCTCGGGAACGGTGACTGTGTCCTCCTCCTGCTCAGGGGCAGTCTCCCACGGGGGAAGATCGTCGTCTGCGCCGGGCGTGTCACTGCCGGCGGCCTTGGTTATCAGCTCCTCCAGAGCTATGTCTATCTCAGAGCCGTCACCGGGATCCGATACAGGCTCAGGTGTGCCGCTTATGATGACGGGGATCTCGTCAGTGTCGAAGGTCTCGGAGGGCTCGCCTGGAAGAGGCACGTCCATGACGAAGCCGTTCTCGTCGGCAAGGCCTCTCTTGGCGGCCGAGGAGCTGCGGCGTCTGCTGGGAGGCGTGCTGTTGGCGATAGCGAGCGCCTCCTTGTCGGCCTCCAGGTCGTCCTCCTCCTCGTGGTCTTCGTCCAGCTCGTCGTCCTCAGAAAAGCCGTCCTCGAATTCTCCGCCCATTATGAGGCTGTGGAACCCCATAAGACAGCGCCCAAGGAACTTGAATGGCCGGGTCAGGGTCTCGAAGAACTGTATGATCCCCTGTCCGGTCAGCAGGAGTATGAACACGAAAAACAGCAGCACAGTGATGATCTTTGCGCCGATGCCGCCGAAAACGCTGAGCAGCGGTCCGCCGATCACTATGCTGACCACGCCTCCGCCCTCCAGCTTCATGCCGTCCTTGAACAGGGCGGCGATGTGGTGGAGCTTCGTGCCGGGGAGGTACCCCACGCCGAAGACCTGCACCGCAGCGCTGAACAGGAACATCAGCGCAACTCCTGCGAAGGTCCTGCCGGAAACGTTGTCTGGGCTCTTTTCCAGCCCGATAAGTATTGACGTGTATATGAGTATCACGGGAACGAAGAACACCGCTATCCCGAAGCACCCCAGCAGGAACTTATGTACGGCGTTCCAGCCGGCCGAGCCGGGGATCAGCGCCATGAGCGCTGTCAGGACCCCAAGGCTGAACAGGATAACCGACCAGACACGGTTGGCGTCCTCGCCCTCATAGCCCCGGAAGACCACCTCCTTGACGATGACCTCTTCCTCCTGTGCAGCGGCGCCCCTCTTTTTGGGAGCCGCCGCTTCCTTTTTCTTTTTCTTCTTTTCTGCCATAGCTTCCTCCATGTTCTACATTTTCAGTCCGGGTATCTTTCTCCGGAGCTCTCTATCATGCTGTAAAGGGCTTCCAAGGCATCGCTGAGGCCTCCGAGACTGTCAATGAGCCCCACCTCGACTGCACGCTCGCCCTCAAGTATAGTTCCAACGTCCATGACCAGCTCCTCGGTGTTCATCAGGAGCCTTCTCAGCTCCTCCTGCCGGATCCGGCTGTTGTCGGTGATGAAGCTGACGATCCTGTCCTGTATCCTGTCGAAGTAGGAGAAGCTCTGAGGGACGCCCAGCACAGTTCCGCTGGAGCGCACCGGGTGGACCGTCATCGTGGCCGAAGGCACTATGAACGAGCGCCTTGCACTGACCGCCAGCGGCACGCCTATGGAATGGCCGCCGCCCACCACCAGCGATACTGTGGGGGTCTTCATGCCGGCGATCAGCTCAGCGATCGCGAGCCCAGCCTCCACATCGCCGCCCACGGTGTTCAGCACGATCAGCAGTCCCTCCACGCTACGGTCCTGCTCGATAGCCACAAGAGCGGGTATGATGTGCTCATACTTGGTGGTCTTGTTCTGCTCAGGAAGGACGTAGTGGCCCTCCACCTGCCCGATGATGCTCAGGCAGTGGATCAGGTGCTTTGAGTTGGACGAAAGGGTCTGTCCGGATCTTTCGGCCAGGTCCTCCTTGGCAAGGCTGTCCTGCGGAGAGGCGCCGTTATTTTCACTGTTCATGGTATCACGCTCCCGAAAAAAGTCTACGGGAACAGTATTGCCGTTTTTCACGAGCGTATACATATTTTATTATATACTATCTGTGCGTCAAAGTCAAGGGCGGAGGGCGCAAAAAACTCCCCTGCGGCGTGCAGGGGAGGTCCTTTACAGCGTTTCGAGGAATTCGGTCAAGGTGGCGGTGCCGCCGGTCTGGGTGAAGGAGTAGTATTGCAGTATGTCCGAAGCATCGGAGGAGTCGATGAAGCCGTCACCGTTCACGTCGCCAACGCTCTTGTCGACAGTGGGCGCAGAGCCGGTCTGTATTGCGGCATATTCCACAAGCACGGCTGAGGCGTCGGAGGAATCGATGATCCCGTCACCGTCCAGGTCGCCGCATGAAGGAGAAGGTGTATCAGTTGAAGGCGTTGTTACTGTCGGTACCGTAGTGGTCACAGTTGTAGTAGTGTTATTCTGATCATTTGTGGTCGATACAGTTACATCTGTATTTGACGTAGTGTTGACCGAACTCGTTGTTGTATCAGCAGCTGCTGTCGAAGAAACAGTTGTCGTAGTATTCGTTGTGGTAGTAACAACTGTAGTAGTCGTCGTCAATGGGATCTCATCGTCTATCGCCTCAAAATTTCTATTACAATTTATTGCATATTTTTCCGCAATTGACCCTTTATATCCACGAATGACTCCATCATATATATAATGTCCGCTCTCCTCATCATAATAATTGCATATATCATCTCTTATGAAATAATATTCTCCATAACTGTTCTTTTGTGCCAAACCTATTTCACACTGTGGATTTAAAAATGTGATCGACTTTAGATTTGTACAATTATGAAATGCTGCCGAATGGACCCTTGTAACAGATGCCGGGATCACTATCGACCCAAGGCTTCCGCAGGAGTCAAACGCCCATGTTCCTATTGTGAGCAATGAGTTTGAGAGCTCAACGGTCGCAAGGTTTTCACACTTAAAAAAGGCTTGATTCCCGATCTCTGTAACAGAATCCGGGATCGTAATGGACTCAAGGCTTTTGCAATTACTAAACGCCAATTTTCCTATGCTTGTGACTGAATCGGATATTGTTATAGATGTTAGATTATCACAGCTATCAAATGCCGATTCTGAAATTTTTGTTACTTTATCTGGAATATTGATCGATGTGAGGCCGCATTGATAAAACGCCAATATAGAAATATCAGTTATCGACTCAGGCAGTGTCACTGAAGTAATATTCTTTCGGCCTTTAAAAGAAAACGAACGTATAACTGTTACCGAAACACCGCCTGCATAGGCAGGAACAGTTATCGGGCCTGACGCATTATATTCAACGTAGTTTAATTCTGCATGATCATCATACACATAGAAGATAAAGTCTCCGACCTCTAATGTAGTATACTCATCATCATAGGCGACCGCCGTCGAAGTTGGTGATGCAGTCTGCATTGCCGGCAGAGCCCCTCCGATCACAAAAACAGACAAAGCCGCCGCCAAAAATTTCCTGATCCTCATAAAATTTCCTCCTAACATTGTAAATATCCAGAAACTGGATATAATTATTATACATAAAATGTATAATTTTGTCAAGAGGTTTTGTTTATGAGATTGAAAGAACTTAGAAAAAAGCGCCATTTAACACAGCAGAGGCTCGCCATAGAGCTCAATATGTGTCAAAATACTATCAGCAGATACGAAAACGAGGTCTGTGAGGCCGATTATCAGACCCTCATCGCTATCGCCGACTATTTCAATGTTTCGATCGACTACCTTCTCGGGCGCACCGAGGACCCCACCTTCCATAAGCTCTGACACCGCCGCCGGGCGGTATTTTTATGCCCAAATGCCCCTCTCCGGCATATAATATATCGTACCCCTTAGCCTTGCTGAACTGCGCATTCCCCAAAGTCAGGGGGGATATCATGACTTACACTATTGCGGCAATGCCCTCATACACCTACGCTGTCAAGGCGAAGCGGCTCCTGGCGGCAGGAGGGTATCCCTGTGAGATAAAACGGAGCGAGAGCTCTTCCTCAGAGGGCTGCGGCTGGGAGATCCGTATCGGCGGTGACCCCCGGAAGGCCCTCGGCCTGCTGAAAAGCCGCAGGATCCCCTTCACCCTCTCCGGAGGTGATGAAGAGTGGAGCTGATAAACTTCGACAACGCCGCCACTACCTTTCCCAAGCCGCCCTCGGTCATAAGGGCTGCTCAGGAGGCGGCACAGACCCTCGGCGGAAATGCCGGGCGGGGCGGCCATGCTCTGGCCCTCAGGTCCTCTGAGGCGGTATTCTCCGCAAGAGAGACCGTGGCGGAGCTCTTCGGGGCAGAGCCGGAGAACGTGGTCTTCGCCCTGAACTGCACCCACGCACTAAATCTGGCCATACACGGGATAATGTCCGGCGGAGGCCACATGATCATCAGCAGCCTTGAGCACAACTCAGCGGCACGTCCGGCGGCGGCTCTGGCGCAGGAGGGCAGGATCTCGCTGTCCGTGGCTAGGGTCTATCCCGACCCGGACCGCACTGTTGAGAGCTTCCGAAGGCTCATTCGCCGAGACACAAGGGCTGTGGTCTGCACCATGGCCAGCAACGTCACCGGCCAGATCCTGCCGATCGGCCGGATAGCTGAGCTCTGCGCCGGCCGGGGGATCTGCCTGATCGCAGACGGCGCTCAGGCCTGCGGAGTGCTGGAGGTAAGGCTCTCCGGGATCAATATCCTCTGCACGGCCGGCCACAAGGGCCTTTACGGGCTCTCGGGGACCGGTCTGCTCATAAGCGACGGGAGGTTCCCCATAAAGCCGCTGATCCAAGGCGGCACAGGCACCTCATCTGCCAGCCTGATCCAGCCCTCTCTCCTGCCGGAGTCCCTTGAGAGCGGCACTCTCAATATCCCCGGCATCATGTCACTGAAGGCCGGGGCGGAGTTCGTCCTCAGCAAGGGCATCGCCAACATCGCCGCCCATGAGGAGGCAGTTTGCAGGGCTTTTTTGCAGGAGCTCGGCGGCTTTGACAGGGTGAGGATCTACCGCAGCCCCGGTGCAGATCACGTCCCGATCGTTTCCTTCAATGTGGAGGGCATCCCTCCGGAGAAGGTCTCCGCCGCCCTTTCAGAGAAGGGCTTCTGCCTGAGGGCCGGGCTCCACTGTGCTCCCCTCGCCCACGATACCAATGGCACGAAAAACGGCACAGTGCGGTTCTCGCCCTCAGTTTTCAGCCGAACTCAGGACGCTGTCAGGCTGGCAGAAAAAATAAAAGAATTGTGACAAAATAAGTAAATTTGAAAAAAACTATTGAAATTATCTCATTTTGTGGTACAATATTATTATAGCGGACTGCGCATTCAGCCCGGAGGGAGCATCGCTCCCTCTTACATAGATGAGCCATATGCGGAAAGGAAGTGAGCAGATGCCGTCCCTACATGACATAAAATATGCCTTTTTCAGCCTTATCAGCACCCTTGAGTTCAGGGACGTGATAGATGTGGCTGTGCTGGCTTACATAATCTATCTGCTCCTGAAGCTGATCCGTGAGACAAGGGCCGGCCAGCTCGTCAAGGGCATACTCCTGCTGGTGGCCGGATACTTCCTCAGCAGCCTTCTGAAGCTGAAGATCATGAAGTATATCCTCGCTCAGGCTCTGGACATCGGACTTATCGCCATGCTGATCCTCTTCCAGCCTGAGCTGAGAAGAGCTCTGGAAAAATTCGGACGGACCAAGCTGGGGCTGAACCTGCTGGGCTTCGGTCAGAACGCCGGCGAGCTCTCACAGAAATGGGACGGCGCTATAGAGGCGATCTGCGACTCCTGCGTGGAGCTCTCTGCAAGCGCTACCGGCGCCCTCATAGTGGTAGAGCGCCAGGTAAGGCTGGGCGAGCAGATCGAGACAGGTACTATCCTCAACGCTACTCCAAGCAAGGAGGTCTTCGGGAACATCTTCTACCCGAAAACTCCCCTCCACGACGGAGCCGTCATCATGCGTGACGGCGTGATCTTAGCCGCCGCCTGCTTCCTGCCTAAGCCCCAGAACGACGCTATCATCAACAAAAAGCTGGGCTCACGCCACCGTGCCGCCATCGGCATGAGCGAGAACTCAGACGCAATAGTCATCGTCGTCTCCGAGGAGACCGGCCAGATCTCAGTGGCCATGAACGGCGTCCTCACGAGGGACTATACCCGTGAGAAGCTGGAGGAGCTCCTCCGCAGGGAGATCTTCGCCGATGCAGCCGCCGATAACAGCTCCGACGACAAGAAGAGCCTGTCCTCTGTATTCAAAAGGAGGAAAAAGAAATGAGCCTGAACAAGTTCAGGAACGACCTGATGAAAAACAACTTCTCGCTGGCTGTGCTGGCAGTGCTGCTGGCGATACTGGTATGGTCCATCATCTCGATGACCCAGTACCCCTCTGTACAGAAAACTATCGCAAATATCCCCGTTTCTACCGACATCACCGACTCCGTGGCCGAGTCCAACGGCCTGAGCGTGATCTCCTGCAATATCGAGGAGGTAACGGTGGAGCTCCTTGGCAGCCGTACCACTGTGGGAAACCTGAACAACGAGAACCTTGTGGCTTACATCGACGCCGACTCAGTTTCCTCCTCCGGCACCAAAAACCTGACGATCAAGGTCAGGAGCACCAGCGGTGTCCCCTTTGAGGTCAAGTCCGTCACGCCCTCATCGGCAACGGTGGTCTTCGACAAAATGGATACCCGTGAGTTCCCTGTAATGGCCAAGATCCCCAATGTTACGGTGGTGGAGGGCAAGGCGATCAACTCCGACGACGTGACCTGCGAGCCCGATGTGGTAAGGATCACGGGGCCTTCCGCCCAACTTGACAAGATAGCGAAGGTCTATGCGGTGTCCAATAAGACCAACAGCCTGGATACCTCCTACGTCCTTCCCAGCGACGAGGTCCAGCTCTATACCGAGGACGGCTCGATCATCGAACAGTCCTCCCTCATAAAGCTGAGCACGGCCAATTTCAGCATAAATATCCCCGTGCGTACCCAGAAGACCGTACCCCTGACAGTGGGCATAACCAACGCTCCCAGCACCTTCGACCAGAGCTGCATAAAGTTCGTACTGTCGGCGGATTCGGTAGTGCTGGCCACGAATAACAGCTCCACGGAGCTCCCACAGAACCTGGAGATCGGCAAGGTGGCGCTCAGCGACCTTACCCCGGATTTCACCAAGACCTTCTCACTGAGCAGCGTTCTGGGCGAGAACAGCGAGCTGATCAATATGTCGGATCTGGAGACCGTTACAGTCTCTATCGACTCTGAGGGACTTGGCACCATGGACCTGACCCTTGACAAGAGCAGGATAACCACCAGCAATATCCCCGACAGCTCCTACACCTACTCGGTAATGACCAGCAAGCTGCCGATCACCGTGGTAGGGCCTGAGGACGTGATCGGCGACATTACTGCCGAGGACATCGTGGGCGATGTGAACCTGCTGAACGCAGAGATCACCACGGACCAGATCACGCTCCCTGTTACCTTCTCCTGCCTCAAGCACGACAACGTCTGGATCGTCACCAACGCAAGAGTTACGATCGAGCGCACCAAGGCCGAGGCGACTACTACTGCACCGGCGGAGAACTGACCAGGATAAAAATACTCCAAAAGCTCACAGGGGACGCTCCCTTGTGAGCTTTTTGTACCTTTTACCCACGATATGCAGAACAGGCAGCAACATCTTCCTCTACCGAGAGTTGATTTTCCGTCATAATATACAGTTTTGTTACCATTTTTCTGTAATTTCAGCCGATCTTCACAACTATTCATAGTTTGTTAACAAAATCTCCACACCGCTGTGATATAATATGTTATAGGCTATAAACCCCGATCTATCATGAGATTTCAATTTATCAGAGAGGATGATCTTATCGTGAAGAACACAACTTCAAGGAAGCTGGCTGCTTCCGTATTGGCTGCTGTAATGGCTGCCTCAGCAGTGCCTGCTGCTGTGAGCAATGCCGTTTCTGCTGCCCCTGCTCTGGACCTGGTCCAGACAAAGTCCGCTGCGCTGGCTACTATGGGCGTTGACGACGTCTACACCGGCGCTATCACTGACTATGTGAAGTCAGGCGCTAAGTCTATCACATTCACCCTCATGTCATCAGACTATGAGACCAGCTTCTCCTACGGCTTCGGTATCGGTATCGCTGAAAAGCCCTACTGGACTGAGCACAACGAGAAGGGCGGCTGGGACTCAAAGGGCAGCGGCTATTCCGTTACTCTGAAGAAGGGCGTGGCCACTGAGGTAACTATCGACCTTACCGACCTTGAGCTGGAGTACGGCGCCACCGCTAAGTTCGAGTTCAGATGCTACTACAGCTCTCACTGGGACAACAGCGTGAAGGATATGGTGCCCAATACTGTAACGCTTACCGACATTTCCGTCAACGGCTCAGGCTCCTCCTCCGGTACCGACGATCCGACTCCCTCAGGAGACACCCATAACAGACAGTCCAACGGTACTAACTGCCCCGACGATGTTCCGTGGGAGGTAACTGACAACGGCGACGGTACTGCTACACTGAAGTCAACTGTTGCAAGACAGCTCAGCGACCTTGACATCACGCTCACTCTGGGCTACGATGAGGACTATTACGCCCTCCACCCCACTGAGTTCACAGAGGACGCTCCCATAAACAGCCACAAGTTCACCTATGCTGATTTCGGCCTGACCAATACTACAGGCGTTACTGTAGAGTCTATCACCGCTGTTATCCAGCCCGACGTGGACATGGATCAGTTCATGTACGGCGGCGGACTCAATGTTGAGAACAAGTCCATTGCCGATACAGAGTACGCTAAGCAGATCGCCGGCATCGAGGGCAAGGAGTCCGCTGGCTACTGGTACAACGATATGGGCGCTGACGGCGTCGAGGAAATGGAGGACGCTGGCGTTGAGTTCGGCGTGCCTGTTGGCAACGGTGTTACTATCGAGGGCGCCGGATCCTACATCGTGGCTTACTGGGAGATGCCTGCTGAGGTACAGCCCTATGAGTCCCTCCGTGGCAATGACGCTATCTCCTTCCAGTACTGGTGGGGCAACGATACCGACGGCGAGGAGGTAGAGTCAGTTACTCTGACAGACGCCTGCCTTACCTACACCAAGGAGATCACTGTTCCCTATACAGATAAGGTTCAGACCGCTGTAAAGGCAACTGTTGACCATACATCTAAGACCAATTACGTCGAGGTGCCTTA
The DNA here is from genome assembly GCA_017460665.1 of Ruminococcus sp. Lineage (GTDB taxonomy): Bacteria > Bacillota > Clostridia > Oscillospirales > Ruminococcaceae > Ruminococcus. The sequence continues at coordinate 31,145 of JAFUAO010000089.1, forward strand.
CTCTGAGCTGGGCGTTGACGAGACAAAGGACGTTTATGCCGTTCTCTTCGACATCTCCGCTAAGTCTGACATCGGCAAGCTGGTCTACAACATCGGCTCCAGCGCTGAGATCGACGGCGACTGGTATCAGGACGATACAAGCTATGTCGTTCTGGATGCAGGTGACTCCGCTCAGATCCTGTGGATCGCTCCTAAGGACCTGATCTCCGCTGACGGCAGTCTTGTTAACTCCTCTAAGTACGGCAATATCCAGTTCGCTTACTACTGGGGCGAGGAGGACTCTATCACGATCGACAACATCACCGTTTTCTACGCTGATGCTCCCGAGACAACTACTACCACTACTACCACAACAACAGCTCCTCCCACTACTACAACTACCACGACTACGACTCCCGTTACAGAGCCCGAGCCTAAGGTAACTATCTGGGGCGACGCTAACGTTGACGGTAAGGTAGACCTTCAGGACGCAGTTGCGATCTTACAGTACGCAGCTCTTCCTGCTAAGTATCCTCTGACAGATCAGGGCCTCCTGAACGCCGACGTTGTTGACAACGGCACATCAGGCGTCAACGGTATCGACGCTCTGTCGATCCAGATGGCAGACGCAAAGCTCCTTGACAAGGACTCAGACTGGCCGATCACCAAGGCCGCTCAGGATGCTAAGCTGAAATAAGTTAGCCCTGTGCAATTTAGTCTTATAAGGACTGTCGGAAAATCGCCTCCGGCAGTCCTTGTTTTTTACCGTTTTTTCCAAATATTTACTCAAATGACCCTTTTCTATTGATTTTTTTATCGGTTTATAGTATAATTGTGACGTATACCAAAATAGCACATATGTGCTGGAAAAGGGGTCACTTAATTCATTAGGTCCGTTTGGACCGGTCAGGAGAGTATATGAGTATTAGAAAAAAGATCATGGCTTCTGTACTTTCGGCAGCACTGGGACTGAGCGCTTTTCCCGTTCAGCTCGCCGGCGCTGAGGAGAGCCTTCCGGCTGGGGCCTCCTCTTTCACCGACCAGGCCGAGGCAGACGACGCTCTGGCTAAGATCTACAAGCTGGGCGACGTAAACGGCGACGGGTACATCGACGCTGCCGACGCCTCTGAGGTGCTGGCAGAGTATTCAAACACCTCTACCGGCGGAGAGCGCACCTTCTCCGATGCTGTCCTCGCAGCAGCAGACGTCAACAAGGACACCTTCGCTGACGCCAGCGACGCCTCCGAGATCCTCGCTTACTACGCCTTCACTCAGACAGGCGGAAAGCTGACCTTCGAGGAGTTCCAGAAGGAGCCTCAGGAGCCTCAGGCAACGACTACTGCTCCCGCTGCCACGACGAAGGCCGGGAAGGCGACTACCACCGCAGCAGTCTCCTCCACAAAGGCAGCCGCTACCACAAAGGTCTCCACTACTGCAAAGAAGACCACAACGACTGCGCCTGCAACTACCACTAAAAAGGCAACTACCACAAAAACTCCCACTACGACGAAAACTCCTACTACGACGAAAAAGGCCACTACCACCAAGGCCGTGACCACTACCGTCACTACTACCGTCGTGACCACCACCGCAGTTCCCGTTTCAGTGCTCAGGCTGAGCAAGATCGAGATGCTGCTGAACGTAGGCGAGGGCGACATAGCCTATGCTACGGTCCTCCCGGAGAACGTTCCGGACAAGTCCGTCACCTGGTCCAGCTCCGACGAGAGCGTGGCTACGGTCGACGAGAGCGGCTGGGTCATCGCCAAGGCCGAGGGACTGTGCGTGATCACCGCAAGGAGCGTCCAGGATCCCGATGTTGCCGGACATATCGCTGTTACTGTTTCCGACGACTCGAAGGTCAAGGGCATAAGGCTCACCAAGACCGAGCTCTCGATCCCCGTGGGCAGCGGAGACATATCCTTCCCAACGATCATCCCCAATACGGCCCGTGACAAGACCGTGATCTGGTACAGCTCAGATCCCAGCATCGCTACAGTAGACAGCGACGGCTGGATCAGCGGTATCAGCGACGGCACCTGCACGATCACTGCAATGAGCCGCAGCAACCCCGAGATCTCGGCAGATGTGACCGTTATCGTAGGCTCCGGTGTGAAGGCTACTACCACAACTACCGTGACGACTACCACTACCACCTCCACCTCTACCACTACCACCACGGCTTCCACAACGACCACCACTGAGACTACCACCGTTACCACTACAGTGACCACAACGGTCGGCGTTTCAGAGGTAAGGCTGAGCTGGGAGTCTGCCGAGCTGGAGCTGGGCGAGACCGTTACAGCAGAGGCCACCGTCCTCCCGGAAGAGGCCGAGAACAGGAACGTGATCTGGTCGAGCTCCGATGAGAGCGTCGCAACTGTCGAAAACGGCGTGATCACTGCCGTCGGCGGAGGCGAGTGCAGCATTACTGCCGCCAGCGAGGCCTCACCTGAGATCTCCGCTCAGATCAGGATCTACGTCAGCGACGACGGAAGGGTCCGCCAGATCGTGCTCACAGACGAGGAACTCTACATCGGTATCGGCGGCTACGGCATATCGTGGCTGGTGATGCTCCCGGAGGAGGCCGAGAACAAGGCCGAGCTGTGGAGCTGCTCGAACACCGACATCGCTACAGTCGATAAGTACGGAAATATCTGCGGAAAGTCCCTGGGCGACTGCATAGTTACCGTTACCAGCGCTGACAACCCCAGCGTCAAGGCAGATGTTCTTGTACACGTCGTTGAGGACCCTGAGCCCTTCGACCCGAGAAAGGGCATAAACAGCTCTATCGAGTCCATGGCCGAGGACGGCAGCTTCCTCTTCTACACCCCCTTCCCCGTAAGGGCCCTGGGGCACTTCACTGTGAAGTACGTCATCACTGACACTAATGGGAACGTTTCTACTATCGTTTCGGACAAGCTCCTTGCTCCCGTTGACAAGGGCATAGTGACTGCCATAAATGCCGCCACCGACACCTTCACCCTGTCGCTGTACGTTACCAACACCGACACCGGCGGAGAGGCTAGGATGGGCGCTTACAGGTTCAACAAGGCCTCTGAGAGCTTCACAGTCGATATCGAGGACATCTACTACGCTTTCTATATCCTCGGAGGAGTAAAGTAAACCATAAGGAGGGATACTATGTCAAGATCAGACAAGGATCTGGATCAGCTCTATAAGGAGCTGGAGGACTACCGTGACAGCCACGAGGACGAGGGCAGCAGGCTGCTGAAATTCTTCGTGGGACTTCTGATGCTGGCCGGAGGGCTCTTCATGATCTTCCAGAACATCAGCGTTTCCAGCAGTTGGGGCCGTGGAGGATACTTCCTGTCCTTCGGCAATTTCAACCTTGCCAACGGAATGATCATGCTGCCGATCATCATCGGTATCGGTATGCTCTTCACCATGAAGAGGAAGATCTTCGGCTGGATCGTACTGGCGATCGGTGTAGTGTTCGTTCTGCTGAGCGTTCTGCTGACCACCTCGATCCACTGGCGCACGACGAACGCCTACATCTTCATCATCATGTTCGGTATGACGGCTGCCGGCGCAGGACTTGTGCTGAGAGAGCTGTTCCGCAAGGATCCCAAGTAAAACGAAAAGCTCCTAAAGAGGTCTCTTTAGGAGCTTTTTTCATCGTGAGCCCTGAGCAGATCGGTCTGCCCGATCCCCAGGCTCTGCAAAGCAAGGACCTGATCATGGGCCATATCCCTTATGGTATATCCCTCGGGCATTTTGTTCTTCCTGCTGAACATATACACTGTGTAGTCCCGAAAAACCCTCTTATATGGCAGGGACAGGATCCACGCCTTGCCCTTGACTGTCGCAAGCCCGTCTGAGAGCCCGGGCAATACTGTTAGAGATCTGCTGCCTTTCCCGAAGGCGGCATAGTACATCTCTGTGTCTCCGATCTTTAGACTGCCATTCTTTCGCATAGCTCTCATTTCTCCTTATACCGAACTTTCCTTGTAACTATCATAGCATAACGCAGCCATTCTATCAATAAAGAGCCGCAGCGTCCCTGACCTTAGATCAGAGATACTGCGGCTCTGTGTTTCTTATCAGCTTATTTTCCAGATGTTCTCAGCATAGTCCGCTATGGTGCGGTCCGAGCTGAACTTCCCGGCATTGCACATATTCAGCCACTGCTTTTTTGCGAAGGCCAGCCTGTCGCTGCGGTAGTCAGCATTGCAGCGCAGCTTCGTCTCAACATACCCCGGCAGGTCGCCCAGCAGGTAATAGTGATCCGGAGCGTGCCAGCTGGCACCGTCCAGCAGAGAGCTGTACAGCTCACGGAAGTCTCCGCTGCCTCCGTCGGAAACGCTGCCGTCGATTAGGGAGGAGACTACACGCTTGATCATAGCGTTCTCCGCAAATACCCGGCGGCTGTCGTACTCAGGCACGATCCTCTCCAGATCCTCCACCTTGGCGCCGAAGATATAGTTGTTCTCCTCGCCAGCCTCCTGGACGATCTCGATATTTGCCCCGTCGTAGGTGCCGAGAGTGACGGCTCCGTTGAGCATGAGCTTCATATTACCCGTGCCGCTGGCCTCAGTTCCTGCGGTGGAGATCTGCTCGGACACATCTGCCGCTGCCACCAGCTTCTCGGCATAGGAAACGTTGTAGTTCTGGACGAATACCACCTTCAACAGGTCCTTTGTCTCCGGATCTGAGGAAACGATCCTTCCCACCTCGTTGATATAGCGGATGATCGCCTTTGCACGGCGGTATCCGGGGGCAGATTTCGCCCCGAAGATGAAGGTAGTAGGCGTAAAGTCCTTGATGCTGCCGTCCTTGATCCCGTAGTAGATCCAGAGGATCGAGAAGGCGTTGAGGAGCTGGCGCTTGTACTCATGGAGGCGCTTGATCTGGATATCGAAAATGCTCTCCGGAGAGACCTCTGCGCCGTCGTGGTCGGCGATGAACTGGGCAAGCTGAGACTTTTTCTCCTGCTTGATCGAGATAAAGCGGCGGAGCACGGCCTCGTCATCGGCGTATCTCTCCAGCTCCTTCAGCCGGCTAAGGTCGGTGATCCAGCCGTCGTCCCCCAGGAGCTCGGTGATCAGGCCGGAGAGCTCGCTGTTGCACAGGGCCAGCCAGCGCCGCTGAGTGATGCCGTTGGTCTCGTTGCGGAAGGCCTCGGGCTTCACGCTGTACCAGTCTGCGAGCACGGTGTCCTTGAGGATCTGGGTGTGGATCTCAGCCACGCCGTTGATGTGGGCAGAGGCGTAGCAGGCCATGTCCGCCATGTGGATCAACTCGCCCTTGATGATCTTCATGCGGCCGATCTGGTCCTTCTGTACGCCGGCTGCGTACAGCTCTGCGATGAGCTCCTCGTTGATCTGGATAATGATCTCATAGATCCTGGGAAGGACCTCCTCCACAAGGCCGATCCACCATTTCTCAAGAGCCTCCTGCATGACCGTATGGTTGGTGTAGTTGAACACCTTTTTGGCTATGCTAAGGGCTTTCTGGAAGGTATAGCCCTCGTTGTCAACGAGCTGGCGGATCAGCTCAGGCACTGAGATCACCGGGTGAGTGTCGTTGAGCTGGATCGTGATATAGTCTGCCAGGTCGTCCAGCGTCCCGAAGCGTGCCTTGTGCTTGCGGAGAATGTCCGTCAGTGACGCACAGCTAAAGAAATACTGCTGCTTCAGGCGGAGCTTCTTGCCCTCGTTGGTGTCGTCGTTGGGGTAGAGCACCCGGGAGATGTCCTCGGCGAAGATCTTCTCCTTTGAGGCCTCAAGGTAGTCCTGACGATTGAAGGTGTCGAAGTCGAACTCCTTCACCGGCTCGGACTGCCAGAGCCGGAGTGTCCCCACGTTTTCGGTCTTGCAGCCGAATATCGGCATATCGTAGGGCACTGCCCGGACCGTCTGGCCGCTGTACTCCACCAGCACGGACTCCTCCTCGCAGCGCACTGACCAGGGATCCCCGTACCGGGTCCAGTCGTCGATGTCCTCCTTCTGATAGCCGTCAACTATGGACTGCTTGAAAAGGCCGTATTTGTACCGGATCCCGTAGCCGTCAAGGGGCAGGCCGAGAGTGGCCGCAGAGTCCAGAAAACAGGCCGCAAGCCGTCCAAGGCCGCCGTTGCCGAGAGCTGCGTCCTCGATCTGCTCAAAGTCGGAAAGCTCCAGTCCCAGCTCAGCGAAGGCCTCCTTCACATCGTCATAGATCCCAAGGCAGAGCAGGTCGTTGTAGACCGCTCTCCCCACAAGGAACTCCATTGAAAGATAGGCCGCCCGGCGCTTTGAAAGGTGCTCCTGACGGGCAGTCCTCCAACGGTCGGCGTAGAGCTCCATGACCGTATCGCCCAAAGCGTTGTGGAGCTGCTGAGGGGTGGCCGACTTTATGTCCCGGGGCAGCCTGCCGGTAAACTTCTCGATAAAAACTTTCTTATCCATGATCTAACTCCTCAATTCATATATGCATTTTGCAGTTTCTGATAGTCAACATCTATTTTTCCGTAAGAAACGTCCTCCAGCCGGTCATAGTCCTCCTGAGGGATATGACGCACAGCCACTGAGATATGATAGCCCAGATCGTCGAAGATCTTGCTGCTGTTGTACAGCTCGGGCCGCAGCTCCTCCGGCGGCACCTCGCCCTCAGGCAGAAGCAAATTCACCTGTACATGGGACTCCTCTGCACTGAAAGCTGCCAGGAACTCCTCATAGGTGGCATCAGCCGGCGTTTCAAAGGGCAGCCAGTTCTTATAATAGCTCACCGCCCAGCATTTTCCCTGAGAAGTAAGTCCCCTGAGGAACTCCGCCGACTCCTCCATGAGCCTGTCGCCGTACTTCACGAACAGGTAGCTGTCGCTGGTGATCTCATCGGTGTTTTCCTTGCCGAAAGCGTAGAAATAGTGGCCCTCGCCGTCGTCGATATAGTAGGACACAGGCTTTACATCGGGTATCTCGCCATAAAATTCCCACTCAACGTACCGGTCCAGCACCGTGAAGTCCTTATCGTACTTGTCGCAGAGCTTCTGAATGGCAGCCTGCTCCTCCTCTGGCATTTCAAAGGGCGGGAACGTCATCAGCTCAGTAGTCGTCTGAACAGTGGTGGTCTGGACCGTTGTGGTCTGGGCAGTAGTAGTCTGTGCAGTTGTCGTGGCTGTAGTCGTGACGGCAGCAGTCGCAGCAGCGGTGGGAGCCTCCTGAGAGGCGGAGCTCTCCCCTGCCTCCGCACAGCCATAAAGCAGGGCTGCGGCCGCCAGTATGATCAGCCTCTTCATCGGTTGTAGAGCCGGTTCAGCTTCCGGATCTGCTTGGCAAGCTCCGGGGTGAAGTCGCTCTCCTTCGTGCGGAACTGCCAATTCCCTCCAAGGGTAGAGGGGGTGTTCATGCGGCCCTCACTGGGGCTCTCCAAGAAGTCCTGCATCTGAGCGCAGGCCACCTGTGCAACGCTGCCCCAAGCAGCCCGGATCATGGCCGCCGGGATGTCCCTCTTCTTCTTGACGCAGAGGTAGTTTTTGGCGAATTTCAGGGACTTTTTGTCCAGCGACTCCACCCAGCCGACGAGGGTCTCATTGTCGTGAGTGCCGGTGTAGGCGAAGCAATTCGTGGTGGTGAAATTGTGGGGGAGGTACTCGTTCTCCCCGTCCGAGAAGCCGAATTGCAGCACCTTCATGCCCGGATAGCCGCACTCCGCCAGCATCTGGTGGACCTCCTCCGTCAGGAAACCAAGGTCCTCGGCGATGATGTTGAGCCTTCCCAGCTTCTCCTCAGCGATGCGGAAAAGCTCGCTGTTCGGGCCTTTTTTCCACTCGCCCACAGTTGCGTCAGCGCTGCCGTAGGGGATCGTGTAGTAGCTCTCGAAGCCCCGGAAGTGGTCGATCCGGACGATGTCGTAGAGCTCGCAGGCCTTGGCGATACGGCCGATCCACCATTTATATCCGGTCTTTTTGTGGTAGTCCCAGTCGTAGAGGGGGTTGCCCCAGAGCTGGCCCGTAGGAGAGAAATCGTCCGGCGGACAGCCTGCCACGCAGACCGGCCGGCGCTTGCGGTCGAACCAGAAGAGCCTATGGTCGCTCCAGGCCTCGACGCTGTCCAAAGCGCAGTATATGGGTATATCTCCCACGATCTCGATACCGTTCCGGCCGGCGTACTTTTTGAGCTCGCCCCACTGTCTTGAGAACTGGAACTGGAGGAACTTGTAGAAGCCGATCTCGTTTTTCAGCTCCTTCTTGGCCGCAGCCACGGCCTTCGGACGGTGCATGGAGATCTCCTTCTCCCACTCGTACCAGGGCGCTCCGCCGTTCTGGTCCTTCAGCGCCATGAACAGTGCGTATTCCTCCAGCCATGTGCTGTTTGCGCTGCAGAACTTCCGGTATGCCGGGAATTTCGACGCCCGGAACCGCCCGTAGGCCTTCCTGAGCACCTTGAAGCAGTTTTCATAGATCAGGGCGTAGTCCACCCTGTCCTTCTCGGACTCCCAGCAGATCCCCTCCAGGTCCTCGGCCTCCAGCAGGCCGTCCCCCTCCAGCACGTCGAAGTCGATGAAGTAGGGGTTCCCGGCGTTGACCGAGAAGGACTGATAGGGCGAGTCGCCGTAGCTGGTGGGCGAGAGAGGCAGGATCTGCCAGCACTTCACGCCGGCCTCCTTCAGAAAGTCCACGAAGGCAAAGGCCTGTCTGCCCAGCTTGCCGATGCCGTACCTTGACGGAAGGCTGGATATGTGCATCAAAATGCAGCTTTTTCGCATATTTTTCACCTCAGTGTATGATCGTTCTCCCGTGGGAGACACTATTATAAATATTAAGAACGGATGTGTTCATATGAAGCTGTCACGCTATTTCTTCTCGTTCCTCATGGGTTTTTTCATCTACAGCCTGCTGGAGGTGGCCGGAAGGGGCTACACTCACTGGACCATGGCTCTCTGCGGAGGCCTGATCTTAGCGGTGATCTACGGCCTGAGCGGAAGGGTCCGGCTGATCGGCTGCTGCGTCTGCGGAGCCCTGATCACCACCGGCTTAGAGCTGGCCGTAGGGATCTTCGACAACCTTATCATGGGCTGGGAGGTGTGGGATTACTCGGATATGCCCCTGAATTTTCTGGGACAGATCTGTCTCCCCTTCTCGGTGGGGTGGTTCGTGCTGTGCATACCGGCCTACCTGCTGTGCGGAAGGATTCGGCTGAGGCTGGCGGATCAGCAGCCCTCCTCCCGGAGCCGGCTGACCAGCCCCACATAGAACTCCCGGACGTCGTAGCCTTCGATATTCTCACGCATAAGGTCGATCACGTCGCCGTGGCTGACTCCTCTTTTCTGGGGAGTTGTGATGAGCTGATAGCTGCCGTGCTTAGCGCTCTCCTCCCAGACGAGGCCGTCGTTGGGGCCGTTCAGCTTCTTGATCAGCAGATAGCCGAAATTCAGCGGTATCCCGGCAGATCCGGCGCTGCTCATGACTGACATATAGCTGCGGTAGGAAACGCCCTCTCGGTCTGGCATCTCGGTGACGTAGTCCCTTGCACGGACGGCGCTCAGGTCCTTGACCCCTGAGATGAAGTCCGGGGCAGTGTCCCCGAGGACGGTGAAGATCTTGTTATAGCGTTTGGTGACGAAGTCCACGAAGCCCTGGGGCAGCTTCCCCAAAAGGTAGTCCACCATGTCGCAGCCCTTGTGGGGAGTATTGATCGTGGTCAGAGTTGCGACGTACTTATCCATTCCCAGGCAGCTTATGGCGTAGCGTGAGTCAAGGCCGCCCTTTGAGTGGGCGATGATGTTGACCTTCTCGGCGCCGGTCTCCTGAAGGACGTTCATGATCGTGTCCCTCAGCTCACGAGCGCTGTCGGGGACGGACTGGGCGGACTGCTGCTTCCCGTAGAAGATCTTGGCGCCGTTCCGGATAAGTGCCGCCGGGATCCTTCCCCAGTAGTTGACCAGCTGCCAGTCCCGGAAGAAGATCCCGTGTACCAGCAGGATCGGGTACTTTGTAGCGCAGACCGTATCCTCGGCACGGGCGCTGTCCAGCTCCAGCTTGTCCAGCTCGAAGAAGTACTCCCTCTTGGCGGTCTTGTAGAACTTCCTTATCAGGAAGAAATCGACCACCGGCACCCACCACAGCATCAGCATGAGGATATGGTCCTTGAGCTTGATCTGCTTTGCGGAGGAGGCGGTGCGGATCACTCCCGAAAAGAGCACCAGACCGATCAGCAGCACAGGCATGACTATGGCAAAGACCCTTGCCACGGCTCCTGCGCCGGACTTTACAAACCAGAACACAAGGAAGATCGCCTCCAAAGCGGCGGCGGTCCCTCCGATCCAGATAAGATCTGTCCCCCGTTTTATGCGCCTTAGGCGCTTGCTGTCCGCCGGAGGCTTTCCTCCGGCCCTGAGCAAAACTGCCAGATAGCCGACTGACAGGACGATGACTGTGATGATCTTCAGCGCCGTAAGGCCCGGTATCATTCCCCACACAGGGACAGCAGTCCCGAGCAAAAGCACGATCAAAAGCTTCGTTATCCTTTTCATGGCTCCTCCAAAAAATAGGCTGTTCCGAATGATCAGAACAGCCCATTTGTGATCAATAATTCTGGTTAGAATCTGCGTTAAAGAAGTTTCCGCTGCTTTCTGTATAGTAGTCGTTAGGCTCAAGGGACATAAAGTCGTCGTCCTCGATATCAGGGAGCCTTGCTCCGCAGCGTCCGCAGAACTGGAAGCGCTCGTTGACCTCTGCGTCACACTTGGGGCAGATCTTATAGCCTCTGATACCATTGAGCTCGTATCTCATCTTCTTGATCCTTCTGCGTCTTGTGTCGATGTCGTCGCACAGGATCTTGAGATTTGCAGGATCCTCATTGGGATTTTTGTAGTATTTCTTGCCGATGTCCGTAAAGATCTCTACGATACGCTCTTCCTCATACAGTATCTTTCTTTTGAGGTTATTGGCCTCAGAAATGTTTTTAGCCTTATCAGACACGCCCTTAGAGGCGTCGCCGATCTTATCGAGAAGTCCCATTGTTCATCACTCCTAATCACAGAATTTTCTCGCATAATGCTATACTTAAATTATACGATCAAACTTAGTTTTTGTCAAGCGTTTTCAAAAATATTTTACCAGCACCTGTCAGATTTGTGCAACACTTACATTTCCGACAGATCATTTTCGGTAAGCTGAATGATCCCGGCCTTATTAAGGGCTGCGGAGGCGTTCTCCACGTCATCTACACGGATAACGAAGGACACCGATCTGTCAGATTTGCCCAAAAAGGCATACAGGTACTCCAGATTTACGCCCTCGCCGCCGAGCACGTCAAGGACACGGCTGAGCTGGCCGGGAGTATCCGGGATCGAGATCGCCACGATCTCCGTAACAGTTACAGGATAGCCGGCCTCTCTGAGGGTATCCACGGTCTTGTCGGTATCGTTTGCGATAAGGCGCAGGATACCGAAGTCCTTTGTGTCCGCAAGGCTCAGGGCACGCACGTTGATCCCCTTCTCCTTGATCAGGCGCATGGCTCCGGCGAGCTGATTGGGCTTGTTGTCTACGAATACTGAGATCTGTCTTGCATTTGCCATGGTAATTCCTCCTTGTTATGTTTATCAGTCGTGGAGCTTTCTTCTGTCGATGACACGGACAGCCTTGCCCTCACTTCTTGTGATCGACTTAGGCGACACGAGATGTACCTTGGGGTTTATGCCCAGCATGGTCTTGATGGCCTCTGCCAGCTCTCTCTCCTGCTTCTGCATATCCTTCACCTTGTCGGAGAACTGGTCGGGGTTCATCTCGACGCTGATGTCCAGGGTATCGGTGTTGTTCACACGGTCTACCTCGATCAGGTAGTTGGGAGAGTAGCCCTGCTCGATGAGGACGGTCTCGATCTGGCTGGGGAACACGTTGACGCCGCGAATGATCATCATGTCGTCGCTCCTGCCCATGGGCTTGGCCATTTTCACGAGAGTCCTTCCGCATGAGCACTTGCCTCTTGTCAGGCGGCAGAGGTCTCTTGTGCGGTAGCGCAGCAGGGGGAAGGCCTCCTTGGTGATGCTGGTGAACACAAGCTCGCCCACCTCGCCCTCGGGGAGGACCTCACCTGTATCGGGGTCGATGATCTCGGGGATGAAGTGGTCCTCGTTGATGTGCATACCGGTCTGCTCGGAGCACTCAAAGGCAACGCCGGGGCCGCTGGTCTCGGTGAGGCCGTAGATGTCGTAGGCCTTGATGCCCAGAGACTTCTCAATAGAGCGCCTCATCTCCTCGGTCCAGGGCTCAGCTCCGAAGATACCGGCCTTGAGCTTGATGTCGTCTGTGGTATAGCCCATATCATGGAGAGTCTCGCCGATATAGGCTGCATATGAGGGAGTACAGCAGAGGATCGTAGATCCCAGGTCACGCATGAACTGGATCTGTCTCTCGGTATTTCCCGAGCTCATGGGGAGGGTCAGACAGCCCACCTTGTGAGAGCCGCCGTTGAGTCCCGGGCCGCCTGTGAACAGGCCGTAGCCGTAGCACACCTGGCACACGTCCTCGTTAGTTCCGCCGGCAGCAGTGATAGCTCTTGCACAGCAGTCCTCCCAAAGGTCGATGTCGTGCTGAGTGTAGAAGGCGACTACTCTTCTTCCGGTAGTGCCGCTGGTGGACTGGATCCTTACGCAGTCGCTCAGGGGCTTTGCCAGCAGTCCGTAGGGATAGGCGTCACGAAGGTCGGCCTTGCTGAGGAAGGGCAGCTTGTGCAGGTCCTCGGTACCCTTGATGTCCTCGGGCTTTACGCCCTTTTCGTCCATGAGGTCCCGGTAATACTTAACGTTCTCATAAACGTGCTTTACCTGAGCCACAAGGCGCTCGTCCTGGAGCTTTTTCATGTCCTCGGGAGAGGCGCACTCCATTTCCTGGTTCCAATATCTTTCCATTGGTTTTCATACTCCTTTGTATAAAAATTTTTATGCATAAAAATTATGTCCGGTCCAAAGCGGGCTACTGCCCGACAGTGATGATGTTGCTGACCCTGATGTAGGTGCCGTTGATGAAGGCCGTCAGGTAGACCTCCGTCTTGCCGTCGCTGCCGCCGAAAAAGACGTAGCTCGGGTCCAAGGTCAGCTCCGGCTCGTCGGTGTGAGGGTCGGTGGCGCCACGCTGAAGGACGCCCTGACCGTTATGGTCGATCTGCCAGCAGAGGTTCCTGAAGCCCTCGTGGTCGTCACGGGTGATCGAGTTATCCTCGTTGAGAGTAAGGGTGAAGGTCTCCACCACCTCGGTCTCGGTGATCACCTTCTGCCGGTATGAGAGGAAGTCCGACTTCTCGCCGTTGATCTCCACATCAGCAAAGCAGTTTACGAAGTTCAAGCTGGCCTCTCTGCCAACGATACCGCCGTAGTCATCATATGCACCGGTGATCTTGCCGCTGACGTGGACGTTCTCCCAGGTATCGGTCATATAGACCTCGCCGCCCACTATGCCTACCTGAGCTCCTCCCGAAACTTCGGCATTCTCGAAGGTGATGTCACTCACTGTGCAGCCCAGACCGTAGCCGATGAAGCCCACTTCCGTGCTGCCCTCGATCTTCATGCCGGTGATCTTGTGGCCGCCGCCGTCGACGCTGCCGCTGAATGCGGTATTTCCGGAGCTATTCCAGCCCATAGGCACCCAGTCGTAGCCGGTCAGGTCGATGTCTGCGTCAAGCACGATGCTGACGTTGCTGCTGTTCAGGCCGTTTATGTAGTACACGGCGCTTGCCAGCTGTTCCGGAGTTGAAACATGGAACAGCGGAGCGTTCTCCACCGCCCACTGCTTATCGGCCAGCTCCATGATGCTGCCGGTGTCGCAGCTGCGCTCCCAATCCGTAGGATAGGCAGTAGGGTCTTTGTCATAGGCGTAGCTCTCCGCACGGCTGTCTCCCCAGGCATCCAGCCACTGATAGGCGTCCACCAAGATGTAAACGCCCGGTTTTTCGGCATTTACGGTGACAGTACAGTTTTCCTTGTCCAAAGCCGATCCGGGGATCTCATCGTAAATAGCCTCCTCGTCCTCGTTGTAGAAGAGCACCATGAGGTTCTCCTCAGGGACGCCTCTCAGCTCCTCCTTATCGTAGGTGAAGGAGAGCTGTGCATCGGTGACATTGTCGGTGTAGCTCAGCTCAAAGGGCAGTCCAAAACGGCCCACGACTCCCATGTGGATCACATGGCCGGAAACGTCATCTAAGACCGCCTCCTTGCGCAGATCTCCGCTGCACTTAGCCGTGAGAGTGATCCTGGTTATCCCCTGGCTCTCGCTGCTGTCAAAGGACTTGTGGCAGCTCTGCTCAGTGGGCTCAGCCGGCTCGGTCTCCTCCTCAGTCTCCTCCTCGGTGGGGCCTTCTGTAGTCTCCTCCTCGGAAGCGCTGTGCTCCCTCTCCCGGGAGCTCTCAGCTCGCTCAGGTCCGCAGGAGAAAAGTCCTCCCGTCACGGCCAGAGCCAGAAGTATCGCTATGATCTTTTTCATGGTGGTCCTCCGTTATGCTCCGGCCAGCCTGTCTCTCAGCTCGGTCACGCATCGCTCGAACAGGCCGTATCTGCCCTCAGACCGCATTTTCTCGGCAAGCTCGCACTCAGCGGCCTTCCCCAGGACGAAGTCGAGGGATCTTGCCGCAGCGTCGGTGATCTTAGGCAGGTCAAAGACCGGCTTGCGGCTCAGGAGCTTCCTCCTTGCCGCCTCGTTCTCCATTTTCCCGATGATCCTCCGGTACTGGCCGGCCAGCTCTCCACATTCCTCGGAGTAGTCCGTCCGGCAAAGGAGGCTGTCCATAAGGCAGGCCGCCATCCAGCACTGCCAGCCGATCTCCTCATCAAGGTAGCGGTCGTCAAGGATACTGTCGATCTCCTCGTCGGAAAGCTCGCTATCCCTGTGCATGATCCTGTGGAAGTCAGCACGCTCCTCATCGCTGGGCTCGTCTGCTATGGCATGGAAATAGATGTCGTAGAGGTACTGCAAAACGTTCTGGTGGAGGAGCTCCATGTCCTCGCCCAGCTCCTCCAAAAGGAATTCCTTGGCGTAGCTGCTGCCAAAGGGATTCATCTTGCGTTCCTGCCCAGCTCGAAGGCCTTCTTGTTGAGCTCTAAGAATTTGGGCGGGACGCACTGCTCAAGAGCGCTCTGCCAAAGCTCCTCGGGGAAGTCGGTCAGGGAGGCTAAAACTCCCATTAGGACCACGTTTGAGGCCTTTGCTGTGCCGGCCTCCTCAGCCAGCGCAAGGGCGTCCACGGCCACCAGGTCAACGCCTGCTGCCTTGATCTTCCCGGCCAGATCCTCAGGGTACTCAGCGGCGCCTGTGATCACAGGCATGGGGTCGATCTGCTGAGTGGAGGTGATCAGGTGTCCGCCCTTTTTAAGGTAAGGCAGGCATCTTGCGGCCTCCAGCATCTCGAAGGAGATCACTGCGTCGGCCTCGCCCTTCTCCACAACGGGAGAGTACACCCTGTCGCCGTACTTTACATATGTCACCACGGAGCCGCCTCTCTGGCTCATACCGTGGACCTCGCTGACCTTTACGTCATAGCCCTGCGCCAGCAGGACGTTTCCCAGAAGGCGTGAAGCGAGCAGAGAGCCCTGTCCTCCGACGCCGACTATCATGATAGACTTAGTTTCCATTTATATTTCCTCCTGTTATTTCGTTAAAAGCTCCAGATCTCCGTCCACGAAGCCGATACCTATGCCCTCGGCCGAAAGGAGAGCGCTGCGGTAGGTGCCTTTTTCAAGGTATTCGCTGCAAAGCTCGGTGTAGACCTCCATGACACGCTTCTCGTCGGCGTTCTCCTCGTCGGAGAAGTCCAGTGCGAACAGGTCCTCCTCAGAGGACCATACCTCCTCGCAGGCCCACTCACCGTCCCTGTCCTCCGGATCGAAGGCTCCGGCAGCGATGAGCTGCAAGGTGAACAGGGGCTCGCCGGTCTCGGCGGAGCGGTCCTCATAGATGTTGAAATTGAAGGCCTTCGTTTCCTTAGGCATATCGTTATTTTCAAGCAGAGCGTCCAGCCATGCGGCGAAGTGCTCATAGACCTCGATATTTATCATTTTTTCTTTGCCTTTCTAAATCTGAAAAATTCCAGCTTCCCGCACCGTGGGCATTCGTATATGCTGACGGTGAGGGCTCCGGACAGGAAATTGTCAAGGTGTCCGGTGAAGAAGCCGTACTTGCCCATTTGCAGGCGGTCTGTGCCGATATATCTCATCTGGAAGCTGTCGTAGGGACAGTAGATCTCCCTTACCTTCATAGTGACCTCCTATCAGTCGATAGCGCCTACTCTGCACTGCTGCTGGCAAATGCCGCAGACGGGGAGCCCCCGCTGGCGATCTGGCTGCTCACATTGCAGATCCGGCAAGTCTTTCTGCTTTTACTCTATTGCGCCTACCCTGCACTGCTGCTGGCAAATGCCGCAGCCTACGCACTGTGTATGGTCGATGACTGCCTTTCCGTCCTTCATAGAGATCGCAGGACATCCCAGCTTCATGCACATCTTACAGCCCACGCACTTGTCTGTGTCCACCTTCAGCGCCGGAGCGTGCTTTACATACTTCAGCAGAGCGCAGGGACGCCTTGAGATGATAACGGAAGCCTCGTCTGCTGCCAGCTCCTCCTTGATCGCTGCCTCGGTCTGAGCCAGATCGTAGGGGTCTACCACTCTTACACGCTTGATACCGATAGCCCTGCACAGCTCCTCCAGGTTCACCGCAGCGGCAGGGTCGCCCTTTAGGTTCTTGCCGGTGGTGGGGTTCTGCTGGTGGCCGGTCATGCCGGTGATGGAGTTGTCCAGTATGATCACTGTGGAGTTGGAATCATTGTAGGCGATGTTCACAAGGCCCGTCATGCCGCTGTGCATGAAGGTGGAGTCGCCGATGACTGCCACTGTCTTGTGCTCGGACTCAGCGCCTCTTGCCTTGTTGAAGCCGTGGAGGGCCGAGATCGAAGCTCCCATACAGATCGTGGTGTCAACTGCGAACAGCGGAGCTGCTGCACCGAGAGTATAGCAGCCGATGTCTCCGGAGACCGTGATCTTGTTCTTGCTAAGGCAGTAGAACAGGCCTCTGTGGGGACATCCGGGACACATCACAGGAGGTCTCACAGGGATATTCTCCTCTAAGGCCACGAAGTCCTTCTTCTGGCCCAGCAGCTTCTCAGCGATAACGGACTGAGGGAGCTCGCCGATATAGCCGAAGATCTCCTTGCCCTGAACGTTGTTCACGCCGATATTGCGGCAGTGCTGCTCGATGATGCCGTCCAGCTCCTCGATAACGTAGATCTTGTCGTACTTAGCGGCGAAGTCCTGGATCAGCTTCACAGGCAGGGGGTTCACCATGCCCAGCTTGAGGACAGAGGCCTTGTCGCCCAGGGCCTCCTTGACGTACTGATAGGCGGCGCCGTTGGTGATCACGCCGAACTCTGCGCTGTCTGAGATCTCCACACGGTTGAGGGGAGTGGTCTCAGCGTACTCGGTGAGCTTTCTCGTCCTCTCCTCAACGAAGACGTGTCTGCCCTTTGCGAAGGCCGGCATCATAACGTATTTCTGGGGTGTCTTGGTGTATTCCTTCAAGGGGAGCTCCTCCCTGTCCACCGTATCGACGATGCTCTGGGAGTGGGCGACTCTTGTGGACATCCTCACGATGAAGGGAGCGTCGAACTGCTCCGACAGCTCAAAGGCCAGCTTCACGAAGTCCTTGCACTCGCCGGAATCCGAGGGCTCCAGCATGGGGACCTTCGAGGCGATAGCGTGGTGGCGGCTGTCCTGCTCGTTCTGGGAGGAGTGCATACCCTGGTCGTCGGCGACTGCAATGACCAGGCCTGCGTTCACTCCGGTATAAGCAGCGGTATACAGCGGATCTGCGGCAACATTAAGGCCAACGTGCTTCATTCCGCAGAAGGCTCTTGCGCCTGCGATAGAAGCGCCCAGGGCGGTCTCCATAGCCACCTTCTCGTTGGGAGCCCACTCTGCGTAGATCTCGTCATACTTTGCAGCTTCCTCAGTGATCTCAGTAGAGGGAGTCCCGGGATAGCTTGAAACTATCCGGCAGCCGGCCTCGTAAAGACCTCTTGCAAAGGCCTGATTTCCTAACATTAGCTTTTTCATTGCTTTTTGTCCTTTCTATTTGTAGATATTGTATAGATTGTGATCATCCAGCAGCCATTTTGCGACTCCGTCCTCTGTATTCGGAGGAGCAATGAAGTCGGCGGCTGCGATGACCTCCGGCCTTGCGTTGCCCACAGCCACGCTCACGTCCGAGGCGCTGAACATTGGCAGGTCGTTGAGGTTGTCCCCGAAGGAGACCACTCTCTCAAAGCCGTATCTTTCCCGAAGGTACGCTATCCCGGAGGCCTTTGACGCATTCCCGGAAAAGACCTCCAGGTACCATGCGCCGTTGTACACATCAAGGTAGAAGGCCAGCTCCACGCCGGGGATCTCCTCCACAGCGCACTTCACTGGGTAGAGCTCCTCATAGGGGCCGGTGGTGGTGAAGTAGACGGTGTGCTCATCGGCCATGTCCGAAAGGCGCTCCAGCCGGACGAAGGGCTTCTTGTAGTTGTTTTTCCGCTCCTCAGCAAAGCTGCGCATGACATTGGTGGTCAGCGCCGAGTAGTAGCAGATCAGCGACTCCTCCTCGATCCGGTACATGAAGCAGTGGACTCCGTTCTGCTCAAAGGCGGAGAGCACTCTTGCAGAGGCAGAGGGCCGGATAAATTCGCTCTTTATGTAGCGGTGAGCGGCGGTGTCGTAGATGCTCACGCCGTTCATCAGCAGACAGGGCGCACTGACCTGAATGGCCGAGGTGATCGGGACTGCGGAGTAGACCGACCTTGCGGTGGCAAAGGTAAAGCAGAGCCCCTTGGCTGTCAGGGAGTTGATCACCTGAGCGGTATAGTCTGTTATGGCAGGCTCAGGGCTCAGCAGAGTGCCGTCAAGATCTGATATAAAAAGGGTCCTGCTGATAAGTCTCACCTCCGGAAATAAACATTCATAAGAGCATTATATCATATATTAGTGCAAATTGCAAGAATTTCTTAGTTATTAGTTACAAGTTCCATGTGGTTTTGAGTTAGCAGTGCGTAGGGCTTAGTAGGGACGGCCATTGGCCGTCCGTGCCTCCTCAAAAATTTGTAGGGGAGGCCGCCCTCGGCCTCCCGGCCGATCTCCGGAAACAAATTGTAGGTGGCGATCCCTAACCGGGACCCGTCCCCTCTGTCAGCTTCGCTGACATCTCCCCACACTGTGGGGAGTCACCCACATCGACCCACAATGCTTTGCGATGTGTAGGGGCGAACATCGTTCGCCCGGTGGTTTATCGCACACGGCACGGGCGCACAATGTGCGCCCCTACAATTCCGATCCGTCCGCCAACGGCGGACACCGCAACTCTCAACTCTGCACTCTAAACTCTCAACTCGACAAAAAAGGGCGGCAATGCCGCCCCGTCATTCCTCCGGATCCTCGCCCTGATAGATCACAGCGATCACCGTTATATTGTCCTGACCTCCGTGCTCCAACGCCCTCTTCACCAGCAGCGACAGCCGCTTCGGAAGGCTCTTGGGCATCTCCAGCACCTCCTGCATATCGATCGCAGACACATAGTCAGAGAGCCCGTCGCTGCAAAGCAGCAGCACGTCCCCGAACTGCATTCCTCCGGGGATAGTCTCCACATCGATCTTCGGGTCGGTCTTCACGTTCCCGAAGGCCGGGAAGATTATGTTCCGGTGGACGTGGGTCCGGCGCTCCTCCTGAGTTATAGAGCCCTCCTCGTATAGAAGCTGCACCAGAGACTGATCCCGTGAGATCTGGCGGATCCTTCCGCCCCTGTACCGGTAGAGCCGTGAGTCTCCCACGTTGAAGGAGATCACCTCTCCCCCCTCAGAGACCGCTATCCCGCACAGGGTAGTCTGCATATTCGTGCTGTCCTTGTGCTTCAGGCTGTATTCCGCCAGCCTGTGGTGGATCTCCAGCAGGCTGGTCTTCAGCTTCGACCTTTGGAGATCCTCGATGCTCCGCACCTGCTCAAGGCACATCTTCGACGCCACCTCGCCTGCTGCCTCGCCGGAGACTCCGTCTGAGACCGCCGCAATGAAGGGGCCGCTTAGCCGCTGCTCTGAGGTGCCCTTGTCGATGACTGCTCTCCCGATGAGCATGGCGTCCTCATTATGCGGCATAACGCCCTTTTCAGTTATTCCGCAGCAATAGTACATATCTTGCTTCCTCTTTTGTTTTGTTGTTCTTTTCTAACGGCAATGTCTGTCTTCAGCCGTTTATCCCGTAAAGCGCCATACCGTTCCGGCAGGTCTGATCGATGAGCTCCTGTGTGGAGACTCCCTTTATCTCGGCAGCCTTTTCCGCTGTGCTCACCAGCATGGAGCTGTCACAGCGCTTTCCACGAAACGGCACAGGCGCCATATATGGGCAGTCTGTCTCTATGACCAGCCTTTCCAGCGGCACCGCCTCCAATGCCCTCAGGGGCTTCTTTGCGTTCTTGAAGGTGATCACACCGGTGAAGCCGATGTACATACCTAATTTCAGCACCTCTGCGGCAGTTTCCGCCGAGCCGCCGAAGCAGTGTACCACGCCCCTAGGCCTATGCTCCCGGAGAATGGACAGGGTGTCCTCAGAGGCGTCCCGGCTGTGTATGATCACCGGCACGTCCAGCTTTTTCGCCAGGTCCAGCTGCTCCTCGAAGATCCTGATCTGGGCCTGTCTGTCGTAGCCCTCATAGTGGTAGTCAAGGCCGATCTCGCCAAGAGCAAGGGTCTTTTCGTGGCCAAGGATAGTCTCCTCCACGAAGCTGAGGTAGTCGGCCGGGACGCTGCCTGCGTTCTCCGGGTGGATCCCGGCGGCGGCGTAGATATAGTCCCACTCCCCTGCAAGGGCAGAGTTGGCGGCGGTGTCCTCCATTGAGGAGGAGGCCAGCATGACCAGCCTTATGCCCTTCCCCGGAAGAGAGGCAAGGACCTCCTCCCTGTCGCCGTCAAAGGCCGGGTCGGTATAGTGGGCGTGGGTGTCGAAGATGTTGTTCATGACTGCTCTTCCTTGAAATACTGGTCCACGAAGTTGTTGATGAAGGCCTCGCTGGGGATATAGTCAGAGTCGGCCTCGACCCCGTCCATGATCAGGAAGGTGGCGATAGAGCTGCCACGCTCCAGCATATCCTTGATAGCGGCCTTGTGCTCACGGTAATCCTTTGCGGTAAGGTCGGTACCGTTGATGCCGCAGAGGTTGATGATCGTATTGAAGGTGTTGTCGAACTGGTCAGCAAGGCGCTTTCCGTCGGACTGGTTCACCATATTTGCGATGATGGAGCTGGCGGTGTAGGCACGCTGGACCTCGCCGTCCTCCATGAGGGAGTAGGTGACGAGGGTCTCGATCTGTTCGCCGTTGAGGTACTGCTCGGAGCCGTCGCTGCGCAGGCCGGCGATCTCCACATTGACCGGGTAGGTTACTCCGCCGAGGATGTCGCAGGTCTTCAGGAAGGCGGTCTTGTCCATTTTCATGAAGCGGTCAACGGTCACGCCGAAGACTCCCTCCACGAAGCTCTTGGCAGTCGCTCCGCCGCCCTTTTCGTAGGAGCTCTTCATGCTCTGCTGCTGATCGTCAACGATCGCGATCGTATTCGTAGGGATACCCACGAAGATCAGGCGCTTGTCCTTGGGGATAGACCTCATCAGCACGAAGGTGGAGCTGCACTTCTGGTCCGGGTCGTCCAGTATGAAGAGTATGGAATGGTTGTCCTCATAGGAGGACGTAGCCACCTGTCTCGGCACCGGCTCAGAGGGCTTTTTGTCCTGTCCGAAGCCGAAATATCGGTATATCCCGTAGGCTCCTCCTCCGATGATCAGCAGTCCCAGGAACACTGTCACAAGGAAGGGAACTGCGATGCTTCCAGTTTTTTTCTTTGCCATGATAGTTTCTCCTTTCGTTCTGTGAGGTAAACTCTTCGTATAACAAAACTAAAAAAATATTCAGTGAAAAATGGATATAAAATTTTTTCCAAAATAAGGCTGTCGAAAATTATCGGCGTAGCTGCGTTTTTCAACAGGTTTTTCAACATTTTCAACATCAAGACCTGTCCGGCGAATGTTTGAACATCAAATTCAACGATCTGTTGAAAACCGAACATCCTTTCAGCACTCCACAAGATACAGTGTCCCCCGTGAGAGGATACTACCGCATATCCGCAGGAACATTTCCCGTCGGTGTTGATTTTGCTGAAATGATGTGGTATAATAGATGTTAGCCTATCACCGGGCGAACACGTTCTCAAGGAACGAGATCTCGGTGGCGGCCGCCCGAAGGTCATTGCCGGAGCGCTCTATCACGCTGTAGACCTCACTTAGGCCGAAGCTCCTGATGAGCCTCCCCAGCCGTGCCGCCTGATTTATGGTCTGGGCCGTGCCGGAATGGGACTCAGAGGGCTCGAAGAAGGCAAGAACTGCTGCCGAGCGCTCCACCATGAGGTAGTTCCTCTCCCGGTAGAGCTCCGGCGAGGTAGTCTCGCTGCGCTTCTTGCCGTAGACCATGTCCGGATCCATGCAGGTGGAGATGAGGATATCCGCCCCGTGCTCCACACGCTCTAGGAGCTTCCTATACGCAAAGGGGAAGCGGTCGGCGTGGCGGAGGAAGGGCATGGCTCCGATGAGCTTTATGCGCTCGTCCTTCTGCCGTATCCGAAGGATATAGTCCGCCGCCCAAAGGTCCGTCCCCATGGCCAGGCCGCTGAGGAAGGTGGTATATCCGGCGGAGACCGCCATATCTATATACCTGCAAAGCATGAGCTTGACGGTCTTCATGGTGATGTCACGGTACTCGTCAAGTCCGCCGTAGGGGATCACGCTCTTCCCACGGTGGCCGGTGATACAGACCGTTTGGTCGAATTTCGGGATAACGTGGGCGCTGTCGTAGACGGGCTCGCCCGATACGAGAGACCTGAGCATGGCTCACCTCCGTATTCAAAAAATGTCACACATTACGATTATAACATAAAGGCAAAAAAAATGCAACACCGCAAAGAATTTTTTTGCCCCAACATATACAGAGCACAGAAAGGAAATGATACTGTTATGGAGCCGTATCTGAAGAGAGCCTGGGCGGAGATCGACCTGGGCAAGCTGAAAAGGAACGCAGAGATCATCAGGGGGCTCAATTCTCCCTCGACCAAGATCATGGCTGTGGTCAAGGCCGACGCCTACGGCCACGGCTATGAGCACATCGTCCATGCCCTTGCACAGGAGTGCGGCATAGAGAACTTTGCCGTGTCAAATCTGGACGAGGCGATTGCCGTCCGTGAGTCTGCTCCCAAGGCCGACATACTGATCCTTGGCTATACTCCCCCGGAGTACGCCCATGAGATCTCTGCAAACGATATAATACAGGGCGTGGTCTCTACTGAGTACGCAAAGGCTCTGGTCAGGAACACTCCCTCGCCGATCAGGTGCCATGTGAAGATCGACACGGGAATGGGCAGGATAGGCCTAAAGCACGACGACCCCAAGGACTGCGCTGCTGAGATCGCCGAGATGATGAAGATCGAGAAGCTCTCCGTGGAGGGGATCTACACTCACTTCGCTGTGGCGGACAGCGACGACCCGGACAACGTGGCCTACACCGACCGCCAGCAGCAGTACATACTGGCCGTTTATGACAGGCTGAAGGAGATGGGGATCGTCCTCCCCCACTGTCATTTCATGAACAGCGCCGCCACCTGCTACAGGAACACTCCCCGGAGCACCCTCAGCAGGGCCGGGATCATACTCTACGGCCTACACCCGGACATGAGCCTCCCCATACCGGAGGGGCTGGAGCCGGTCATGGAGGTAAAGGCCGTGATCTCACAGGTCAAGACGGCCCAGCCGGGAGACTGCATAAGCTACGGCCGGACCTTCACCGTAGACCACGAGATGAGGATCGCAACAGTCACCGTGGGCTACGCTGACGGCTATTCAAGGCTCCTCTCCGGCAAGGGCGAGATCCTCGTCCACGGAAAGCGGTGCAGGATCGTCGGCAGGGTCTGCATGGATCAGCTCATGATCGACGTTTCCGAGGTCCCGGAGGCGAGCTCCGGAGACATCGTGACACTCATCGGCCGGGACGGTGACGACATCATCACCGCAGACGAGCTGGCCTCGCTGTACGGAACTATCGGCTATGAGGTGGTCTGCGGCATCTCAAAGAGGGTCCCCAGGATCTACAAGGAGGCTTGAGCTTCCTGAGTTTTTGCAGAGGAGAGCTACGACTATGAAAAGGCTCATCGCTATAGGCGCTGCCGCAATGCTCCTGACCGGCTGCGGCGGCTACACCAGCAGTCAGGTCTCTGAGATCGTCCAGCAAGCCACCGAGGATCCCTTCGGGAGCTATTATGAGTTTTCCGCTGAGGGAGCCGCCGAGGAGGAGCTGGCTCAGGCCGCAAGGATCATCGAGGAGAGGGCATACCTAAAGGCTCCCGGGATGCGGAGCATGACCGAGGCCGACCCTGCAAAGGGGACTATCCGGCTGTATTTCAAGTACGAGCCCCGCATGGAGGAGTTCGCAGACACCTTCGGTCCGGAGGCCGCCCAGAACAACAGGCTGGAGTTTTGTAGGGGGACCGAGGACACAGACCCCGTCCTCACCAACGAGAACGTTACCTCCGCTATCGCCGGGATCATGATCCAGGGCGGCGAGAATTGGTACGTTCAGGTGGAGTTCGACCAGCAGGGCACTCAGATCTTCACGGAGCTGACCACCGAGCTGGCCGGCACCGACACGCCGATCTCTATCTGGATGGACGGAGAGCTCCTTTCGGCTCCCACGGTACAGACCCCCATAACCGACGGCATAGCCGTGATCAGCGGAGACTTCACCTCTGAGTCCGCAAGGGCCCTTGCCGATCGGATAGGATCCGATCCTATGCCCTGTAAGGTGGAGTACACCGGCTGCTCCATAAACAAATAACTTCCCAAAAGGAGGATACATATGAAAAAAGCAATGACTATCTCCTATGAGGTGGGGAACAATCTCTACCTCAACTTTACGAATAAATGCCCCTGCGCCTGCACCTTCTGCATACGCAACAGCGCCGACGGAGCTTACGGCTCGGATCCGCTGTGGCTGGAGCACGAGCCCTCTCTGGAGGAGATCTGGGAGGACCTTGACAGGAGGGATCTGGCTAAGTACGATGAGATCGTGTTCTGCGGCTACGGCGAGCCCACCGAGCGCCTTGACGTGCTCCTGGAGGTGGCCGGCGAGCTCAAGGCAAGGCCCGGATGTCCCCTGCTGAGGATCAACACAAACGGCCTTGGGGATCTTGTGAACGGCCGGAGCATCGCAGAGGAGCTGTGCAGCGTCTTGGACGTGATCTCGGTCAGCCTCAACGCCGGAACTAAGGAAGAGTACATGAAGGTCACCCGGCCTAAGTTCCCCGAGGCCTTCGAGGCCATGCAGAGATTTACCGCAGACTGCGTAAAGACCGGCAATGCTCAGGTCATGATGAGCGTGGTGGACGTTATCCCTCAGGAGGAGATCGAGGCCTCACGCCGGATCGCAGAGAGCCTCGGCGCTAAGCTCCGTATAAGAAAATACGATGAGTGATGAGGACTGCTTTCCTTCTACACCGCAGAGTCCCCGACCTTACACCGGGAGAGCTGAAAGCTCTGCTCATCATCATTTCCGCTGCTGCTATCATATTCGGGTCAAGGCGGCTGTTCATGCGCTTCTGGAGGAAAAAGCACTGCTATACCGTTAACGGCAAAATAGTCAGATGTTCCCCATCTGAGACAAGGAACGGGCTCGTCCGGTATGAGCTGGTCATAGCTTACACTGACCGAAGCGGCGTGACCGAGACCGTCCACCTGTACTCCTGGGATCAGACCATCGTTTCTGCTGACGAGGCGGAGCTGTCGGTCGTTGACTGGAGCGACCGCTCAAAGGGCGTTGCAGAGAGCTTTCCCGATCTGCCGGAGGAGACTTATGAGCGCATCGGACAGACCCACAGTGCCGAGACTCTCAGCAATATGCGTGCTGCTCACCGCACTATTGAGCAGCTAGAGCACGCCCGTCACTTAAACCTCTTTGATCTCTTTTTCCGTCCCTGGTACTATGTGCCCCAGGCTGAGTTCGCTGATAAGGCCCTCCATGAACTGCCGAAAGGCGGAGCCCTTCGGAAGGTGCTGCTTTACACAGTGCTGTTTTTGGCAGGTGTCGCAGTAATATTCTGCCTGCTGTTCATCTACGGTCTTGCCGATAAATGAAGTCTCTTTCATTAGGCAGACTGCTGAGTTTCCACAGGATTTTTTGTGCAGTTTTTTCGCCGGAAACTATGGAGATCCGACGCAAAATATGGTATAATTATTTATTGAGAATAAGCCCGTGACCTACAAAGGAGGACGCTTATGAGCAAAAAAGCTAAGATCATCCTTGCTGTTTCGATAACCTCTACCGTTATCGCAGCCGGCGCTACTGCCGCCGCTCTCATAATATGCAAAAAGCTCTACGAGAAGAATTACTTCTCAGCCGACTAAGCTAACTATCCGCCGGCCGCAATGAAGCGGTGGACGGAAATATAACAAAGAAGGTATATGCAAATGGAAATCAAATTCACAAAGGCAGAGACCCTGAAGGCTAAGCCACAGCCCGGCGATAAGCTCGGCTTCGGCCATATCTTCACAGACTATATGCTCCTGATGCCCTATGACGAGGGCCAGGGCTGGCACGATCCCGAGATCCTGCCCTATGGCAATATCGAGCTCTCGCCTGCCGCAATGTGCCTCCACTACGGTCAGACCGTTTTCGAGGGACTCAAGGCCTACAGAACTGCTGACGGCAAGGTACAGCTCTTCCGTCCTCAGGAGAATTTCAAGAGACTGAACAAGTCCAACGAGCGTCTCGTTATCCCGGAGCTCCCCGAGGAGCTGGGTATGCAGTGCCTCATGGAGCTGCTGAAGGTCGAGAAGGACTGGGTGCCCTCAAAGGACGGCGAGTCCCTGTACATCAGGCCCTTCATCTTCGCAGTTGATCCCTTCCTGGGAGTAAAGCCCGGCGCTCAGTATTACTTCATGATCATCCTTTCGCCCTCCGGCGCTTACTACGAGAGCGGTCTGGACCCCGTCAACATCTACGTTGAGAGCAAGTACGTCCGTGCAGTAAGAGGCGGTATGGGCTTCGCTAAGACAGGCGGAAACTACGCTGCTTCCCTTATCGGCCAGGACGAGGCCCACAAGCAGAACTACTCTCAGGTGCTGTGGCTGGACGGCGTTGAGCAGAAGTACATCGAGGAAGTCGGAGCTATGAACATCTTCTTCGTTATCGACGGAAAGGTAGTTACTCCTATGCTCCAGGGCTCTATCCTCCCCGGCATCACAAGAAAGTCCGCTATCGAGGTGTGCAAGTCCAAGGGCATCGAGGTAGAGGAGAGGCGCATCGACATCCAGGAGATCGCTGACGCCTACGACGCCGGCAAGCTGGACGAGGTGTTCGGCACAGGCACGGCTGCTGTCATATCACCTGTTGGCCACCTGAAATGGGGCGACAAGGTAATGGAGATCAACGATAATAAGATCGGCAAGATCTCTCAGATGCTCTACGATACCATGACAGGTATCCAGTGGGGCAAGATCGAGGATACCTTCGGCTGGATCGTACCTGTTGAATGATCAAAAACACAAAGGCTCACCTTCGGGTGGGCCTTTTTTGTTTTAGTGCGGAGCGCTTTGTTGGGACGGCCAATGGCCGTCCGTTTCTCCTAGGAACTCTGTAGGGGAGGCCGCCCTCGGCCTCCCGGCCGTGTACGATAAACCACCGGGCGAACGTATCCAGACCCACCGCCCTAAAATTACCCTGCCAGCAGGCCCGGAGGGTCCTGCGAAGGATAGTCAAAAGCCGGCGGGGTGGGGTGTGAGGGAAAAGAGAGTGCAGAGAGGAAAACCGAAGAGAGGGGAGGGCCGCCGGCTTTTGTACCAGTTTTTTGTTAAAGCCCTCCC
>JAFUAO010000090.1 GCA_017460665.1 Ruminococcus sp.
CAGAGAGGAACACCTCCGGAGGGGAGGGCTTTAACAAAAAACTGGTACAAAAGCCGTCGGCCCTCCCCTCTCTTCGGTTTTCCTCTCTGCACTCTCTTTTCCCTCACACCCCACCCCGCCGGCTTTTGACAGTCCTTCGCAGGACCCTTCGGGCCTGCTGGCAAGGTATTTATGGGGCGGTGGTTCTGGATACGTTCGCCCGGTGGTCATACAAAAATGGCCGGGCGCACAATTTGCGCCCCTACATTAAAATTTCGTCCGCCAACGGCGGACACCACAAATTCCGAATTGAAAAGGGCGGCATTGCCGCCCTCTTTCACTCCTCAGGTGATGTAAGGAGCTCCACGATCACCTTCTCCACCGTCTGGTCGGCGACCTGTGAGGCCGTCAGCCGAAAACAGCCGCTCTCCGCCGATTCTCCGGCCTCCGGGATGTGCTCCATGACCTCGGTGATCCAGCCGCCCACTGAGGTGTAATCCGTATGTACAAGGTCCTCGTCCAGACCGAGCTGCTCCAAAAGATCGCTGACGCTCATATCGCCGGCCACCTCGTACCTGCCCTCAGAAAGCCGGTATATGCTGGGAACGATCTCGTCGTCCTCGTCGTAGATCTCGCCCACCAGCTCCTCGATGATGTCCTCAAGGGTCACGATCCCCTTGGTGCCTCCGTACTGATCCGTGACCACGGCCAGGTGGACCTTTGAGCGCTGCATAGAGCGCATAGCCTCGCTGATCAGGGCGCTTTCGGCGATGTGCGGCACCTCCTGTATGATTTGAGAGATGTCGTCCCGGCCCTCTGCCAGCATCTTGAAAAAGGCCTTGTGAGTGATCATGCCGGTTATGTTGTCGAGGCTCTTCTCGTACACCGGCAGCCGTGAGTACATCTCAGAGCTGAAGAGCTCCCGGATCTGTTCGATAGTTGAGCCGGACTCGATCCCCACCACCTTCACACGGGGGATCAGGATCTCGCTGACCGAGATCTCGTCGAATTCGAGGGCGCTCTTCACCAGCTCGCTCTCCTGCTCCTCGATAACGCCCTGCTCCTCGATCTCGTCGATCATGTATTTCAGCTCGTCCTCGGTAACGCTGGGGGAGGAGTCTCCCTTTGAGACCAGCGAGGAGAGCTTGTTGAACAGCACCACCAGCGGCCTGAGCAAAGTCACCAGCGCCGAGAGGGGCGATGCGAAGGCCAGCGCCAGCTTCTCGGAGTTCTTCTTAGCGTAGGATTTTGGCAGCACCTCGCAGAATACCAGCACCAGCACCGTTATCACAGCGGTGGAGATCCCGGCGCCCTTGCTGCCGAAGATACTGACGAAGAGCAGCGTGCTGATAGACGAGCAGGCGATGTTGACGATATTGTTGCCGATGAGAACTGCCGTCAGGACGTCGTCGAAGCGGTCTGCCAGCCGCAGGGCCTTGGCAGCCTTTTTGTTGCCCTGGGACTCATAGTTTTTGAGCCTGAGGCGGTTCACGCTGGAATAGGCGGTCTCGGTGCTGGAGAAGAGCGCCGAAAAGACCATCATCACAGCGATCAGCAGGATCTTGCCGAAAATTTCCTTGTTCATAGTTACCCCTTCCCGATAGTTGTACACTGCTATTGTACCACGATCCCGGCGGAATTGCAAGCACTAGGGCGGCAATGCCGCCTTCTTTAATTCATAATGCATAATGCATAATTCATAATTGTGGTGTCCGCCTGACGGCGGACGGGATCTGAATGTAGGGACGGCCATTGGCCGTCCGTGCCATTTTTACACGACCACCGGGCAAACGCATCCAAACCACCGCCCTATATTTCTAGGCCAGCAGGCCCGGAGGGTCCTGCGAAGGATAGTCAAAAGCCGGCGGGGTGGGGTGTGAGGGAAAAGAGAGTGCAGAGAGGAAAACCGAAGAGAGGGGAGGGCCGACGGCTTTTGTACC
>JAFUAO010000091.1 GCA_017460665.1 Ruminococcus sp.
CAAGGTTGCCGGTCGGTTCAAACTGCATTTCATTTTTTCAGACTGCTTCGGCGGTCTTATTGTCGTGCCTGTTTTTTCTTCTGTGAAAGTTGTGTGAAACTTTCATTTTACTTCTTGACTTTTATTTGCAGGTCTCATTTTGCGGATCTCTCCGCTCATACTTAAAGTTTAGCACAGTTCTCGTTCCCCGTCAAGCGCTTATGAGAATTATGTTGCAAAGATCGGGAAAATCTGTTATAATTATATCACATCACTGATCGGAGGACAAAATTAAGGTGAAAAAGATCAAAGCATTATTACGAAAGTTCAAAAAGAAGCTCCTTCCAGCAAGAGACTACCTCAGCGAGGGAAGGCCCGGAGCTCTGCTGTTTTTAGCGATCCCGGCCTTTATCCTGATCACTCAGGTCATCGGGCTGACCTTTTCCAGCTTTCCGCTGGTCATCTGTGCAGTCATCGCAGCTCTCCTTTTGGGGCTGGGCGGAGGCCTGATCTACCTGATCACGAGGCTGCTGTTCGGCAACCGCTCAATAACTGTGCTGCTGTTTATTCTGGATCTGTTCCTTTTCACCGCCCTCGGGATCGGTTCCTCAATGGGTGAAGAGATACCCTTTGCGATCCTGCTGTCTTTGGCCGCTGCTATGGCCCTTGACATCGGAGGAAGGTGCTTCTGGACCTTCTTCATCAAGCACGACCACCGCCTAAAGCCAGCGGTGCTCATGGCTCTTTGCTTTATTGTGATAGGCGGAGGGATATGGCTGTGCGCCTGCAAGGGCATAGAGAAAAACAACATGGACAGGTACCTCTCCATGCTCCCGGAGGCCGGTCCTGCTCCGGAGGGCTTCTCAGAGTCGGTGGCAAAGGGGCCCTCTGCCGTCAAGACCCTGAGCTACGGGCCGGGTACCGACCTTGATCCCGGGACCTATGATCTGTCCCGGTTCGCCCAGCGTGAAGGCCTTACCGGAGCAGCTCTGGGGCTCTACTTCGACAACGGCCTTGAAGAGACTCCTATCGCCGGGAAGGTCTGGTATCCTGACGGCGGGAAGAACTGCCCGACTCTTTTCATCATCCACGGCAACCATGATGAAACAGTGCCGTCCTTTGAGGGCTATGACTATCTCGGAGAGTTCCTTGCCTCATGGGGATATGTGGTTGTATCTGTGGACGAGAACTACTGCAACACACTCTCTGACGAAAACGACGCAAGAGCGATCCTTCTGCTGGAGAACATCAAGAAGATCTTCAGCTATTCGGACAGCTCTAAGACTCATCTTTACGAGAGGATCAACAAGAGCAATATCGCCCTTGCAGGCCATTCACGGGGCGGCGAGGCCGCTGTTCTGGCCTATTATCTCAACTCCCTCTCCTGCTATCCGGACAACGGGAACATCGAATTCGACTACGGCTTTGACATTAAGTCGCTGATCGCTATCGCTCCGGTGGCTGACCAGTACACGCCCTCGGATTTCTCTGTTAGGGCTCAAGACGTCAGCTTCCTGCTCCTCCACGGCATGAATGATCAGGACGTTTGTGATGCCATGGGCCAGAAGCTGTACAACAACATCAGCTTCACCGGCGAGAAGGACTGCCTGAAGTCGTTCCTGTACATATACGGCGCAAATCACGGACAGTTCAACTCACAGTGGGGGATCAACGATCTCGGCGTCCCTGTTTCCGATCTTTGCAATTTCAACAACTTCATCTCTCAGGAGTCTCAGCAGCGTATCGCTCAGATCGCTGTCAAGACCTTCCTTGACGTCACCTTGAAGGGCGATGAGACCTACAGCTCGCTGTTTACCGACATCGAAAGCTACCGCAGCGCTCTTCCGGAGACCGTTTACGCTCAGACCAGCATGACCTCTGACGAGAATGTCCTTTACGATCTGGATTCGCCTGAGGACCCCGAGGGGAAATACTCTGTTTCCGGCGCAAAGAGCTGGTCGGTCCCTTCAAGGGAGCTTGGCTCCGGCGGCGACGCTGAGGATCACGGACTGCTGATAGAGCTAGAGGGCGAGGCGACCGCAGAGTTTACGCTGGGAGGCGTGGATCTGACGGGCAGGAGCGTTTCCCTCGATATCGGCGACGCAAGGACCTTCAGCGCTCCCAAGACCGACGAGCCGATCAGCTATGAGCTGGTGCTCACCGACAAAAAGGGAAATACCGCCAAGATCAAGGCGCCGGTGACTGTCCTCCCGGCGATCGGCGTTCAAAACTCGAAGCTCCAGTCGATCTTAGGCAGCTATACGCCTAAGAACTCCCTGACTACCGTCAGGGCCGACGCTGAGGACTTTGAGGCTGAGCCAAATTTCGACCTGACAGATGTTTGGTCCCTTTCAGTCATCATCTCAGGGGTGAAGAACGGCAGTATCATTCTGGATAACGTTGCTTTGACGTGACATAAAAGAGCCTGACCGACGATTAGGCTCTTTTCTTATATATTGACAAACTGTGAGAAAAGTTATACAATTATAATAAGCCTAATTGCGGACAGGAGGTCCATTATGAAGGAGAAGCTCTTTTCTGGTGTTGCTTCACGGGAGGGACACCCTAACTACAGGCTCCATATCCAGCGTGAGATACCTATGTATCAGCGAAGGAACGACATACGCTCCCCCTATGAGCGTGACTACACTAGGATCCTCCATTCCCTCGCCTATCGGAGATTAAAGCACAAGACTCAGGTCTTTTTCAATATCGACAACGACCATATCTGCACAAGGATGGAGCACGTCCAGCACGTTGAGTCCGTGAGCTGCACTATCGCTAAGTTCCTTGGACTGAACACAGATCTGACCAGAGCCGTCGCCATGGGTCACGACCTTGGCCACGCTCCCTTTGGACATGAGGGAGAGATCGAGCTCACTGCACTCCGTAAAAGATACGGCATGGACCGCTTCTGGCACGAGAGGAACAGCCTTAGGATGATCGACGACATCGAGGTCCTGGAGGACGCTGAGGGCTTCTCACGGAACCTTGACCTTACCTACGCCGTCCGGGACGGTATCATCTCCCACTGCGGCGAGGTTGACAGCAATATCCTCCGGCCGAGAGAGGAGCTCATCGACCTTTCTCAATTCAATGAGCCCGGCCAGTTCCAGCCCTTTACTTGGGAGGGCTGCGTTGTCAAGATCTCAGACAAGATCGCATACCTGGGCAGAGACATCGAGGACGCTATCAGGCTGGACTTCCTTGGCGTCAAGGAGCTGGCAGAGCTCAGGCGCATAGCCCGAAAGCACGGCGAAAACGAGATAAACACCACCGTCATCATACATAACTTCATCATCAGCATCTGCGAGAACAGCTCTCCGGAGAGCGGTATCCGCCTCAGCGAGGAGTACAGCGAGATGCTCAACGAGGTCAGGTCATTCAACCTGGAAAAGATCTACTTGAACCCGAAATTCCGCTACTACAAGGAATACGTCGCCCTTATGATAAGGAGCATCTTCGACTTCTTCATGGAAAAATACAAGGGATCGGAGACTCCCAATGCCTTGGAGGAGCTGAGCAGAGCCTACCCTTTGATGATCCGGGACTTCACTCAGCACCTGTATCACTACTCGAACATCGTCCCCCTTTCACAGGCGGACAGGGACGAGCAGCTAAAGTTCAAAAACAAACGGATCTACGGTGAGCTGGAAACTGAGCAGATCTACGCTCAGGCAATAATCGACTACATTTCCGGTATGACAGACAAATACGCTCAGGCAGCCTTCAACGAGCTGCTCTCATACAGATAAAATACGAAAGGGGATCGATCTATGATCTTTTTGATCCTGCAGATCGCCGGCATACTGATCCCGGCGATCGGTATGTTCGCACTTATTCTAGATAAACGCCGTGGAGACAACGTTCTACTGCTGGCCCTTACGGATATGGCTTGTCTCATCATGAACAGCGGCTATTATCTGATGATGAGGGCGGACAGCGATATAGACTCCCTTGCGGCCCTGAAAATGGCTTATCTGGGAAATGCGTCGTTTTACGTTGCCTTCATATTGTTCATGCTCTCTTATATGAACATGATCGTGCCGAAGCCCCTGATGTGGATCTGGGTCATTTTTGAGGGCGCTATGGTGGGCTTTTTCTGGAACGACGCTCTCAGGGAGAAGTATTTCGCAGTTTACAGCTTCGACGAACTGGCAGGCTCCCTTACAGAGACAGCCTCCCCGAAGGTGCTGTTCATCGTTCGTTATGCGATCTTGGGAGCTATCATCTTGACCGGGCTTATCTATGTTGCGGTAAAGATGTTCAAGACCACTCAGGTGATCCAGAGGCTCAACCTTGCAAGGCTTTGCAGCGCTCAGTTCGTGGTGTTCATCTCACTTGCGGTGCAGCTCATAACAAGGCCTGCATTCAACATCATCCCGATCATCTCCTCTCTTGCGATCCTAGCAGTGATCCTCAGCGTTATCGCTGACGAGTTCTTCGGGATCAGCGATTCCGGAAACGAATGGGCCTTCCAGCAAATGGAGGACGCCTTTATCCTGACGGACATCAATTTCGGCTTCGTTTCCGCCAACAGACGGGCCTTGGATATGTTCCCGGAGCTGGAGGACAAGCACCCCGGCGAGAAGCTGTCGGACGAGCTGACGGCTATGTTCAACGCTTCCGAGACCAATTGGAAGATCGGCAGGAGGTTCTACGAGAAAAAGGTGACTGAGATCGTCAGGGGCATGAGGACCGTGGGCTACGGAGTCCTCCTTGACGACGATACGGACCAGATGGAGCGTGCGGAGCTCCTTGCAAATTACAACACCGAGCTGGAAAACGAGGTCGCTCTGAAAACTGCCCATATCCAGAACGTTCAGGACTCGATCATCACGGGACTTGCAAAGGTAGTTGAAAGCCGTGACAACAGTACCGGCGGCCACATCGAGCGTACAAGTCTCATTATCAGGACATTCTCCACAACACTGGTGGAGCACGCAGTCGAGCTGGGCATAACCAGACAGTTCGTCCGTGACCTGATCAAGGCTGCACCTATGCACGACATCGGAAAGATCGGCGTTGACGACTATGTCCTGCGAAAGCCCGGCAATTTCACCGACGAGGAATACAGCATGATGAAGAGCCATTCCGCAAAGGGCGCTGCTATGCTGGGGACCGTCCTCAGCGAGGTGGACGACGAGAACTTCGTGAATATCGCTATAAACGTTGCTCACTATCACCACGAGCGCTGGGACGGCAAGGGCTATCCGAAGGGGCTCTCCGGCGAGGATATACCGATCGAGGCAAGGATCATGGCCTTGGCGGACGTGCTGGACGCTCTGCTCAGCAAGCGCTACTACAAGGAGGCCTTTTCCTTTGAGAAGGCTATCGGGATAATCGCAGACGGCCTAGGTACACAGTTCGACCCTATCATCGGCCGGCTCTTTGTGGACAACAGCGATGATTTCCGCAGACTTTACGAGAATATCACATAAAAAAGCCCCGTGCTCAGGCGAGTACGGGGCCTTTCTCTACTTTGTGTAGCGGAGAGCTCTGCTGTTCAGCTCAGCGAACTGAGGCTTCACCGTGCGGAGCATTGTGGCTTCTATATCCTCTACGGAGAACGGAATGGTTCCCCTTCTGACGGCGGCTCCCAGCATGATCATGTTGAGGACCTTCGGCGATCCGATCTCACGGCAGGCTGTCTCTCCGTCGATGAAGGCGGAGTTTTGGACATTCCTCTCGATGTAGTCCAGCATCTCCTGCCCGGTATAGTCCGAGCCCTTCAAAGTCGCAGTAACAGGCATGATCGGGTGGGTGTTGACCACTACCTGTCCGCCCTTTTTCAGGTAAGGCAGCATTCGGACCGCTTCTGCCGGCTCGAATCCGATGATGATGTCAGCGCTGCCCTCCGGGAACATGGGACAGTATATGTCCTCGCCCAGTCTCAGGAAGCTGAAAACGCTTCCGCCCTTCTGAGCCATGCCGATAGTCTCTGCGCTCATAACAGGGATATCGTGCTCCATTGCGGTGGCTGCTATGAGCTTTGAGGCGAGGACGATGCCCTGGCCTCCAACTCCGCAAATAAGGATATTAGTCTGCATTTTCTCCACCTCCGATCGCATCAAAAGGACATACCTGGGAGCAAAGCCCACAGCCGGTACACAGCGAGCTCTCGATAGCCGGCCTTCCGTCACGCATAACGATCCCCGGACAGCCCAGCGTATTTATGCATCTCTTGCAGCCCGTACACTTTCCGCTGTCGATGACCGCCGGAGACTTGCCCTTGATCAGCACAGCGCAGGGCGACTTGAAAACGATCGCCTTGACGCCCTTTTCAGCGGAAACTCGCTTGACACAGGCGATCGCCTTGTCCAGCTCAAGAGGATCTACGGTCTCTACGGTCTTTACGCCGACGCCCCTGAGGACCTCCTGTATGCTGACCTTATCCACCACCTGCCCCATCATTGTGCGGCCGGTGCCGGGGTGAGGCTGGTGGCCGGTCATTGCAGTAGTGGAGTTGTCAAGGACCACAAGGGTCATGTCCGCCTGATTATAGACCGCATTGACAGCTCCGGTAATGGCCGAGGCGAAAAATGTGGAGTCTCCCACAAAGGCGAAGCAGTTCGTATCCGGCTCGATCTTGCCGATGCCCTGAGTTATGTTCACTCCGGCGCCCATGCAGAGACAGGTATCCACCATGTCGAGGGGCATTGCGTTGCCGAGGGTATAACAGCCGATGTCTCCGCAGAAAACGCTCTTCTTGCCCTTCATGGCTTCCTTTACGGCGAAGAACGAGGCTCTGTGAGGACAGCCTGCACAGAGCACAGGGGGCCTTACCGGGAGAGTCGGCGGCTCCTCCTGAGCGGCCTTTTCCGGGAGCTCCCAGCCCATAAATGCCGAAATATTGGCAGAGACACTAGCACAGGTGTTCTCTCCGGCGGTCTTTACATCGTGGGTCAGCTTTCCACGGATCTTCACCGGGAGCTGATATTTTCCGCAGATGTAGGTCAGCTCTCTCTCGATGATCGGGTCGAGCTCCTCCACGCAGAGCACCTCGTCCTTGTCCTTTAGGAACTCAACAGCGAGCTGCTCCGGGAACGGGAAGGGCGTCGAGACCTTCAGAACGGACGGAGCGTCCTCCCGGCGGAGAGCCTCCATGACATAGGTATAGCTGATGCCGTGAGTTGCTACCGCCTTGCGGATCCCAGAGCTCTTTGCCGGGACGATGAGGTTCCTGCCGTACTCGGAAAAGACCTTTGAGAGCTCGGCGTTCCGCTCCTCGATATGGATATGGGCGTTGTATGAGAGCCTTGGAAAGATCACCCATTTCGAGGAGTCCTTCACGAAGCCCTCCGGCTCATTGACCTTATGCTCGGAAGGGTCCTTGACCTCGATGGAAGCGTAGCCGTGACAGACTCTCGTTGTCGGTCTGAAAAGAACGGGAGTTCTGTATTTTTCGGAGAACTCAAAGGCCTCCTGGATCATGTCGTAGGCCTCCTGGACTGAGGAGGGGTCAAAGCAGGGCAGCTTTGAGTATGAGGCGAAATGCCGGGTGTCCTGCTCGGTCTGAGAGGAGATCGGTCCCGGGTCGTCCGCCACAAGGATCACCATACCGCCTTTAACGCCTATGTAGGCAAGGCTCATCAGCGGATCAGAGGCCACGTTCAGTCCCACCTGCTTCATGGTCACCATCGAGCGGGCGCCGCAGTACGCAGCTCCTGCTCCCAGCTCCAGAGCGGCCTTCTCGTTCACCGACCACTCCACATAAAGAGAGCCATTATTGCTTTTTGCAGCCGTTTCCAGCACCTCAGTGGAGGGCGTTCCCGGATAGCCGGAGACAACATTTAGTCCCGCAGCGATAGCTCCCCGGGCGATGGCCGCATTTCCCATCAAAAATTCCTTATGCATGATAATTCCTCTTTACAGCGTGTTTTTTCTGCTCATCGCAGCATATCATTATTTTACTACAGAACTCCCCTGTTGTCAACTTTAGGGTGCAAAAAAGCTGCCTGCTCCATGTACAGACAGCTCATTTTTTATCACAGCTTCAAGCCGTCAAAGCTGCTCTCAAGGACCTCGGCCGAGGCACGGAACTTCTCCTTCTCCTCGTCTGTAAGTGAGAGCTCCACGATCTCCTTGATGCCGTTCCTGCCGATTATACAGGGAACTCCGATAAAAACGTTCCTGCTGTCGTACTCGCCGCAGAGCTTTGCAGAGACCGTCAGAACGCTGTTCTCGTCCCCGAGGATAGCCTTGACGATACGGGTTATAGCCATTCCGATACCGTAGTAGGTGGCACGCTTCGCCTCGATGATCTTGTATGCGGCAGTGCGGACCTGCTCCTCGATCTTGGACATATCCTCCAGATTGTAGTCGTTCCTGTCGTCCTCAAGGATCTCAGTGACCTGCTTAGTTGCGAACATTACCTGAGACAGCGGCACGAACTCGCTGTCGCCGTGCTCACCGATAACATAGGCGTGGATATTCTTCGGGTCAACGGTGAAATAGTCTCCCAAAAGATAGCGCAGACGGGCGGTATCAAGGGAAGTGCCGGTGCCGATGACTCTCGAGGCGCCGAAGCGTGAGAGCTCGTATGTGACCCTGGTCATGATGTCAACAGGGTTAGTTGCCACAAGGAAGATCCCGTCAAAGCCTGACTTGACAA
The DNA here is from genome assembly GCA_017460665.1 of Ruminococcus sp. Taxonomy (GTDB): domain Bacteria; phylum Bacillota; class Clostridia; order Oscillospirales; family Ruminococcaceae; genus Ruminococcus. The sequence goes on from JAFUAO010000091.1 coordinate 8,594, forward strand.
CGGGCAAGATTATGGACCGGAAGACCTCTGTGTTGCGCTGGAGAAGGTCAAGACGGGTCTCGCCCTCCTTCTGAGCGACACCGGCTGCGATAACGATGATGTCGGCGTCCTTGCAGTCCTTGTAGTCTCCGGCATAGATCTTCATATTGGATTTTGCGAAGGCCAGACCGTGGTTCAGGTCCATGGCCTCGCCATTTGCACGCTCTTTGTTCACGTCGATGAGCACGAGCTCGTTGCAGATACCGCCCTGATTTACCAGAGCATAGGCAAAGCTCATGCCGACCATTCCTGTTCCTATCAAAACGACCTTGCGTCTGTCAGCATTCATGATATGATCCTCCATTTTCATTGATAGCGCAGCGATGCTGCCTAAATCTATTATACCCCATTGCCGCCAGTCTGTCAAGGAGGATCATTCCGGATAATATACGGGCTCTGAGGAAGAGCAGCTAAGCTCATAGAACTTGCCGTCACGCTGGATATAGATCTTTGCTGTCGGGTCATAGACCCGGTAAACGTACTCTCCCTTTAGAGTCACGTCGAAGGGCTGGGCATCAAGGCCGTCAAGGACCTCTCCGTCAGTATAGGTCATAGTTCGCAGAAAGGACCCGTCGTTGTAGAGATAGGCCGGATCCGGCTTCGTGTATGCGATGTATGAGCCGTAATTCAGGAAACATTTGGTGTTCTCCGCACCCTCCTTCTGATAGCCGAGGACCCTTCGCAGGCTGAGTATATCACGAAAGGGCTCCTCAGCCATGTAGAAATAGCCGTCTGTGGAAAAGCAGTCTCAGGCCGTGTAGAGCTTCTGGCCAAAGAGCTCGCTCTCGCCGGTGATAAAGCCGTCAGCGACAGTATAGTGCATATGGCCGATGTCAAAGGCGCAGGCGCTGTCGGTGGTCTTGGTCTCGATGCCGTAGAACTTCTCCAGGAACACATCGCTCAGGTAGCACTTGGAGAACTCGTTCCCGCCCTCGGTGTTGTCAGGAAATGTCTCCTGCTGTATAAAAGAGACCCCCACTTTTACGAACTCATCGTCGATCTTCATTTTGTTGGACTTGTGGTGTCCCACGTTATTTGCGTCGATATAGGGGCCGTACAGGAACTGGTCGTGGTAGATGTTAGGCTCTGTATCCGGCTCCTCGTCGCTTATCTCAGGTGCAGCACCGCAGCCGGTCAGCATCAGGACTGAAAGTAATAATGCTGTTTTTTTCACAGTGATCCCTCCTTTTCAAAATAGTGTTGAAAACTCTGGTCCTTGTTGCACAGAGAAGCGAACTTTGTAGAAATGAACAAATATAGGCTCCCAGATCTGTGCAAAAAAACAGCCGCAGAGAGCTTCTGCGGCATAATTTCAGTTGGGCTGGCCCACACGGTGACGGAGATTGTCCTCCTTGAGCTGTCTGCCCTCGGCGATAAGGGCCTCCATTTCGGCTGAGTCGCCGTTCCGAAGGGCATCGCTGTACTTATTGAGATTGCTGATCAGAGTTTCCAGCTCGAAGAGCAGATTTTCCCTGTTCTGCATGAAAAGATCCGTCCACATACGCTCGTTCATAGTAGCGATACGGGTCATATCCTGAAAGCTGCCGCCGCTGAAGCCGCATTCCAGCTTCAGCTCCGGGCTCTTGACGTAGGCGCTGGAAACGATATGTGCAAGCTGAGAGGTATAGGCGATCATCCTGTCGTGGTCCTCCGGCGAGGTCACGACGATCTTTCCGGCACCGATCTCAGTTGCAAGGCTCCTTAGGAGCTCCACATCGGCCTTACGGCTGTTCTCAGTTGCAGCGATTATGAAGTTGGCCTTCTGGAAAAGGTCGGCAAAGCTGTTCTGATAGCCGCCGAACTCCTTGCCTGCCATGGGGTGGAGCCCCACATAGCTCAGGCCGTTCTCCTGTGCAAGAGTTTCCAGCCGCCTTGAAAAGCCTCCCTTTATGCCGCACACGTCAGTAAGGAGGGTGCCCTTGCTGAATTTCTCGATATTTCCCCGGAAAAACCGTTCGCTGGCCTCCGGGAAAAGAGCAGCGATGACAAGGTCGAAGCCGGAATAGTCTCCGTCAAAGGCCTCATCTATGGCCACATCTCGCATCGCAGCGAATTCAATGTCCTTGTTTATGTCTGAGCCGACAACTGTATGTGAAGTGTATTTTTTCATGGCCCGGCAGAGGGATCCGCCGATAAGACCAAGTCCGACAACGAGGATCTTCATCAAAACACGCCTTTCTAAAGTGATAATATTATTATATCACTTTAAATGGCAAAAGTCAAGACGGATGAATTATTTAACTGTTTTGATCATTGCTCGGTGAAGCTGATGAAGCCCTTGATCCTCTGGCACTTCCTCCGCAGGGTCAGGAGCTGGGCCGAGCTGTCCGTGTCGAGCTCCGCATGGAAGGTGGAAACAGCCGTTCCGCTGCGGTCCGTGCTAACCCTTGCGCCGTGGCGGAGGATCGCGATGCCCAGTCTGCTGATCGTTCCGCTGACCTCATTGACCACACCGATCCTGTCTCTTACCTTGACTATAACTTCCGTTTTCATGGCTATCCGCCTCCTTTTTATAGTTACAGTTATCATAACATAGGAAGCGGCGTTTGTAAAATACTTTCTTTCTATGGCGAAAAATAGCCTTTTTCTATAGCAAAAGCCCCGGGAGCTCCGGGGCTGTGAGTTTTAAGCCTTTATGGGCTGGATCTGGTCCTCGATCACCTGAGCACGGGCGAGAGCTGTATCGATGTGGTCGCAGAAATTCTCCTGTCCGACGAGCTCGATGAAGCCTGCCTTCTCCATGATCTGCATGGGCTGGTCGTTGACGTGGGAAAAGACCACCTTCACGCCGTGGCGCTGACAGCGCTTGACGATCCTCATGAGGGTCTCAACTCCGGCGGCGTCAACTGCCGGGACGTTCCTCATACGGATCACCAGCACGTCGATGCCCTTATCGCTCAGCATATAGCGGTACTTGTCCGAGGCCGCAAAGAACATGGGGCCGTTTATCTCGAAGACCCTCGTATTACTGGGGATCTTCTTCAATGCGATGTTGTCGGGATCTGTGTCCTCGTCATCGATGTCTATCCAAGCATGGGCCTCGGTAACGTCTGCCATTCTCTTCATGAACAGCAGAGCTGCCATTACCATGCCCACGCCGATAGCTACCACAAGGTCGAAGACTACAGTGAGGATCAGTGTCGTGAAGAGGACTGCGATGTCGCTCTTAGGTGCTGTTTTCACTGTGTTACGGATATTCCTCCAGCCGCACATATTGTAGGCAACGATGAACAGGATCGCTGCGATCGTTGGCATGGGGATATACTGGGCATACTTCATAAGTGCCACCAGCGTGATCAGCACTACCACGGAGTGAACCATTCCGGCGATAGGAGTGCGGCCGCCGTTCTTCACGTTTGCGGCTGTACGGGCGATAGCTCCTGTCGCAGGGATACCTCCGAACAGTGCGGAGCCGATATTTGCTGCGCCCTGTGCTACCAGCTCCATATTCGAGCGGTGCTTTGAACCGATCATTCCGTCAGCAACGACGCAGGAGAGCAGAGACTCAACCGCTGCCAGGATAGCGATCGTGAAGGCGTTGGGCAGCAGGGCCCTGATCTTCTGGAAGCTCAGCTCAGGCACTGTAAGGTGCGGCAGGGAATCAGAGATCGTGTAGAGCTTGCCGATCGTGTTGACCTCCATGCCGGTGAGCTGGACCAGCACGGAACAGACTACGACTGCGACCAGAGAGGCCGGGATCTTCTCCAGCTTCTTTGGCCAGAAAATAAGTATGGCCAGCGAGAGAACTCCGACAGCAAGGGCCTGCCAGTTGATCGTTCCGATACACAAGCCGATCTCCTTGAGCTTGTCGATAGTCTCGATAGGTGCGTTTTTGAAGGTCAGGCCTAAGAAGTCCTTGACCTGACCGATGACGATAGTCACGGCGATACCGAAGGTAAAGCCGGAGGTTATGGTCCCGGGGATGTACTTGATAAAGGCTCCGAACCGGCAAAGTCCCATGATCACAAGGATGATACCGGCCATGACTGTGGAAATGATGAGGCCGTCCATGTGCTCTGTGGCAACGATCCCGGCTACGATCGTGGCAAAGGCGGCGGTGGGCCCGGCGATCTGTACACGGCTGCCTCCCAAAAATGACACGATGAAGCCTGCTACTATTGCGGTATACAGGCCCTTTTCCGGGTCGACTCCTGAGGCCAGCGCCAGTGCGATAGACAGTGGAAGTGCGATTATCGCAACGATAACTCCTGCGATGACGTCCTTGATAAACTGCTCCTTGGTGTAGGTCTTCATTACCGAGAACAGCTTCGGTTTCAGCTTCGTTTCGGTAGGCTTTACAGCTTTCTGTTCCATATCCTTCTCCTTGTTCATTATTTCAACTTTTCAATTATACGCCTTTAGCCTGCCGATTTCAAGAGCGTTTGACAAAATCAGCGAAATATATACGATCATTCCCATTTCCACCGGGAAGATCGTGCAGTTTGAGGAGGCCTTCTTTCGAGTGTTCCGCCTTGCATTTCTCAGAATAATGTGGTATAATATCTGAAAGCCCTTGCAGATACGCAGATCTTCGATCTGCTGCCTGCATATCAAAAATATTATACAGGAGAAGATCATGACAAAAAAGAAACGCAGCTTTTTGCTGAAGACACTGTTTTTCGCAGCCTTCGTAGCCTTGATCGAGGTGCTGTTCTTCCGCAATATCCTCACAAATGACAACTTGATCGGCAGCAACGGCGACGCCCGTTACATCGACCTGATCCTTGAGCACTACTACCGCTTTTTGCAGGGACAGGAGAGCTTCACTGACCTGAGGTGCTTCTACCCAGTGACCAACACGATCTCCTACTCCGATATGCTGCTGGCCCTTGCGATACCCTTCTGTATCCTGCGTGCTATGGGAGCCTCGATGTTCCTTGCAAACAAGATCGGGCTGATTCTGATCCACCTGACCGGAACCGCCTCGACTGTTGCTTTTCTTGACAAGAAAATGAAGCTGAAGCCCTATGCAACGGTCATCGGTACTATCGTTTTCTGCTATGCCAGTTCTCTTTCCACCAAAACCTGGCACAACCAGATGCTGGCGGTATGCCTTTTCCCTCTGATGTTCCTGCTTCTGTGGACCTTCTTCGCAAACATCAGCCACAGCCGTAAAAAGCGGATCATCGGCGGTCTAGGAGCTATATCCGTTCTTGCGCTGGTCTTCTACACCAGCTTCTACAATGCCTACTACTTCCTGCTTTTTGCGGTCTTCACAGTGATCTGCTATCTGATCGTTCTCTGCCGCAGGAAGGCTCACCCGTTCAGGGCGATAGGCGGCTTCATCAGAAAGCATATCGGCGAGACGATCCTCTACGTCGTTTTCGGCTGCGGGATCATGGCGCCCTTTATCAAGATCTACCTGCCTACTCTCAGGCAGAGCGGCGGCTGGGACTGGGACGTTGTTTTCCTCACTCTGCCCACTTGGAGGGATTATTTCAACGTCGGTCCATTCAATATCGTTTACGGAGCCTTCATGCAGGGGCCTTATTTCAAGCTGTCCGGTTACTATGCCGGTGAGCTCAGGACAGGCTTCCCTCTTGTTACGATGATGCTGTTCATCGCTGGGGTGGTCTATCTCAAGGTGACTGCTCCCAAAAGGCTTGACAAGCGTGCAAAGGCCGCTGACTTCACTGAGGCACTTTACTGGGCGGCTGCACTGGGAGTCCTCTGCTGCTTCATATCGATACTGAAATTCCACGGACACAGCATCTGGAAGTTCTTCTTCTACTATGTGCCCGGAGCCTCCGGACTTCGTGCTGTATCCCGCTTCAATATGTTCCTGACCCTTCCTGTGGGGATCCTGACGGCTGTCTTCATCGACAGGGCCGTTCCTAAGATCAAAATGCGCAGAAGGAACAAGGCTCTCCTACTAGCGGCCCTCTCCCTTTGGCTGATCGTGGAGAACACGCTCTCTGTGGGCGCAAGGAGCCTTTGGAACATTCACGACGCTGTCAAGATCACCGAGGCTGCTGCTCCTCCTCCGGCTGAATGTAAGATCATGTTCATCACAGACTCTGCCGAGGAGAAAACTCTCACTGACGACAAGGACTACCAGCTAACTGCCTGGGAGATAGCGTACAAGTACGACATTTGGTGCATAAACGGCCACTCAGGACAGTTTCCGCCGGAATGGTCCAACATGAGCCCTGTTCACGGCCAGGAGGAATACTCCAAGGGCATGGGCGAATGGATCGACAGGTACGGCCTAAGCGATGTTTGGTCCTACGATATAGCGACCAACACCTGGTCCAGATACAACTAAAAAATGCCCGGGAGCTGCGAAAAATGCGGCTCTCGGGCATTGCTCTTTATTTTACCTTTTCGTCGTCCATGATAAGCATTATGGACCTTCTTCGGCAGGCTACGTCTCCGGAAACTCGGTAAAGCGGCTCGTCGGAGGCGTTGTCCTTGTCGGCGTAGACCATTCCGCTGGCCTTGAACCTGATCTCGTGCCAGAAGGGATCCACCACAAGTATGAAGCGGCCGATCCTTGCGATAAATGCGCCCTCTCCAAGGTCCTCGAAGGAGACCTGGCTGCGGATCTCATCGCCGGTGCTCAGGCGAAATTCCGGGAACTTCTTCCTGATCGCGATCAGCCCCTTATAGTAGAGCGCAAGCTGGCGGTTTGCCCGGAGCTGGTTCCACTTGATGCTGTTTATGCTGTCGGGAGAATTGTAGCTGTTGTGCTCAAATCCGCCGTGAGGCAGAGGCTTGCTGCGGAGGAACTCCTGTCCGGCTTGGATAAAGGGGATCCCCTGAGAAAGGAAGACCAGTGCGGCTCCCAGCTTATCGGTGGTCATGATCTCGTGCTCAGAGGCTGAGGGCATGGACAGCCTCAGCTTGTCGTGGAAGGTGAGATTGTCGTGGGCCTCCACATAATTGACGGTCTGGCAGGGCGAATCTGTAAGGCAGTGTGCAAGCTCCCGGTGGAGCTGAGGGTGGTATACTCCCCCGCACATTGCGGTCCTGACAGCCTCCCCCGACCAGCCGTGTCCGCCGTTTATGAAGCCTGTGTTGCGCTCGTCGAAAACGTTGCCCTTGACGATGTCCCTGAACTCATCGGAGAAAACAGCGTACTCCGGGATCTTCCTGACGTTGCCCCGGACGGCCCTCAGGCTCTCGTCAAGAGGAGAAGCTCCCCCTGTCCAGCCCTCTCCGTAGAGGATGATGTCCGGGTCGATCTGCCGGAGCCTCCGGGCAGCCTCGTTGATCGTCTCTATGTCAAGAAGTCCCATAAGGTCGAAGCGGAAGCCGTCCAGCTTGTACTCAGTGCAGAGCCAGCAGAGGCTGTCGATGATGTATCGGCTGGCCATTTTTCGCTCGGAGGCGAACTCGTTGCCGCAGCCTGAGCCGTTGGAATAGCCGCCGTTTGCGTGGCGGTAGTAATACTCCGGGAAGGTCTTTGTGAAGCAGGAATGGTCGGTGGAATAGGTGTGGTTGTACACCACGTCCATGATCACTCCAAGCCCCCTTTTGTGAGCCGCCATGACCAGCTCCTTGAACTCCCTGACTCTTGCAGAGCCGTCAAAGGAATTAGAAGAGTAGCTGCCCTCCAGAGCGTTGTAGTTCATCGGGTCGTAGCCCCAGTTATAGGCCGGGTGGTCGCTGCCCTCGTCAACTGTCTCGAAATCGAAGACCGGCAGCAGGTGGATATGAGTAGCTCCCAGAGAGGCGATGTGGTCTAGGCCGATAATGTCGCCGAAGCTGTTGGTCACGTTCTCCTCGGTAAATGCCAGGAATTTCCCTCTATTGACGAAATTTCCGCTCATATCGGAGGAGTAATCCCTGACATGGAGCTCGTAGATCACGGCATCGGTGTAGCTTTTGAGCTCCACTCTTTTGGACTCCGCCCAGCCCTCAGGATCCGTGCGTGAGAAGTCCAGCACCATTCCACGGTAGCCGTTGACTCCCGAGGACTTGGCGTAGATGTCGATAGTTTCCCTGGCAACGCCGTTGTGGGTGATCGTGTAAGAGTAATACACGCCGTGGAGGTCGCCCTCAGCCTCGGCCTCCCAGACGCCGTTATCGTTCGTCATGGGACAGACCAGCGAAGGCTCCCATGTAACGCAGTCAGGATAGAGTTTCAGGACTGCCTCCTCAGCGCAGGGCGCCCAGACTCTGAAAACTGTCCTGTCCTTTGAGTATTCTGCCCCCAGCGGGCCGTCGTAGTAATGATCCCTGTCGATCGCTTCAAGATCCATAAAATGATGTTCACCTCTAAAATCATATAGTACCATTATATCATATTTTCAGGAAAAATGCAACGGCGGAGGGGAATTATTTTCCTTTGCGGCGTAAAACAGCGGCTCCGGCATGATAAGAGCCCCGAGACATCAGAGGGCCGCCTCGGGGCTTTTGAGCGGAATGGTCAGAATTTCTCCCAGTGGATCCGTTCCTTTAGGCTTATCGGCTTTTGTTTTACCGGGACGAGATCTTTTTTCGGCCTTCCGATGCCGATAAAGCAGGGCATAAGGTGATCCTCCGGAGCTCCGATCACTTCCTTTGCGTATTCAGCCTCGTTACCCAGAGGGACCCTTAAATTGCAGGCGTATCCCTCTGCGGCTGCCGCAAGGAAAAGGTTCTCGATACTGCACCAGATCGAGGCAAAACCGTTCAGATGTGAGATGTTCTCAGGGTGCAGGACGTCGGTCTTCTGCTTTAGAAGAGGGATAATGACCGCCGAGGCCTCAAAGAGCATCCTGTACTGCTTGGGAACGGCGCTGCGGTAGCATTCCTGCTGTAGGCTGTCGCTCAGGTCCCAGTCTCTGATCAGACGGTCCATGTCCTCATCGGAGATCCCCTTCGGGATAATGTCCAGCAGCTTTGCCGCAGTCTTCTTGTCCCTTATTATGACATAATGCCAGTCTCTCATGTGGTCGTTGGTTGGAGCTTTGAAGGCGGAGGAAACGATCCTCTCCAGCACTTCTGTGGAAATGGGCTCGTCCTGGAACTCCCGGACTGTCCTTCTGCTGTTTACTGCTTCGTAAAATTCCATATCACTGTCTCCTATGTGATGAAAAGTCTGCGTTCGGCCTAAACGCCGTATTTGATCTTGATCCTGCCCAGCTTATCGCCGATCGGTTTGCTCAGCAGCAGGAGGAACAGCACGTTCGACACCATATACGACAGGGTATAGGGTATGGCGGTGGTCAGAGTGCTGAGGTAGAACTTTAAGCTGAAGCCCTCGTTGTACCAGAGGACTGTCCAGATGTCCATGATCCAGGAGTAGAGGATCCCGGAAAGGGCTCCGTAGATGAGGAGGAGGGCCTTGCTTTTTTTAAGGTGCTCAGCAAAAAAGCCTGCAAAAAGTCCGGAGAAGCCCCATGCCAGCATCTGAAAGGCTGTCCACGGGCCTTGGCCGAAGTAGAAATTAGACAGGACGGCGGCTAAGGCTCCCACCAGGAAACCGGCTTCTCCCCCTAAATACAGGGCAGAAATGATCGTCAGGGCCATTATAGGCTTGAGGAACGGGATGAACCTTCCGGCAAAGCAAAGGGCCGTCATGACCGCAACGATCACCATTCTCCGGGTGCCGGTGGAGCGCTTTTCAAAGCCGGCCGCAAAGAGCAGCAATGCGAAAACTGCCACTGAAAGGGAAATGATGATGTGTTTTTTTTGGTCGAAGATCAGGGCTCCGGCGATCGTCAGTACCGGAAGTATCAGAAAGGGCACCGCCACTTTTATCACGCTTCTGGCTGTGCGGCTGCGGATCAGGACCATGAGGCACCTCCATTCTTCCGGCAGAGTTCCAGAGCGTCTGCAAGGGTGACTGCATTGTCGAAGATCCCCCGGGTCATGCGGCTAACGGCGGTGGTGTAGAAGGTATTTGCCGAGAAAAAGCTGTTGGGCGGAGCCTGAGAAACGATCCTCCCGCCGAAGAACATAGCGCACCGGTCTGCACAAGAAGCGGCAAATTCCACATCGTGAGTCACGATACACACCGTAACGCCGCTGTCCTTTAGCTGCCGAACGACAGCCATGATCTTCTGCTTTGAAGCCGGATCAAGGCCCTTTGTTGGCTCGTCCAGAAGGAGCAGCCTTGGCTTTGCGGCAAGGACCTTCGCAAGAGCTGCGAGCTGCTGCTCACCGCCGGAAAGGTCGTAGGGGTGCTTGTCCAGAAGGTGACTAAGATCATAAGGCAGCTCCGCTGGGTCGCACCCGCACTCCGAAAGCTCCTCACGGAGGGTGTTCTTCAGAAATACGGTCTGAACGTCCTGAGGAAGCATGGCAAGGCAATTCTTGTAGAGGCTGCGGTTTTTGTAGTCCTTCAGCTTTTTCCCGAAGACCCGGATACTGCCGGCATAGGGCTTCAGCAGGCCGGCGGCGGCGGCCAGCGATGTGGTCTTTCCGGAACCGTTGCCGCCAAGGATACACAGGATCTCTCCGGTATGGACCGTTAGGTCAAGGCCGCAGAGCACGTCCGGTGAGTTCTTGCTGTAGCGGAAGAAAACGCTGGAAAATTCCAGAGCCGCCTCCTTAGGGGAAGGGCTCGCCTGCCGATCCAAAGTGCGGATCCTTGTGTCAACTGAGGTCTCCAGAAAGCGCCGGCCCTCCCTTATGGTCAGAGGGCACTCCCCTGTTCCTCCCAGCTCAGTGAAGAGCCGTGAGGCTGCCGGCATACCGCAGAGGATCTGAGGTCTGTCTTTCAGCCCGGAGATCACCTCTCTGGGCGGTCCGTCGGCGATGAGGCTCCCCTTCTCCATGATCAGCAGTCTGTCGCAGATCGGGACTACCTCCTCCAGCCGGTGCTCTGCCAAAATAATGGTCAGGCCCAGCTCGCTGTTGAGCTTTTTCAGGGCAGCTATGAACTCTGAGGCGGCGATCGGGTCGAGCTGTGCCGTGGGCTCGTCAAGGATCAGGAGCTCCGGCTGCATGGCAAGCACCGACGCAAGGGAGAGGAGCTGCTTCTGGCCGCCGGAGAGCTGTGAGGTCTCCTTTTCGTACCAAGGACCGATCCCGAAGAAGCTGGCTACCTCGGCTGTCCTGCGTGAGATCTCTGCCGGAGGAACGCCCATGTTTTCAAGACCGAAGGCCAGCTCGTGCCAGACCTTATCGGTGACGATCTGCTGCTCAGGCTGCTGCATCACAAAACCGATAGCCGCAGCTGAGGTCCTCTCGTCGAGGTCGGAAAGGGGCCTGCCGCAAAAGCTGACGCTGCCCTTTACCTCCCCAAGAGGAGAGAGCTCCCTTTTGAGAAGGCGGAGAAGGGTGGATTTTCCGCTACCTGTAGCTCCGCAGAGGACGCTGAACGAACCCTTTTCCACCGAAAACGAGACCCCTGAGACAGCTGCCTCATCGCACAAGGGATAGGTGAAGCTCAGATCTCTGACATCAAGTATCTCCATTTCAGCTTCACCCCCATTTCATTGATGATAGGCAGCATGACCAGCGCTGCATATGCGCAGATCCCTGCGATACCAAGAGCTCCCAGCGAGGAGGCCGAGATCTCCGGATAAAATTCAAAGCTCAGGCAGCCTGTCCCGACTGCGGCGGCGCACAGGCTCACCAGAGCTGCGGTCAGAAGGAGAAAGATCCAGTCCGCCGCAAAGAAGGCCACTCGCCTCATTTGGGTCCTTTTGCCGGTGCCGTAGCCCCTTGCAGCCATGCTGTCTGCAGTGACTATGCCGTTTTCCAGAGCCCAAGTGATCAGGATCGAAAAGATCCTCATTCTCCCACGAATGTCGTCGATGATATTATCCTCGCAGAAAAGCCCCATGGCCTTCTGAGAGTCGGCGATCTTCCGCCAATGCTTGCTGAACATAGGCACTGACCTGAGCGCCATGGAAAGGACCAGCGACAGCTTCGGAGAGAGAGCCCCCGTTATGCACAGGAGCTTCTCGCTGGTCATGATCTGGGTGAAGGAGCGGAAGAAATACAGCACTCCTACGATCATTGCAGCCGAATTTAGGCCGTAGAGAAGGGCCTCCAGCGTTATGGGGCTGTTGTCGATCACAAAGAGGACGGTCCGTCCGTTGTGGGAGATCAGTGGGTTTATCAGTGCCAGTACAAGGAACAGCAGCCAGAAATAAAGGTGTGTCCGGCCGTGGGAGGCGCCGTTCTTCATCGCAAAAAAGGCAACTCCTCCGCAGAGAGCGATCGCCATTAGCGGAGGATAGTTGCAGAACATGGCCACTCCTGTGACGCTGAAGAACCAGACTGCGATCACGATCGGGTGGTAGTCGGAAAAGCTCCTCATTCCTCATACACCTCGTTCAGATCTCTGCCAAGGTCGCAGGTGTAGAGCCACTGTATCACGTCGCCGTCGCTGAGGACGTAGTCTCCGCAGCCTCTTGAGGGCGAGATACCGTTGACATGATATACCCAGCCTGACAGGTCGCCCAGAGCGTACTCGTAGAGATAGTTTATCCCGGCGATATAGACCATTCCGTGGGCATTTGCGGAGCTTCCGGTGTTCTCCACCTGTATGCTGTAGGTCTGAGCGGCCTCCATGAGGATATCGAAGACCGTATCTCCGTCAGCGATCTCAAATGCAGTCACAGGAAGGACGGTGCCGTCCTCCGGGATATAGTCAGCCTCCAGCTTTCCCACCGCCGTATCGCAGCGGATCTCGAGAGTGACCGTACCTATGGCGTTCTCCTTATGTACAGCCTCTCCGCTGTAATAGTCCTCGGGAGACTTTATATCGGTCAGCAGGACGATAGCCACAGCCGCAGCCACAGCCAGTCCCACGAAGATGAAGTTTTTGTAGTTCCGCTTTCCCAGGGCGAAAATTATCAGCGAGAGCAGCAGTCCTGCGCCGATGATGATCAGGATCACCTTCGGCTTATAGCTGCCCTTTTTGGCCGAGGACAGCTTCTCCTTACCCTGAGCCTTTATAGCCACCGTTGCGGTGGAATTGTCCATTTCCAGAGAACTCAGCGTGCTGCCGGAGGCACTTTCTGACTGCTGCGCAGAGACTGTAGCTGTTGGAGCGGCAGTTGTGAGAGTAGTTATGCTCCCGGACTTGAACGGAGCAGTCGTGCGGCCGCCGTTGGGAACGACGTGGTGGACCCCCGGTCTGACGCCCATTTCGCTGAGGCCGCCGTCCTCGGGCATACCGCCCTCGTCATCAGGATCCTCAGAGGAGCTGCTCTCATCGCCGCCTTCATCGCCGGGCTTTGAGGGGGCCTCCTGAGGAGAGGTAGGCTCCTCCACCGGCCGGGCGTTGTCCAGAACGAACAGCGGGCCCTGCCCGTAGAGTGCTCTCCTGTAGGCGATGAGCGAGTAGAAGGACTGGGTCGTAGCGGACTCATTAAAGCCTCCGCCGAGACTGTGGCAGAAGCTGCCGTCCGAGAGCTGGAACTTCACGATACCGTCGATCAGGGTGCAGTCGTTCTTGATAAAGCGGTCGTCCTGCTGGCAGTCGATACCAAGGGACGACAGAGCCACCAGGACCTGTGCAGCGCTCTCAGGATTTGGCGTGCCGAAGCTCTCATAGCCGCCGTCCTCCTTTTGCAGCTCAGACAGGAGATCAAGGCCGCTGTCCACCGCATACTGGACATCGCTGCTGTAGGGATAGTGGGGCGCAAGGGCCTGGATCACCATGGCAGTAACGTCAACGTCTCCTGCGTCGCCGAATATCGACCAGCCGCCGTCTGCGCACTGCATAGACAGAAGTGCCGAAACACAGGATCCGGTATCGTAGCTCTGGCAGGTATAGCCGTTATTGAGCACATGGAGGCCATAGACCCAGCTCATGATCCCCTGCTGTCCGATAGAGCTGTCAAGTATATCAGAGATGTACTTATCCGAGCTGCCGGCTGCTGAGAGCGTCAGCGAGAATTTCTCCCTTGAAGTGGCTGAGGCAACGTCATTTGACGAAAGATAGCCCTTCAGAGCCTCCTCATAGCCGGAAAAGGAGCTGTATCCGCTTTGGCTCAGGCCGATGATGTACCACTCCGAGCCCTGTCCGGCGGTACCGGAGAGAGCTCCGTCTATCCAGTCCTGAACGTCAGCCGAGCCCGTTCCGCCGAGCTTATATGCGACTATACCGTCGATAAAGCCGTTGACCTCATCGACGGTATAGTACTCCCCGGCTGCCCACATCGGCACGAAGCTCAGGGGGATCAGCAGGGCGATGAAAAGGCAGAGCGCTGAAGCTATGGCCTTACTTCTCATTTCTCTTTCTCAGAGCGAATGCTGCGCAAACGGAAACTCCGATAACTGCTACAGCAGCACCTGTGCCGGCGTCGCCTGTCTTGGGAGATGCATTGTCAGACTTGCTTGCAGCAGTGGTCTTAGCGGCAGCCTTTGTTGTAGTTGCAGCGGCAGTTGTGGCAGCCTCCTCAGTGGGAGCCTCAGTCTCGGGCTCTGTAGGAGCTTCTGTGGCGGGCTCAGTTGTGGGCTCCTGTACATCGCCTACCTGGACCAGTGCGAAGGGAGGCGTGATGATCTCGCTGTCAGACTTTGCGCTGATAAGGTTTTCCCCCTCATTTGCAAGAGCAACGGTGACCTTGCCCTCGGCGTCGGTCTTGAACTCGGTGTCCTCGCCGTTGATAGTGATGACAGCGCCCTCTACAGGAGAAATAACTGTGCCGCCGTCGGCTCCCCATGATACCTTGCTGAGAGTCAGGTCGATGGACTCGCCGGGGTCCTTCTTATCGCTTGTGATGTCGAAATAGCTGTACTGGTCGGACCATTTTTGCAGGTCTGTGTAAGCGAAAGCGTAAATGTTATCGCCGTCTGCAACAGTATCGCCGATACCGATAAGAGTAGCTGCATTGTTTACATAGATACCGTAGCTGCCGCCGTTCTCGATGCCCCAGAGCTTATCAAGGCCAAGGCCCCACTGTCCGACAGAAGCCTTATAGCCGGCAGCAGCGCCGCCCTCGAACTGTGCCTCGTGAGCAAGGTAGAGAGCATCGCTTATGGTGACTGAACCGTCGCCGTCTACATCTGTTACCTCAACGCTCTCCTGTACCAGAGCCAGCTTTCCCTCGGGCTCAGCGATAGTAACGTTGACGGTAGTCTTTTCCTCGCCCTCGGCATGGGCAGCTACAGCGCAGGCCGCTGTGCAGATGAGGGCCATTGCAGAGATAGTGCTTATGAGCTTTTTCATAGTTATCATTCTCCTTTGAATTTTTGATGTGACAACAAAAACACGCTTTTCCGCAAGGCAAGAAAAAGCGTGCACGAAAGAGAGCCCCTTTTGAGAGCCCTGATCCCGGTAAACGTTTTTCATTGTCCAAAAACGTAAAACCACTGATACCCGGCGAGCGACCCGACTTTGGCCAGAGGCCGTTTACGGTAGTGACTGCTGCGGCGGATTTGCACCGCTCTTCCCTCAGTTCCGGATAAGTTTTCAGATCTTACGCTAAGATTATAGCACATCGCCGCCCCGTTGTCAAGGGATAGAGCTCCACTTCGTACAAAATACAGGTAAGTTCCGCCATTCCCGACACACTATAGAGCATTATGACAGATCTTGGGTTGATTTTTATAGCCAGTTATAGTATAATTATATCGCACTATTATTCTTAAAAGGAGAATCCTACAATGAAGCTCGAAACAAAATGCCTCCATGCAGGCTATACGCCTAAGAACACTGAACCCAGAGTCGTTCCGATCGTGCAGAGCACTACCTACGTTTACGACTCTACCGACGACGTTGCCGCTGTATTCGACGACCCCACCAAGAGCCTTATCTACTCCCGTTTTGAAAATCCCACGGTAATGGCCGTAGAGGAGAAGATCGTTGCTCTTGAGGGCGGTATCGCTGCGATGTGTACCTCCAGCGGACAGGCTGCCTCGCTGCTGTCTCTGCTGAATATCCTCCAGGCCGGCGACAGCTTCATTTCTGCCGCAACGATCTACGGCGGAACGATCAACCTCTTCGCCTACACAATGAAGAAGCTGGGCATCGAGTGCATCTTCGTCGATGCTGAGGCCTCTGAGGAGGAGATAAACGCTGCCTTCAAGGATAACACGAAGGCTGTTTTCGGCGAGACTCTGGCAAATCCTGCCCTGACCGTTTTCGACATCGAGAAATTCGCTCGGATCGCTCATGCACACGGCGTTCCGCTGATCATCGACAATACCTTCCCCACGCCGGTGCTTTGCCGTCCCTTTGAGTACGGTGCAGACATCATCGTCCACTCCACAACAAAGTACATGGACGGCCACGCTGTCCAGGGCGGCGGAGTTATCGTTGACAGCGGTAATTTCGATTGGACCAATGGGAAGTTCCCGGAGTTCACCGAGCCCGACGAGAGCTACCACGGCACGGTCTACACCAAGGCCTACGGCAAGGCTGCTTACATCGTCAAGGCAAGGATGCAGCTCATGAGAGACTTCGGCTGCTATCCTGCTGCACAGTCTGCATTTTACCTAAATCTTGGCCTTGAGACCCTGGCTGTCAGGATGAAGCAGTACTGCGAGAACGCTAAGATCGTTTCCGAGTTCCTGGAGTCTGAGCCCCATGTGGAGTCAGTGAATTACCCAGGACTTGCCAGCAGCCCCTATCATGAGCTGGCACAGAAGTACCTTCCCGACGGCTGCAGCGGAGTCATCTCCTTCGTCATCAAGGGCGGCAGGAGCACTGCCGTCAAGTTCATGGACGCTCTGAAGCTGGCCTCCAACGAGGTCCACGTTGCAGACATCAGGACCTGTGTCCTCCACCGGCAAGCGCAACTCACCGTCAGCTCACCGACGAGCAGCTCGTTGCGGCCGGCATAAACGGCGGACTTGTGCGTCTGTCTGTGGGCCTTGAGAACGTTGAGGATATACTCGACGACCTAAAGCAGGGCTTTGCCGCTATCGGCTGAGGACCTGCGTGAGATATGCCTAAAGAAACAAGCGATGTTCCCCTGTATTCGGGGAGCATCGCTTTTTTTAGTCTACTGATTTTAGGGAGTCCGCCATACTGATCCGTTCCAGCTTGATCTCCATGAACAGATCCACGATCACGGTGAACAGAAAGGTCAGTATTATGCTCAAAACGAAGCTGAAGGGCAGGACCCTCACCCGGAAGTCCACCAGATCCACTACGATCTGGTCCATTACGAACCGGTGGAGGAAAACTCCCAGGATAAGCCCTGCAAGAGCTCCTGCGGCGGTGAGGACAAGGTTCTCCCGGAGAACATAGGCCGAGGTCTCCCGGCGGAAAAAGCCCAGCACCTTGATCGTTGCGATCTCACGGGTGCGCTCGGTGATGTTGATGTTGGTCAGGTCGTAGATCACCACGAATGCCAGTCCTGCGGCGCAGACTATGATCAGCAGGACGATGTAGTCAAGGCTGCTCATCATATTGCTAAGACGCTGGCTCAGGTCGCTGAAAAGTGTCATTCCCGTAACGTCAGAGAGCTTCGAGATCTCTGCCGCTGACTTAGTTATATCGCTGCCCTCGGGGAAGACCACATAGGCGCTGTTGTATTTTATGCCCTCAGAGAGCCGGTTTTCGAGAGTCTCTGAGCTTACGAAGATGTAGTTGTAGACGTGGTTCTCAAAGATCCCGGTGACTGTCAGCCGGAGCTCTTCAAGGTCTTCGTTCCGGAGTACGATCTCGGTCCCCACCTTAGCGCCGTAGCGGTCTGCTACGCTGTGGCTGACAAGAGCCTCCCCTTCTGACGGAGCAGCAAGAGACTGGCCCTCAACGGTGCGGAAGTTCATGAAGGTGCCCATATTCTCCCAGCTCTCAGGCGCCATGAGGGTGATGCTCTTGACCTTATTGCCGTAGAGCAGGTCCCATGAGCCGGTATACAGCGGCAGATAGCCGGAGCTGTTCTCCTCTAAGGCCGAGATCACCTTCTCCGGGAGCTTGCCCTGGGGGTCGGTCTTGCAGTTCAGCGATGCGTCAGCGATCTGGACCTCGCCGTATTGGAGCTCCGCAAAGCCGGCAACTGAGTCTCTCAGGCCAAAGCCGGTCAGCAGCAGGGCCGTACAGCCTCCTATGCCCACGATCATCATGAAGAACCTGCCCTTATACCGCAGGATATTGCGGATCGAGACCTTGTGGAGGAACTTGAGCCTGTTCCAGATAAAAGGGATCCGCTCCAGAAGCACTCGCTTACCGGCCTTGGGAGCCTTCGGTCGCATAAGGACCGCGGAGTTCTCACGCAGCTCCACACGGCAGGCGATCCATGTGGTCCCCAAGGAACAGATCATGGCCGCTGCAAGGCTGAGCAGAGCGAGCTGCCAGTCGAACATATAGGGTATATCCAGAGGGATATACATCAGCTTGTAGGTCATCCAGATCATGGCCGGGAAAAGATAGGTCCCTACTGCGTAGCCGATCACGCAGCCAAGCGCCGACGCTGAGCCTGAGTAGAGCATGAACTTCCCCATGATCGAGCCGTCGGAGTAGCCCAGAGCCTTCAGCACGCCGATCTGGGTGCGCTGCTCCTCCACCATTCGGCTCATGGTCGTCATGCATACCAGAGCTGCTACAAGAATGAAAAATATGGGGAAAACTCTCGCAACCTGCTCAACGATCTGTGAGTCGCTCTCAAAGCAGGCATAGCCGATGTTGGTGTTGCGGTCGAGGACGTAAACGTCAGGAGACTTGATGTCTGAGAGCTCTTCCTCGGCCTCAGCCAGCTCCTTCTCGGCGTCTGCGATCTTCTCATCGAATTCAGCGGCGCCGTCCTCGTACTCTGCCAGGCCTTCGCTGTAATCTTTAAGGCCGTCCTCATATTCCTTTAAGCCATCATCGTAGTCCTTTTTGCCCTTGTCGAACTCAGCCTTAGAGCTTTCGTATTCCTTTAGGCCGTCCTGATATTTTTTCAGCCCGTTCTCATATTCGCTCCGGCCCTGCTGGAGCTCAATGCGGCTCTGGTCGAGAGCCTGCTGCTGGGAGTCAAGCTCTGCTTTTCCGGCCTCTAACTGCTCCCGAGCGGCCGAAAGCTGCTCACGGCCGGCGTCAAGCTCCGCTTTTCCTGCTAGGATAGCCTTCTGCTGATCTGCCGGGAGCTGATCCACGATCGGCAGGAGCTGCCCGTACTGCACCTGAAAACTATCCTCCGCAGCCGAAAGCGCCTCCTCCTGAGAGCTAAGGTCAGCCTCGTTCTTGTCGAGCTCCGCCCGTGCAGTGTCAAGCTGAGACTGGCCCTCTGCGAGCTGCGCCTCGCCGTCTGACAGCTTCTTCTCCGACTCATCGAGCTGCTTCTTGCTGTCGTCCAGCTTAGCTTTCGCATCGTCCAGCTCCTTCTGGCCGTTTTCGATATCCTTTGCGGAGCTGTCCAGCTTCTCCTTGGCCTCGTCCAGATCCTGCTTGGCAGAGTCCAGCTCGGCCTTGGAGTCGTCGAGCTCCTTTTGGCCGTCAGCTCGGCTCTCTTCAAGCTCCTGACGGGCGTCCTTCAGCTCATCGTTTGCGCTGGAGAGGAGCCTCTGGTAGCGTTTTTCAGCTTGAAGGTCTGCCAGTTCCTCCCACTTTGGGGTCTCAGACTTTATCACGGCGTCATATTCATCGGAGTAGATCTCATCGTCATTTTCCAGATCCACGAAGATCTCTGTGTAAACGTCGGTGTCGAAGGCCTCCCTTGGAAGGTAGACAAAGCTGGAAACTTCGCCGTTCCCGATAGATGTGGAGCCTCGCTCGAAGTTGATATAATAGGAGGAATGGGCGATCCCCACCACCGTTATCTCGCTGAAATTCAGCTGGTCTGAGGTCTTTTTCTCGTTCTCGGAGCTGACCTTGAACACGGTCCCGATCTTTGCTCCGCCGTCCTTGCTGTCGGTGATGCACTCGTTGGGAGCCTCCGGCATCCTGCCCTCCACCAGCATCAGGCCGTTGATCCTTTCCGGCAGGCTGTGGGTCTTCATGACCCTTTGGTTGCCGGAGCGTGTCTCATAGACCACGTCAAGGCTCACAGAGCCCTCTATCTCACAGCCTGCGGCGCTTTTCAGCTCCCTGACGTCTTCCTCCTCCCAGCCGAGAGTCGAGACAAGGCGCAGGTCGTAGAGCTTTTTGTCTCGGAGGAAGCTGTCCATCATGCTGACCATTGCCGGGGTGGTGATCCTCACTCCCGTGAAAAATCCCACGCCAAGTGCGATTATGGCAAAAATGGCGAAAAATCGGCCAAAGGTGCCCTTTATCTCACGGAGGGAGGCTTTCCTTAAGGCTTTCTTCATAGGATCACCACTCGATCTCCGAAACGTCCTTGATCTCGGTGTTTAGCCGAATATCGGCGATCGTTCCGCTCTTGACAGTTATTATCCGGTCAGCCATTGCCGAAAGCGCCTGGTTATGGGTTATGACAACGACTGTCATGCCGGTGCTGCGGCAGGTGTCCTGAAGGAGCTTCAGCACAGCCTTTCCGGTGCTGTAGTCAAGGGCTCCTGTGGGCTCATCACAAAGCAGTAGCTTGGGGTTTTTGGCAAGAGCCCTTGCTATGGCAACTCTCTGCTGCTCGCCGCCTGAGAGCTGTGCAGGGAAATTCCTTATGCGCTCACCAAGGCCTACCTGCTCCAGCACCTTTTCTGCGTCCAAGGGGTCCCGGCAGATCTGCGAAGCCAGCTCCACGTTCTCAAGAGCCGTCAAATTCTGCACAAGGTTGTAGAACTGGAACACGAACCCCACGTCATAGCGGCGATATGCCGTGAGCTGGCGCTTGTTCATGGCGGAGATCTCCGTTCCGTCAAGAACTGCGCTTCCGGAGCTGAGGGTGTCCATTCCGCCGAGTATATTGAGTATAGTGGTCTTTCCGGCGCCGGAGGCTCCCACGATCACGCAGAACTCCCCCTTGCCGATCTCGAAGCTGACGTCCTTTAGAGCCTCGATCTCCACCTCGCCAGTCTTGTACACCTTTCTGACGTTTTTGAACTTAACATAAGCGCTCATGAAAACTCTCCTTTTGAAAAAATACGGATTTATTATATCACATCGCAGAGAAAATTGCAAGGATCCAAGGTAAAAGAAAAGCCTGAACGTAGGAATTTAAGTTAAATATCTAAAATTTCTCTCAGGCCTTGCGATCCCGATCAAAATATGGTAGAATATATGTGTTGTCCCAATAGCTCAGTTGGATAGAGCGACTGCCTCCTAAGCAGTAGGCCGGAGGTTCGACTCCTCTTTGGGACGCCAGAGCCCGGTACTTGTTTGCCGGGCCTTTTTTATTTGTTCGCAGCTCTTCGGAGCGTTTCTCCCAAAATACCTTAAAAACTTGCAAAAAACCCTTGACATTCGCAGGAAAAAGTATTATAATGTAACTACGCTTTATTGATTTAAAGCTGCATAAGTTTATTGTGCAAAATAAAATGAATGGAGAGTTTACAATGGACTCAAGAGTCGCTACTATCGTGATCCTTGTCCTGTATGTGCTGATAATGGTCTCTATCGGTGTATACACCTCAAGGCGCACAAAGACAACCAATGACTTCATGCTCGGCGGAAGAAACGTCGGCTCATGGCTGACCGCCTTCTCATACGGCACGACCTACTTCTCCGCTGTCGTTTTCATCGGATATGCAGGTCAGTTCGGCTGGGGCTACGGTCTATCGGCAAGCTGGGTGGGTATCGGCAACGCTATCATCGGCAGCCTTATCCCCTTCTTCCTCTTAGGCCGCCGCACCCGTCTTATGACCAACCACCTTGGCGCTAAGACCATGCCGGACTACTTCGGGAAGAGATTTGACTCCAGCAAGCTGAAAACTGCATCTGCGCTTATCGTTTTCATCTTCCTTATCCCCTACACAGCCTCCGTTTACAACGGTCTTTCCCGTCTTTTCGGAATGGTTTTCGACCTCGGGGAGAACGGCGCTACTATCATAATCGTACTTATGGCCCTGCTCTCTGCGGTCTATGTAACTCTCGGCGGATATAAGGCAACTGCCCTCAACGATTTCTTCCAGGGCATCATCATGCTGATCGGTATCGCAACTGTCGTTGCTCTCACTGTCCAGAAGAAGGATGGCTTCTCTACTGCAAGAGAGGCCCTGAACTTGATCCCTGACGATAAGGGCAACACAGGCACTCTGGGCTCCCTCTTCGGGCCCGATCCCCTCAACCTCCTGGGAGTCGTTCTGCTGACCTCTCTGGGTACTTGGGGACTTCCTCAGATGGTCCAGAAGTTCTACGCTATCAAAAACGAGGACGCTATCAAGAAGGGCGCTGTCATCTCCACCTTCTTCGCTTTAGTAGTTGCCGGCGGCTCCTACTTCATGGGCGGCTTCATCAGGCTCTACTGCACACTTGACGCTAACGACACATCAGGAAAGGCCTTCATCGAGACTGTGAACGGCAAGCCTGTTTTCGACACTATGGTACCGGCTCTCCTTCATCAGGCTCTCCCGAACCTGCTGATCGGACTTCTGGTAGTGCTGGTGCTCTCTGCTTCGCTCTCGACCCTGTCATCTCTGGTGCTCACCTCCTCTACGACTCTCACCAACGACCTTATCAAGCCCAGAGTCAAGAACTTCGACGACAAGAAGCAGATGACCGCAATGCGAGTATTCATCGCAGTTTTCCTTGTGATCTCAGTAATCATCGCCTCCAACAAGAACGCCTCGATCTCCACATTGATGTCTTACTCATGGGGAGCTCTCTCCGGCGCCTTCCTTGGGCCCTTCCTCTACGGACTTTTCCTCAAGAAGGCTTCTAAGGCGGCCTGCTGGACCAGCTTCTGCACAGGCGTTGGCATAACACTGATCCATATGTTCCTGTTCAGCTTCGGTATCGAAGCCTTTAGCGGTATCCGCCAGTCGGTGATCGACCTTGGCTGTCCGCTGAACCTCCTCTCACCGATCAATGCCGGAGCGTTCTCCATGATCGTTTCGATCATCATCGTTCCGATCGTCAGCAGCTTCACGAAGGCTCCTGATGAGAAGATCGTTGAGGACGCATTCAGCAGTCTGAACACAAAGTAAAAATAAAGCTCCCGAAGACGAGCGATCCGTTTTCGGGAGCTTTTTCGTTTAAGAAGCGCCATGGCCTCCGGGGAGACTATGGCGCCTTTTCTTAGTCAAGTACAGGGTAAACTGCCAGAGCTCCCAGAGCCTCGGCCTTTGCCTGAGCATCCTTGTAGGAGAGCTCTCCGGAGGTGATGAAGCTAAGGCTGCCGTCCTCACGGAAGACCTCAACAGTGCCCTCAGGCATACCTCCGTCGTCGGGGATCCGGAAATACCAGCGGCAGCTAAGCTCGTCCACAGGTGCAACGAAGGACTGGTCCTCGGAGGGCTCCCATGTCTGGGAGAATACCGTCACCTTGTGCTTCACGGCCTCGATAACGTCGCCAAGGACTGCGCTTGCAGTGGGGAGCTTTCCGGCTCCTCTGCCGTAGAACATGGTCTGGTCGATGCCGTCGCCGTAAACAAGGACTGCATTGAACACGTCGTTTACACCGGACATGATGTTCTCATGAGGGATAAGGGTAGGCATAACTACCGGCAGGATCCTGCCGTCCGGGAGCTTCCTAACGCTGGCCACCAGCTTGATAGCGCTTCCCAGCACATCGGCAGCGGCAACATCTGTCAGGTCCACCTGAGAGATGCCCTTAGTGTAGACGCTGTCGGGGTAAACGTGCTTTCCGAATACCAGTGAAGAGATTATGCAGATCTTGCGGCAGGCGTCGTGGCCCTCGACATCGGCGGTGGGGTCCTTCTCTGCGTAGCCCAGCTCCTGAGCAAGGCTCAAAGCCTCGGCAAAGGGCATATTCTCGTCATACATCTTGGTCAGGATAAAGTTTGTAGTGCCGTTGAGGATACCTGCCACCTTGTCGATAGAATTAGCGGCGAGGCAGCGGTGCAGAGGCCTGATTATGGGGATAGCTCCGCCGACGCTGGCCTCGAAGAAGAAATTGCAGCTATGCTCCTTTGCGGAGGCCAGGAGGATGTCTCCCTTAGCGGCCACCAGCTCCTTATTGGATGTGGAAACGCTCTTTCCGTGGTCGAGGCAGGCCTTAACGAAGGTGTATGCCGGCTCCACGCCGCCCATGCACTCGGCAACTGCCACGATCTCGTCATCGTTTATGATGTCATTGAAATCCTTTGTGAACTTGTCCTGATAAGGAGACCCCGGGAAATCCCTCAGGTCCAGGATATATTTGATGTCGATCTCGGTGCCGGCACGCTTCTCGATGCTCGCCTTGTTCTTGTAGAAGAGCTCAACGACGCCCGATCCTACGACACCGTGACCTAAAACTGCGATCTTTACTGACATAAAAAAACCTCCGCTCGATTATTCCGCCGAGAGCAGCTTGACCTCAAGCACGCCCTCGAGCTCATTGATAGAATTCAGGGAATTCAGCTCATCAGGTGCCTCCTCAGTGAGCCGCAGGGAAATATTCACAGCAGCGGCGCCGTCCACGGGGATGCTCTGATTGACTGTCAGAATATTTGCGTGGAGGTCATGAAGATAAACCAGAACGCTTGAAAGCACTCCCGGGCTGTCGCTCAGGAGCAGATAAATATTGACGATACGCCTGTTGAACAGCTCCTCATAGGAGAAAACGCAGTCCTTATACTTATAGTAAGCGCTGCGGGATATGCCCACTCTTTTGCAGGCCGAGGCGAAGCTCTTCTCGCCCTTGCAGGCCATGAGCTTCTTCACCTCAAGGACCTTCGTAAAGACCTCGGGCAGTATTTTTGCGTCAACGACTATGAGCTGAGAATCATTGTCCATGGCGGATCCTCCCTGTGATCCAAATGATGATCGTCCGTCAGTGACGAACAACTGTACATTACTTAATTACTATACCACTTTTTCGCTCTCTTGTCAAGGCCTCTTCTCCAAAAACAGGAGCGGTAACAGAAATGTTTGCTTTTTGTGTTGCAATTTCTGTCAAAACGTGCTATAATGAATGCAAACGCATTCATTATATTTATTTTAATGCCCTTGCAGATACGCAGATCAAAGATCTGCTCCCTGCATATCGGGCAATTATAGCATAACGCTCCGCCTATATGCTATAATAACTAATATAACAATTTAAGGAGATATACCTATGAGCAATATAAATATCGGTTTTATCGGTGCCGGGAATATGGGAAGCGCTATCATGAAGGGCATCGCCTCCAGTGAGTCCGGCAAGGACATACAGCTATTCGCCTTCGATCCGGATTCGGATAAGGTCAATGCCCTGAGCCGGATCGGAGTTTCCCCCTGTGAGAGCGAGGCTGAGCTGGTGAAGAAGTGCAAGTACGTCTTCCTTGCGGTCAAGCCTCAGATCATCGAGACCGTGCTGGAGGCCGCCGCTGAGGGCGCTGACAGCGAGACAGTCTTCGTTTCTATCGCTGCCGGGATAACTGCTGAGTTCGTGGCCAAAAAGACCCTCCCCGAGGCAAAGGTGATCCTCGTTATGCCGAACACTCCCCTTCTCCTTGGCGAGGGAGCCTCCGCCCTTTCACGGAACGAGAAGGTCACTGACCAGGAATTCGACCTTATCTTGGGTGTTTTCCGCTCCTGCGGAAAGGCTGAGGTGATCAGCCGTGACAAGATGAAGGAGATCATCGCTATAAACGGCAGCAGCCCTGCCTTCATCTACCTCTTTGCAAAGGGCTTCATCGACTACGCTGCATCTGTTGGGATCGATCCCAAGGCCGCTGAGGGGCTCTTCGCTCAGAGCCTTATCGGTTCAGCCAAGATGATCACTGAGTCCGGCTACTCGATCGACGAGCTGATCAAAATGGTGTCCTCTCCCGGAGGCACTACTCTCGCCGGCCTTGACAGGCTCTACGAGGGCGACCTTACAGGCACTGTTGAAAAGTGCTGTGAGAGCTGCACCAAGCGAGCCTACGAGCTGTCAAAATAAGTTCTAACTAGGGTCTTGTCCGCATATCCTTGACTGAAAGGATGATGCGGAATGAAAAACAATATCGTTTATACTGCGGAAAGAAGGAGCGGAGCTCTCCGGCTGAGTCTGCTGATCGTGGCAGGGATCGCTGCCGGCACCGCATTTGCTGCCGGAAAGGGCAACCTATCACAGGCTTGGGCTCACCAGTTCTTTTCGCCTATTTTCAGCGGAAATACTGCGGCGGAGGTCTTTCGGAACACCTTCCTCTCCTCCGCTGCGTTCATTACAGCAGCCTTCTTCATCGGCCTTTCTGCTGCCGGACAGCCCTTCGGAGCCGCCCTCGCCTTGTACAGGGGCTTCGGGATCGGCGCCTCCGCAGCAGGGATGTACCTTTCGGAGGGTGCCTCGGCACTTCCGGCCGTGCTGGTGCTGCTGGTCCCGAAGGCCTTGGCTGTTTCGGCAGTCTCGGTCCTTGCAGTAAGAGAGCTCTTCCGCAGCTCCGGGACTCTCCTGCGGTTTTTTCTATTTGGCGAGAACGGGGCCAGGCGGCCCTCCGCTAAGCTGTACCTCATCAAGTACGGCGTGCTCATGCTGCTCTCGCTGCTGATCTCCGGAGCAGACGCTGCAATGAATTACTTCTTCGCAGGGCTGCTCTGAAACAATTGGAGGATGTTAAATTGGGAATTTTTTTTAAGGACTACGAAAGCTCAGGACCCGGCATTGCCAAAAACGGTCCGAAAAAGAAGGGCATCGCCCTGTTCTTCGATATTTTTCTGCGGAAATTCTGGGTGCTCTTCGGACTGAACATGATCTACTTCATCTTCTTCCTGCCGCTGGTACTGGCATTTGCGGCGCTGAGCTTCATGAAGGACTACAACGCACTTCTGGCCGTGATAACGGTGTGCATGATCGTTTTTGCGGTGATGATCGGCCCTGCCACCGCCGGACTGACCAAGGTGCTCAGGTGCTTTATCCTTGAAAAGCACACCTTTATCTTCCGTGACTTTTTCAAGGCCTTCAAGACCAATTTCAAGAAGGCCGTCGCTATCGGTATGATCGACGTGCTGGTCATGATGAGCGTTTTCGCAGCCTACAACGTCTACCCGGGACTTGCTATCCAGGCCGGGACCAAGCTCCTTTACGTCCCTATGGTGCTGACCTTCAGCTTGGGACTGGTGGTGGTCATGATGAACTACTACATCTTCCTGATGCTGATCGCCACGGATCTTTCTCTAAAGGACCTGATCAAGAACAGCTTTGCGCTGGCCTTTTTGGGAATGAAGAAGAACCTGATCTCCTTCGTGATCAGCACTGTGGTCCTGGTGCTCATGGGGCTATTGCTGCTGTATGCACCTCCCCTTTTCATGCTGATAGCGCCATTTCTTCCGGCAGCTCAGCTCTGTTTCATCATCTGCTTCAACTCCTACCCCGTGATCCAGACCTACGTCATCAACCCCTACTACACCAGTATCGGGCAGGTCAATCCTGAGCTCACAGGCGGCTTCGACGACATCGAGGAAGAGGCCGTTTTCCAGGATATGGGCGGCAAGGAGAAGCCTGTTGAGAAGCGCAAAAAAGGCAAAGGAAGACACATCTCCTAAGTCCACAAAAAAACAGCCCTGGAGCGGTCCTTATACCGCCTCAGGGCTTTGTTCATCTTATATGCCTAACAGCAAAGGCACCACTCGGCAAAATCCTCCACGAGCTCTCGGCCGTTGGCCTTGATGTTCTGCTCGGCGATCTCGTCGTAATATTCCAGCTCATGGATCAAGATTGGCAGCTCCTTCCCGAATTTCCGGGTAAGGACCTTCTCCTGGTGGAGCTCTTTGACCACTTCGATGAGGACCGAAACGAAGGCCTTAGTGACCTCCGAGGCTCTCTCAAAGGCCTCCTCAAGGGAGAGCTCTCCCTCCTCAAAATACGGCAGGCCGCTATTTTTGATCCAGTCCTTCACCGTCTCGGCAGTTTCGCCCTCTCCGAAAACGAAAAAATCGTTGTGGAGCCAGAAGGCAAAATTCCACCTTGCTTCCTCCTCGTCAGAGGCAAAGCCCTTATCCAGCTCCGACCGGACCTGGCTCTCAGTGTTGTAGCCAAGGGTCACGGTGGGCTTGCAGGGATCGTCGTTATCGTCGTAAACATATAGCGATACGGCGTAAATGTCGGTATCGGTCCAAGTGCTTATGCTGTCAGCGATGAGCTGCTTGATCTTGTCTTTCATAAGGAAACCCTCTCTCGGCAGGCGTTTAATAGAACGTAGCGACCTCTCTCTCCGGCATCACGGAGTCCGTCATGGTCTTGATGTTGAGCACAGGGCCCGGTCCCTTGTAGAGCTTGTGTCGCTGCACGCTTATGTCGGCGGTCAGCATGATCCAGTGCTTCTGACGTGGAATGAAGTCCTCCTTGTCGTACCGGGCCACCAGCCAGCAGTACTGTATGTCCTCCACACAGCAGGTCATGATGTGTCTGCCTACAGCGAAGGTATATGCCGGGAACTTGCCGTTTTTCGCTGCAAGAGCCTTGAAGGTAACGGTCTTGCCGTCGTACTTTTCGGGCTCCTCCATGATGTCACGGTAGAACAAGGCGAAGTCCTCGTCCTTGATCACGATGTTGTCGGCCTCGATGTCGAAGGGCAGCGGATCCTCGATGTCGTCGAAGACCACCTTCCCGTCGGCGTACTCATAGCAAATATCAGACCGCCGTGATACTCCACGGACGATCTTGTGGAACTCGTTGGGGTCCATGGACTTGTCAAAACGGTTGAACACCGTCAGCTCGCAGAGGTTCAGCTTATCCACCACAAGGCTTCGCATATTGGCGTTGTAGTTCATGAAGGTGGTGGCGTCTGCGAAGAACATGATCTGAGCGATCACCCAATTCTGGGGCATATTGTTGAACAGGTCCGAGGCGTTCCACATACCGTTGTACTCCACGATCACGCGCTCGGCCTTAGTGTCATAGGCCAGCTTCGCAAGGTCGGCGATCTTGAGCTCCTCCTTGTCCTCGATAACGTGGAAAACGTTGCGGCTCTTCTTGGGGAATTTTGACGGATCGTACTCCTCGATACCCTCCTCGCAGACCAGTATCAGGGTCTGGTCGCCGTTTGAAAAGCGCTTGTCCTCAAGAGTCTCCTGAATGAACTTGGTCTTTCCGGATTCAAGAAATCCGAGGAACAGATAGACTGGGATCTGCTCCTGACTGTTATTAGGCATAATATCTCTCCTTATCCAACGCAGAACAGCTTTGCGATAGCGTCCTCTTTGAGCTTTGAGCCGATAACGCACAGACGGCCTGTTGTCTCGGCCGAGCCGGTGCGGACGTCCGGAACTCCCGGAACGTAGTCGAAGTGGATCCACTGACCGTCCTCGCCGGCAACGATACCCTTGGCACGGAGCACAAGTCCGTAGGTCTCCTCGTCGGAAAGAGCCTCCAATGCGGCCTTTATAGCCTCAGCAGTGTAAGGACGGGGAGTCTCGGTTCCCCAGCTGGTGAATACCTCATCGGCGTGGTGGTGATGATGATCGTGGTCGTGATCGTGGCAGCCGCAGGTGCAGTCCGGACCGTGGTCGTGGTGATGCTCATGCTCTTCATCATGATCATGGTGGTGGTGCTCATGCTCGTCGTCATGATCATGGTGGTGGTGCTCATGCTCCTCGTCGTGGTCGTGGTGGTGCTCGTGCTCCTCGTCGTGGTCATGGTGGTGGTGATGATGCTCGTTCTCCTCAGCAAGAAGCGCCTTCAGCTCGTCGTCTAAGGTGTTCTTCTGTGTCATTGCGTCAGTGAGCTGCTTGCCAGAGAGCTCGTCCCACTCAGTCGTAACGATAGGCGCGGCAGGATTGAACTCCCTCAGGCGCTCCACTACCTCGCCGATCTTCTCCTGAGTAAGGCCTGTAGTGTGGCTGAGTATGATACAGCTTGCGTAGGTGATCTGGTTGTTGAAGAACTCGCCGAAGTTCTTCTGGTACATCTTGCACTTCTTTGCGTCAACGACCGTGGTGAAGCCGTCCAGCTCTACATCGTGAGCATTTATGTTCTGGACCGCATTGATGACGTCGCTGAGCTTTCCGACGCCGGAGGGCTCGATAAGGATACGGTCAGGATGATACTCCTCCAGCACCTTCTCCAGGGCCTTGCCGAAGTCTCCCACAAGGCTGCAGCAGATACAGCCGGAATTCATCTCAGTTATCTCGATACCGGCGTCCTTCAGGAAGCCTCCGTCGATGCCGATGTCGCCGAACTCGTTCTCGATGAGCACGAGCTTCTCGCCCTTGTAGCCCTCATTTATCAGCTTCTTGATGAGGGTAGTCTTACCGGCTCCCAAAAAGCCGGAGAAAATGGTGATCTTTGTCATTCATCTGCACTTCTTTCTATAGGATATTGCCGTGATCAACGGCCGCTAACTTTTATTATAACACATCTCTCAGAAAAATGCAAGCGGCCTTACTGTCAGACAGCAGAAATAAGCTGCACAGAGCCTCCTGTGCAGCTTTTGTACTTGTTTCGGCCTTACATGCCCATGCCCTGGCCTTTGTTCTGGGACTTGTAGAACTCCTCCAGCTCGGCCCTTGCCTCCTTAGCTCTGGCCTCCTGCTGGGCCTTGATCTGCTGCTCCTTAGCAGCCATCTCAGCCTCGATCTGAGGGCGTTCGGCATCTGCTCTAGCCTGGATCTCCTTCCACTCTGGGCTTCCGTAAAGAGGCATATTATCAGCTGTATAGCCGTATCTGTCGGCTATAGACTGGTCCTCCTTGGGCTTGCCTTCGTGCTTTTCCCAGCTTCCTTCATATCCCATAGCTTCACCTCCCATCTTCTGGCCTTGGACAGGCTGGCTCAGCTCCATGGCCTTGCACGGGATGAGCTCGTCGTCCTTGAATTCAGTATAGGTCTTAGTCTCCGGGTCATAATGCCAATTCGTCGGGTTCTGCCAGTTCCCCTTGTGAGCCTCAAGGTGCTCGTCCTTCGTCAGGAACTGGATATTATCAGGATCTCCCTGATATTCGGGGTATTTCTCCACACTTTTCATGTGCTGGCCCTCAAAGGCCCTCCCCTTTTCGTCGTAGGCCTTGCCCTTCTGCGGGTCAAGGATATCCTTCTGCTGCTGCTCGGTCCAGTCACGGGTGCCTTTGCCCTCGCTGACCAGCTCCTGCTCTCTCTGCCAGGCCTTTCGTATGGCGGAGTTTGCCTCCGAAGTTCTCTGGGACATAGGATCACTCTCCTATCCCAAGGATCCCGCTCAGGTCACGCAGGAAGGAGAAAAAGTCGCTGTAGACCTCGTCCGGCTCGATCCTTCCGGCGTCCTTGTTATAGATCGAGATAGTCTCTGAGCCCTTCTTCATCATGATCGGGTCTCCCGAAGCAAGAGCTCCGATCACGACGTAGCTGTCATCAGGCCTTGGACCGTCGTCCACACCGATCAGCGGCTCCTTCGCCACGCCGTAGAACTGCACCCCGGCCGGCAGGAAGCATTCTCCGCCGTCCGAGAACTTCAGCCACTGTCTGTATTTTTCCGGGAGCCTGATCCCGTTCTTTTCCTCGAAGGCAGAGATCTGGCTCTCCACAGCCGGAATAAAGAACCGCATGGTCCCCTGCTTTCTCAGAGTCTCTGTGATCGTTCTAAGCTCCTGTGAGATCATATCATCACGCTCCTTCCTTCGTTAGCTGCCCAAGCCGCCCAGAACGTACTGCCTGTTGAATATCAGGAACAGCACCAGCAGCGCTATCATTGCGAAAAAGCATATGCAGAGTATCGTGCTGAGGACGAAGGCGATCCATGCGTCCTGCTTTGCCCTTGTGGTCTGGCCGGGACCCGAGGTGAGGGTCCGCATGAAGTCGAACATTCCGCAGTAGCTGGCCTTGCAGTAGGAAACGATCTTTGAGTAGCCCGAGCGCACCGAAACGATCCCGTAGATGTACTGCAACCCCCAGAATATCATTATATTGAACGGGATAACTGCATTGATCCAGAACTGGGCCAAAAGCAGGATCTGTGTGAGATACGCCCAAGGGATCCCTGTCAGGTCCTCCTCGTCCTCGATGATGCTGAGGAAGGAGGCCAGCAGCGATGAGATGATAGCTGTCATTACGATGAAGCGTATCTGGCCATTGGTAAGCTGATCCCTCTCGAAGACCAGATTTTTCCCGAAGAGCTTGCTGACGTACTCCCTTGTATTGAAATCGTTGGAACGGAATGCGTAGATCGAGGAAAAACCGGAAATGATGTTGGTGGCCTGGGCCTCGTTGGAGTAATTAGCCTTGAGCTGGTCAATGCTTTGCAGGCCTGCAAGGATCTTCACGCCCAGACCTCTGCCGAAGTTTATGCCGTCCTCCAGATGCCTTAGGTTCGGCAGCAGCTTCAGTTCATCGGCGATCAGGTAGACGTTGCCCTGAGTGGCGGTACGGCCCAGAGCCTCCTTCAGCGCAAGGTCGAACAGCAGCGTGTATATTGGCGAGAGCACGTCGCCGATGCTCATGTCGTATTCAAGGCAGAGGGTCCGGCCCTTCTTCTGGCGGACGAATCGGCGGATCGAGAAATCCCCGGCGTCGGCAAAGACTCCCGTGAAGATGTCCCTGACCGTGAAGTACATCTCTGAGAGCACGCCCTGAGCCTGAGCTCCGGACTCGCCGTCGATATAGGCCAGCACCGAAGCGAGATCCCGCTGAGTTTTCAGAAGGTCCCTTATCTGCCTTACGCTGGAGGTCTCAAGGTAGGTCTTGAGCTCGATGTTGTTCAGCTCCACACCGTCACGGAACAGCGCCAGCAGGATCGAAGCCAGCAGGTCCCTTGCGGCGTTCGGGAAAAATGGGTTGCTGGTGTTCTTCTCGGTCTTCTCCGAAAACAGGGATCTGCAGATCTCCTGAGTGTTCTGGATCACGCTGGTCTTGTCGCTGCCGTCGGCGGTGATCTCACGGTAGATGTTCCACTTGGTGGAGATTTTTCTGTAGATGGGAGAATTGCCGATCACTAGGTCTCCGGGCTTGCTGAACTTGTTGTAGAAGTCCCCCTTGCTGTCGAAGATCAGCATGACGTCGTTTGGGGTCATACGGGCCATGAGCTGGCTGACGAAGTGGTAGAACAGGTTGGTCTTACCGCTTCCGGTGCCGCCCACGAAGAGAGTGTGCTTGCTGAGGGCGCTCTCGTCTATCCCGAAGACCGATCTCTTCCCGGCGAATTCTCCGCTGATACGGAGAATGTTCTTATCCATCGGCGGAGGAGGCGCATTTGCGGCGACCATGCTGCCGTTGATTATTTCCTTGGTTATGAGCATTTCCTCACCTCGATCTTCTCCTCACAGTACGATCTGCACAGAGATATAGTTGTCAGTGACAATAATTCTATTTAATTATATCATTGTAGATCTTTCCCCACACAAAAGTATAGTTTTTATAAATTTCGCATACATTTTGTGTCAAATTATCGTATTTCTGTTTATTATTAGCTGCTTTACGTTGCTTTTTTTACGGCATTGTGCTATAATCAACATTGCTAAGGGACCATTTTCAAGGAAGGGCGGATCTTATGAAGGAACAGAAAAAAACAGTCATGTACATCATCGCAGCTTTTTTGCTGCTTTGCATAGTTTCCCTCTATCGGCAGATCAGTATCCGTATCCTTCCGGAGGACCCCCTGCGCCCGATCATACTCTACGCTGTTTACGTCTTCCTGATGATCTTCTGGACCAAGTCCCTCCACGACCGGATCACTCAGAAAAATATGCTGACCTGTCTCTCTCTGGAGACCGTGGTCATGTTCCTTTGGCTGACCGTCAGGCTCTTTCAGGACACGGTGCTCTACAGAAACACCCACATCATGCGTATAAGCGGCTATCTCATAGTTTTTCCGCTGGTATTCGTGACTCTGGTGGGCCTTTACGCCTCCTTCGGACTTGACCGGGGCGACGACTACAAGATCCCCAAGAAGTACCTCCTCCTGCTGATCCCGGACCTGCTGCTGATCCTCCTCATGCTGACCAACGAGCAGACACACTTCGTTTTCAAGGTCTACGACAACGAGGAGGAGAACCTTGAGTTCCACAGCAATTTCGGCATAATCCTGATCCTCCTCTGGGGGAGCGCCCTGATCGTCACACGGCTGGTCATCATCTACGAAAAGACCCGCCAGATCAAGGCAGACACCCGGCTGAAGCTGCTGCCGCTGATCATCGGTATCGCAATGCCGATCGTGGTGATCCCCTATTTCCTCAACGATTTCGTCGCCAAAAGAGAGCTCATCGAGCTGACGGCAAAGCTCTATTTCCTGGAGGCCATGTGCTGGGAGAGCTGCATCTTCCTGGGAATGGTGCCGGTCAACACTCAGTACGACAAGGTCTTCCGCAGATCCACCGTAGGTATGCAGATCCTGGACAAGTCCGGAAGTCCCGTCCTCAGCTCCGAGCACGCCCGGCCCATTACTGACGAGGAGCTAAAGGTCCTCCTGAATTCCAGGTATTTCAGCGACGGCAAGGGCCAGGAGATCAGGATCCACTCGATCCGCAGCGGCTATCTGGTCTATCAGAAGGATATCTCCGAGATCCTCAGCGTGATCCGGGAGCTCCACGAGAACGGCGACCTGCTGGCTCACGAGCGCACCATGCTCAGCCGTGAGATCAAGACCAGCTCCGAGAAGGCCAAGGTAGAGCTCAGGAACAACATCTACGACGGGCTCTCCAGCGAGATCGTGGAGTATCTACAGCAAATGGAGCGCCTGCTGGGGGAGCTGACGCCGGAGAACTCCGTCCAGACCTTCACCAAGCTCTGCCTCATGGGGACCTACATCAAGCGCCGGAGCAATCTAAGGCTCATCGAGGAGCAGAGCGGCCGGCTGGGCATGGAGGACCTGCTGTTCACCTTGCAGGAGTTCGACTCCTGCTTCAGACAGATCGGTATCGTCTCTTCCCTTAGCTGGGCCCCCGTGAAGGAGCTCTCCGCAGAGGAGATCCTAAGCATGACCGACCATATCGAGAACGTCATGGAGGAGAACTCCTTCGACATGGAACAGATCGGCCTCAGCGTTGGCGAGGGCTTTACGATCAGCGTCAAGCGCCGGGGCTGTCCGGCCAAGGACTATCCAATGAAAAGGAGGGCCGCTGTATGAAGCTGTTCAGCCAGAAAAGAGCTTCCCTGTCAAGGGCGATCCGTGAGGCGATCGACTCCTACCCGGAGGGGCTGTGCTTCTCCTCAGAGGACGGGAAGCCGATCCTTGTGAACACCCAGATGAACAAGCTGGTCAGCCTCCTGACCGGCCACACGATCATCGAGACCTTCCACCTTTGGCAGGAGCTGTCGGAGATCACCGACACCCCCTCCGGGTGCAGGAGGATCACCATGAAGAGCCCCTCGGAGGAGGACGGCAGTCGGTTCATCTTTAGGTTCCCGGACGGCAGGATCTGGCGGTTCGAGAGGACCTCTCTGAAAAGCGGCGAGGAGGCGACGGTCCAGCTAAAGGCTGACGACATAACCGAGCTCTACTCCGTCAGCGAGGAGCTATATGAGAACAACCTGCGGCTCTCCGCCATGAACCAGCGGCAGAAGGCTCTCCTAAAGGACATCGTAGAGATCAACCGGGACAAGGAGTTCCTTGCGGCCAAGATGAAGATCCACGACGAGTTCGGAAGGTGCCTCGTTGCCACGAAAAAGGCGATCAGCGAGGGCAGCGTCAACGAGAGCATGGATATGTTGATCAGCGGCTGGCAGGCTGCGATCAGAGGCATGAGCGTGATCCCTCTCCAGCAGATCGAGATCTCGCCTGAGGAGGAGCTGATGAAGGTGGCCAGCATGATCGGGTGCAGGATCAATATGAACGGTGATCAGCCGAAGGAGAACCCTGCCCTGAGCCTGCTCTACGCTGCGATCCGGGAGGCCCTGACCAATGCTGTGCGCCACGCCGGAGCTGACGAACTGACGGTGGAGCTCTCCCACAATGGCAGGATCTGCCACGCCGAGATCTACAGCAACGGCACCACTGAGCCTGTGAAGGTGGTGGAGGGTGTCGGCCTTGGGAGCCTCCGCAAGTCCCTTGAACAGGAGGGCGCTATCCTTGACATCGACAGCCGCCACGGAGTCAGGCTGATCCTCGACATACCTGAATGACCTGCAAAAAAATGCTCATAAAGAAGTCAAGGCTTCCTTATGAGCGTTCCTCTTGGGGTTATCTTGTGTATCTGCCGAAGTAATACTTCGGACGCAGGGTCTTGCCGCACTTATAGCAAACTCCCCACTCCATAAGATTGGGAGCTCCGCAGTATGAACAGGTCCACGTCATGGTCGTACCCTCCTTTCATATAGCTGTTATGATCATTATTTTAAGAACTGATAGTCTCTTTCCTTGCCGCAGGCGGCACACTTTTTCTTGAAGAGGCCCTTGAAGTCACCGCCGAGTATCTGCATTTTCTGGCCCTTACACGCTCGCTGAGCTCCCTGTCCATATCCTTTCTGGCCTGTGGGAAACAGCTCTGCACAAGTCCGAAGAAGCCGTTGTAGTCAACGATGCTCATGGCGCAGCCGATCAATATGCGCTGGGGCTGGGACCTGTTCTGGTCATTGAAGCCCTCCAGCTCCTTGATGAGGGACTGGGCTATCTCCCGAACGTCGCTGCTGTCCGCTCTGAGGTAAAAGTTCGCCGTAAAATAGCTGAGTTCCAGCAGGACGAGATCCTTCTCGGC
Organism: Ruminococcus sp.; assembly: GCA_017460665.1. Lineage (GTDB taxonomy): Bacteria > Bacillota > Clostridia > Oscillospirales > Ruminococcaceae > Ruminococcus. Next base: position 44,954 of record JAFUAO010000091.1, read on the forward strand.
GTTGTACTCAGGCTTTTTCCGGTACTTGAGGATCACCTTGTTGTAGTCTCGCCTGATGCTCTGGATACGGTCCGTATCGGAGTACAAGGTATTGATCCTAAAGTACTTTGCGTACCTCTTTTCGGTCTTTTCCGCAGTCTTTGACAGCTTTGACAGCTTGGGCAGCTTTTGGGCCGCCTGATCTGCACAGGCCTTGCGGTTCACGAGGAAGAGCTGCACCACTGAGTCCAGAGGGCGCTCGTTGAGGTGATGGGCCTCGCCGCCGAGCACTCGGAAGTCCACCAGGAGCCTTGCCATTTCCTGTGCCAGGTCCTGACGCTTCTTCTCGCTGGTGAAGATCCCGCCGATGTCGGTGGAGACATTGTAGAGGTTCCACAGATAGCCGGTCAAAAGGAGTATATAGTCCCTGTCGTTCACCAGCATTTCGTCCGAGAAGAATTTCAGCACCTCGTCCAGCTCAAGGCTTATGTCCTCCCAACTGAACTTGTGGCCTTCCTTACAGTGTTCAAGGATCATGTCGAGGAACGGCTCGAACTCCGGCTTTTTAGCAACGATAGCCTTTGCCTCGTTAGCCCTCTGGTTCATGAAAATAATGGTGAAAGCGTCGTCTGCACGCTTTTCAAAGTCCTTATCCGGTATACCAGTTATTTTCTCGTTGGAGCAGTGCTTTACAGCGATCAGGACGTAGCTGTCCTGCTGATCTTTACTTAAAATTCCCATGATCTTCCTCCTGATGCGGAAAGGAGCTCAAAAAAAGCCTGTCCGTGCCGCCTGTTATCAATATGATCATATCACATCTCAACAAAAAAGTTACCACGCAAAAGTATAATTTTATGCAGAATTAAAAAAATCGATCATACCTACACAAAAGTGTAGTGTAAAATCGTGAGTTTGATGTTATTATATACATAGTGGGAAAATTAGATCTTTGGAGGTGCTCGTATGTATAATGTGATCATCGTGGAGGACTCAAAGCTATCCCGGACCGCTATCGAGCATCAGCTCGCCGGGGAGCCGGATCTGAACATAGTGACTTCTATCGAGAGCGCCGCCAACGCTGACATACTCTGTATGCGTGGGAACATCGACCTTGTGATCATGGACATCTGCACCGCCAACGACGAGTCCGGACTGGTGGCTGCCGCCCGGATCAAGAGCCATTACCCTCACATCAAGATCGTGATCATGACCTCCATGCCGGAGTACTCCTTCATAAAAAAAGCCCGTGAGAGCGGGTGTGAGAGCTTTTGGTACAAGGAATACGGCTCCATGGACATCGCCGAGGTCTGCCGGAGGACCATGGCCGGCGAGAGCGTCTGGCCGGAGGAGCTCCCTCAGCTAACGATCGGGCTGGCTAAGGGCTCAGACTTCACAGACAGAGAGCTGGAGGTGATCCGTGAGCTGGTGGGAGGCCACAAGTACAGCGAGATCGCCGTCCGGCTGAACGTTACCGAAAACACCGTGAAGTTCCACATAAAGAGCATCATGCAGAAGACCGGCTATAAGAACACCCTTCAGCTCGTTGCCGATGTGGTGGAGAAGAAATTCATCATGCCGAAATACTAAAAGCCGTCCTACTGGGCGGCTTCTTTATGTGGTCTCGGGGGCCTGTGCTGCTATGCAGATAAGATTTCCTATGACACAGCCGATCGCTGCTGTTCCTACGATCAGGAGCAGGATCTCGCTGAGGTAGCTGGTGCCTATATTCATGAAAAGCTCGCAGAGACCGTATACCGCAGCCGAGGCCGCCAGTGCGATGACTGCGATCTTGCGCCGTTTAGCGGCTGCTCCAACTATGATCGCGATCACGAAGCCTATCATCAGGAAAAATACCGAGTCGGAGTTGAAAAGCTCCTCAAGTATCGGCAGGTATCTCATAGTCTCACTCTCCTTTCTGTGACAAGTATACCACGTTTCATAGTTACAATTCAAGGCTACAATTATTACAAATCAGAAAAAGCGAGTTTCATGCAGAAAAAGCTGTCAAAAAAGGCTCCCAAAGCGGGAGCCCTTCTGTTATTTGAAAATAATGATCAGGAACTGGGATACCAGTACCACCGAGATCAGCGCTACAGGGTATGTCGCTGCGTAGGCGGAGGCCACGTCCTCTGTGCCGGCGGTGCTGATCAGTGTACCCAGCGCCGGAGTGGAGGTCATGCCGCCTGTGATCGAGCCCAAGTTGTTCAGCAGGCTCAGCTTCAGGACGTACTTTGCGAACAGGAAGCCGATGATCATTGGGATCAGCGTCATGAATATACCGTAGACGAAGAATACGGGCTGGAAGTACTGTGCGAACTTCGCTCCGCCGGAGACTCCTGCTCCGATGAGGAAGAACATCAGTCCCAGCTCACGGAAGACCTTCAATGTGGAGTCCTTCGGCATGAGGCAAACTCTTCCGCAGCGGCCGAAATGCCCGAAGATCAGCGAGATCAGCAGACAGCCTCCCGTGGTGGACAGCGAGAAGTGTCCCACCTTGAAGGAGCCGATGATGATGCCCAAAACTGCGGCTAATGCGAAGGGCATGATACCGAAGTCGTCCATTTCGATCAGGTCCTTGGGAGACTCCTTCTTCTTGCTGCTCCCGGAGGCCACAAGGAGCTCACGCTCCTTATTCATGTCGGCCTTCATGAGCTTTGGCATGATCTGTACGAAGAGGACCACGCCAAGAACTCCGAAGATATAGGCGATGCCGTAGCCGACTGAAACTGCGTCCTTGTACTCGCCGGCTGCGTCCTTTGCGGCGGAGAAGCCGGGAGTGCTGGTGAGGGCGCCGGAGAGGAGCCCTGTCATCATTGCGGTGAACTCTCCGCTCTCCCAGTCAGTGAAGTTCCGGCCGATAAGGATACACCCTGCACAGGTCAGGCCTCCCGAGGCGATGATGATCACTGCCAGCAGGACGTAGGACTTGAAATTCTTCTTGAAATTCCCGAAGAAATTGGGACCTGCGATAAAACCTACCGCTGTTACAAAGAGGATAAGGCCAACGTTGTCAACGATCTTCAGGGCCTGATCCACGAAGGTGACGTGGTCCACCACGTTGCCGGCGGTGTCCTTGACTCCCACCATGAGCTGCTGGGTGAGCTGCTCGTGGAAAACATAGCCGAAGATCAGCGCTACGAGGAAAACTCCCGCAGTACCGAGGGAAATGCCTTTGATCGTAACTCTTCCCAGAACATAGCCCAAGGCTGCTATAGTCAGCACCGACAGCATCAGGAAGGCTATCTCCTGGATCGAAAGATACCCGTTAAAAAGCTCCATATATCTCTATCCTTTTCTTTACATATCCACGGGACGCACAGGGCGTCCCGGGTGATCGTTATTTGCTCTTTCTTGCGTAGTGGGGCAGCAGCATGGGCGAGGCTGCTCCGCTGGCAGCGCCGGACTCCTCCAGCTCCTTGTTGAACCGATCGATGTGGTCCAGGGTCAGCCCCTCGGGAGCAGTGGTCTCCTTTGCCTTTGCAGCAGCGTATATGCCTGCGTTCCTGCCGAAAACGATGACGTCCAGCAGAGAGTTGCCCATAAGACGGTTGCGGCCGTGGATACCTCCGGCCACCTCGCCGGCAGCGTAGAGGTTCTCAACATCTGTCGAGCAGTCGTCGGAGATGTTCAGTCCGCCGTTCTGGTAGTGCAAAGTGGGGTACACCAGGATCGGCTCCTTGCGGATATCTATGCCGTACTTGCCGAACATCCTCATCATGGCAGGGATCCTCTTCTCGATAGTGCCCTCGCCGTGCTTATATTCGATCATGGGAGTGTCGAGCCAAACTGCCTTTCCGAGGGAGGTCTCAACGCCCTTGTCACGCTCTGTACACTCACGGATAATGGAGGCAGCCGTTACGTCACGGGTCTCCAGCGGGTGCATGAAGACCTCGCCGTCGATGTTCACCAGCTTTGCTCCCAGGGAACGGACCTTCTCTGTAACGAGAGCTCCGAAGATCTGCTCAGGATAGCCCGTGCCTGTGGGGTGATACTGGAGAGTATCGGCGTAGAGCAGCCTTGCGCCTACTCTGTAGCCAAGGATCAGTCCGTCAGCGGTAGCGCCGTAGTGGTTCGATGTGGGGAAGCCCTGATAGTGGAGGCGTCCTGCACCGCCTGTTGCGATGATCACGGTCTTTGCCCTTGCCACTAGGAGCTCCTTGGTCTCCATGTTCATCAGGACAGCTCCGGCAGCTCTTCCCTGCCCGTCGAGTATGATCTCCACAGCGGCAGTAAAGTCGATGACGGGTATGCCTCTGTTGATGACCTCGTCACGGAGAGTGCGCATGATCTCGGCTCCGGAATAGTCCTTTGCGGCGTGCATACGCTTCCTTGAGGTACCGCCTCCGTGGGTGGTGACCATAGTTCCGTCGGGCTCCTTGTCGAACTCAACGCCCAGCTTATTTAGCCACTGGATAGCCTCGGGAGCCTTAGTTACCAGCTTCCTTACCAGCTCAGGCTTTGCTGCGAAGTGTCCGCCTCCGAAAGCGTCGATATAGTGTATTGCAGGAGAGTCGTTAGGCTTATCGGCAGCCTGTATTCCGCCCTCAGCCATCATAGTATTTGCGTCGCCGATACGCAGCTTCGTAACGATCATGGTCTTAGCTCCGGCCTCGTCAGCCTCGATCGCTGCGGAGGCTCCTGCACCGCCGCCGCCTATAATGAGCACATCGGTGTCGTAGTCGGGAGAGCTCAGGTCAACGTCTGAGGCGCTGATACGGCTCTTTCCCTGTAAAAGCTCCGCAAGCTGAGTAGGCACCTTGTCGCCCTTGTTCACGCCGGCAGAAAGGACAGTGAACTCGTCCTGCTTATAGTCCGGGTGGAAGGTAGCGAGAAGTGTGTCCTTCTCCTCTGCGGTCATCCTTCTTGGCTCGAGAGCGGCGTTTTTCTCTCTCTTATCGGCAACGATCTTTGCAAGCTCGTTCAGCTTATCTATCTTATACATCTCACGCCCTCCTTACTGCTCGATATCACGGTTGTTGTAGAGCTCTTTCATCTCTTCGACGGGCTTCTGCATGAGGCTCTCGATGAGCTCGTTGAAGGCGCCCTCGTCGATCTCCTTCACACGGTCGGAAAGATGACCGCATTCCGGAGCGATGTACTTGCCGTTGAGACGTCTTGCCAGCATAGCCACCTGAGGGTGAGAGATCCCGGCAGGACAGCGTGACGAGCAGACTCCGCACATAACGCAGTCGAAGCTCTCCTCGGCGCACTTCTCGTACTCGCCTCTCTGAGCGTATGCGATATACTGCATGACGTTCAGCTCCTGAGTACAGGCCTTGGTACAGGCATTGCAGCCGATACAGCTATAGATCTCGGGGTAGAGCTGCATCATGATCTGCTCAGTGGGCTTGATCTGCTCTATATCGTAGACCCTCTTCTCCAAGGGGAAGAAGGGCAGGGTGGCAACATACATACCCTCCTGCACCTCGGTCTGACAGGCAAGACATCCGTGGAGAGCTGACTCTCCCTTGATCCTGTAGATCGTAGCGCAGGCTCCGCAGAAGCCGTTCCTACAGCCGCAGCCTCTGACCAGCTCATAGCCTGCATATTCCATAGCAGTCATTATCGTAAGTCCTGCCGGCACCTGGTATCTCTTGCCGAACAGGTAAACATTAACCATATTTTCCATGCTTTATGCTCCTTTATCAATATTCGTCCGGCAGTGCGTCAAGCTGGTCGAAACGGAAGACCGGACCGTCCTTGCAGACGTACTTGTTGCCGATATTGCATCTTCCGCACTTTCCGACGCCGCACTTCATGCGAAGCTCCATAGTGGTATAGACCTGAGTTTCGGTGAAGCCCAGCTCCTTGAGCCCGGCAAGGGTGAATTTGATCATGATAGGCGGTCCGCAGACAAGGACCGTCTTGCTGGTGGAGGGCGAGAGCTCCTTTACATAGTTGGGAACGAAGCCAACGTGTCCGTCCCAGCCCTCCTGAGGGTTGTCGATAGTCAAATTCACCTCGACACCGTCGTCCTTCATCCACTCGTCGATGATCTCCTTGTAGTCCACAAGGTCGTCCTTTGAACGTGAGCCGTAAACGATCTGGACATCGCCGTAATCGCTGCGCTTGTCACGGACGTAGTTTATCACAGAGCGGAGGGGCGCAAGTCCGATACCGCCGGCGACGAAGAGCAAGTCCTTGCCCTTTAGCTCGGTGTCCACGGGGAAGGCATTGCCGTAGGGCCCCCTGATCGTTATCTGCTGGCCTACCTCCATTGAGTGGAGCCAGTCTGTAAGGTGGCCGCACTTCTTGATGCTGAACTCCATGAACTCCTTGTTCGTAGGCGAGGAGGTTATGGAGAACATGGCCTCGCCAACGCCCGGGACAGACAGCATCGCACACTGGCCGGGCATATGCTCGAAGACCTTTCCGCCCTCCGGAGAGACCACTCTGAAGGTCTTGACATCGGGGGTGTCTATCCTGATGTCGGAAACTACTCCCACATGGGGGATCAATGTATCACTGTTCATCACTTAACCTCCAATGCTTTCATTACCTTGACGATATTCATGGATATAGGGCACTTCGACAGGCATCTTCCGCAGCCCACGCAGCCGAACTCGCCGTCGTTGTTGGCCGGGAAGTACACCAGCTTGTGCATGAACCTCTGGCGGAAGCGCTCCAGCTGAGAGGTCCTGGGGTTGCCGTGTGCCATTTTCGTGAAGTCTGAGTACATACAGGAGTCCCAGCAGCGGAAGCGCCTTATGCCGTTCGCAGTTTTGACGTCCTTTATGTCGTAGCACTGACAGGTGGGGCAGACGAAGGTGCAGGTGCCGCAGCCAAGACAGCTCTCTGAGAGCTGGCCCCATTTCTCGGAATTAAAATGCTCATTCAGTGTATCTCCGCCGAAGGCCGCTGTAGAAAGGCCAGCAAGAGGCAGACGTGAAAGGATCTCCTTGGTCTTTGCCTTTACCTGATCCAGCTTTGCCGTGTCGCCCTCTTCAAGGAGAGAGGAGATACTGTCGATGAAGGCCCTGCCCTTGTCGGTGTTGGCCTTGATGAAAAGGTCCTCTCCGTCAGACCAGCAGGCTGCATCGCCCTCGGGCTCAGTTGCGTCTATGCCGAAGGCGCCGCAGAAGCAGGTCTCGGCAGGACGTGTACAGGCCATAGTCACCACTGTTCCGTGGTCACGGCGGTCCTTATAGAAACTGTCCACCGGCTCGGAAAGGAATACCTTGTCCAGAATGGTGAAGCTCCTTGCGTCGCAGGCACGGACCCCGAAAATAACGAAATCCTCATGCTCGCTGCGGCGGTCGATGATGTCGATGTTCTTGCCCTCCATTTTGAAGTCCACAAGGTCCTCGGTCTGGGGGAAGAAGAAGTCCTTGGCGCTTCGGAGGGTATTGAGCTTTGAGCTCATAGCCGTACCGGGCTCCCATTTGCGGAACTCGGCAGCTCCGTCAGCACGGTCGGCAGGGATATACAGAGCCTGCTTCTCAGCGATCGCTGCGAAGAGCTCATCCAGTCTTGAAAGTGAGATCTTTAGCATTACTCGACGCCCCTTTCGTGAACTATGCTTGACTCGCAGTCCTCAGCGGTGTAGTCCGTAAGAGGAGCACGGGAGGTAGTGTCGGCGCCGGCCTGGTACTCGCCGTAGAGGGAGTTGATGTCCTTGATGAACTTCCTGTTCAGCAGGTGGAGGGGTATGTTCTGAGGGCATACCCGTGAGCACTCGCCGCAGTCTGTACATCTTCCGGCAACGTGGAAGGCACGGATGATGTGGAACATCTTCTCCTCGAAGCTGTCGGCAGCGGCCTTGTTCTCCACACCGGAGGCAGGATCGTCGAAAACGCACTTCTCACAGGTGCAGGCAGGACAGACGTTCCGGCAGGCGTTGCAGCGGATACACTTTGAGAGCTGCTCTCTCCAGAAGTCGTATCTCTCCTGAGCAGTCATGTTCTCCAGCTTTTCCACCATATCGAAGCGGTCGGAGTCCAGGATATCGCCGTCCTCGCCGATGAGCTCGTCGTAGGTGACGTGCTTCTTGCTCTTGCAGGAGGCGCATTTATCAAGGATCGCATCGCTGAAGGGCATGGTCTCCTCGCCGTAGAGGGTCTCTATCTTTAGGGTAAAGTTCTCGTTCCTGACGCTGAGTATACCGGTGATGCCCTTTGCTCTGATCTTCTCGATGTCCAGCTTCGGGCCGCCGGGTATTCCGATGACGTAGACATTGTCACGGTCCACACGGTGCTCCTTGGTGAGCTGATTGAGGCTGTAGGTGTCGCAGGGCTTTAGAAAGACCAGCACCTTGCCCTCCTTCTTGGACTCCTTCACCAGATACTTGGAAACGTTTGCGCTGGTGAACACATCAAATACGAAGTCCTTGTCCAGCTCCTCGGCGCTCTCGAATACAGCAGGAGTGATGTCGTAGGCGAACTCTCCCCTCTTCCAGCCGATAACTCGCTTGACGCTGCCGTCAGCAAGGAGCTCCTTAGCTCTTTTGATCATTGCTTCCTGCATCTCAGATCCTCCAATCTCCGGTTAGGTCCGAGCTTTTTCACGGCCTCGGTGAACTCGTTCATAGTTGCGGCGAATTTAGCGCCCTCAGCAGCGGATACCCACTCGACTCTGGTCCTGTCCCTCTCGATGCCCAGGAAGTCCAGCATACTGAACAGCAGGGTCATCCTTCTTCTGGTGAAATAATTTCCCGAGGTATAATGGCAGTCTCCCGGGTGGCAGCCGCAGAGGATCACGCCGTCTGCGCCACGCTGGAAGGCTCTGAGTATGAACATGGGGTTGACTCTGCATGAGCAGGGCACTCTGATTATCTTAACATTTGTGGGGTAGTTCAGTCTGTTCGTTCCCGAAAGGTCTGCGCCGGCGTAGGAGCACCAGTTGCAGCAGAAGGCAACGATCAGCGGCTGAAACTCTTTGTTCTCATTTACTTGCATATTGCGTCTACCTCCGCCATTATCTGGCTGTTAGAGAAGCCGTTAAGATCCATAGCTCCCGAAGGACAGGCCACCGTGCAGGCGCCGCAGCCCTGACAAACGGCCGGGTTGACGCTGGCGACACGCCTGATAGCGGTAGTGCGGTCGGGCATTCTGAACTCCTTCTCGATGTATGTGATAGCTCCGTAGGGGCAAACCTTCTCGCAGGACGAGCAGCCGTTGCATTTGAGCTCGTCTGAATGGGCAACGCAGGGGTTGCAGGTTATGCTGTTCTTGCACAGAAGGCCGATAGCCTTTGCAGCAGCAGCGCTTCCCTGAGCGACGGTCTCGGGTATGTCCTTGGGGCCCTGGCAGGCTCCTGACAGGAAGATACCGGCAGTTGCGCTCTCCACAGGTCTCAGCTTGGGGTGAGCCTCAGTGAAGAAGTCATTGGTATCCATCTGGGTAGTGAGCATAGTCGCCAGCGGACGGGCGGTCTTGTCGGGCTCGATAGCCGCTGCAAGGACCACCATATCTGCGTCGATGTGGAGCTGCTCGTTAGACAGCAGGTCAGAGGCCTGTACGCCGATCTTTCCGTCGGACTTAGGCGTTACCTTGCCCACCATGCCCTTTATGTAATGGACGTTGTACTGTTCAACTGCTCTGCGGTAGAACTCGTCGAAGTTCTTTCCGGGTGTCCTCACGTCGATATAGAAAACGTACACCTCGGTGTCCGGGTATTTCTCACGGATCAGCATTGCGTGCTTGGCCGTATACATACAGCAGATCTTCGAGCAGTAGGGCTTGCCCTTGCTGTCGTCACATCTGGAGCCCACGCACTGCACGAAAACGATAGTGTGGGGGTGGGTCTTGTCAGAGGGCCTAAGGAGAGTTCCACCATTAGGACCGGCTGCGTTCATAAGACGCTCCAGCTCCAGAGAGGTCACTACGTCAGGACACTGGCTGTAGGCGAACTCGTCGTACTTATCCAGCTTGATCGGGTCAAAGCCTGTAGCTACCACGATAGCGCCGTACTTCTCCTCGATGATCCTGTCCTCCTGCTTATAGTCGATAGCACCCACTGAGCAGACCTTAGAGCAGACTCCGCACTTGCCGTTTTTCAGCATCATGCAGTAGTTTGGATCGATAGTAGCCACCTTCGGCACGGCCTGTGCGAAGGGAATGTATACGGCACTTCTGTTGTCAAGTCCCATGTTGAACTCGTTGGGGACCTTCTTCATGGGGCACTTCTCGGTACACAGTCCGCAGCCGGTACACTTGGTCTCATCGACGTATCTGGCCTTCTTGCGGATCTTGACCGTGAAATTGCCCACGAAGCCCTTGACTTCCTCCACCTCGCTGAAGGAGTGGATCGTGATGTGCTCGTTCTGTGAGGCCTCTACCATTTTGGGAGTAAGGATACAGGCTGCACAGTCCAGCGTGGGGAAGGTCTTGTCGATCTGAGCCATTTTTCCGCCGATCGTAGGCTTCTTCTCCACTATGTCCACGTCGAAGCCTGCCTCGGCGATGTCCAGAGCGGTCTGGATACCGGCGATACCTCCGCCGATGACCAGAGCACGCTTCACCACGGGGCTCTCCATAGAGGTGAGGGGCGTGTTCAGGTGGACCTTTGCAACGGCTGCTCTTCCAAGGATAATGGCCTTTTCTGTAGCAGTTGCGATCTCCTTGTGGATCCACGAGCACTGCTCACGGATATTGGCGATCTCCACCAGATAGGGGTTGAGGCCGGCAGAAGCTGCTGCCTTCCTGAAGGTATTCTCGTGCATTCTCGGCGAGCAAGAGCAGATGACTACTCCGCTGAGCTTATGCTCCTTGATAGCGTCCTTAACAAGGTTCTGGCCGGACTCAGAGCACATATACTGATAGTCCTGGGAGATGACTACGCCGGGCTCGTGGCTGAGAGCCTCTGCAACTGCCTTAACGTCCACAGTTGCGGCGATATTCGTTCCGCAGTGACAGACAAATACACCTATTCTCTGCATATCATCTCCTCCTTACTTAGCATATTTCCGCATCGCTGTGACGATAGCCTGCTGTGGGAGGTCCTCGTCAAGGAGCGAAGGGATCTGGTCGGCGCTGAGCCTGTTGCCGTCCTGCTGGCGGACTGCCGCAAGACGGACAGCCTCAACTACCTTTGCCGGCTGGACGCCTCTGGGACATCTGTCCACACAGGCAAAGCAGGTCAGGCACTTGTATATGGACTCCGACTTCATCAGAGTCTCGATGTCGCCCTTTTCCACCATGTATACGAACTGGTGAGGGTGGTATTCCATTTCATCGTATGAGGGGCAGGTACCGGAGCACTTTCCGCACCTCATGCACTTGAGCACGTTCACACCGCTGGAACGGAGGACCTGCTCCTTTAGGTTCTTATTCATCGTTGCCCTCCTTTAAGCCGAGAGCCTGTGCAAGGATCTCAGTGAAATAGTACACAGGCAGATCCGAACCGGAATTCTTCTTGAGGTTGTAAAGGCACAGCGGACAGGCAGTGATCAGCATATCAGCTCCCTGATCCTTGGCCGATCCCATAACAGCTCCGCTCCTCTTGGCGGCCTGAGACTTGTCCTCTAAGGTGATATAGCCGCCGCAGCACTCGTTGCGCTGGGCGTAGATCACGGGAGTCGCTCCTATGGCACGGATAAAGTCCTCCATGATAGTGGGGTTTTCCGGGTCGTCCATAGCAAGGGCAGCGCTGGGCCTCAGCAGCAGACAGCCGTAGTAAGCGGCGATCTTCACGCCCTTCAAGGGAGCGACTACCTTCTCCTTCAGCTTGTCGAAGCCCACCACGTCCCTGAGCATCTCCAGATAGTGATAAACGGTAGTCTCGCCGGCGTAGGGCTCCGGGAGCTGGAGGTAGTTGTTGACCTTCATGGCCATGTCCTCGTCCCGGGAAATATCGTAGTTGGTCTGCTTTATAACATTGTGACAGGCGGAACAGACCGTGATCAGAGCTCTTCCCTGCTCCTTGGCGGAATTGAGGGTCCTGACGGCTGAGAGCTTGGTAGCGATCTCGTCCCTTGCTGTGGTATAGGCTCCTCCGCAGCACTGCCAGTCAGCAGGCTCCTCCAGAGCTATGCCCAGAGCCTCAGCAGAGGCTCTTGCATAGGTATCCAGATCCTTGGCCTTGGTCCTAAGTGTGCAGCCGGGATAATATGTGAAAGTTTCCATTAGCTTGCAGTCCTTTCGTATGTTATACCATTTCCTCCGGGTGGAAGACCTCGTCGAACCTCTCCTCGGTAAGGAAGCCAAGCTCTACGCAGGCCTCTTTCAGAGAGATACCGTCCTTGAAGGCCTTCTTTGCGGTCTTGGCGGCGTTCTCGTAGCCGATGTAGGGGTTGAGGGCCGTTACCAGCATGAGGGAGTTGTGGAGGTTATGGTGCATTTTTTCCTTGTTGGCCTTGATGCCCACAGCGCAGTTCTTGTTGAACGAAACGATCGACTCAGCAAGGAGCCTTGCGGACTGGAGGAAGTTATATGCACAAACGGGCATGAACACGTTCAGCTCGAAATTGCCCTGTGAGGCGGCCATTCCCACGGCAACATCGTTGCCCATGACCTGCACTGCCACCATGGTGACCTGCTCGCACTGAGTGGGGTTGACCTTGCCGGGCATGATCGAGGATCCGGGCTCGTTCTCGGGGATGAAGATCTCTCCCAGGCCGTCACGGGGACCGGAGGCCAGCCAGCGGACGTCGTTGGCGATCTTCATCATGTCGGCAGCAAGCGCCTTCAAAGCTCCGTGGGCGAAAACGATCTCGTCCTTGGAGGTCAGTGAGTGGAACTTGTTGGGAGCGGTAACGAAGCTCTTTCCGGTAAGATCGCTGATAGCCTGTGCAGCCTTCTCCGCAAAGCCCTCAGGAGCGTTGAGGCCGGTACCTACGGCAGTTCCGCCAAGGGCAAGCTCCTTCAGCTCCCCGCAGGCGGAGAGGATCATCTTTTTGTCCTTTTCAAGGGAGGCTCTCCAGCTGCTGATCTCCTGAGAGAACTTGATCGGAGTTGCGTCCTGGAGGTGTGTCCTTCCGCTCTTGACGATGCCCTCGTTCTCCTCCTCAAGGCGCAGGAAGGTCTCGATCAGGGTATCTATGGCAGGGATCACCTTGTCCTCAAGAGCGATCACAGCAGCGATGTGCATGGCTGTGGGGAAGGTGTCGTTGGAGGACTGGCTCATATTGATGTCGTCGTTGGGGTGGAGCAGCTTGCTGCCGGCAATCTCATTGCCCCTGTTGGCGATGACCTCGTTGGCGTTCATGTTGGACTGAGTACCGCTGCCGGTCTGCCAGACTACAAGGGGGAAATGGTCGTTGAGGGAGCCGCTGATCACCTCGTCGCAGGCCTGTGAGACCACAGAGAGCTTCTCGTCAGTCATGCGCTCAGGCTTTAGAGCGTGGTTTGCCTGTGCAGCGGCCTTTTTGAGGATACCGAAGGCATGAGTGATCTCCCTCGGCATGGTCTCGATACCGACGCCGATGAGGAAGTTCTCGTGGCTGCGCTCGGTCTGAGCGGCCCAATACTTATCGGCAGGCACCTTCACCTCGCCCATAGAGTCGTGTTCGATACGATAGTCCATTGAAAACATCTCCCTTTCTGTACGGAACGCAGCCATACGTTCCCACATCTTATTACAATATAAGTATATCAGCAAATAGCTCGGTTTGGAAATACTGATTTTGAATGAGCCCATACAAGTATTGATATAATATTAACAATGTCGCGCCCCTGATAAAAAACGCTCCGGCTCTCGCAGTTCAAAGCTATATCCCTTCATATATGATCTTATCTGCAAGACCCACAAAAAACTGATAACAGGTCTATCATTTTTGGTGGAGTTTCTAACTCCTTCTGTAACGAAAGGTCAGCTCTGCCGCACAGATGATCTTCTGAGGGAGAGCCTTGCAGAGAACTCGGCCAAAAATCCGGTATATAGCTCCATATCATTTTTTATATAATACAGGTGAAACTTTGATAATTTTTTCACAGTTTCTTTCTTCCATACGACAGCTTCGGGCTGGAGATCCAGCCCGCTCGCATCATTTCTTGTCCATGGTGTTCAGGCCGTATGAAAGAGTCGTCAGACTGTCGCCAAGGTGTACGTTCTCCACCAGCACCCCACGGTAGCTCAGCCGCAAATCGTAGTGGGTGAAGTTCCAAAAGGCCTTGATACCGCAGTTTATCAGCCGCTCGGTCTCCTTGGCAGCGTCGTCCTTGGGTATGCACAGGATCGCTGCGATCGGGTGGTTCTCGTGGCAGAAGCTCTCGATCGAGCTGCTGCTCATGACCTCCAGCTCCCCTACCCTGCGGCCAACCAGCTCAGGGTCCACATCGAAGATCCCGATCAGCTTGAAGCCTCGGTTGTCAAAGTCGATATGGGCGGCAAGGGCCCTTCCGAGATTTCCGGCGCCCAGAAGGATCATGGGCGTGCACTTATCGAGACCGAGGATCTTGCCGATCTCGCCACGGAGCTCGGTGACGTTGTAGCCGTAGCCCTGCTGTCCGAACTCGCCGAAGCAGTTGAAATCCTGGCGGATCTGTGAGGCCGTCAGCCCCATTTTCTCCGCCAGCTCCCTTGAGGAGATCCTCACATAGCCGTTGGCCTCAAGATCTCCAAGAAATCTGTAGTACCTTGGCAGCCGGCGTATGACTGAGTTGGATATTGTAGTTTTCGACAATTCATTCGCCTCTTTTCAGAAGTTCTCCTTCAAGTTATACTAAGCTGTCAAGTCTGACCTTGATCTCGTCTAAGAAGGTCTTTGAGTCCACCTTCCGCTTGTTCTCCAGCTTGGAGATGAGGAACAGGTCGCCGGTCATGACGCCCTCCTCGATAGTCTGGATCGTAGCCTTCTCCAGCTTATCTGCGAACTCGCACAGCTCGGGAGTGCCGTCCAGCTCGCCTTTCTTGCGGAGAGCGCCGCTCCATGCGAAGATCGTTGCAACGGAGTTGGTGGAGGTCTCCTCGCCCTTGAGGTACTTGTAGTAGTGGCGCTGTACAGTTCCGTGGGCGGCCTCGTACTCATAGATACCGTCGGGAGAAACGAGGACCGAGGTCATCATGGCAAGGCTGCCGTAGGCGGTAGAGACCATGTCCGACATAACGTCGCCGTCGTAGTTCTTGCAGGCCCAGATATAGCCGCCGTTGGAGCGGATCACTCTTGCAACAGCGTCGTCGATCAGCGTGTAGAAGTACTCGATGCCGGCGGCCTCGTACTTCTCCTTGTACTCGGCGTCATAGATCTCCTGGAAAATATCCTTGAAGCGGTGGTCGTACTTCTTTGAGATCGTGTCCTTGGAGGCGAACCAAACGTCCTGCTTCAGGTCGAGACCGTAGTTGAGGCAGGCCCTTGCGAAGCCTGCGATAGAGTCGTCCAGATTGTGCAGGCCCTGAATGATACCGTCGCACTTGGAGAAATCGTGGATCAGCTCACGGGTCTCGCTGCCGTTCTCGTCGGTGACTACCAGCTCAGCCTTGCTGCCCTTGCTGACACGCATCTCGGTGTTCTTGTAAACATCGCCGTAAGCGTGACGGGCAATGGTGATAGGCTTGGTCCAGGTGGGTATATAGGGCTCGATGCCCTTTACGATGATAGGAGTCCTGAAAACAGTTCCGTCAAGAGCAGCACGGATCGTGCCATTGGGCGACTTCCACATCTGAGACAGGTCATACTCCGGCATCCTTGCAGCATTGGGAGTGATCGTTGCGCACTTTACTGCAACGCCGTACTTCTTCGTAGCCTCGGCAGAGTCCAGTGTTACCTGGTCCTTGGTCTCCTCCCGGTGCTTGAGCCCAAGGTCGTAGTACTCTGTGTTGAGCTCGATATAGGGCTCCAGCAGGGTCTCCTTGATCCACTGCCAGAGAATACGGGTCATCTCGTCGCCGTCCATCTCAACGAGAGGTGTTTTCATGATGATCTTTGCCATTGGTCCATTCCTCCTAAACTTTATCGACTTATTTTTGGCTGAGCAGTCAGTCGGCGCTGCTCAGCAGTATGACTGCCCCGAAGAAAAGGGTGATCATAACAAGTATGATCGCATTTCTCAAAAGGGCGTATTTCAGCGTGATCTTGTCAAAGGAAACGCTCTTGTAGGTCCCCACTCCGAAGGCGGCCAGCACTCCGAATACCAGATAGCCTCCTCCGATCATCTTCGCTATGGCAAGTCCCAGAACGAAGCCAAGGATCTGAGGCAGGAACAGCAGCCAGATCCCCGGGCTCCCACGGCGCCGCCGATAGCTCGGGACGTATCTGCCGGAGTCCTTTAGTGAGTCCTCATAGCGCTGATCCGTAGCGTCCACGTCGTCGAAAATATCCTTTATTATCTCGATGATCTTCATATCTTTCCCCGAAAAATATCATTTATTTGCCGCTGCTATCTGAGCACCGGCATGAGCGTAAAGAGAAGCAGTCCCAGGAGGAGCAGAGCTCCCAGAAGGTCAACGGCCCTCCGGAGGCCTCTCCAGCCTCCTCCACGGATATGCTTATACACGTTCAGTCCCCAAAAAACGAGGAGAAGCAGTATGAAAAACACAAGGATCCTGATCATTCCCTCAGCCGTCTTCATACTGCGCCCTCCCTTTTTTACTTCATGGACTCCCTAGTGAAGTCGAGAAGTCCGCCAGCAAGCATGATGTCCTTGGTGCGTCCGGAGAGCTCGCAGAGCACGGGGATCTCAGCGCCGTTGGTCTTGTCGATCACAGTGAGCCGGCTCTCGCCCTCAGAGACAGACTTCCTAACGTCTGCAAGGAGGAGCTGATCGCCTTCCTGGATCTTGTCGTAGTCGGCCTCGTTCACGAATGTGAGAGGCAGGATGCCTGCGTTGATAAGGTTAGCTCTGTGGATACGGGCGAAGGACTTCACCAGCACTGCCTTGACTCCCAGATAAAGAGGAGCAAGGGCAGCGTGCTCACGGGAGGAACCCTGTCCGTAATTGGAGCCGCCTACGATGATGCTCTTGCCAAGGCGCTCTGCCCTCTTGGGGAAGCTCTCGTCGCATACCGCAAAGCAGAACTGGGAGATCTTCGGGATATTCGAGCGAAGAGGCAGGATCTTTGCGCCGGCAGGCATGATGTGGTCTGTGGTTATATTGTCGCCCACCTTGAGAGAAACAGGTGCGTCTATAGTCTCAAGGAGAGGTGTGGTCTCGGGATAGGGCTTGATGTTGGGCCCACGGAGGATCTCCACGCTGTCCATCTCCTCGGCAGGGGCAGGAGGAACTACCATGTTGTCGTTGATAGTGAACTCCTCGGGCAGAGCGAACTCAGGCATATCGCCCAGCTCTCTGGGGTCTGTCAGGTAGCCTGTGAGAGCAGAGACTGCTGCCATTTCGGGAGATACCAGGTAGATCTGGCCGTCCTTAGTTCCGGAGCGTCCCTCGAAGTTCCTGTTGAAGGTACGCAGAGAGATGCCCTTGGAGTTAGGCGACTGTCCCATACCGATACAGGGACCGCAGGCGCTCTCCAGGATCCTTGCGCCGGCGTCGATCAGTGTTGCCAGTGCGCCGTTCTGAGCCATCATGTTCAGCACCTGCTTGGAGCCCGGTGCGATAGCCAGAGAAACGTCAGGGTGAACGGTCTTGCCCTTGAGGATATATGCTACCTTAAGCATATCAAGAAGGGAGGAGTTGGTACATGAGCCGATACATACCTGATCCACCTTCAGCTTTCCGATCTCCTCCACGCTCTTAACGTTGTCGGGAGAGTGAGGACAGGCTGCAAGAGGCACCAGCTGGCTCAGGTCGATAGTCAGCTCCTCGTCGTATACTGCATCAGGATCTGCTGCAAGAGGAGTCCATACCTCCTCACGCTGCTGAGCCTTCAGGAACTGCTTTGTGATCTCATCTGAGGGGAAGATCGAGGTAGTCGCTCCCAGCTCAGCGCCCATGTTGGTGATAGTTGCACGCTCAGGGACCGAAAGGGTCTTGACGCCTTCGCCGACGTACTCGATGACCTTGCCGACGCCGCCCTTGACGGACAGTCTCTTAAGGACCTCAAGGATAACGTCCTTTGCAGCTACCCAGGGACGGAGCTTTCCAGTGAGCTCCACCTTTACCACCTTGGGACAGGTGATGTAGTAAGCGCCGCCGCCCATTGCAACAGCAACGTCCAGTCCGCCTGCGCCGATAGCGATCATGCCGATACCGCCGCCTGTGGGAGTGTGGCTGTCGGAGCCGATAAGGGTCTTTCCGGGGATACCGAAGCGCTCAAGGTGTACCTGGTGGCAGATACCGTTGCCGGGACGTGAGAACCAGATGCCGTGCTTCTTGGCGACGCTTCCGATGAAGCGGTGGTCGTCGGCGTTCTCAAAGCCGCTCTGGAGAGTATTGTGGTCTATGTAAGCTACAGAGCGCTCGGTCTTGACTCTGGGGACTCCCATAGCCTCGAATTCGAGGTAAGCCATCGTTCCGGTAGCGTCCTGAGTGAGGGTCTGATCGATACGGATACCGATCTCCTGACCCTTGACATACTCGCCGTCAACAAGGTGTGCTCTGAGGATCTTTTCAGTAAGTGTGTAGCCCATTGAGATCATTCCTTTCAATACATATATATTACATTTTACTACTTTTCACAAAGTTTGTCAAGAATTAAACAAGGCTGAGAAAAAACTGACAGGCTCAAACTGTTAGCATGATAAAACAAAAGAGCTCCCCACACGGAGAGCTCCCTGATGAGCAGTATCAGTTTTCGGCCTAAAGCAGCTTCTCCGCTGCGATGAAGTCATGGCCGAACATGAAATAGTTCCCATAGAACTCAAAGCCGAGGGAGGCGTAGGTCCGCCGGGCGATCAGGTTTTGCTCCGCCACGAGGATATGCACCGAACGCAGGCCCTGCCGGGAGAGCTCCGCAAAGAGGAGCCTGAGCAGCTCTTTGGATAGTCCCCTGCCCTGGAGCTGCCGGTCTATGGCAACCCTTGCGATCTCGCAGCAGCTCTCGGTGACCTGCCAGCAGTCCAGCCCGTCCAGCTCATTTTCCGGGACCACAGACACGCAGCCGGCCGGCTTTCCCTCCATATCCAGCACATACAGGCTCTCCGCCGCCAAATCCTCGGCGACCGTCTGGGCGTTGGGGTAGCCCTCGTCCCAAGTGCAGCCCTCTGCCTTTGCCGCACAGCGATAAAGGCGGAGGATAGCCTCCGCCTCGCTGGTCTTTGCTTTTCTCAGCTCAAACATCGTTGCTGATCAGGTCGTCCAGAGACTGCCTGTTCACAACGACTCTAGACTCGCCCTCGTTCACGAAAACTACTGCCGGCTTCTGGAGGCGGTTGTAGTTGGAGGACATGGAGTAATTGTAAGCTCCGGTAGCCAGAACTGCCAGTATATCGCCGCTCTCGGCGTGCTGGAGAGGCATATCCTCGCCGATCAGGTCGCCGCTCTCGCAGCACTTTCCGGCGATAGTCACCCTCTCGCTGCGCTCCTCACCTGCTTTGTTGGCAACGACTGCCTCGTACTCGGACTGATAGAGGATATATCTGGGGTCATCGGCCATTCCTCCGTCAACTGAGACATATGTACGGATCCCGGGGATCTCTTTTCTTGCACCAACGGTGTACAAAGTGATACCTGCGGGAGCTGCGATAGCTCTTCCGGGCTCGATGTAAACGTCAGGCATGGTCAGCCCAAGATCACTGCACTTCTCCTTCACCACGGCAGAAACACGCTCTGCATAGACCTCGAAGGGCGCAGGATCGTGCTCATTAAGGTACTTTATGCCGAAGCCTCCCCCAAGATTGAGGGCAGAGATCTCGTAGCCCAGCTCGTTCTTGATCTTGGCCATGAGCTCCAGCATCACCTTTGCAGCAGCCTCAAAGGGCTCGATGTCGAAGATCTGGGAGCCGATATGACAGTGGAGACCGATGAGCCGGACGTTCTCGCAGGAAAGGGCCTCCTTCACAGCGTCGAAGGCCTCGCCTGTCTCCAGCGCAAAGCCGAACTTGCTGTCGATCTGGCCGGTCATGATGAACTGGTGAGTGTGGGCGTCGATGCCGGGCTTGATGCGGAACATTATGTTGGGGCAGGCGATAAGCTCAGCGGCTATCTTCTCCAGTCTGCGGAGCTCGCTGAGGTTGTCCACGATGATGTGTCCAACTCCCACCTCGATGGCGTAGCGGAGCTCCTCGTCGGTCTTGTTGTTGCCGTGGAAGCCCACCTCCTCCATGGGGAAGCCAGCCTTGACAGCGGTGTAGAGCTCGCCGATCGAAACAGCGTCCAGGCCTACGCCCTCGCTGGCAACGACCCTGCACATCTCCAAGCAGGTAAAGGCCTTCCCTGCATAGTGGACGTAGCCCTTGCCGTCGTAGTACTTCTGCATACTGTCACGGAACCTGCGAAGGTTCGTGCGGATGAGCTGCTCGTCCATAACGTACAGCGGAGTGCCGTACTGACGTGCAAGCTCGACTGTGTCTGCGCCGCCGATAGTCAGGTGACCCTGCCCGTTGACGGCCAAATTCTCTGATACGAACATTGCGATCAGTCCTTTCTGGTAGATCTATATAGCATCGACGTCATTGTCGTCTGCGATATCCTCAACTATCTGTCTGAGCTCCTCCACTCCCTCGAAGGTCTGGGAGGAAAAGGGCACGACGTGCATATCTGCGAAGCAGGGGATCTCCTGCCCGAAGGCCTCCATGCGCTTCTCACGCTCGGTCTTCTTCAGCTTATCGGCCTTTGTCAGCACTAAGACGAAGGGCAGCTCGGTGTCGATCAGGTAGTTGATCATGTCCACGTCGTCCTTTGTGGGAGCGTGGCGCATATCCACTAGCATGAACACCAGCCTTATGTCCCTGTCCGAGCTAAGATAGCCCTCGATCAGCCCTGACCAGCGCTCCTTCTCGGACTTGGCCACCTTTGCGTAGCCATAGCCGGGAAGATCTACGAAGAAGATGTGTTCAAGGCTGTAGAAATTTATGGTAGCTGTTTTTCCGGGAACAGAGCTGACTCTCGCCAGGTTTTTCCGGTTGAACAGCTTGTTGATCAGCGTAGACTTCCCCACGTTTGAGTGCCCTGCGAAGGCGATCTCTATGCGCTCCGGCGCAGGGATCTGTGAGAACTTGCCGTAGGAGGCGAAATACTCGGCCTTATTGTAATTCAGCTTCATTCTGGTCTCCTTTCAGCTTTTTCACTTTTTTGCAAGAGCGGTCCCCATCACGTCGCCCAGCTCCTTTGCGAAAACGAACTCAATGTTCTCCTTGACTGCCTCGTCCACCTCTTCCAGGTCAGCACGGTTCTCCTCGGGAACGATCACCGTCCTGATCCCGGCCTTGTAAGCGGCCATGGTCTTTTCACGGAGACCGCCGATCGGCAGGACCTTTCCGTGGAGGGTGATCTCGCCGGTCATGGCCACGTCCGAGCGGACAGGCGTCCCCGACAGTGCGGATACGAGAGCTGTAGTCATGGTGACTCCTGCTGAGGGGCCGTCCTTGGGGACTGCGCCCTCGGGAGCGTGTATGTGAAGATCCTTGTTCTTGTAGAAATCCGGGACGATCCCGTACTTCTCCGCAACGCTGCGGACGTAGCTGACTGCGATCTTGGAGCTCTCCTTCATCACGTCGCCCAGAGATCCGGTGACCTCGATCTTGCCGGTACCCTCCAGCACGATGACCTCAAGGGGCATGAGGACTCCGCCCACAGAGGTCCAGGCAAGGCCGTTGACTACTCCCACCTGATCCTCCTTTGAGGAAAAGTCCGAAAGATAGCGCTTTATGCCCAGAAGATCGTGGAGGTCCTTCGCCTTGACCGTGATCCGCTTCGCCTCTCCGGAGGCGATCCTCTTAGCGGCCTTTCGGCAGATAGAGGCGATACAGCGCTCCAGGCTGCGGACGCCGGCCTCCTTGGTATAGAAGCGTATGATGTCGTCGATCGCCGGGTCCTGGATCTTGAGCTGGGTCTTGGTGAGGCCGTGCTCCTTGATCTGCTTGGGGATCAGGTGCTCCTTTGCGATGTGGAACTTCTCCTGTGCGGTGTAGCTGGGCAGCTCGATGAGCTCCATACGGTCAAGGAGAGGTCCGGGGATCGCCGAGACATTGTTTGCGGTAGTGATGAACACCGCCTTGCTCAGGTCGAAGGGCACCTCGATGAAGTGGTCACGGAAGGCGTTGTTCTGCTCGCTGTCCAGCACCTCCAGCATTGCGGAGGAGGGGTCGCCCTTTATATCGCTGCACAGCTTGTCGATCTCGTCGAAGAGGATCAGGGGATCCGCAGATCCGGCCTGCTGTATGGCAGTGATCACACGGCCGGGCATAGCTCCCACATAGGTCTTGCGGTGGCCACGGATGTCGGCCTCATCACGGACTCCGCCCAGAGAGACCCTTGCATAGCTCCTGCCCATGGCCCTTGCCACGGACTTGGCGATAGAGGTCTTTCCGATACCGGGAGGGCCTGCCAGACAGATGATCTGGCCCTTGACGTCGGGGTTGAGCATATGGACCGCCAGGAACTCAAGGATACGCTCCTTGACCTTTTTCAGTCCGTAGTGGTCCTCCTCCAGTATAGCCTCGGCCTTTGCCATGGAGATCTTGCTCCGGGTATACTTCCCCCAGGGAAGATCCAGCACGGTATCGAGGTAGTTCTTGATCACGAATGACTCCTGAGAGGCCGGCGGCAGCTTGCTGAGCTTATCGGCCTCCTTCAGCAGTTTTTCCCGGCTCTTCTCGTCGATGGGGAGGCTGCTGATGTCGTCGATATACCCGAAGATCTCCTCGCCGTCGTCCTCGCCCAGCTGCTCCTGGATCACACGCATCTGCTCACGGAGGTAGTACTCCTTCTGCCCCTTGTCTATGCTGTTCTTGGTCTGCTCACTGATGATGTTCTCCAGCTCTAGGATCTCCACCTCAGAAGAAAGGCAGGCGTAGAGCACAGAGAGCTTGTTCATTATATTGGTCTCCTCAAGGAGGGTCTGCTTGTCACGGTAGTTCAGGTTGCAGTTGAAGGTCACTGCCTCATAGAGCTTGATCGGGTCGTTCTGGGTCATCACCGACACCAGGAGCTCGTTGGGCATTTTCGGGAAGAAGCTGGAATAGCGCTCGAAGATGTCCTTCACCGAGCGCATCAGGGCCTCGGCCTCGATCGGGTCGTACTTGGCCCGTGAGTAGGTAGGGGTCCGCTTGATCTCGGCCTTTAGAGCATCGCCGTCGTCGATCAGTCTGATGAGATTTGCCTTATACACGCCCTCAACGAGGATCTTCATGACGTTGTCGGGGAGCCTGAGCACCTGCTTGATCTCCGCCACTACGCCCACCTTGTAAAGGTCCGAGGCCTTGGGAGAGTCCACATAGGCCTCATGCTGAGCAACGAGGAAGAGCCTTCCGCCCTCCTCTAAAGAGCGCTCTACTGAGGCAACTGACTTGTCTCTTGCCACATCGAAATGCATGACCATTTTCGGGAATGCGACAAGTCCCCTCATAGCTACAGCATACAGGATCGTGCCTGTTTCTGTACTTTTATCACTTTTCATAGTCTGTTCCAAAGTTTTCACCTCTGCTGGTCTGATCAAATTACATATTTCTCTTAGATCATTATACCACGATCCGGGACGCATTGCAAGTGCCGGAGGTCAAATAGTATGATCATTTACATCAAAAGCCGCCCGTAGCTCTCTACCGGCGGCCTTTTGTCATTATGCAGTAACGATACTGTCAGCGTTGTGGAGCTTCAGCTTTTCAACGGCCTGCTCCCTCATCTTGTACTTGAGTATCTTGCCTGCGGCGTTCATGGGGAAGCCGTCCACGAAGTCGATATACCTCGGGCACTTGTGCTTGGCCATCCTCTCAAGGCAGAAGTCCTTGATCTCCTGCTCGGTAGCGGTCTCACCGTCTCTGAGAACGATACAGGCCATGATCTCCTCGCCGTAATCCTCATCGGGGACACCGATGACCTGGACGTCCTTGATCTTGGGATAGGTGTACAGGAAGTCCTCGATCTCCTTGGGGTAGATATTCTCGCCGCCTCTGATGATCATGTCCTTGATGCGGCCGGTGATCTTGTAATAGCCGTCAGATGAGCGTCTTCTTGCAAGGTCTCCGGTGTGGAGCCAGCCCTCTGAGTCGATAGCGGCAGCGGTAGCCTCGGGCATCTTGTAGTAGCCCTTCATGATATTATAGCCCCTTGCAACGAACTCTCCGTCGGTATCGTCGGGAAGGTCCTCGTTGGTCTCGGGATCCACGATCTTACACTCGACTCCGAAGATAGGACCTCCGACAGTATTGACACGCTGCTCGATAGTATCGGTGGTCTTGCTCATGGTGGTGGCAGGAGAAGCCTCGGTCTGGCCGTAGGTTATGCAGATCTCGTCCATGTGCATCTTCTCGATGACCTCCTCCATGGTCTTGATAGGACAGGGAGAGCCGGCCATGATACCTGTTCTCATATATGAGAAATCAGTCTTTTCAAAATTCTCGTGTCCCAGCATAGCGATGAACATGGTGGGTACACCGTGGAAGCAGGTTATCTTCTCCCTGTTGATGCAGTCAAGTCCCTTTCTGGGAGAAAATCTGGTTATAGGAGACATGGTAGTGCCGTGAGTCACGGAAGCTGTCATTGCCAGCACCATGCCGAAGCAGTGGAACATAGGCACCTGGATCATCATGCGGTCCGCTGTGGACAGATCCATGCAGTCGCCGATAGCCTTGCCGTTGTTGACAACGTTGTAGTGTGTCAGCATTACGCCCTTGGGGAAGCCTGTGGTCCCGGAGGTGTACTGCATATTGCACACGTCGTGTATATCAATGGTCCTTCTTACGGCCTCTACCTCGCTGTAGGGCACGTTCTTTGAGAACTCAAGGGCCTCCTCCCAAGTGAAGCAGCCGGCGTTCTTAGAGTCAACGGTGATAACGTTCTTCAGGAAGGGCAGTCTTGCGGACTTTAGCTGTCCGGGCTCGCAGGTCTCAAGCTCAGGGCAGAGCTCCTTGATGATGTCGACGTACTTGATGTTCTTGATGCCGTCGATCATGACGAGGGTCATGGTGTCGGACTGGCGCAGCAGGTACTCGGCCTCGTGGATACGGTACTCGCTGTTCATAGTTACCAGAACTGCGCCGATCTTGGTAGTTGCCCAGAAGGTGATGTACCACTGAGGCACATTCGTTGCCCATATCGCAACGTGGTCGCCCTTCTTTACGCCCATGGCGATCAGGGCCCTTGCGAAGGTGTCCACATCGTCACGGAACTCAGGATATGTACGGGTATAGTCCAGCTCAGTATAGCGGAATGCGTACTGGTTGGGGAACTGATCGCAGATACGGTCCAGAACGTCGGGGAAGGTGTAGTTGATGATGCGCTCCTTGGGCCAGGGGTACTGGCCGTCCCCACGGATACTGGTCTGGAGGCCGTGCTTGTGGCTCTTCTTGTAGGGAGCCATGTACTCAGCGAACTGAGGGATAACGATACCGGCGTCGCTCAGGTCGGGAGCCCAGCGCTTTACCCACTCCAGTGAGATATAGCCGTTGTAGCCGATGTTCTCCAGCTCCTCGATCATCTCCTTCACAGGCACGTCGCCTGTGCCCATGATCCGGTACTCCACCTTGCCATCGGCGTTAACTACGGAGTCCTTTACCTGGATATACTTGATGTGCTCCCCAAGGTTCTCGACGGTGGTCTTGGGGGACTCGTTATTGTAGCGGAAGGGGTGATGCATATCCCAAAGGGCAGCCACCTTGCGGCTCTTTACGGACTCCAGCAGCCTTGCAAGACGGGCGGAATCGCTGTAAACGCCGTTGGTCTCCACCAGGAGGGTCACGTTGTGCTCCTCAGCGATAGGCACCAGTTTTTTCAGGGCCTCGGCCATGTACTGGTCGTCTACCTCTCCTCCGGGAGCAGGCTCTAGGTCGCCAAGGATACGGATATATGGTGTGCCGAGCTTTTCTGCCAGCTCGGCGTATTCTGTGATCTCTTCCTTGATGTCGTCAAATCTGTCCTTGAATTTTAGGCACGCACCGGAGGTCAGACAGGGGATCTCGAGTCCCAGAGAGCGGAGCTTCCCGATAGTCTTAGGGAGCTGAGCCTCAGTGAAGGGCTGAGCCTTGACCGAAAAGATCTCATTGCCCAGACCACGGATCTCGATGCCGTCAAAACCGAAGTCCTTAGCCATGGAATAGATGTCTGTCCACGAAAAGTCCGGGCAGGCAAGTGTTGAAAAGCTTATCTTCATCCTGATCATTCCTTCTGAAATAAATTAAACACCTCATATTATATCACATCACACCGAAAAAAGTCAAGAGGCGGAGCGTTATTTTCCTTCCGATAAAAAAAGGACGCCCTTTTTGGGCGCCCCATCGGTCAGAATTCCAGGGTCTTGCTGATAGCCTCCCGGAGGCGGCGGTAGAGATAGGCCGGTGCGGAGAACACCGGCGCCGGCCGGAAGGTCCTGCTCCTTAGCTCCCTTGGTGGGATAGAGGCCTGAGGGAAGCAGGAGAAGTCCTTGACCCATGAGATGTGTGGGAAGGACTGCGCCCTCATCACAAGGGCCTGACTGTCCTCCCAGCCGATCTCAAGGCGCTGGAGCTGTGTCGGTCCAAGGAGGGGCCTGTTGCCTCGGCCGTTTATGTAGACCGTTCCGCAGAGCTCCGAGATCTCCTGCAAAAGCCCTATCTCTCGGCAGGTAAGGAAGACCCAGTTCTTGCAGTTGGATTTGATCTTCTCGGCGTCGTCGCCGTAGAGAGCGTTGAGCTGTCGGCGGCTCTGGACAACCAATATGAAGCGTATGTTACGGCTCCTTGCGGCGGAGATCATCGCCGGCATATCGGCGATCCGTGGGAAGTTCGAGAACTCGTCCAGCACGAAGTTGACCCTCACCGGCAGAGCCTTCCTCTCGTAGGTGAAGGCCGTGGAGATGAGCTGCTCATAGCACTGCTTGATGAAAACGCTGACAAGGAAGTGGAAGGTCAGCTTCTCGTCGGGGATTATGAGGAACAGCGCCGTCTTTCGCAGGCCCAGCTCCTCATAGCTGACCTCGGAGGTGTCCAGCATATTCTGGATCCTCCTGCTGAATGAGAAGATCCCGATCATAGAGTCAAGGGTGCTGAGTATGCAGGGAAGGGTCTTGTCGGTCCTTCTCAGGGAGTAGACCGATGCCAGCTTGTACCTGACCAGCGAGTCCTTGGGGAAGGACTCCACCAGCTCCCAGAAGGTATCGTTCTCGGCGTCGCCGTTCTGGAGCTGGATCAGCATACGCAGGTCCTCGATGCTGCCCATGTGGACCTTGGCCGAGTCCTCCTCGCACTCGAAGAGGATCAGGATAAGTCCAATCAGCAGGTCCGAGGCCTGCTCCTCCCAGTAAAGGTCACGGTCGGAGTGTACTCTGCTCTTGAGCTGTACGGTGAAGTCGGTGATCAGCTCCACGGCCCTGTCCTGCTGGCCGTTCTTGTAGAGCTTGTAGGGCAGGATCAGGGGGTTCCACTTAGAGCCCTTCTCCGGCTCACGGAGGTTTATGACCTTGATGTCATAGCCCATCTGCGAGAGATAGCCGGAGGTGTTGTCGTAGATCTCGCCCTTAGGGTCTGAGATCACCATGGTCTCCCCTGCGGAGGCGATCGTGTAGACGCTGGGGATACAGAAATTTCGGGTCTTTTTCGAGCCCGTGTTGCCGAATATCAGCGTATGGGCGTCACTGTCGTCGGTATAGACGGTGTCTCCCTCGCATTTCAGGGGGATGCCGCTCTCCTTGCAGAGCTGATCCATCTTCCGCCTAGTGAGGGTCTTTGTGAACTCAGCGTCCGTTGCGAGCCGAGCGTCGTCGTTAAGGTAGTTCATATCCGCTCCTTTCTCAGAAGCCTATCCTCTCGCCGGAGGAAGAGCTGTCTGACCTGTCCAGATCGTCGATAGCCTTGCGGACCGCTGCGTCCGCCTTTTCCGGGTCCTCGGCAGAGCCTGCTGCCCAGACCATTTCCCTTGCAAGGAGCTCAGCATCGGCGATACTAAGGCTCTTCTTCCTGTCAAAGGCCTCTGTTATGAGGGGAAGATACTCCTCCAAGGGGAGCTGGAGGCTCAGCTCGCTGAGCCGCTGTACGCAGTATTCGGCGCACTCCTCCGGGCCGTCGGTCCTGAGCTGTACAGTCTCGAAGAATGCCCTGCCCTTCAGGATCTTTTCCAGCTCAGGGGCCTTCTCTGGGCTGACAGAAACAAGGAGCAGCAGCTGCTCACGGTAGTCCTCGGCGGCGCTGAGGATCCTGACGATCCCGGCAGCATACGCCGGGGAAACTATGTCGTCCCCCAGCTCCAGCAGGATCAGGGACCTTTCGGCGTGGAGGAGCACCGTCATGCTCCGCATAACGTCATGGAAGCCGGAAAATGTATCTCCGGCGGGGCTCATAAGGTCCAGCCCCTCAAGTAGCCTCGGCACCGCCCTTATAACTGCGCTCCTGCAGCTCCCCGGCGGTATGAGGCCGGCCTCCTCCAGGAGCTCCGGTCCGGCGCTCACCTGAGCTGCCACGGCAAGGCTCCTCTCCGGGACGATGAACACCGGCGCAGCTCCCAATACCCTGCCCGGCTCAGCAAGGGCCTTCTCTGCACGGGAAAGAGCCCTGCAAATGTCTGAAAACACGAACATTTCATACTCCCCTTTCAAAAATAGTGTAACTTTTATTATACTACTCCCCCGTTCCTCTGTCAAGGATCAAAAGTATCAAATTTCTTTCATCTTTCTTATTATAATTCTGCCTTTTTCGTTGACAAAGTGATGAGATCGTGATAGAATGATAGTATAACTATCGATCACTCTTTGATCTTCTCTAGGGAGGATATTAGATATGAAATGGATCTTCAGCCCGATACTGTTCACCGCAGCAGTTTTCCTCATGATCTTCGGCTTTATCAGCTTCAGCAAGACTAAAAACAAGCCCGTCGCCTCGCCCCTTAGAAGGGTGCTCTTCCTCTCCGGGACCGCACTGACCTTCCTGGGAGCCGCATTCGTTGCCAAGGATGAGATGCCGGCATACCTGCTCTACGCTGTGTACCTCTGCCTTTCTGACGCAGTCCTCATCTCCCTCACGATCTACGTCAAGCGCTACACCGGGCTCTACTCCCGTGCAGGCGGCGACACGAAATATTTCTGCTTCGGGGCACTTATCGACTGCATAATGCTGCTGGCGGATCCGATCACCCACTGGGTATTCACCCTCTCGCCCTATTACGACAAGTTCGGATCCTTCTTCTACAGGATCTCCGAAAGGCACGTGTTGTACTGGTACCACCTTGTTCTGGTCTATGTCATGGCAGCCGCTGCTCTGTCCACCCTTGCAAGGAAGATAGTCAGGTCCCCTAAGATCTACAAGATGAAGTACCTCTGCCTGCTGCTGACTATAGCATTCATTCTGCTGATCCACGCTGTCTGCGTAAGGTTCGACGCTCTGGCGGACGCATCGCTGATCTTCTACCCGATCGCCGGCGCTATCCTGCTGTACTTCACCGTGCTCTACATCCCCCGTGGACTTATGGAGAGGCTGCTGTTCTTCACCATCGCCAATATGAAGGACGGCATCATCTGTCTCGACGTTGACGGCAAGCCCGTCCACGCCAACCGCAACGCCCATATTTTCTGCTCCTCAGAGAACGACCCCAAGGCCATGGAGATCCAGATCGAGCGCTGGTTCCGGGAGAACATCACCACCGGCACCAATAACCAGTCCTGGAGCCTTACACGCCGGGTGGACGACATCAACCGCTATTACGACATCGAGTACAAGACCATTTTCGACGCTCAGTACAAGTATCTGGGCTGCTTCTTCATAATCCACGACAAGACCGAGGAGTACGCAGGGATCTCGGCGGAGAAATACCGTGCCAACCACGACCTCCTCACCGGACTGTACAACAAGGAGCGCTTCAACGAGGCCGCCGGCACCGAGATCCTCGGCAACACCGACGTGACCTACTACATAGTCTGCACAGATGTGAAGAACTTCAAGATCGTCAACGACGTCTTCGGCACCGAGACCGGAGACCGCCTCCTAAAGCGCCTTGCGGAGATCTACGGCAACTTCTGTACCGAGGACTACATCTACGGAAGGCTCACCGGCGACCGCTTCGCAATGTGCGTGCGGAAGGACAGGTTCGACGGAAAGGCCCTGCTGGACGCTATCTCTGAGATCACCGATTTCACCGGCAACAACGCCTTCAAGATCTACGTCCATATCGGCGTCTATGAGGTAACGGACCCCTACCTCAAGATCTCCGTCATGTGCGACAGGGCAAACCTTGCGATCAAGACCGTCAAGGACAGCTACTCCAACATCATCGCCTACTACGACAGCAAGCTCCGTGAGGGCTACCTCAACGAGCAGAAGGTCATCAGCCTCTTCGAGGAGGCCCTCTCAAAGCGGCAGTTCTGCTTCTTCATACAGCCTCAGACACAGGTAAACGGCAGGGTACTGGGCGGCGAGGCACTTGTCCGCTGGATCCACCCCACCGATGGCATGATCTCTCCCGGGAGCTTCGTGCCGGTCTTCGAGCAGGCCGGCCTGATCAGCCGCCTGGACAAGTATATCTGGGAGCTGGCCTGCGCTCAGCTCAGGAAATGGGACCAAGAAGGCTTTGGGCAGAACTACCTCTCGGTGAACATCTCCCAGAAGGACTTCTACGTCCTTGACATCTACAAGATCTTCACCGGGCTGGTCAAGAAATACCAGATCAACCCCAAGAACCTCCACCTTGAGATAACCGAGACTGCTATCATGAACGACCCAAGGTCTCAGCTCCCGCTGATCGACAAGCTCAGGCAGTTCGGCTTCCTTGTGGAGATCGACGACTTCGGCAGCGGATATTCCTCCCTCAATACCCTGAAGGACTTCAACGCCGACGTGCTGAAGATCGACATGGGGTTTTTGAGCACTAAGGCCGAGAACGAGGCCAAGAGCAAAACGATCCTCAGGAGCGTGATCTCCCTTGCGAAGGCGCTTAACATGGAGGTCATCACCGAGGGCGTAGAGACTCAGGAGCAGGTACAGTTCCTGACAGAATTCGGCTGCGACGTTTTCCAGGGCTACTACTTCGCAAAGCCCATGCCCGCCGCAGAATTTGAAAAGACCTATCTTTTCTGAGAAGCCTAGACTTTCCCCAAAAAGGAGGCACTTATGGATAAGAAAGACCGCAGCGCTCTGTATGAGCTGGCAGGAAAATGCTTCGCCAGATACCTGGGCTATGTCTCTCTTGAGGAGTTCATGGACAGGTCCACCAGCTTTACCGCCGCCCTTTCAGACGATACGATCCGGGACCTCCGGCTCAGCCAGTCGATCTCGGCGATCACCAGCGAGAGCTCGATCGAGAGCTACAGCGCTCTTATCGGCGTTTTGAGAGAGGTCTGGTCCCCGGAGCCCCTTGGCCCGGATATAGGCGAGATCTTCTCCCGGGAGAAGCTGATCTCTATGTACCGCAGCGGCAGCAAGTTCATCTCTGCGGACTACGCCTGTGTGATCTGCGGAGAGACCCACAGGAAACAGATCGCCTGTCAGCTCAGCGAGGAGGACGGCCAGATCTGCGGCACCTTCCTGATCTTCGACCTGACCGACGAGTACTCCCGGAAGATGACAGTCATGAAAATGGCGGAGTACGACGGCCTGACCCAACTCCTGAACAAGCAGTCCTGCGAGAACCATGTGGAGGAGTTCCTCTCCGCCGCCCCCGAGCAGGAGTGTATCCTCATGATCATGGACATCGACTTTTTCAAGCGCTTCAACGACCAGTACGGCCACGACGTGGGCGACATCGTTTTGCAGGCCGCTGCCAGGACCCTTGAAAAGTTCTTCGGAAGGGACAGCATCATCGGAAGGACCGGCGGCGATGAGTTCCTTGTGCTGCTCAAGCACCGAACTCCCGACGAGGCCGAGGAGGAGATCGGCCAGTTCTGCCGCCAGAGGCACTTCGTGGAGCGCGGCAGCAAGGCCTACACCTTCACCTTCTCCGTGGGCTATGCAGTATCGCCCTCTCAGGGCTCCACCCTTGCGGAGCTCTCCTCAAAGGCGGACATGGCACTGTACAACGTGAAGATGCACCACCGCAACGACTTCATCAGGTACAGCCCGGAAATGCTCATGCAGAAGCGCACTCAGCTCAGCTTCAACCTTTCCGATATAGTTTCCGGCATACCGGGAGCGATCCTTGTGTATAAGGCCGACGAGAAGGAGGAGATCCTCTTCGCCAACGAGCAGCTCTACGCACTTTTCGAGTGCGACTCCATGGACGAGCTGCTGAGGTTCAGCGGAGACAGCTTCCGCACGATCGTCCACCCGGACGACCTGGACCGTGTCGAGGAGAGCATACTGCGTCAGGTGAACGCCAATGAGTTCGGCCTTGACTACGTCACCTACCGGATCATCACCAAGACCGGCAGGATCAAGGTGGTGGACGACATCGGGCATCTGGTCCATACCCCAAGATACGGCGATATCTTCTACGTTTTCCTCTATGACAGGGAGCAGAAGAACGAGATCCTGAGAAAGGCAGGTGTGGAGGAATGACGGTCTGCGGCTATGATCTCATAAGGAGCAAGCGCAAGACCATCGGTATCTCCGTAAAGCCTGACGGCAAGGTGGTCGTAAGGGCCCCTTTTAAGGCTCCCAGCAGCGATATAGAGCGCTTCGTGCAGTCCAACCGGGACTGGATCCAAAGGCAGCAGAGCAAGATGCTCTCGATCAGCAGACAGGCCGCACAGGAGAATCCCTTCACTGAGGAGGAGATCTGTGAAATGGCCGAAAAAGCCGCCAAGATCATTCCCGAGAGGGTCGGTTATTACGCAAAGCTGATCGGCGTCACCTACGGAAGGATCACGATCCGCAACCAGAAGACACGCTGGGGGAGCTGCTCCGGGAAGGGCGACCTGAATTTCAACTGCCTGCTGGTGCTGGCGCCGCCGAAGGTGCTGGACAGCGTGGTGGTCCACGAGCTCTGCCACCGCAAGCACATGGATCACTCCGCAGCATTTTACGCCGAGGTGCTCAGGGTCTTCCCGGACTACTATGCACACCACGATTGGCTCAAAAAGAACGGCCCTGTGCTTATAAAGCGCATGACGGGCTGAAAAAAGACCTCTGCCGGCTGACAGAGGTCTTCTTTATTTGAGTATGATCAGCACCAGAAGGGCGATGTGCAGGGCCAGCCCCAAGATGTTCACTGCCCAGAAATACCAGTGCTTTGTCTTGTGGCGGAAGAGCTCCATACCCGCAAGGCCTCCTAAGGCTCCCCCAAGGAAGCCAAGGCCCAGCAGCGTGGACTCACGGATCCGCCATTTGTTCTTCTTCGCCTTCGATTTGTCCGCCATGTACAGGATCAGCGTCACAAGGCTCATCACAAGTATATAGCAGCCATAGGCGATCAGCAGCTTTTCCTTCATGGGGCCTCCTTACTCGCTGACGCTGAAATCGGTGTCAAGGGTGCAGAGGAACTTGTACTGGGGGAACTTCTCCTGCACAAGGCTCAGGACCCTGCTGAACACCTCGTTCCGGTCCTTTGCGTCGAAGTCCACGATCACGTCGAACTGGACCACATTGGTGTCCTTGTGGAGGTAGAAGCCGTGGACCTGGATAACGTGGTCAACGCTCATGGCGATCGAGTAGATCTCCTTCCGGAAGGCCTTGATCTCCTCGTCCTGAGTGTTCACGGAGTAGACGCTGAGGGCGGTGAGTATGATGTTCTGCTCGGTGTAGAGCTTCATTGTGGCCTCACGCTGGATAGAGTCGATCTGATCGGCGGTGAGGGTGTCAGCTACCTCGATGTGTGCGGAGCAGTTGAGCCTGTCGGGGCCGTAGTCGTGGAAGATCAGGTCGTAGACACCCATGACCTGGGGGATCTCGGTGATCGACTTCTTCACCGCTGCGGCAGTCTCCGCACCCACACGCTGTCCCAGAAGGTGTGAGATCGTGTCACGGAGCATCTCAACTCCAGACTTGATGATGAATACAGAGATCACAGCACCCAGCCATGCCTCCAGCCTGATGTGGAAGAGCAGGTAGATCACCGCTGCTACCAAAGTTGAGGCGGAGATCACCGAGTCCATCATTGCGTCTGTTCCCGAGTTCACCAGCGAGTCGGAGTTGACCTTCTCGCCGACGCCCTTGACGTACCTTCCCAGCACGATCTTCACCAAAACTGCCGAGGCAACGATCACCAGAGCAGCGGCGGAATAGTCCGGCGTATCGGGCTTTACGATCTTCTTCACCGACTCCACGAAGGAGGTGACGCCGGCGTAGAGTATGATCACTGAGATCAGCATGGCGCTGATGTATTCGATCCTTCCGTGGCCCCAGGGGTGCTTCTTGTCAGGCTG
Source organism: Ruminococcus sp. (assembly GCA_017460665.1). Lineage (GTDB taxonomy): Bacteria > Bacillota > Clostridia > Oscillospirales > Ruminococcaceae > Ruminococcus. Next base: position 79,058 of record JAFUAO010000091.1, read on the forward strand.
CTTCCCGGCCAGCTTTGTGCCGATTATGGTTATGAGGGAGGACCCTGCGTCGCTGATGTTGTTGACAGCGTCCAGCACGATCGCGATCGAGTGGGACAGCAGTCCGATGACTGCCTTGAATGACGCAAGGAAAACGTTTGCGGCGATCCCCACAACGCTGGTGCGGATAATGACCCTGTCTCTGCTAAGGTCCTTTTGTGTGTTAATCATGATCCTGATCACTTCCTTTCCTCCTATTGTACCACAAAAAAGAAGTTTTCGCAACGGTCTGGCGGCCATTTTGTTAGTGATACATAACGAAAAATATTTCCTCCCGGCCGTTGCTTTATTTTGCGATGTGTGCTATACTTAGTGTATGACAAAATTAGCGAAAGGAAGATCCTATTGAGCTCTAAATTTTTCCGTGGGATCGCTCACGGTCTCCCTATCGGGCTGGGCTATCTCTCGGTGTCCTTCGGATTTGGCGTAATGGCCGTAAGGAGCGGTGTATCGGCGCTTTTCTCGGTGATCATCTCCCTTACCAACCTTACCTCCGCAGGACAGGCCGCCGGTGTGGACATCATCGCTGCCGGAGGAACGATCCTGGAGATGATCCTGGTCCAGCTCACCATAAACCTGAGGTACTCTCTTATGGCACTGTCCCTCTCACAAAAGCTGGACCCCAAATTCACCACCGGCCACAGGCTTTTGGCCTCCTACGGGATCACTGACGAGATCTTCGCAGTCTGCTCCGCCCAAAAGGAGCTCCTGACCCCGGCCTATATGTACGGCGTGATCTTCATCTCTACCCTCGGCTGGGTGGGAGGCACCCTCCTTGGGGCTACTGCCGGGAACATCGTTCCTGCGGGAGTCTCCTCGGCGCTGGGGATCCTGCTGTACGGTATGTTCATCGCCCTGATCGTTCCCCCGGCCAAAAAGGAGAAGAGCATACTTGCGGTAGTTATCGGGGCGGCCCTGCTGAGCCTGCTGTTCAGGTACGTCCTCACCGCTGTTTCGGGAGGCTTCAGCATCATCATCTGCGCTGTGACGGCCTCCGCTTTGGGAGCCCTGCTGTTCCCTGTCAAGGACGAGGAGGAGCAGCAATGAGCATAGCATTTTACATTGCGGTCATGGCAGTCACCACCTACCTGATCCGCATGATACCCTTCACCTTCTTCCGCAAGAAGATCAAAAGCCGCTTCCTGCGCAGCTTCCTCCACTATATCCCCTACGCCGTGCTCAGCGCAATGACGTTCCCGGCGATCTTCTACAGCACCGACAACGGCTGGACTGCCGCCGTGGGGACTGCTGCGGCGCTGGTGCTCGCCTACCTTGGACTGCCCCTTATCGCCGTTGCAGGAGCTGCTTCACTGGGAGCCTTCATCACTTGGCTCATCATCAAATGACAGAATTACGAGGTGATCTTATGAAAAACACGATCGACAAGATCATTAGCGATACAGTGGCCGACAAAAGCACTGTGGGAGCCGCCTGCCTTGTGTTCAAGGACCGGGACGAGGTCTATTCCGGGACCTTCGGCATGGCAGACCGTGAAAAACAGGTCCCCATGCGCCGGGACAGCATCTTCCGGCTGTTCTCGCTGACAAAGCCGGTAACGGCTGCGGCGGCCATGATCCTCTTCGACCGGGGCCTGCTTTCCCCGGAAACACCGGTGAGCAGGTTCTTCCCGGAGTACGGCTCACTGACCTGCCTTGACGACGAGAGAAGGATCGTTCCCTGCGTCGAGACCATGACCGTCATGCACCTGCTGACCATGACCTCAGGCCTTCCCTACCCCAACGACTTCAATGTGTCCGTTAGGGCCGCAGGTGAACTCTTCGACCGGGTGATCGCCGGGAACGAGGGCCGCTCTGAGGCTGTCTCCTCACAGGAGCTGGCCCGCCGTGCCGCTCAGATCCCGCTGATGTTCCCCTGCGGTGCTCACTGGGATTACGGGATCTCCGCCGATGTGATGGGAGCAGTGATCGAGCAGGCCTCCGGCATGAGCTTAGGTGAGTTCCTCCGGGAGAACATCTTCTCTCCCCTTGGCATGGAGGACACAGGGTTTTTCGTCCCGGAGGATAAGCGTGACCGCTTCACCGCCCTCTACAAGTGGGACGACTGCAAGCTGGTCCGTGACGGGGAGAACTACCTCGCCCTCACCGACTACACAAGGGAGCCCTCATTCCAGTCCGGCGGCGCAGGACTTGTCTCCACGATCGAGGACTACTCACGGTTCGCCCGTATGCTGACCGGCGGCGGAGAGCTGGAGGGCGTCAGGATCCTCAGCCCCGAGAGCTTCGCCTTCATGACCTCACCCCACCTTGGGAAGGTCCAGCAGGCCGACCTTTGGGACAGGCTCGCCGGGTACAACTACGGCTGTCTCGTGCGGATCAAGACCGACGAGGCGATCGCTCAGGTCAAGACCGCCGAGGGAGAGTTCGGCTGGGACGGCTGGACCGGTACCTATTTCAACTCCAATAATAAGACAGGTCTAACTGTGCTCTACTTCACTCAGATCGCCGGCGCAGGCACTACCTGGCAGGCCGCCAACATCAGCAGGATCGCCTACGAGCACCTCCTTTAACGGCTGAGCCTCCTTTTGCATATTATATGTGGGAAGACCCTCTTACCATTTTATGTGAAAGGAAGAGATCATATGCCAAAGGTATTTCTCAGCCCCTCGACTCAGGAGTTCAACCAGTATGCGACCTCCGGCAACGAGGAGCTTTATATGAACCTGCTGGCGGACAGGATCGAGCCCTATTTTCGGGCCTCCGGGATCCAGTTCGTCCGCAACGACCCCGACCGTGGAGCTCAGGGAGCTATCGAGGACTCAAATTCCGGGAGCTACGATATGCACCTTGCCCTTCATTCAAACGCTGCGCCGGACTCCCTTTCAGGGAAGCTCCGGGGGATCGACATCTACTTCGCCCCAACGAGCCGGAACAGCGAGCGGCTGGCCAACATCATCGCCAACAACTTGCGGAGCATCTACCCTCTGCCAGACAAGGTCAGCGCCGTCCCCACATCAAGGCTGGGGGAGGTGCTGCGGACCAAGGCCGTGGCGGTGCTGTGCGAGCTTGGGTATCACGACAACTTCGCTGACGAGGCCTGGATCAAGAACAGCCTGGGACTTATCGCTCAGAACATCGCAGGGTCTGTCTGCGACTACTTCGGGATCCCTCTGGTCATGCCGGGAGCGATACGCTGGGGAACTGTGGTCACGGACGGTTCCGGCCTAAATATCCGCAGCTATCCCTCCACGGACGGCAAGATCTTGGGCTCGATCCCCAACGGCGCTTCTGTAACCATAAACGGCGAGACCGGAGGCTGGTACGTCGTGTCATACAACGGGATCACGGGCTACTCCAGCAGCAAGTTCATCATCATCTGAAAAAAAGGCGCCTGCGGGCGTCTTTTTTAGGCGTTGACAAAAGCCGGGGATCATTGTATACTTTTATGTAGAGAATTTTGACGGGAGGCGTTCACATGAAAACCACTCTGAAATGGACAGGAGGAGCCCTTGCCGCTCTGACCGGGACGGCGGTCCTCTGCTCCTGCGGTACCGTGATCCAAGGCAATGAGAACAGCTACACCGTTGTGTATGACGGCGTGACCTTCTACAGCCAGACCTTCTACTGCGCCGACAGCGACCGTGAACGCCTGGGAAAGGCCGAGAGCGGCGCTGACGTTTTGTCTGTGGGAGGCTTCGATCCGCCCAGATACCTGCTGGTAGAGGGCAGCGACAACAGCGGCTGCTTCATCGCTGACGGAGAGAGCGTCCCAACCTCCGGACAGGTGACGAAGGCCCTCATCGACCCCGGCGTTAGGGCAGACAACAGCAAGGAGCTCTCCAAAAAGGAAGAGCTTGATATGCTGGAGGAGCTCTCCGGCCTCACCGGTGAGCCAAGGACCTTCACCATTGACAACTACTTCACTGACGGGAATTCCTTCTACTACGTCTACGATGACAGCGGAGTTTCCTGCGAGGAGAACTGGGGCGGCTATGTGGCCTATGCTCAGGGGGAGTGGATCTATATCTCGCCGGATCCAGACCGCACATATGACTGGGGCGAGGGCAACTCCGTCACCGTGACTGCCATTGCCATAAAGGACCAAGACCTGATCCAGCGAATGTGCAGCACTGACCTGACAAAATACATCGAATACTGAAAGGAGCGATCAAATGTCCGCACCGTTAGCAGATAAGATACGCCCCACCAGCCTTGACGACGTGGTGGGACAGGAGCACATACTTGCTCCGGGAAAGCCTCTGCGGAGGATCATCGAGAGCGGCAGCGTCCCCAACATGATCTTCTACGGGCCCTCGGGAGTGGGCAAGACCACCGTTGCCCGGATCATCGCCGAAAACTGCGGAATGAGCCTGTACAAGCTCAACGGCACCAACTCCTCCCTCAGCGACATAAAGGACGTGGTGGCTCAGATCGGTTCCTTCGGCAGCGAGAACGGGATCCTGCTGTACTTGGACGAGATCCAGTACCTGAACAAAAAGCAGCAGCAGAGCCTGCTGGAATACATAGAGAGCGGCGACATAACTCTCATCGCTTCGACTACGGAAAACCCCTATTTTGCGGTGTATAACGCCGTTATCAGCCGCAGCACCGTCTTTGAGTTCAAGCCGGTATCTGCCCGGGAGCTTGCTCCGGCGGTCAGGCGAGCCTTCCGGATCTTGTCCGAGCAGGAGGGCGCAGGGATCAAAGCTGACGAGAGCATCGTCGAGACCATCGCATTTAGCTGCGGAGGCGACGTCCGCAAGGCCATGAACACTGCCGAGCTGGCGGTGATGTGCGGCGAGCGCTCCGACGGTGAGATCCTCGTCACTGAGGAGTCTCTGAAGATCCTTGCTCAGCGCAGCAATATGCGCTACGACCGGGACGGCGACCAGCACTACGACATACTTTCGGCCTATCACAAGTCGGTCAGGGGCTCCGACGAGAACGCCGCCCTCCACTACGCAGCAAGGCTGATCGAGGCCGGCGACATTATTTCTCTGTGCAGAAGGATGCTGTGTATCGCCTGTGAGGACGTGGGGCTGGCCTATCCTCAGGCGATCGTGGTGACGAAGGCCTGTGTGGACTCCGCATTGCAGCTAGGGCTGCCGGAGGCGAAGCTCCCCATAGCGGAGGCAACGATCCTGCTTGCCACAGCTCCCAAGTCCAACAGCGCCTGTATGGCGATCGATGCGGCCCTTGCGGACCTGCAAAGCTCCGACGCACTGGACTTCCCACGGCACCTCCAGAACAAGCACTTCGACGGCAGCGGAGCAAAGACAGTTGGCCAGCACTATCTCTACCCCCACGACTTCAAGAACCACTTCGTCCGCCAGCAGTACCTTCCCGATCCGCTCCTGGGCCATGTTTATTACCAGTTCGGCAACAACAAGCAGGAACAGGCAGCTCAGCTCTACAGGAAGAAGATCCTTGACGAGGCAGAATAACAAAAGCCCCGGAGACATCTCCGGGACTGCTTACTATTCAGTTGTAGTTGGCGAAACGCCGTTATTTAGCTGGGACCAGCTCGGTTTTACTTTCTCATTGGACTCACCTAAAATGTAGAATTTAACTTATCCATGTGCGGTATAAGATCTTAGCTAAGTACATCTCTTCTCATTGGACTCAAACCTTTACTAAAGATTTTTGGTAATATATCTAAAGACTTACCGTCGAAGTTTCAGATGATCCTGTATCCAAAACGAGTTAAGACATGAAGCCGTCAATTTAACAGCCAAACGGTCGCTTTATATTTGGATATTCATTGTACTTTCAAAACCTTGGAACAAGCACGAAGCCTATATTCCCTCTTAATGCGATCCAATTACTCAGCAAGCCCGCCGGCTCCACGCTGTGAACTGATCTGTACTTCCATTGGACTCACTCTCCCTTCCGCATCAAAGTCATTTACATTGAGGCCGCAGCCCCAGTCCAAGTAAACACTGCTTGGAATAACCTTTGTCATTCCTTTTCCTTGACTATATATTACCACATACTTTAGCAAATGTCAATAGTAAAACTGAAATTTTTTGAAAGTTTCTAGTAAAATCGTGAAAGAGCACGATCAGGAGCTGTTCCTTTAGTCAGATTTGCACAAAGAACAGCAGCTCCTTATATTTCCGCTTGCTATCTGCCGCCGGATAGTGTATAATAGGAGTGTAAGAACACGGGCCGCAGATCCAAACGGCCGGAACGGAGAGAGCTATGTCTGGAATGAACGAGTACACCCCCGAGCTCTTCGAGCTCATCGACGACGAGGGCAATAAGAAGGCCTTCGAGCTGATAGATACTGCCGAGCTGAGCGGAGAGCAGTATTTCGCCATGATCCCTGCTATCGAGGGCGAGGACTACCTTGAGGCCGACTGCGACCTGGTGATCCTCAAGTCGATCTTCGAGGACGGTGAGGAGATCCTTGCTACCATCGACGACCCGGAGGAGTTCACCAACGTGTCCGAGTTCTTCCTTCAGAGACTGGAGGACGCACTGGAGGACGATGAGATCTGACAGTTTTTTTCAAAAAAATTTGAAAAAACTATTGATTTCCTTGAAAAACTGTGATATAATATATTCAGAAAAAAATATTCTGCCTTGTTCGTGTAATTATAGTTTTTATAATCCAACACATTTATTTAGGGAATCCAGCTCCGGCTGTGGACTGTAGACCTCCCGCTCTGCGGACGAAGGGAACGAGAAGCATTCGGGCGTTTACCCACCTGCTTCGTGCGGGTTTTATTCGCTATAAGACGGCAAGGCGGAGTATTTTTGTGCTTTCGGCTCCTGTTCGCAGGAGCTTTTTTTCATGCAGAAAGCCCCGGAGCAGTCCGCACGGACCGCCTCGGGGCTCGTTTTTATTCATGGCTGGGCATCTATTGCTCTCCCCTGCTCAAGGCTGGCCTGACAGTCAAGATACCGCTGATTGCTGCTCCCACGGAACTTTATCTCCCAGTCACGCTGGGCCTGGATAAAGGGTCCGTCGATCAGTATGTCGGTCACGGCAAGGAGCTCCCCCCAGCCGTGGCTGTCTCGGTCAGCATAGAGCTGCTCGAAGGTATACCCCGTATAGGTCACGATGTTGAGGCCAAGGGCCCTTATCTCTCTTCCGAGAGCTGCAAGGGCGCCGGCTTGACAGAAGGGCTCGCCTCCGCTGAAGGTCACGCCGTCAAGGAGAGGGTTGCCCTTGATCTTCTCCAGCAAAAGATCCGTATCCGTGATCTCTCCTCCGGAAAAGTCGTGGGTCTGGGGGTTGTGGCAGCCCTCACACTTGTGGGGACAGCCCTGAGTAAATACCGTAAACCTTATCCCGGGACCGTCAACGATCGAGTCGTTAACTGTTCCGGCGATCCTTAGTTCCATTATATCACCTTACACACTGTGCTTCACACGGTCGTGCTCTTCGGCCTTCTTGCCGTTGTTGAACCTGTCCAAAGTTCCTACAAGGTAGCCTGTGATCCTGCGGATCCTGTCGAAGGCCACGGTGTCAGAGTGCTCCTTACGGCCGCAGCAGGGGCAGGTCTCGCCGATGATGCCGGTATATCCGCAGCAGGGATCTCTGTCAACGGGGTGGTTGATAGCACCGTAGCCGATGCCGGACTCCTTCATGCAGCGCACGATCTTCTCGAAGGCCGCAAGGTTCTCCAGAGGATCGCCGTCCAGCTCGATGTAGCTGATGTGGCCTGCGTTGGTGAGCTCGTGATAGGGAGCCTCGATCTTGATCTTGTCGAAGGCGCTGATCGGGTAGTACACCGGCACATGGAAGGAATTAGTGTAGTAGTCACGGTCGGTGATGCCCTCTCTGATGCCGTACTTCTTAGCATCCATGCGGACGAAGCGTCCGGAAAGTCCCTCAGCAGGAGTTGCCAGCAGAGAGAAGTTCAGGTTCGTCCTATTGGACTCCTCGTCAAGGCGCTTCCTCATAGCGGTAACGATCTCGATACCCAGCTCACGGGCCTCCTCGCTCTCGCCGTGGTGAGCTCCGATAAGAGCCTTCAAACACTCAGCAAGGCCGATAAATCCAACTGAAAGGGTGCCGTGCTTGAGGACCTCCTCCACGGTATCGTCGGGAGCCAGCTTGTCCGAGTCGATCCAGATCCCCTGGCCCATAAGGAAGGGGAAGTTCCTGACACGCTTCTGGCACTGGATATGGAACCTGTGCTTGAGCTGGTCGATCGCCAGATCCATCATCTCGTCCAGCAGGTCGAAGAACAGACCAACGTTATGGTCGGCCTTGATAGCCAGTCTGGGCAGGTTGATAGAGGTGAAGCTCAGGTTGCCTCTGCCGGTGACGATCTCCCTAGAGGGGTCGTTCTTATTGCCGATGACACGGGTGCGGCAGCCCATATAAGCGATCTCGGTATCGGGCTGGCCCTCCTTATAATACTGGAGATTATAGGGAGCGTCGATGAATGAGAAGTTGGGGAAGAGCCTCTTGGCGGAGACTCTGCACGCCAGCTTGAACAGGTCATAGTTGGGATCTGTGGGGGCGTAGTTGACGCCGTCCTTGATCTTGAAGATATGTATGGGGAAGATCGGCGTCTCGCCGTTGCCGAGGCCGGCCTCCTGAGCAAGGAGGACGTTCTTGATGACCATTCTTCCCTCGGGAGAGGTATCGGTCCCGTAGTTGATAGAGCTGAAGGGAGTCTGTGCTCCGGCACGGCTGTTCATGGTGTTCAGGTTGTGGATAAGCGCCTCCATAGCCTGATATGTAGCCCTGTCGGTCTCCTTCTCAGCGTTCCTCTTGGCGAAGCTCTGGAGCTTCTGTGCATCTTCCTCGCTGATATACTTGATAAGGAGCTCCTTCTCCTTTTCCTCATAGCCGTTGCCGCCGGCAAGAGCAGGTCTGAGGCCGTCGCTCTCAAGGATCTGTGTCCGGATCTCCTTAGCGATGTCTCCGCCGTTCTCAAGGCCGCCCAAAAGCTGGAGGCCTCTGCCGATGTTCTGCATATATCTAGCAGCGTAGGTCTTCTTCACGCCGTCAGCCATAGCATAGTCGAAGGTCGGTATGCTCTGGCCGCCGTGCTGGTCGTTCTGATTGGACTGGATAGCTATACAGGCCAGTGCAGAATAGCTGGAGATGTCGTTGGGCTCACGGAGATGACCGTGTCCGGTCGAAAATCCGTTAGTGAACAGCTTCTTCAGGTCTATCTGACAGCAGGTAGTGGTCAGTGTATAGAAGTCCAGGTCGTGGATATGAATATCTCCGTCGATGTGGGCCTTAGCGTGCTTAGGCTCAAGAACGTACATCTCGTAGTACTCCTTGGCAGAGACCGAGCCGTATTTCAGCATAGTGCCCATAGCTGTATCGCCGTCGATGTTTGCATTTTCTCGCTTAATATCGCTGTCCTTGGCGGGGCTGAAGGTGAGCTCGTTGAGTACGCACATCAGGTTAGTCTTCATCTCTCGTGAGCGTGTGCGCTCGTAACGGTAGAGGATGTAAGCCTTAGCTGTTTTGGCGTGGCCCTTCTCGATAAGGGTCTTTTCAACGAGGTCCTGGATCTCCTCGACTGTAGGGGTCTGGCCCGGGTGCAGTTCCTCATAGACCTTGCAGACCTCCACAGCGGTGTCCATAGCGGTGCTGAAATCTGTACCGCCGCAGGACTGAGCCGCCTTAAAGATAGCGTTTGCGATCTTCTCGATATTGAAAGGGACCTTTCTGCTGTCCCTTTTTATGATATGGATCAACAAATCACATTACCTCCAAATTACTATATATTGTATCTCCGTTCTTCTCTGTCTTATATAAGTATAATGCAAAAACAGCCGATCGTCAATTGTAGGCTTTAACAATAAACAGGGAGGAGTCCTTGACGCCGATCGTTAGATCTGCACATGAAATCGGCGAAAATCACGGTATATCGGGAAATTTTGGAGCTATACAGAAAGTAGAGATAAACAAGAAAACGCACCACAATATATTGTGGTGCGTATAATTTACGATGTGTGGGTCAGGATATAGCCGCAGATCTGCTCATAGGCCGCCTGTGAGAGGGACAGCGTATCGTAGTCCCAGTACTCCTCGCTGAGGGTGCCGGACTCGCCCTTCAAGGCCGTGTTGGTGTCGATGCAGTAGACCCCTGCCTTGTTGCACATATCCAGCAGCTTTGCGTTGTAGTCGTTGATCATGTCGTTGGTGACTGTCTCGTTGTCGTAGATCACCGGCGGGAGCTGCATGACATAGATCTTGAGCTCCGGCAGAGAGGCGTGGATATTGTTCACCAGCGTCGCATAGCTGGCCACCATCTCGTCGGCGGAGGAGGTGCCGATGTCGCTGCCCAGCATGATATAGACCTGATCGGGCTTTTTCAGCTTGATCACCTCGTAGGGGGTAACGGTGCCGTAGCTGCTCTCCACTCTGGTGGAATTGCAGTTCAGAGCATTGAGCTGATCGTTGCCAAGGACGTTGGCCTGAGGGATCTTCCCCAGGGCGCCCATTCGCAGGAGAGTGCTGTCAGTGATCATGCAGCAGCTATCAAAATAGCCTGCGTCAACTGCCGCCGACTGAGGCACAGGGTTGGTGATGACAGGCTGGTCCTCCTGAGGGGCCTCCTGAGCCTGAGTAGGCTCCTGCTCCTGCTGATCCGGGAGGGAGGTATCCTCCTGAGAGACACTGGCCTCGAACTCGTCCTTGAAGAAGTTCGGATTGAGGTTAGCCGCCACCATATATAATATGAAGCAGGCTGCGAAGGACAAGACAAAAATTATGAACAGCACCCAAAAGTTGAAGCGCAGCATGGGCTTGCCACGCTTTTTGCTGCTTTTGCGCTGGATCGTTTTCTTATTTCCCATAAATTCTCCATGTCCGCAAGGGGACCCTGCCGGGCTTACGGCTGCCGGCTGCCGTGATAAAAAAGCTATCCTTTATATTATACCCCGATCTTAAGATCTTTGCAAGAGCTTTTATGATATTTTACATTTTTGACCATAAGATACCGTGAATTTTGTCGTGGCGGTTGCTTTATTTCAAGATCTGTGATATAATCAAGTATATACTATTTAGGAGGTAAGTCCATGAAAGACGGATTTATAAAGATCGCCTGTGCCACGCCCGACGTTAGGGTAGCTGACTGCGAATACAACGCTCAGCAGATCATCGCTCTGGCGAAGGAGGCCAATAAGCGTGGTGTCAAGATAGTTTGCTTCCCGGAGCTCTCTGTCACGGGCTACACCTGCGGGGACCTCTTCCTTCAAAGCACCCTGCAAACAGCCTCCAACAAGGCCCTGCTGAAGATCGCAAAGAAGACCGAGAAGCTGGACACTGTCGTGATCGTGGGAGCTCCCATAGCCTTCTGCGGCAAGCTCTACAACTGCGGCGTGATGATCCACAAGGGCGCTGTCATGGGGGCCGTTCCTAAGTCGAATATCCCCAATTACGGCGAATTCTACGAGGGCAGGTACTTCTCCCCCGGCCCGGTGGACTGGTCTCTGGTACGGCTGGACCGTGACGAGAACACCTACATCGGCAGCGATATGATCTTCGCCTGTGCCGAGATCCCGGAGCTGCGCTTCGGCATCGAGATCTGCGAGGACCTTTGGGTGGGCAGCACTCCCTCTGCAAGGCTGGCTGCCGGCGGCGCTACCCTGATCTTCAACATCTCCGCCAGCGATGAGGTGATCGGCAAGGCCGACTACAGAAGGACCCTGATCAAGGCCAAGTCCGGCTCGCTGGCCTGCGCCTACGCCTACTGCGACGCCGGGATCGGTGAGTCAACTCAGGACATGGTCTTCTCAGGCCACAGCATCATCGCCGAGAACGGCAAGATCCTGGCCGAGTCGGAAAGGTTCTCCAAGGGCCTGACCGTCACCGACATCGACATTCAGCGGCTCTGTCATGAGCGCCGGAGGATGAACACCTTCGAGTCTGCGGACCGCCTCCATAAGGAGTTTTTCCGCTTCGACGCGACCGAGACCCCTCTGGAGAGGCACTTCTCCCCCACCCCCTTCGTCCCTGAGGACAAGGAGGTCCTTGACGGCCGCTGTCAGGAGATCCTCACCATGCAGGCTGTTGGCCTTATGACGAGGCTCAGGCATATCGGCTGCAGGAACGCTGTTCTGGGGCTCTCAGGAGGCCTTGACTCCACCCTTGCGCTGATCGTGACAGCCCATGCCTTCGATATGCTGGGGCTGGACCGCAGCGGTATCCAGACCGTCACCATGCCCTGCTTCGGCACTACAGACCGGACCTACACCAACGCCTGCAAGCTGGCAAAGGCCTACGGTGCCACACTGACCGAGATCAATATCCGCAAGAGCGTCGCTCAGCACTTCGAGGACATCGGTCAGGACCCGGAGCTCCACGATGTGACCTATGAGAACGCTCAGGCTAGAGAGCGCACTCAGATCCTCATGGACAAGGCCAATCAGTGCGGCGGCTTAGTCGTTGGCACAGGTGATCTGTCGGAGCTGGCACTGGGCTGGGCCACCTTCAACGGAGATCATATGTCCATGTACGGCGTCAACAGCTCGATCCCCAAGACCCTTGTCCGCTGGCTGGTCAGCTATGAGGCTCAGGTCTCTCAGGGCGAGCTGAGAGAAGTGCTGCTGGACGTGCTGGATACTCCCGTCAGCCCGGAGCTCCTTCCTCCCGAAAAGGACGGCACGATCGCCCAGAAGACCGAGGATCTGGTGGGCCCCTACGAGCTCCACGACTTCTTCCTGTACTACACCGTGAGACTTGGCTGCTCACCGGGGAAGATCTTCCGCATGGCCTGCCTTGCGTTCGAGGGGCGCTATGACCGGGAGACGATCATGAAGTGGCTGAAAAAGTTCTGCTATAGGTTCTTCTCACAGCAGTTCAAGCGCTCATGCCTGCCCGACGGCCCCAAGGTGGGTACTGTCACCCTGTCCCCAAGGGGAGACTGGAGGATGCCCAGCGATGCCTCAAGCAAGGCCTGGATCGCTGAGCTGGAAGAGATCGAGAAAAAGTTCTGAGGAGGGATCGGGCTATGATCTGCGGTATGTGCGGCAAACGCATGAAGGTGGGCAGGTTCAAGATCGACACCCACAGCGCCGGCTATGCCTACTCCACCGTTTCGTGGTACGAGGGCAGCGAGCTGGTCTTTGAGTCCAATGTCACCGATACCACCGGCTTCTTCTGTCAGGACTGCGGTATCGCTCTGGGAGCCTTCTTCCGGGGGCGGCAGGTGGGCTTCACCTCGGACTACTCTCAGGATCTGGACGAGCGCATAGACGTCATACCGAAGAAGCTCTGTCCCGAGTGCGGTGAGGAGATCGACATCGACTACCCAAGGTGTCCCGAGTGCGGACATATCTTCTAAAAAAATCTCCGCTCAGTGCGGAAAAAAATAACGGAGGTCAAAAAATGACATACAAGGAAAGCTTCATCAAATTCATGGTAGACTGCGGAGTGCTGACTTTCGGCGAATTTACGCTGAAAAGCGGCAGAAAGGCTCCCTACTTCATCAACTGCGGCAACTACAAGACCGGCGGACAGCTGGCCAGGCTGGGCGAGTATTACGCTGAGTGCATACACGAGAACCAGATCCCTGTGGAGACCCTCTTCGGGCCGGCCTACAAGGGCATACCTCTGGCAGTTTCGGCAGTTATCGCCCTGAGCAACAAGTTCGGGACAGACGTTTCCTACTGCTTCGACCGGAAGGAGGCCAAGGACCACGGCGAGGGCGGTTCCTTCGTCGGGAAGGCCCTCACAGACGGCGAGAAGGTGGTCATCATCGACGATGTGATGACCTCCGGAAAGGCCCTCCGTGAGTCCATGCCTAAGCTGAAGGCTGCGGCAGACGTGGACGTCACCGGCATGGTGATCACTGTTGACCGCATGGAAAAAGGCACCGGAGAGCTGTCTGCTGTCCAGGAGGTAAAGCGTGACTTCGGCGTTACGGTCTACCCGATCGTGACCATGGAGGACATCATCGACGCTATCCGAAATGGCATCGTTCCCGGAAAGGAATATCTGGACAAGATGCTGGAATACCGTGCCACATACGGTATCTGAGTTCCAACCGTAGGGGCGGACCCATGTGTCCGCCCTTTCGTTTGCAAAAAAGCCACAGCTCCCAGAAATGAGGAGCTATGGCTTTTCTATTATGTAAGAGCTCAGGATCACTTAACGACGATCTTCTTAAAGGCCTTCTTCCCCTTGCGGACAACGACCTCGCCCTCGGTGAGCTTGATCTGGGCCTTGGGATCGGTGATCTTCTCATCGTTCACGGTTATGCCGCCCTGCTGGACCAGCCTGCGTGCCTCTGAGATCGAAGGCGCAAGGCCTGCCTTCACAAGGACGGTCAGAAGTCCCAGAGAGCCGTCTGTCAGCTCAGAGGCAGGGATCTCTGCCTCGGGCATATTCTCGGTGGAGCCGCCTCCGCCGAAGATCGCCTTTGCAGCAGCCCTGGCCTTCTCAGCCTCCTCCTCGCCGTGTACCAGCTTCGTCAGCTCGTATGCAAGGAGCTCCTTTGCGGCGTTGAACTGAGCGCCCTCGGTCATGTCCTTCTCCATGGCCTCGATCTCCTCAACAGGGACGAAGGTCAGCATCTTCAGGCACTTTACCACGTCGGCGTCGTCAACGTTCCTCCAGTACTGGAAGAACTCGTAGGGAGTGGTCTTCTCGGCGTCCAGCCAAACTGCGCCCTTCTCGGTCTTGCCCATCTTCTTGCCCTCGGAATTGAGCAGCAGAGTGATGGTCATTGCGTAGGCGTCCTTGCCCAGCTTCCTGCGGATCAGCTCAGTTCCGCCCAGCATATTCGCCCACTGGTCGTCGCCTCCGAACTGCATATTGCAGCCGTATTTCTGGAAGAGCTCCAAAAAGTCGTAGCTCTGCATGATCATGTAGTTGAACTCCAGGAAGGTCAGGCCTCTCTCCATCCTCTGCTTGTAGCACTCGTGGGAGAGCATACGGTTGACGCTGAAATGGGCTCCCACGTCACGGAGCAGCTCGATGTAGTTCAGCCCCATGAGCCAGTCTGCGTTGTTGACGATGATCGCCCTGTCCTCAGAGAAGTCGATGAACCGGCTCATCTGCTTCTTGAAGCAGTCCACGTTGTGCTGGATAGTCTCGGGGGTCATCATCTTTCTCATGTCGGTCTTGCCGGAGGGGTCGCCGATCATGGCAGTTCCTCCGCCGATGAGGACGATCGGCTTGTTGCCGGCCTCCTGGAGGCGCTTCATCAGGCACAGTGCCATGAAGTGTCCAACGTGAAGGCTGTCGGCGGTGGGGTCGAAGCCGATGTAGAAGGTGGCCTTGCCCTCGTTGATCAGCTCCGCGATCTCCTTTTCGTCGGTGAGCTGGGCCAGAAGGCCACGGCGTTTGAGTTCCTCAAAGATCTTCATAGTATTACTCCTTTTTATCTTTATCGTCTATTTTTTTCATTTTCAGTGCGATAGCCAGCTCTGCACAGCCGCAGACGAACTGGATCACCGCTAGAGCGTACCTCCCGATGACCAGCCATATCACGCCAATCACAAGGAAGACTGCTGCCATTATGAAGAAGGGCAGGGCTTTTTTCATCTGCGCTCCCCTCCTGTCCCATAAGCAATGAGAGCGTCGGGCGTTCTCATGTCTATCACGACCTTTCAGTGTATGTATTCAAGTGACCGTCATATCCTCTCTGCCCTCAGAGAGCCGGGCGCCGGCTGCTGCGGTGCCAAGGCGCCTTTCCAGCTCCTCCAGGGCCAGCTCCGCCTGATGCTCTGAGAGCTGAACGCTGACCGAGCTGCCCTTTGCCCTGAGCAGGAGGAAATACTGATACTCCTCCCCGGCGTAGGTGCCGTCCTGATACTTCTTGAGGCGGACGATCTGGCGCTCTGCGCCTTGGATCTCCGAGAGCCTAATAGCTCCGGCGGTCTTTTTGTTGAAGAAGATCACCAGCTCTCTGCCGATGTTCACGCCGTTTTTCTCCATGGTAAGGAGCCTTCCGCCCATGTAGGAGCTCTCCAGCTCCTCCCGGCCGATCGAGGCGTTCCTCAGCCACCGGCGCACCGGATAGCCGCAGATGTCCTTTATGCCGAAAAACAGGCAAAAGCCTCCCAGAGCGATGCCTCCTGCGGCTACAAGGGGAGACTGCGGACTGAACAGCAGGGCAACTCCGCAGGCCGTGAAGAAAGCTCCCATGAGGATCACTGCCCGGTCGGTGCCGTTGTTGTAGTGCCGGCACATATCGGCCTTCATGGACCTGCGCTTTGGGCTCTCCCAGCCCTTCTCCTCCACGAAGTCAAGATAGCCTTTGCGCCATTTCACCGAGGAAAAACGGCTGCCGTCCTCCAGCTCAGGCCGCTCCTGTGCAGCCTTGCGGTCAGCTCTCTCCTCCAGCTTCGTGGTGTAGAGGATGAAGGCACCTGCAACGATCACGATCACCGCAGTTATGGCCATATGGACGAAGTCCCCGTATTTGAGATATGCATAGCCCAGCCCGATCGCTCCCCCCACAAGGATCATGGGAAGGGTCAGCCTTGGGTCAGGCGGACGTCTGGTCTTCATAGTCTCCTCCAAACAAAATGCCCCGGAAAGCACAGAAAAAGCGCCTTCCGGGGACGAAAAAGCTCGTGGTACCACCCCGTTTTATCCGCAGATGCGGACCTCAAAAGCTGTAACGGGCAGACCCGTTCCCCCCTACTTAGGTTCAAGGGGAAAACTCCCGGAGGTAACTCACCGTGGACCGCCGCCCCCTCACACCGCCCGGGAGCTCTCTGGATCGGGCCTTCACGGATCTTATCCGATCATCGTTTTTTTTATGATACCACAAACTGTCCCGATCGTCAAGGGAGTATTAAGTTAAATAAACAAAATATATATCCGGGTATTGACATTCTCCTCCTGCCGGTGTATAATATTATATGTTGGTGCTGATGTGGCACAGTCGGTAGCGCAACGCCTTGGTAAGGCGTAGGTCGTCGGTTCAAATCCGATCATCAGCTCCACGAAAAAAGTTCTCTTTTTCTCTATTTTTAGGGATTTTGAGGACTTTTTTCTTTTTTATCCGAAAATGCGGAAGTTGTTGAAAAACGTCAGAAATGTGCATTTATAGGGTGTCAATTTGGGTGTCAAAATAAACTCCCCTCCGGTTTTCGGAGGGGGGTTCTGGTATCAGCGGCAGGAAAGACGACTACTGCGACGGAGCTGAGACAAGTTCTGCGACCGCTGACCTGTACCGAAGAAAACAAAAAAGCCCCCGAGGAGTGAACCTCGGGGGTCTGCTGTTATGTAAGAATAGCGTCCCAGTCACCGCCACCGAGGTAGCCCTCGCCGAGACGGTGATCACGCTGCCACTTGGCTATGGCTGCCATGGTGACGGGTCCGGCTATGCCGTCGGTACTGCCGCAGTCATAGCCCTTGGCCTGTAGCCTGGTCTGCACCCAGCGCACCAGCTCGCCGCTGTCGCCCTGGTGGATCGTGTGGGACTTGACGGCTGACAGGGTCTTAGGACCCACAAGGCCGTCCACCGTCAGCTTGTGGCCCAGGGCGTTGAGGATGCGCTGGAGGTCAGTGACGTAGCTTTCCCGTGTGATGCCGTAGTAACGATAGTAGTCGGTGGTCACGCTGTTGGCAGTGCCTCCGGGGACGGTCTCATCTCCCCACCACTTCCGGGGGCCGATGTCAAGGTGGATAGCCCGGACGTCGATCTTGCCGATGCCGGAAATTCCCAGGTCCTGCGCCTTGCAGGCGACGATCTCCGGACGGATCACAGAGCCGTCCCTGCCGTAGAAGATAAAATCTCCGGCTAGTCCCTTGGTGTGCATACCGTAGCCGGTGCCGCCTACTGACCTATCCCAGTAGGCGCAGCGGTAGCCGCTAGTAACTATCACCTTCACCGCCCCGACCGCCGCCATGAGCTGCTGGACCTTTTGGGGGAGCGACGGGTCAAGGATCGTGGCGTGTCCCCTGCCGCACTTGCAGCGGAACTCGGTCACAAGAAAGTTTGCGGTCAGGCGATCGCGTGCGGTGTAGCTGTAGGTTTTTACTGCCATGTTCAACACTCCTTCTTGAAATGTTGACAA
>JAFUAO010000092.1 GCA_017460665.1 Ruminococcus sp.
GACGGGCAATGGCCGTCCGTGCCGTTTTTGAAACGTCCGGCATCCTTCGATCGTTTTCATGTGCGTAAGGCCCACCGCCCGGCTATGGCCGGGCGGCACAGGTGCGCCAAGAGGAACACATCCGGAGGGCAGGGCTTTAACAAAAAACTGGTACAAAAGCCGGCGGCCCTCCCCTCTCTTCGGTTTTCCTCTCTGCACTCTCTTTTCCCTCATACCCCACCTCGCCGGCTTTTGACTATCCTTCGCAGGACCCTCCGGGCCTGCTGGCATAGTATTTCCGGGGCAGTGGGTCTGGATACGTTCGCCCGGTGGTTTATCACATATGACCGGGAGGCCGAGGGCGGCCTCCCCTACATTTTTCTGGGAAGGCACGGACGGCCAATGGCCGTCCCTACGGTTATGGGGACCCACGGGCGCACAATGTGCGCCCCACAAATAGGTCCGCCGTCAGGCGGACACTTTCAACTACAACCAATAACTACGCACTCATAACTCGGAACTCAAAAGTCATACTTGTACCTCCCGGCGAATATAATGTGACAAAGCATTTTTTCAAGGAGGTCTCCCTATGGATTTCAGACTTAACAGAGAAACCGTTCCTGCGGCTGAGGTCATCTTCACCGGCACCCAGGAACAGCCGGTGGAGCTGGACTACATACTCCCGGACTACTGCCCCGACATCTTCCGGCTGGTGCGCTGCGAGGTGACGCCTGTTGTCACCGAGAGCGCCGTGATCGGCGACAAGCTCTCCTACGAGCTGCGCTGCACCGTCAGGATACTCTACTCCGGCGAGGACGGCGCCCTCCAGAGCATAGAGCAGGTCCGCAGCTTCACACGTTCAGCAGAACTGGGCCGTACAGTGACAGACCCGGAGGTGGAGCTCCTGCCAAAGCCCGGCCACATCAGCTTCCGGGCGGTGAACAAGCGCCGCCTTGACCTGAGAGGAGCGGTCTCAGTGAAGCTGACCGTCACCGGCACCAAGGATCAGGAGGTGATCTCTGACGCCTTCGGCATGAATATCCAGCTCAGGAAGTCTCCCGTGAGAGCTGCCGCAAAAAAGCTCACCGCTGACAAGATCGTGGAGCTCACCGAGGAGGCTCAGATCCCTGACGCCTCCGCAGAGATCGGCAGCATAGTCTGGAGCCGCACTTCCCTTGACCAGTGCGAGCTCCGGCTGATCTCAGGGAAGCTCCTTGCCAAGGGCGAAGCCGAGATCCGGGTGCTCTACTCCGGCGGCGGCACCGTGGAGCCCATGAGCTTCTCCCTGTCCTACAGCCAGATCATCGACATGGACGGCGTTGACGAGAGCTACGACTGCCGAGTGTCGGCGGAGGTGCTGACCTGTGAGCTCTCCCCCGTATCTGACAAGTCCGGCAGCAGCCGTATGATCCGGTGCAGCCTTGAGCTGAGGCTGAGCTGCACCGCAGTCAAGACATCGACGGTAATGGTGGCCACAGACGCCTATTCTACGGTCTATCCCTGCGAAGTGACCTCCTCCGAGATAAGGGCGGAGCAGATCCCGGTGATCCACACCGAGCCCTTCCGGCACAGCGCAGTGATCGCCGAGGGAGAGTCCGTACCGGCGGCGGTCTACGCAATGTGGGCCACTCCCAGGAACATCAACACAAGGCTCTCCGAGGACCAGCGGGGCGTCGTGATAACGGGTATGCTGACCTACACCTGCGCTGCAAGGGACGGATCCGGTATGCTGATCATGCCCGATAAGGACGAGGCCTTCGAGGTGGAGATCCCTGTGGGCGAGGAGCTCTCCGGCGCCGGGATCTCGGCGGAGGTGCTGCCGGTGTCGGTGACCTACAGCATGGGCCAGGAGGGAGCTCTGAACGCAAAGGCCGAGCTCTCCGCAAGGATCTCAGTCACGCCCTCCGCCACGGTAAGGGCACTGACAGAGATCGTGATCGACGATTCCTCTAAAAAGGAGCGTGACGGAGACTACGCCATAAAGCTCTACTACGGCACCGAGGGCGAGGACGTGTGGGAGATCGCCAAGCGGTGCTCCACCAGCGTTTCGGCTGTTATGGAGGAGAACGGCCTCACCGGAGAGCGCCTTGAGCAGGGCGGTATGCTCCTCATCCCCATGATGATCTGATGAAAAGGAGAAAGCTATGGCTAATGATATCTACAGCAATATCGCCCAGCGTACAGGAGGCGACATCTACATCGGCGTAGTGGGGCCGGTGCGAACAGGAAAATCCACCTTTATCAAGCGCTTCATGGAGACCCTCGTGATCCCCAATATCCAGAGCTCGTTCATGAAGGAGCGTGCCCTCGACGAGCTGCCCCAGTCTGCCGCAGGACGCACGATCATGACCACCGAGCCCAAATTCGTCCCCGAGGAGGCCGTTGAGATCAGCGTGGGCGAGGGCGCCTCGATGAGCGTCCGGCTGATCGACTGCGTGGGCTACATCGTCCCAAGCTCCCTTGGCTATATCGAGAACGACCAGCCCCGAATGGTCATGACCTCATGGTTCGACGAGGAGATCCCCTTCAATATGGCGGCTGAGATCGGTACCCAGAAGGTGATCTCCGAGCACTCCACCGTTGGCCTTGTGATCACATCTGACGGCACGATCGGCGATATACCGAGGAACGAGTACGAGGAGTGCGAGGAGAGAGTGATCCGTGAGCTGAAGGAGCTGGGCAAGCCCTTCGTGGTGCTGCTCAATTCCGCAGAGCCCTCCTCCAAGGAGACCCGTGAGCTGGCGGAGCGCCTGACCGGGCTGTACGACGCAAAGGTGATCCCCGTCAGCGCTCCTGACCTTGACGAGGAGGACATCCGTGAGATCCTCAGGGAGCTGCTGTTCTCCTTCCCCATAAAGGAGATCAATATCCGCACCGCCGGCTGGATAAACTCCCTCGAAAAGGGACACTGGCTCCGCACGGAGATACTGGACTGCATACGCTCGGCAGCAAAGGACATCTCCACCGTCCGTGAGGCCGGCTCTGCGGCGGAGGCCATGGCTCAGTGCCCTCATGTGGTGAAGGCGGACATCTCCTCGATCGACCTGGGGAAGGGCTCGGTCACGATCACCGCCGAGCTGGACAGTTCGCTGTTCTACCAGATCCTGGGCGAGGCAACAGGCATGGAGATCTCCGGCGAGAGCGACCTCATGCCGCTGCTCATGGAGCTGAGCCAGATCAGGAAGAAGTACGAGAGGATCGCTCCGGCGCTGGAGGAGGTGGAGGCCACCGGCTACGGGATCGTGATGCCGGAAATGGAGGAGCTCGCCCTAGAGGAGCCCAAGATCATACGTCAGGGCGGAAAGTACGGCGTGAAGCTGAAGGCCTCTGCCCCGTCCATACATATGATGAAGGCCAATATCAACACCACCGTCAGCCCGATCGTGGGGACCGAGCGGCAGTCCGAGGAGCTGGTGATGTACCTGCTGGACGGCTTCGACGACGACCCCACACGGATCTGGGAGAGCAATATCTTTGGGAAGTCGCTCCATGAGCTGGTGAACGAGGGGCTCCACAGCAAGCTGGCGAAAATGCTCACCGACGCAAGGATGAAGCTCCAGGAGACCTTGGAGAGGGTCATCAACGACGGCTGCTCGGGGCTGATTTGTTTTATACTGTGAGTCCAAAAAGGGAGGCCTTGTGGCCTCCCTTTTTTCGGTCCTGATCTAGCAGTGCGGAGCGTTTTTTTAGTTGAGAGTTGGAAGTGGAGAGTTGTGGTGTCCGCCTCCGGCGACGAAATAATAATTGCGGGGTGCAGGGAGCCGCTCGCTCCCTGCCGGAGTCCAGAGGCAGAGCCTCTGGTCGCTTTTCACAGCTTTTAGAGAAAAGCGAAATAAAAACGAAGGAGCTCCGCAAGGGGTGAATGAAAAAACAGTCCGGGGGACTGTTTTTTCAGAGGGGACGCCCTGCGATAGAGGGCGTCCCCTTCCACCGGTCCATAATGTAGGCCTTGCCGCTCAGCGGCAACGAGGCAGGTGACGTCGAAGGAGCCGGGCGTTTCAAAAACGGCCGGGCGAACGGAATTCGCCCCTACACGTCGCAGAAACGTTGTGGGGCGATGTGGGTGACTCCCCACAGTGTGGGGAGATGTCAGCGAAGCTGACAGAGGGGACGGGTCCCGGTTAGGGATCGCCCCCTACAAACGTTCGGAAAGGCACGGGCGCACGATGTGCGCCCCTACTGATAACTCCAAATCAGATCGCCCCGAAAAAAATTCCAAAAACCCCTTGATTTTTTCGGAAATACGTTATATAATAGGTGTATACGCAATGACTGAGAGAGTAGTCCTGCCCCGATATGTCCCCAGAGAGGTGCGCATTTGCTGAAAGCGCCCGTCATATGGCAGAGCGAAGTTCACTCACGAGCGGCCAGCTTGAACGGCCAAAAGCCCTGTAGAGCCGGACGTATGCCTGCGTTAAAGGCAAGAGAGTGTCGGCTCTCCTGACAATGGGTGGTTATAAGCAAGGTCTTACGTCTTGTCCTGTTGGGCAGGACTTTTTTGTTTTCCGCAGACACTAAACTATATTTAACAGGAGTTGGTAAAATGAAAGAACAGCTTAAAAAGATCGAGGCGCTGGCTAAGCAGGAGCTGGAGGCCTGCTCTGAGATCAAGGCGCTGGACGACCTGAGGATCAAGTTCCTCGGAAAGAAGGGCGAGCTCACTGCCATTCTCAAGCAGATGGGCAAGCTCACCCCGGAAGAAAGGCCCGTTATCGGCCAGCTGGCCAATCAGGTCAGGGCAGACATCGAGGAGGCCCTCTCACAGAAGCTCTCTGCTCTCAAGGCAGGCGCTCAGGAGGCAAGGCTCAAGGAGGAGACTATCGACATAACCCTCCCCGGCAAGCCCGCTCCTCTGGGCAAGTTCCACCCTCTGACAAAGGTGGAGAACGAGATCCGTGAGATCTTCATGGGCATGGGCTTCGAGATCGCTGACGGCCCCGAGGTAGACGACGACTACCACGTTTTCGAGGCGCTGAACCTGCCCCCGGATCACCCGGCAAGAGACACTCAGGACACCTTCTATATCGAGAATACCGACGAGACTATCCTGCTGAGGACCCAGACCTCCTCTGTGCAGGTACACGTTATGGAGACACAGAAGCCTCCGATCAGGATCATCTCTCCCGGAAGAGTTTTCCGCTCAGACGCCGTCGATGCAACACACTCTCCCCTCTTCCACCAGATCGAGGGCCTTGTCGTTGACAAGGGGATCAAGATGAGCGACCTGAAGGGAACACTCGAAATGCTGATGAAGAAGCTCTACGGCAACGACTGCAAGCTGCGCTTCCGTCCTCACCACTTCCCCTTCACTGAGCCAAGCTGTGAGGTGGACATAAGCTGCTTCAACTGCGGCGGAAAGGGCTGCTCGATGTGCAAGGACGAGGGCTATATCGAGCTCCTTGGCGCCGGCATGGTGCACCCCAAGGTGCTGGCTAACTGCGGCATCGACCCGGAGGAGTATTCCGGCTTCGCATTCGGTCTGGGCCTTGAGCGTATGGTAATGGGCCGCTACGACATCAACGACCTGCGCCTGCTCTATGAGAACGACGTAAGGTTCCTTAGCCAGTTTTAAGTCAAGAGATGAGATACGAGGAAAAGGTGTAAGAGCTGCGAAAGCACAGCAGGATCACAGGCTCGATAGCTATCGTTATCGGTATCCTGTGCGCCGTGGTGATACTTCCCGTAATGATCGGTCTGGGAAAGAAAAGCTCAGCGCTGCTCATACTGCCGGCTATGATCATCCCTGCGATCTTGATCGCAGCAGGTCTGGCAAATATATTTTTATTGGACAAACGGCTGAAAAAAATGTGGGCGAAGGTAGGGCTGCACACCGACGGCGAGATATCAGCGCTGTTCGATAAAAGAACTGTCTTTGACAAATATGACGGAGACTATGCAGTCTCAGGCGATATCGTAATGGATCTTGAGTCCTTCAAGGCCTACAGAGCAGGAGATATCACGGACATATCAAAAAAGGATATCCGGGACAGGGACAGCGAGGGCAGAAAGCTCGCCACCTCCACATACTTCATCCATATCAAGCTCAGCAGGAACTCAGCTCATAAAAAAGACGTGATGTCATTCGGGTCGAAGGCCATGCGTGATAACGCATACGAAACGCTCCTAGAAATGACTCCGCTCAAATCATCAGAAAGGAATTAAAGATATGAACTTATCTATGAGATGGCTCGCCGACTACGTTAAAGCCGACGTGCCGATAAAGGAATACTGCCACGCTCTTACAATGAGCGGCTCAAAGGTAGAGTGCTACGAAACAGAGGGCAAGGACATCTCTAATGTCGTTGTCGGGAAGATACTCTCAGTAGTGCCCCATGAGAACTCCGACCACCTTGTCGTTTGCCAGGTAGAGGTTGGCAGGGAGGCTCCTATCCAGATCGTCACCGGTGCGTCGAACGTGAACGCCGGAGACATCGTTCCCGTGGCGCTGGACGGCTCGGCTCTCCCCGGCGGCATCAAGATCAAAAAGGGCAAGCTCAGAGGTGTAGAGTCCAACGGTATGCTCTGCTCACTGGGCGAGCTGGGACTGGACGTTAGAGACTTCCCCTACGCTATCGAGGACGGTATCTTCATCATGCAGGAGGACTGCCAGATCGGTCAGGACATCCAGTCCGCTATCGGCCTCAACGACACCTCCGTGGAGTTCGAGATAACCTCCAACAGACCGGACTGCCTGTCAGTTACCGGCCTCGCAAGAGAGACAGCCGCTACCTTCGACCTGCCGCTGACCGTCCCGGAGCCCTCCTTCAAGGGCGTTGAGGGCGACATAAGCTCCATGCTGAAGGTGGATATACACGATCCCGAGCACTGCCCCAGGTACTGTGCAGGCATCGTCAAGAACGTAAAGATCGGCCCCTCGCCCCGCTGGATGAGGGAAAGGCTCCGTGCCAGCGGCGTCCGCCCGATCAACAACTTCGTCGATATAACCAACTACGTCATGCTGGAGTACGGCCAGCCCATGCACGCCTTCGATCTGCGCTATGTAGAGGGCTCACACATCAACGTCCGCAAAGCAAAGGCCGGCGAGACGATCATGACCCTTGACGGCGTGGACCGTGAGCTCACAGAGGATATGCTGGTGATCGCTGACGAGAAGAAGCCCGTTGCCGTTGCCGGAGTCATGGGCGGCGAGTACAGCGGTATCATGGACGACACCACTACCGTCGTTTTCGAGTCCGCCTACTTCGAGCCCACTCAGGTAAGGCGCACATCTAAGGCCCTGAGGCTGAAATCCGACGCCAGCGCTCGCTACGAGAAGGGCGTAGACCCCACGATCTCCATGACCTGCCTGAAGAGGGCCTTCCAGCTCGTTGAGGAGCTTGGCGCAGGCGAGGTGCTGGATACTGTCATCGACTGCGGCCACTCAAATTTCCAGCCCTCAAAGGTAGAGTTCGACCCTCAGTGGATCAATGAGTTCCTTGGCACCGACATTTCCGAGGACCAGATGAAGGAGTATCTGGGCAGACTGGGCTTCACCTTCGAGGGAAGCAGCGTCGTTGCCCCCTCCTTCCGTATCGACATCGAGTGCAAGGCCGACATCGCCGAGGAGGTCGCCCGTATCTACGGCTACAACAATATCCCCTCCACCGATTTCCGTGGAGTCGCAAGGGCAGAGTTCACCGAGGAGCAGAAGTTCGTCCGTGCCCTCCGTAACGCAGCAGTAGCTCTGGGCGGCTATGAGATCGCTACCTATTCCTTCGTTTCGCCCAAGTATTTCGACAAGATCAAGCTCCCGGAGAACAGCCCTCTCCGCAAAGTGGTCCGCATCGTAAATCCCCTTGGCGAGGACACCAGCGTCATGAGGACCTCTACCCTGCCCTCGATGCTGGACGTGCTCTCCTTCAACTACAATAACCGCAACGAGTCCGCCTGCCTCTTCGAGATCGCTAAAGAGTACCTCCCTGTTGAGGAGAAGAGGAACTATCAGGGCGACGAGGCCTTCCTTGTGAGCAGCGGCCAGCCCCGTCATGAGTACGAGTACCAGCTCCCGGACGAGCCTCAGAGACTGACGATCGGTATGTACGGCGGCAATGCCGATTTCTACGCCCTCAAGGGCATGGTGGAGCAGCTCCTTGCCGAGCTCCACATCTCAGGATACGAGTATATCCGTGCAAAGGACTCAGACGCCTTCGACGAGAAGTACGCCCTCCACCCCGGAAGGAGCGCCGTGATCCTCAGAGACGGCGTGGCTCTGGGCTTCCTTGGCGAGATCCACCCCGATGTACAGGAGAACTACGAGATTGGCGTCAAGACATACGCTGCAAAGCTCAATATCCCGGAGCTCATGGCGGCTGCTCAGGACAAGATCACCTACAGTCCCCTGCCGAAATTCCCGGCGACTACCCGTGATCTCTCCCTCCTTGTGGACGACGAGGTGCCTGTTGCAGAGCTGGAGAAGGCTATCCGCAGCGCTGTGGGCAAGATCCTCGAGAAGGTGACTCTCTTCGACGTTTACAAGGGAGCTCAGATCGAGTCCGGCAAGAAGAGCGTTTCCTACTCTATCTCCATGCGCTCACACGACGGCACCCTTACCGACGAGCAGGCTGACAGCGCTGTAAAGAAGGCCCTCAAGGCCCTGAGCGCTGTAGGAGCTGAGCTGAGAGGCTGATAAACTCAGGAGGTCATCATGAAAACGATCCCCCTTGACAATAGCGACACAAAGCTGCTGGGCAGGGCCATAGTCCGGGAGGACGGGCTCTGGCTCACCCATTCGGCCTCCGGCTGTGAGTTCGTCTTCACCGGGAAAAGGCTGACACTGACCCTTGGCTGTGACCCTAAGACCTGCGGAGGAGCTCCACGGTGCAACAAGCCGAGGATGGCTGTGCTGGTGGAGGGGATCCCGGCGGTGAAAAAGGTGATCGAGGAGGAGGCCGAGAGCTTCACAGTGATCGACAGCCCCGTCACCGTTACCCGGAAGGTCGCCGTGGTGAAGCTGTCAGAGATAGCCTTCTCCCTGTGCAGGCTCAGCCCTGCTCAGACCGACGGCGAGGCCCAGATCCTCCCCGAAAAGGAAAGGCCCCTGAAGCTGACCTTCATCGGGGACTCTATCACCTGCGGCTACGGCGTAGACGACAGCAATATGGAGTCGCCCTTCGCAACTGAGGCCGAGAACGCCATGAAGTCCTACGCTTGGCACGCCTGTCAGATCCTAGGCGCCGATCCGGAGCTCTACAGCTACAGCGGCCACGGGATCGTCAGCGGCTACACCGAGGACGGCACCCGAAATACCCGTGAGGTCCTGACACCTTGGCTGGGAAGCGTGGGCTTCTCCTACGGAAGGGCCGGGAGCCTTGACCCGTTGGAGCTGCCTTGGGACTTCTCCGCACGCCCCTCTGCCGCCGTGATCATCAATATCGGCACCAACGACAACAGCTACTGCAAGCTGAACGAGGGCGGCTATGAGGAGTTCCAGGAGGAGTACCTCCGCTTCATCAGGACCATAAGGAGATACGAGCCGAAGGCCCTGATCCTCTGCACAATGGGGATCATGGAGACCGCTCCCATGGAGCATATCCGCCGTGCGGCAGAGCGCTCCGGGGACAGCAGAGTGACCACGTTCATGTTCACCACGCAGGACGGGGCTCTGGGCTACGGCTCCAACTGGCACCCCTCTGAGGACACTCAGCTAAGGGCCGGAAAGGAGCTGGCGGAGTTTTTGGCTCCCCTGCTGAAAAAGTAAAAGATCATACGATACCGCAGCTCTCCCAGCACCGGAGACTGCGGTATTTTTGCTAAAAAAGGACGAAAATGTGGATATTTCGTGCAATTGAACAAAAACTCCCCTGCAAAAAGACGAAAAATATCTGCCCTGGGGCGGTTAGAGAGGTTGACAAATTGGCAAAAAAGGGGTATAATCGTGGTGTATGAGAAAAACCTGCAAAGGAGCTATATATGGACATCAAGAAGCTGCTGGCCTGCGGCGCCGTGCTCGCCCTCTTAGGCGGAGCTATCACGGTGAACGCAGCCGATAACCCAATAATTCCCAGTATCTTCGCCTCCGCTGAGGACGCCTCCAACGTTGTGGAGCTGGCTCATGTGGGCGATAAGTACGACGTTTCTCTCGGCAATGCCTCCGGTACGCCGGTCTGGACCAGCGCCAACGAGAAGATCGCTACAGTCAAGTCTACAGGCGGACTTTCCGCCCAGATCACAGCCGTTTCCGTGGGAACTACCACGATCTATGCGAGCCTTGCCGACCAGACCGTCGCCCTGACAGTAAAGGTGCTGGCCGAGGCCGAGGACGAGGAGCAGACGATCACTCTGCCGGATCTGGTGTTCGGCGAGAACCAGAACACCGCAAATACCGCCCTTGACGGGGCAGATCCTGCCGACTTCCAGTGGAGCTCCTCCGACGAGAGCGTTGCCGTAGTAGATGCAAACGGCACGATCACCGCCGTAGGAAAAGGCACCTGTCAGATCACTGCGGTCAGCGGAAAGACTACCTACATCATCAACGTTACCTCTAATTACAGTGGCGGCCAGGATCCCACCTCGCCCACGGTCATCGAGCGCTCTGAGGTGGTGAAGCTGAGCAACGAGAAGGTCTCACAGAAGATCTCTATCGGCCAGCTCCCTGAGGGCATCACGCCGGTGTGGAGCTCTACCGACACGAAGGTCGCTACAGTTGACCAGAGCGGAACTGTTACCGCTGTCGATACTGGCGAATGCAAGGTGCTGGTCCAGCTCGGAACGACTACTTACTCCTTTAAAGTGGAGTCAACATACGATCCCTCTCAGGGGATCCCGGAGAAGGAGCTGAGCAGCATAACTCTCAGCGACAGCACTCCTTCAAGAACTATCAACATCAACGCTCCCGAGGGAGCCGAGGTGATCTGGAGCTCCTCCGACGAGAGCGTGGCCGTTGTGGACCAGAGCGGCACGGTAACTGCCAAGGGCAGCGGCACCTGCAAGATCATCGCCTACTACGGCGGTGTGAATTACATCGTAAATGTGGAGTCCACCTATACAGGCCAGGCTCCTACAGCTCCTACCGCCCAGATCAGCGGTATCGGCCAGACCTTGCAGCTCTCCGGCGGCGACAATGTGGAGAGCTGGAGCTCCTCCGACGAGAGCGTAGCTACAGTTGACGGCAGCGGAAAGGTAACCTCAACAGGCCTTGGCGAGGCAGTGATCACTGCTACCTTCAAGAACGGCTCCACCACTACGGTGAACGTTGTCGTAGTTCCTGCGACGGTCTACGGCGATGCAAACGTTGACGGGAAGGTGGACCTGACCGATGCAGTCGCCATACTTCAGTATGTGGCTCTGCCGGCCAAGTACCCCCTCACAGAGCAGGGCAAGAAGAACGCCGACTGCCACTGTCCCGGCGACGGGATCGGCGGCAAGGACGCCTTGGCGATCCAGATGCTGGACGCAAAGGTGATCTCGGCACTTCCGCTTATCGAGCAATGACAAAAAGGGACTGCATGAGCAGTCCCTTTTTTGCCGAGTTGGGAGTTCAGAGCGAAGAGTTGAGAGTTGTGGTGTCCGCCGTTGGCGGACGAATTAAAAATAATTGCGGGGTGCAGGGAGCCGCTCGCTCCCAGCC
>JAFUAO010000093.1 GCA_017460665.1 Ruminococcus sp.
AGTCATTTGTCAAGCCCCTGGCCCAAGATCTCGGAAAAAATTGGGGAATGGCACCTTGTCCGGCCTCTACTTACGGCCCAGACCCTCTAGCTGCTCCACCAGTGTCAGGCCAAATTTTTCCGCAAGAGCCCTGCATTTCTCGATCGGGCCCTGGTCCGAGAGAGCCTCCGGGAAGTGTGCGTCGCAGCCGATGATCGCCTTGTTCCCCTGATCCGCAGCGATCCTCAGGAACCGCTCAG
This sequence comes from Ruminococcus sp., assembly GCA_017460665.1. GTDB lineage: Bacteria > Bacillota > Clostridia > Oscillospirales > Ruminococcaceae > Ruminococcus. The sequence goes on from JAFUAO010000093.1 coordinate 240, forward strand.
ATGTATAGTGCCGGCCGTCACGGACTCCCAAAAGATTGATCTCCACCGGTATATCCTTCTCCTTGAGATAGCGGCACAGCCGGGTATACTCGGCCTCCCAGACCTCCGGCGAGCCGGTGAAGTTGTACAGGTCCGGGTGGGCGGCGTAGACATAGCGGCCCGACTCCAGCCCCTCTATGGTCAGATCGATGTACTTTCTGAACGCCTCCTCGTCATCTGAGCCAAAGCCTGTGTAGGGCGAAAGGGGCTCCGGCGAGGTGAAATGCTGTCCCAGGATCATGTAGTCCACGGGGTAGTCCGCAAGGAGCCTGTCCTGATCGGCCATTTGCTCCGGGATATACTCCGCCTCGAAGCCGATGTAGATAGCGATGTCCGAGGCGTACTCCCGTTTCAGGTCCCCAAGGCTGGTGAAATAGCCGTCCAGCTCCGAGGGCTCCATCCTGGTCGGCGAAACATAGCCGTTCCTGTAGATCCAGGGGCAGTGGTCCGAAAAGCCCAGCACCTTCATGCCGCTCAAAATGGCGTGCTCGACGTACTCTCTGTCCTCGCCCCGGGCGTGGTTGCAGCGGTAGGTGTGAGTGTGGTAATTTGCAAGCATAACAGTCTCCTTTAGGAGCTCCAAAACTCCTCTAATTCCTTCTTATTTGCCAGTATATAGGTGTTCCCTGTCTCTGCCGGAGCAGTCACCGAGCAGCCCTTCACAGTCTGGTCAGCCACCTCTTCAAGACCGCCGCTGCTGCTGCACCGGTACATGGCCGGCTGGAAATGCTCCGGGCTCTGATCGGCGGCGAGGATCAGCTCCGGGTCATAGGTCAGGGTCAGCAAGGCGCTGTCGGGCTCCCCGTCGGCGTAAAACGTGTAGCCGCTGCCCATGTACCCCACCATGGAGAGGCTGGGCTCCTCTATCTCCAGCCAGATCCGGAGCTCCGGGTCTCCCGTGACGGTCAGCTCCGGGGCCACGGCCCTGTCATAGCTCCTGCAAAGCTCATCGGCGGTCAGGGTGAAGGTCTCCGCCTCGTAGGGAAGGCCTCCTGCGGCTTCGCAGGCAGCAGCCAGCTCCTCCCAGCTCTCGGCGCCAAAGTCAGAGGCGTCGCTGTGCTCACCGGCGCAGCCGATCTCATCAGAGCCGGGATACCGGACAAAGACCTGCCGGAGAGAGCCGTTCTCCCGGTGGATCAGCAGGTACTCCCCTCCCTCGGCCTCCGGGATCACAGGAAGGAGCCTGTCCCCGAAAACGTCCCCGTTCTCCAGCCTTCCCAAAGCCACGGTCCTCCCGAATACCGGGTCCTCCGGAAAAGCTGCACTTTGCTCCATATGGGCGTTTTTTATGGCAAGGGCAAGGTCGTTCGGAGAAACGGTCGGCTCCGGGGCAGAGGAAGAGCTCTCCGGCCGGCCGCTCTCAGAGGGATCGCTCTCAGAGGGCTCCTCCGAGCAGGAAGCTGTGCCAAGCAAGGCGGCTGTCAGTAATAAAGCAGCGGTAATTCGTTTCATTTTTCCACCTCCAAGGTCTGTCAAATTTATTTTAGCACCTGCGCCGCCTTCTGTCAAGCCGGCCTTGACGGGGAGAGGTTTTTTTCGTATAATAGAGGAAAAGGAGTGATCTTATGGAGCCATACAGCCGGCTGCTCAAAGCCGTTTCAGACGAGAGATTAGACCTTTACGGGATCGAGGTGCTCCGGGAGGGCAGGCTGCTCTTTCGGGAGATGCTCTCTCCCGACGTCCGCTATCCGGCCTATTCCGCCACCAAGACCGTCACCGCCTCTGCTGTGGGACTGGCCTGCGATGAGGGGAGATTTGACATCGGCCGCCCTCTTGCGGACTACCTCCCTGCCGAGGAGCTCAGTGCTCTCCCGGAGGAGAACAGGGCCTTCCTGACCCTTCCGGTCAGCCGCTTCCTGACCATGACCGTGGCAGGCTTCCCCTTCCGTCCGGAGGGCGAGAACTGGCTAAGGGGCGTGCTTTCCGCCGATGTGGACTTCTCCGCACCGCCTAAGTTCCACTACACCAACGTTCAGGCCTATCTGGTGGGGATCGCCTGCGAGAACGCTGTGGGCCAGCCCCTCATGGAGTACCTTGCGCCCCGTTTCTGGGAGCCTTTGGGGATCCCTATGCCGGAGCACCAGACAGACCCTCAGGGCCGGTTCTACGGCGCCACCGGCCTAAAGCTCACCGTCCATGAGCTGAGCCTGATCGGGCAGGTCTATCTGCAAGGAGGAAGGCTTGACGGGCGGCAGATCCTTCCCGAAAAATGGACGGCCGAGGCCTCCTCTGCCCACGTCCCCTCCACTGAGGGAGGCTACGGCTACTTCATCTGGACCGGCGACAACGACTTCAAGATCAGCGGCAAGTGGGGCCAGAAATGCCTGTGCCTCCCCAAAAAGCAGCTCATGGTCACATACATGGGCCATATGCCCGAGCAAGCTGACAGGATGCTCACCTTGGCGGAGGAGCTCTGCCGGGAGCTATAAAAGATACACGGCGGCAAGGACGATCCCTGCCGCCGCTGCTGCTCTTACGGCCCAGATCAGCCGGAGCAGCGCCCTTTCGTCAGGCCTCCCCATGATCAGGAGCTCCAGAGCTGCGCCGCCGTCCAGCCCCGGGAAGGGCAGCAGGTTCGACAGGCCCTGCCAGAGCTGGATCAGCAGAGCGCTCCCAACGGCCCCCCGCAGGTACAGCTCCGCCGCCATGAGCAGGTTCACCGCCGGACCGCTGAGCAGCACGAAGAGCTCCTGTCCCAGGGAGGGGAGCCTGTCTCGCCGGACGGTCATCAGGACCCCGGTGCCACGGAGCTCCACCGATGAGATCCGTCCGCCGGTCAGGTAGGCCGCCAGGACGTGGCCCAGCTCGTGGAGGGCGCTCCCGGCGCAGAAGCCCCGGATCAGGACAGGGTCCCTCAGCAGGAAGAGAAGTGCGCTAAGCAGCATAAACGAGAAGCGCACCCTCACCGTGCAGCGCCCAAGGACTATCTTCCACAAAGCGAGAGCAGAGCTCCGATCGGGTCCGGGATCACATACCGGCTGTCACAGGCCAGTTCCTTCAGCCGCTCCCAAAGATCAAGGGCCGTCTCCGGCCGAAGGGAACCAAGGATCAGCAGGCCGGCTGCGATAAGTCCGCAGATCACGGCCTGGGTCCCCACGATACCTGTTGTCCTTCTGGAGGAAAAGCGCTCAGCCAGCTCCTCCTCATCATCTGCGTCCGGGTCAGGGATATCCGGAAATACCGCCGGATCCTCCCTTTCTAGCATTTCAGTTCCCATAGCTGCACCGCCTTTGTTTTTTCTACAGTATATTCTGTAAAGATCCCTATCATGCACCGAAAAAGGCGTTTTTTTCTGTGCGATCCTACGAAGAGAGCCGGATCTCGGCCTGTCTGCGTTGACAGAAAAGCTCAAAAGTGCTACAATATCTTAGAGAAAATACCGCTTTTATCAGAAATTGGAGGTCAAAACGTGAGATATAGATCCATTTCCCTTTTTGCACTTATCATCGCCGCAGCTCCCCTGCTTTTCGGCTGCTCAGGCTCAAAGACGGTCTCCTCTGCCGTGGACCCGGAGCCTGTGACTCCTCAGAGCATAGTTTTCGACTGGCAGGAGCCTTATAAGAACAAGCTCGATGAGTTCATGGCCTCGGACCAGTTCAAGGCTCAGGGCAGCGGAGGAGTGGGAGCCTCCATGTTCGACCTGAGAGACCTGACAGGCGATAATATCCCGGAGCTCATGATCTCGCCGGATACCGACCACGGCACTCCCTGCCAGATCTATACCTGCTCCGGAGGAGCACTGAGCTCTCTGGGAGAGACCGGAGACTACGGTATGTTCCGGTTCCTGCCGGCGCTGGGACTGGTCAGCGACGAATATCAGGGAACCGGCTTCACGATCGGCAAGTATCTGGGCTTTGAGAACGGCGAGCTGGTCCCTGTAGTGACCTACAGCGACAATACCGCCTCCGCCGCTACCGGAGCTATAATAGTCCATGAGATCAACGGCGAGGAGGTGAGCCTCCCGGAGTTCGACGCCGCCCTTGAGGAGTACCGCTCAAGCCCCTCCTGCAATATGGGGAGAAAGTACACCTTCGGCGAAAAGGCTGTAGACTACGCCGTTTACTGCTCCGAGAGCTGGGGAGCCGTCCTCACGCCCTCTCAGAAGCAGCAGTACCGCCTGCTGCTCAGCAGCGAGTATGAGGCCGCTCAGCAGACCGGCACCGATGTGGCCTTTGAGCTCTGCGACCTGAACGCAGACGATATGCCGGAGCTGATCATCTCCGAGGGCACCTTCGACGGAGCCTCCTGCAAGATCTACTACATCAACAACGACGAGGTCTCACAGCTGGACGGAAATTACGGCTCCGACGGAAGGCTGGGCCTTGACATCGCTCAGAGCGTGTTCTACGCCTACGGCGCCTCGGAGAACACCTACTGGAGCCTGACGGACAGCTCCTTCTCCGCCGCCGGCTATACCGCCTCCGACAGCACCATGGAGTGCGGCAGGAAGTTCCTGCTCAGCCCCGACACCATCGAGGCTGCACTGAACTGATATGGCTAAGTCGAAATTTGTCTACACCTGCGACCAGTGCGGCTATGAGACCAGCAAGTGGAACGGCAGATGCCCCTCCTGCGGGGCGTGGAACTCCCTTGTGGAGGAGCTCGCAGAAAAGCCCTCTCCCGGCGGCAGCCGCTCTACATACTCCGCACCGGACCTGTCCGAGAGCATACTGGAGCTGGAGCAGATCGGCGCAGATACCGACGTGCGCTACGACACCGGCGTCGGGGAGCTGAACAGGGTCCTGGGCGGCGGCCTAGTGAAGGGCTCGCTGGTGCTTTTGGGAGGTGAGCCCGGCATCGGAAAGAGCACCCTGCTCCTCCAGATCTGCCAGTTCTTAGGCATGGAGCACTCTGTGCTGTACGTTTCAGGCGAGGAGTCGGCCCGCCAGATCAAGCTGAGAGCCCAGCGTCTGGGAGTCGATACCGAGAACCTGTACATACTTACTGCCACCGACGCCGAGGCCATAGCTGAGACTATCTCTCAGAGCGCCCCGGATATCGCTATAATCGACTCTATCCAGACCATGAGCATCAGCCGGATCGCCTCCAGCCCCGGCAGTATCACTCAGGTCCGGGAGTGTACGAACCTTTTCATGCACACCGCCAAGTCTCAGGAGATCCCCATGATCATCGTCGGCCACGTCAACAAGGACGGCGCTATCGCCGGCCCGAAGGTCATGGAGCACATCGTTGACGCCGTCCTCCACTTCGAGGGCGAGAGACATCAGAGCTATCGGCTGCTGAGGGCGGTGAAGAACCGCTTCGGCTCCACCAACGAGATCGGCGTGTTCGAGATGCTGGACAAGGGCCTGTCGGAGGTGGCTAACCCCTCACAGATGCTCCTTTCCGGCCGGCCCCACAATGTCTCCGGCACCTGTGTGGCCTGCGTCATGGAGGGCACCCGGCCGATCCTAGCGGAGGTGCAGGCTCTGGCTGCTAAGACCAGCTATGCCGCTCCCCGGCGAATGGCTACGGGCTTCGATTTCAACCGCCTGACCATAATCATCGCCGTTCTGGAGAAGCGCCTGGGGATCTTCCTGGGCTCTCTGGACGTCTACCTTAATATAGTGGGAGGCTTCCGGCTGGACGAGCCTGCCGGCGACCTTCCTGTGGCCATGGCGCTCTACTCCGCCGTTATGGACAGGCCTATCAGCGAGGAGCTGATCGCCTTCGGCGAGATCGGTCTCGGAGGCGAGGTCAGGAGCGTTTCCCATATCGCCCAGCGTATCCGTGAGGCGGAGCGCATGGGCTTCTCCACCTGCGTTATCCCGAAGCAGTGCGCTTCGGCTGTGGATCAGAAGGACTACTCGATCGAGATAGTCCCCGTCAGCTCCCTGAAGCAGGCGTTCACAAAGATAAAGTAGGAGGACCGTGATGTTCACAAAAAAGAATACTCTGCAAGCAAAGGGCGCAGCCGCTATCCTCATGATCTGTCACCACGTCCTGTTTTTCAAGGACAGGATCCCTACGGAGAACGACATGAGCTCCGGGATCAAGATCTCGGACTGGGACCTGACCGACATTGTGGGGGCCTTCGGGAAGCTGTGCGTGGCCCTGTTCATGTTTTTGGGAGGCTACGGGCTCTTCTGCTCCTGGTCTCAGGCCAAGGATAAGGGCAGCAGCGAGGGCTTCCTGTCAAAGAAGATCGTAAGGCTCTACCTGAACTACTGGAAGGTCTTCCTGATCATGGTGCCGATAGCGTTCATCTTCTTCGGCTCTCAGGAGCAGATCGCAGCGGACGGCTTCCTGTCAGCTGCCTTCTGCAATTTTCAGATCAAGCCGGTGATCAGCGACTTCATTATGTGGACCAGCAGCCTCAACAGAGAGTGGTGGTTCTACCGGACATACCTCTTCGCCATGTTCGAGGGCATGATCTTCATACTGGCCTTCCGGAAAAGGCGCAATATATACGCTGAGATCCTTACAGTGCTGGGCTATCTGGTCATCACTAAGGGCCTGCTGCCATATATCGCCGGAAAAGAAGGCATGATGCTCAGCGGTAACGTCTGGTACTTCAACCTTCTGTGCCTGGACGACAGCGCCGCAGTTTTCTTCATAGGCGCTATCTTCGCAAAATACGACGTTTTCAAGAGCTGGAGCGGCCTGTTCCAGCGCTTCACCAGACCGGAGAAGGCTCTCATCGGACTGATCGGGATCCTTGCTGTAGGCTATATCAGGACATTCGTCCTGCCGGTCTACACCGAGGCGATCACGGCTCCCGTATTCCTCATGGCGCTGATCCTCCTGACCGAGGCGGTAAAGCCTTTAGGCGCCGGACTGGGGCTGGTGGGGAGGTTCTCCACCGGGATCTGGCTCTGTCACACCTTCTTCTGCTATTACTTCGTACCCACCGCAAAGGTGATCTACTGTTACAACTCCGCCTTTGCAGCAGTTATGATGACTCTTCTGATGTCGCTGCCTGCGGCAGTTCTGATCGAGCTTTTCTGGAAATACACCGGCAAGGGCGCCAAGAAGCTCCGCCGGAAGCTGATCGACTTCTTCACGAAGGAGGCTCCAGCCGAGGAAGGAGCTCCCGCAGAGGCTGCCGATCCTCAATAAAAACGAAGCGGACTGCAAAATGCGGTCCGCCTTTTTTTGCATACAATGGAAAAAGGCCCGGGAAGGAGCCTTTTTCCACATATCATTATATTTTGAGGACCGAAATCAGCCTGCTTTTACCGATTCCGGGAGTGCTGTCAGGAGGCCGGCATCGTACTTCTGGATAGAAAGTGCATCCATTCCGTTGACGCCGTCACCTCTGTTGTAAACGTCTGCCACATCAAGGTCTGAGTCAGAGAGGGGGTACTTCAGGCCGTTGGCAACGTACTGGAGAATGCTAACTGCATCGTTGAGGTTAACTGTGCCGTTGTTGTTGACATCACCTAAGAGCCTGTCTGTAGAGGGCTCAGTAGTTGTGGGAACAACGAGAGCAGCAGTTGCTGTGGTAGTTACAGGAGCCGGAGCTGCTGTAGTCGTCTGTGTAGCCTGGGGAGCGTCTGAGTAGAAGTCTCCGCCGGGGATATTAGTTCCGTCCATACAGCCGCCCAGTGCATCGAAGACGCTTGAGAGCTTGCTGAACAGGTCGGAGGAAGATGCTGTATCCAGCTTGTAATTGCCGGAGGGGATATAGCAGATAGAGGAGTTGGTATCGAAGTTTGCGTATGTGTTGTCAGAGCTTACCTTTGTGGACTTGTCTGTTACGATAGTTCCCTGCTGGTCGCCCTTGCAGTTGGAGAATACGTCGTTGTAGCTCTTGATAGCGCCCAGCTTGATCTGCATGGGGTTCTTGGAGTTGTTGAATACGTTGTACTCAGAGAAGATGTAGGCGTTAGCTCTGGGGTTCATGCAGTAGCTGGTCTGGCCGTCGAATACGTTGTTGTACATATGGATATTGGCCTGACGTGCAAGAGGTCCTCTTGACTCGCAGTTCTTCCAGTAGTTGTGGTGATAGGTCAGGTGGAACTGGAGGTTAGAGTCGGAAGCGCCGACTAGGTTGGTCTTGTGATAGCCCTCGTAGTAGCAGTAGCTGTTGGTGAAGTACATACCACGCTTGAAATCGCAGGCGCCGTCGCCCTGAGCCTTGTCGGACTCAGCAGGATTTGAGATGCTGGGAACGTAGAACTCGCAGTTGTGGATCCAGCAGCGCTCAACGGTAGCTGTGAGAGTAGAGCCGCTCTGAACGCCCTCCATGCCTACGCAGTCCTCGGGAACGTTGCGGAAGTGGATATTTCTGACCTCGAAGCTCTTGCCGTAGTCGGGAGCTGCGGACTCAGCGATGAAGTGGAAGCCCCAGCCGTTTACTGTAGCGTCAGTTCCTACGCCCTCGATAGTAACGTCCTTACCGGACTTCATCCTTGCCATGTAGCCGTTGTCGCCAACGGATCCGCCGTAGTCCACTGAGTCATAAGCTGTCAGGCCTGTAGGAGCCTTTACATCGCCGATGATACGGACAACGAGAGGAGTGCCGTCCTGAGCCAGCTTCTTGATGATGCCCTGATTGGTGTTGGCCTTTCCGCCGCCGGGGGTCTGGCCATTGCCTGCGTCCATACCGGTGGAGTTGAGGATATTTCCGATACCCTTTACAGTCGTGCCGTCCTTAGAGGTGACTGTAACGGTGTCCTTATTGTCATTTGTAACGTAGATCACCTTGGCGTTGGCCTTGAGAGTGCCGCCGTCGGTGTAGGCTCCTACGCCGGCAGAGTAATTGAAATGAGCGTAGCCTGAGCGGTCCTGCTCAGCAACTGAGATGCCGGTCTTTGTGAAGCTGCCCTTTGTGGTGTCAAGTGAGATCGAGTATGTGCCGGGCTTCAGACCCAGAAGGTCTACTCTGAGGCCGTCATTGGTATCTCTTACAAGGTATGTGAAGTCATCGCCTGTGAGAGTCCCGGAGGAAGCGCCTGAGTAGGAAACTCCTGTTACATCGCTGTCCTTGAGGCCGGAGAGCACCAGCCAAGCCATTTCGTTCCAGCCGCCTGCGCTGACTACCTTTACATCGCCAACACTGGTGCTGCCCTGTGAGGGAGCTGCTGTTGTGACTGCCGGAGTATCTGTCTGCTGAGGAGCCTGTGTAACTACAGGAGCAGAGCCGTCACCGGAGTATACCATGTAGAACAGGTTAGCTGTATCTGCCTTAGCAAGTGTATGTGAGCCGGCAGAAACGCTGGTCGTGAGAACGCCGCTGCCGTCAGAGGTCAGCTTGTTGCCGTCCAGCTTGATAGTCGAGCTTGCGTCGCCGAATACCAGTGTGAGGGTACCGGCGCTGGGAGCGTTGAAGGAGATCGAAGTTGCGGACTCTATCTTCAGGCACTGAGTAAGGGTAAGGCCGTTGTAGGAGGCTGTTCCCTTAGCGGTAGAAAGATTGCCTGAGATCGTGTAGAAGCTGCTGGACGTGCCGTTCTCGGTGAAGTTGTGGATATAGCTGCCGGCAGCAGGAGTTACTGTAGGTGTTGTAGAAGGAGCTGCTGTTGTCTGAGTCGCAGCAGGTGTTGTGGAAGGAGCATCTGTAGCGGCAGGAGCAGGAGTATCATCCTCCTTGAAACCGCTGCCGATAGCCTGTACAGTGCCCTTGTAGGATACCAGAGCAGCCTTGAGAGCGTCGTTCACAGCGTAGCTTGCGTCGTCTACAGAGTTGTTGAACTGCCACTGGAAGTCTCCGCCGTCGACACGTCCGGCCTTAGCAGTAACGATCGAAGGAACGTCGGCTGCTGCGTCGGCAGTGTACTTGTACATAGAGCTTGCAGTATCGAAGTTGTTGTAGGTAGTGCTCCCTGCAACTGTCTTTACTGAGGAAGGAACTGACTCGCTCCTTGATGAAGCCTCATAAGCGTCGAAGCTGGAGCTGTTCTGCTGATATGTGATGTAGCTGGAAACGCCCTCCATGTAGTTGCCGAAGGACTTGATGATACCGCCGTTCTCGCCGGAGAAGGTACCGTCGCCCAGAGCGTCTGTGCCCTGCTTAGAGCTCATCATGGGCTTGGGGCAGTTCCTGAAATAGTTGTTCTCAACGAAAATCGAGCAGCCCAGAGTTGCGCCGACGCCGTACTTTGCATTTCCGTCGAAGTAGTTGTTGTAGCAGTGTACAGTGCAGGTGCGTACACGGGGATGACGTGAGTCTGAGTGATCGTACCAGTTGTGGTGGTATGTGATGTAGTTGTCTGTAGACTCGCTCTTCATGCCCTGGAGGTTGCACTTTCCGTTATCCCAGAAGTGGTTGTAGGAATGTGTCACATAGCTGGAGGTCTTTGTATCCAGAGCGCCGTCACCCTTTACCTGGTCGGCGTCTGTGCCGGCGTCTCCGTAGAAGAAGTCGCAGTTGTGTACCCAAACGTGGTCATTTCCCTGCTGGAGGCCGCAGTTGTCGCCCTCGTTGCTGTTGCAGTTCATGAAGCCCAGGTTCCTTACCTCAACGTTGGAGCTGTTCTTCATTACCAGACCGAAGCCGTTGAGGGTAGCATCGTTTCCGATACCCTCCACTGTCAGGCCGCAGGTGGCTGTGTCGATCATCAGGTCGCCCTTAGTGAGAGTTGCAGGATCCTCGATGTTGCCGATAAATCTGATACAAACCGGACCAACGCTTGTGTTGCTTTTAAGGTCTGTGATGATGTTCTGTACTCCGGTAAGAGTCGTGGCGTTGCCCTTCTTGTCGGGGAGCGAAACGCTGACTGAGTCCTTATTTGAGTTGGTAACGTAGATGACCGTTGCATTGGACTTGAGAGTTCCGTCGTCGTTGTAGGCGCCTGAGGAGGAGCCGTTCACGAAGCCGAAGCCGCTCCTGTCGTGAGCATAGGCTGTAGCAGTGGTCTCAGCAGCCTTGGAGGAGTCCTCCTTGCCGCTGATGATAGGCACGATCTTCATGGTGTGGCTGCCGGACTTGAGGCCGACTGCGTCAGCTCTCATGTAGCCGTAGTACTGTCTGATCAGCATTGAGTCGATCTGCTTGCCGTCAACATAAACGTTGTAGCCGGAGGCTCCTGAAACTGACGACCAAGTTGCGTACATACCCTCGCCGTAGCCAACAGAAGCGATCACCTTGACGCTGGACTCTGCTGCTGCAGAAACTGTAGGTACGAAGCCTAAGTTAGCAACGACCGCACTTCCGAGACTGCCTGTAACTGCTGTTACTGACATGACCGCTGAAGCTGCTGCTGCGGCGATCCTTTTCTTCATGTTTGAATTCCTCATAAGTATTCCCTCCAAAAAGATTTCCCAATAACGATATAATGATATTGCCTTGCGGCGCTACCGGTGTGCGCCGCCGTTCCTGTTATCCATTGTCTATATTATAGCGCAGGATCCGGCAGTTTTCAATGATAGATAATACTCATTAACTGATATATCGTGCTTTTATCAAAGGGTTTTCCACACGAAAGTTCAATCATACTTTGTTCCCGACTTTGCCACTTGCCCATACAAAAACCACCTCAAAAAATTCTCAAAATCGCCGTTAAATCGGCGATTTTCTATTGACAAATTGCTCTGAATATGATATAATAGAAATTAGAGCTATAAGTGCTATTAAAAGGAGGCTTTTCTATGTATATCGCAGTATTCAAAAACAACGGCAAGGATTATCTTCGCCTGATGGAAAGTTATCGAACCAAGAGTGCGAACGGAAAAGTTTCTATTCGCAAAAGGATCAT
>JAFUAO010000094.1 GCA_017460665.1 Ruminococcus sp.
GGCAGCGCTGCTCTCAGCGGCAATGACGGCGAGAACGTAGTTATCCTGACATTCGACATCCCTGAGAATGCATCCGGAGAGTATCCTGTTACATTTGACAGCAGCTTCTTCTATGTATCCTCTATCGACGGTCTGAATATGACGGATAGGATCCTCACCTTCGATGGTAAGATCATCATCGATCCTGAGACAACAACTACAACAGAGGCTCCTGCTACTACAACAGAGGCTCCTGCAACAACAACTACAGCAGCTCCTGCTACTACAACAGAGGCTCCTGCAACAACTACAACAGAGGCTCCTGCAACAACAACTACAGAGGCTCCTGCAACAACAACTACAGCAGCTCCTGCTACTACAACAGAGGCTCCTGCAACAACAACTACAGAGGCTCCTGCTACTACAACAACAGAGGCTCCTGCAACAACAGTTGCTACAACAACTGTTACAACCATCGCAGTTCCTGAAGGCAAGATCATTTGGCAGGTAGGCACAGTTACAGCTACACCCGGCACTCAGGCAGAGCTCCAGATCAAGGTGCTCGATCCTCAGCTTGCTAAGCTGGCTGTATCCGGTGCAAACTTCATCATCGATACAAATGGTCAGCTCCAGGTAGTTGGTTCTGAGCTCGGCGATGCTTATAACGGTGCAACTCTCATTCCTAACGGCAACGAGATCGCATTCGCTACATCGACAGGTCTCCCTGTAATTGCTGAGGACGGTTCCGTAGTTCTTACGTTCACAGTTGATATCCCTGAGGACATCATTCCTGACGGTGAGAACGAGATCACTATCCCCGTAAGCATCACAGGCCTGAGAGCATCTCAGATCATCGATCCTAACGAGATCGACATCACAGACAACATCATCACTCTGCCCGGTTCTATCACAGTCGTAAGACCTGTAACAACAGCTGAGCCGCCTGTAACAACAACTACAGAGGCTCCTGCTACAACTACAACGACAGTTACCGAGGCAACTACAACAACAACTCCCGCAACAACAGATCCTACAGTTACAACAACTATCATCTACGCTGAGGGCAAACCGATCGACGGTTACTACTTCAGCCATGATTCAAGGACTTACAGCCTTGGCCATATCGGTCTGGGTCAGGTCGTAGATCTGACTAAGCTCCTTGAGCTGGGTGCTACTGAGGAGGCTACACCTCTGAAGATCTACTCAACAGACGGTACTAACGTAACAGAGATCACTGTTGACGAGAGCAAGATCACATTCCAGTCTGACAATGACGCTAAGTCCGATAATCCTGCCGGCACATTCGAGGACGGCGCTCACAAGTTCAAGTACGCTATCAACGTACTGTACGACGGAGTACCGCTGACATATGCTGACGGAACACCTGTAACGTTCAATGCTTACATCGGCGTAAAGGGTGATACAGACTTCGACCTCATCGCAGACGCTACAGACGCATCAGCAGTTCTGGTATACTACGCTGACATCATGACAGGTAAGAAGCCTGATGAGGTCACACTGAGCAGCAACGCAGCTATGCTCGCAGAGGATCCTCAGTATGAGGAGCTGGCAGCATTCCTTGCCGATGTTGATACAGATGAGTATTCACCCACGAACTTCAGAACTAACAAGTTCGGCAGAACGCTCGACGCAACAGATGCATCCGCAATACTCGCAGTTTACTCAGTTGTTATGACAACAGATAACCCCACCGACCAGACTCGTCAGGACGCTTGGGATGAGTATTGTCCGTCAAGAAACGCATCAAAGGGTAACTAAACCCCAATAAAAGGCCGGACCTTCGGGTCCGGTCTTTTTTGTTTGCCAGAGTTTACCGCTTGACAGCAAGGGCAGGTGAGTATATAATATAGATAGTACAAATATTGCGGAGCCCAGAGCAATAAAATTCGCATGAAATATTACAGTTAGTGAATGAAATCGCATTTTCAACAGTCTGAATATATCTAAATTGTGAAATACATACAAAAAACATTTTGATTTATCGTCAATAATTTTTGAGAAAAATACGCTGTTTTTCTTGACTTATTGCAATTTGTGTGATAAAATGTAGTTATGAATTTTTGGATATGCCGTAGGTATATCTATGCGCAGATCTAAAAATTAGCCCCTATAACGTACGCTCTGAACAAAAAGCGTAAGGAGACAGGGCAAAAAAATATGTTAGAGAGGTATAGAACGATGAAGAATTCATTATTCAAGAGAGTCGTAGCTGCAGCTTCCGCTGTTCCGCTTGCTCTCACACAGTGCTTGACCGTTGCCAACGCTGTATCTGTCAATGATGCTGCTCTTTCGTTGAACGACCAGGCTGTTTCAGCTGCGGACGCTAAGGACGTTACCATTGATGTTCTTCTTAACATTGTTCCCGATGAGAGCGATGGCGTTAAGTACGAAGAGATCACCGGCAGCCAGACGATCATCAGCGGCGAGACTGCTGACGAGCTCATTGCTGAGTACGCAAACGGCAGAGACGATGCAAAGGTCCTGACAAAGGATTCTGAGTGGAATCTCACAGCTTATTCCTACATCCAGCAGGCTATCCAGTCCGGCAAGACTTCCGGCAAGGTAGATATCTCCGACCTGGTAGACTACGTTGTAAAGAACAGCGGCGCCCACAAGGAGATCGTTGAGAGAGCTTTCGGCTTCCTCAGTGACGTTACTTATGAGCTCCAGAGCAACGGCGACGTTGTATTCAAGGCTTCACTGGCTGAGCCCGTATTCTACGGCACAGTCGATAAGTCTGTAGGCAAGGTGCTCTACAGCTACGGGGTTTATCCTGTTGATTTCTCATCTGTAGATGTAACAGGTGACTTCACACTTACTATCGGTTCTTCTGCTCTGTCTGCTGACACAGAGGTACCTGTAAAGTTCGTGTTCGATTCAAACGCTAAGGGCGCTGTTTATGCAGCAGGTCTCCCTGACTTCGCTCTTGATACAGTTGCTCAGATCAAGTCTCTTGCTCTTGATGCTATCGCAAAGTCTGACCTTTCCTCTTCCGATAAGGAGAAGGCAAGCGCAGAGGTAGCTGCAGAGGCTGATTTCTACACAAAGAAGTTCACTCAGGCTAAGAACGAGATCGCTCGTGACCTGAAGATCAACAGAGAGGGCGAGTTCGATAACGTTGCTGGTCTCATCGCTGAGATCAACAAGGCTATCCAGAACAGAGGCTACAAGAAGCAGCTCCCTGCTACAGCTTCTGACATCGCTGCTAACGAGACAGTTTCTAAGGCCTATGCAAAGGCTCTTGAGCAGATCAATCAGGCTGCCGGCTCTTACACAGTAAGCATCTCCGCTTCTGAGCTGGGCGCTGCTATCGATGCTATCTACGACATCACTGCTTCTATCAAGAACGGTGTCGCTGAGGCATTCGGCAAGTACGAGGACGCTGAGGCTGGCGATGTTGCTGCATTCTTCGCTTCTGAGTACGAGATCCCCACAGAGTATGAAGTTCTGGCTGATTTCAAGGCCGGTACTGCTAAGGTAGATGCTACAGGCGTAAACTCTGAGACAGCTGCTGTTCTTTCCGGCGACTTCCAGAGAGTAGTTGTTATCGCTCCCGTTACTACTACAACAACTACAACAACTACAACTGAGACAACTACTACAACTACTGAGACAACAACATCAGCCACAACAGAGGCTACAACTGAGGCCACAACAGAGGCTACTACAGTTGCTACAACTGAGGCTACTACAGTTGCCACAACAGAGGCTACTACAGTTGCTACAACAGAGGCAACTACAGAAGCTACAACTGAGGCCACAACAGAGGCTACTACAGCC
The DNA here is from genome assembly GCA_017460665.1 of Ruminococcus sp. Lineage (GTDB taxonomy): Bacteria > Bacillota > Clostridia > Oscillospirales > Ruminococcaceae > Ruminococcus. Next base: position 3,781 of record JAFUAO010000094.1, read on the forward strand.
GCTACAACAGAGGCTACAACAACAACTACTGTAACTGCTACAGATCCTTACGGACGTACGATGCACAATGTTGATGTTACAGCCGCTAACGTACACATCGACTCCAACGTTGGCTTCTACCTGAACATCGACGAGGAGTTCAACATCGGCCAGATCAACGACATCTACTACAGCCAGGACGTAACTCGTCTTTGGTACTATGACGATGACAATACTCTTGCAAGCTCCGAGACACTTTCTCAGGGCACAAGATTTGACATCGACGTTGCTGACCTCGACTTCGGCGATCAGAAGCCCGAGAACAGCTACACTCCCGGTTCAACTCAGTTCGCTTATCCGATCACAGTTTATGCTAAGAACGACATCGACGGTCTTGGCGTAAAGGCTGGCGATCCTCTGAAGTTCGTAGGCGAGAACGACGTAACAGTTATCGCTTACATCGGCGTAAAGGGCGACGCTGACTTGGATCACATCGCTGACGCTACAGATGCTACTGCTTGCCTGGTCTACTACGCAAGCATGATGACCGGCGGCACACCTGAGACAGTTCAGTTCTCTACCAGCAAGCTGGTAAGCGGTCCTGATGATATCCTGGATCAGTTCGCAGCATTCCTTGCTGACGTTGACGCTGAGTACACACCTGAAGAGCGTGTAGCTACAAACTACAAGGATTACAAGCTCGTAAGAAAGATCACAGCAGAGGATGCTACCTTCATCCTGAAGGCATACGCTGACATCATGACTTCTTCTGAGCCTAACCCCAACAGAGCGTTCTGGAACACAGTGCTCTACTAATTGGCAAGACCCTAAAACCGTATATATTGTCCGCCGTCTCCTCGGCGGCGGGCAACAAAATAAAACAAAATTATCTGAAAGGAAAATACTAAAATGAAGAAGAATTCTTTCAAGAAGGCTCTCGCTTTAGTAGCTGCAACTGCCGCAGTAGCAGCTATGCCTTCTGTATCTGCATTCGCTATCAATGGCGACGGCGGCTATGACGCAAACACTATCGCTGCTTCTGCTATCAAGCCTAAGTTCGAGGTAACAAAGGTAGTTATCTCTCAGGAAGATGCTGCAGCTGGCAAGGCTCAGACTATCGAGGTAAAGGTAAACGCTGATCAGGGCGATACCCCCTACTACGCTTCTACCGGTCTCCACATTTACTACGATGAAAATCTCACTATCGGCGTAGACCGTCTGAAGAACCTCGCTGTAACAAAGGGCGACGGCTCCGAGCTTCTCAACGGTATCACAGTTAAGGAAGATCCTACAGCTCCTGCTGGATTCAAGGGCTTCTTCGTTGCTACAGGCGCTGACGCCGACAAGGGCTTCGACGGTGTATTCGTTTCATTCACACTGACTGCTCCTACAACTGCTCAGCCCGGTGATGTATTCCCCATCAACCTGCTCTACATCGAGAACGACTTTGGTACTGACCTCTTTGCTAAGGTAAAGAAGGACACAGAAGAGTCCAAGATCATGCAGGCTTACGCTTTCACACAGGGTATCTTTACACCTGAGCACCTTGTAACTGCTGCTGATGATCCCAACGGCAAGATCGTTGGTACTGAGTACGACGGCTACATCGCTATCGAGGGCGAGACTACTACTACAACTACAACTGCAACAACTACTACAACTACTACAACTACAACTACAACAACAGCTACCACAACTGCTGCTCCTGCTACAACAACTACAACTGAGGCTCCTGTAGCTACAACTACAACTGAGGCTCCCGTTGTTGTAACAACAACAGAGGCTTCTAAGGTAACTGGTGCTAACACAACTAAGGCTGGCGGCACAACAAAGGCTGCTACAACCAAGGCTGGTGCAAAGACAACTGCTAAGGCAACAAATGCTCCTAAGACAGGCGTTGCTGGCGTAGGCGTTGCTGCTGCTGGTCTGGCTATCGCAGTTGGTACAGCATTCGTTCTCAGAAAGAGAGAGGAAGACTAATTTAGTCTGACTGCTGAACTAAATACGCAATAAGAAAGGCTGTGGATCATCCACAGCCTTTTTTTTACCAGCCGTCCAGACCGCTGCGCCGCATGGCGCCAAAGATTCTGTCCTTGAAACCGTGATCCCGGCGCTCCATTTCCGCAAGGAACTCCTTGGTCTGCTGGCGGCTGGTGTGGCCGTCAGCAGGACATTTGGACTTCACGATCTGGAGCTCGGAGCTCCGGGCGGCATGGCGGATCTCCTTCTCCGTCGCCAGTACCAGGGGCCGGATCAGTGTCAGCTCCTTGCCGTCAAGGTCGTTTTTCGGGGAAAAACAGCCCAGCCGCCCCTCATTGAACAGGTTCATGATGAAGGTCTCCACGGCGTCGTCGAAGTTGTGGCCAAGAGCGATCTTGTTGCAGCCCAGCCTGACCGCCTCGTTGTGGAGAGCTCCACGCCTCATTCTGGCACATAGGCTGCACGGGTTAGGCTCCTTCCTCACATCGAAAACGATCTGGCCGATCTGAGTGGGGAGGATATGGTACTCAGCACCCTCCCTCTCGCAGAGCTCCGCCACCGAGGAGTAGTCCCCGGGCGTGCCGCCGAAATAGGGGTCGATCGTCAGCCCCACCACATCGAAGCCGATCCCGATGAACTTCCTCAGCCTCAAAAGCCCCGTCAGCAGCACCAAGCTGTCCTTTCCACCGGAAACTCCCACACAGATCCGGTCCCCCTCCGAGATCATCCCGTACTCATTTATCGCCTTTCGCATCTGCCCAAGAACTCGCTGCATAGCTCCACTTCCTTTCAGTTTTCAACAATATTATAACACAATGCTGAAAAAATAGCAAGAAAACTGCCATTTGCTAACAGATCTCAATGAAATTTGCAAAAATATCTTGCAAAAATTCCCAAAATATTATATAATAGAAGAGTATAAAGCCGAATTGCGGCATTTAACGGAAAGGATCAAACAAATGACACCACAGCTGAGAAATCTGCTAATTCTTCTTGCAGCTATCGTAATCGTTCTTATCGTGGCGATCCTCCTGTTCGGGGGAAAAAGCCCGTTCATGCGCTTCATGTCGATCTTCCTTGAAGAGGAGGACAGCGAGGGCGCTCCCCGTGTGAGCTCGGCCCAGCGAATGAGGACTACCCGGCAGGAGCAGCCTGCCCAGAAAAAGACCTCTGAGCCGATCGTTGAAATGGCCACACTGGTGCAAAAATGCGACGACAGGATGAGGATCATCGAGAGCACCGGTCAGGTCAAGCTGGTGGACGAGTACTATGAGCTGGTCTTCGTCACTCGCAAGGGCCAGAAGCTGAAGATCGAGTGCTCACGGGAGGCCTACGACAAGATCCCGTTCAACCAGCAGGGCTCGCTGACCTACAAGCGCAACACGCTGGTGAAGTTCAAGTACTACGAGGACACGGTATTCAATAGCTGAAAAGGGGCGGCTGCGGTCGCCCTTATCCAAAGGTCCAAGACCTACTTTTTTTGTAGTTTTAGGAGGCATTATGGTCAACTTCGGCAACGACTGGGACGTCCTGCTAAAGGGCGAATTTGACAAGGAATACTACCAAAGGCTCCGGAAGATCCTGATCAATGAGTACCGCACCCAGAGGATCTACCCTGGGATGTACGACATTTTCAATGCGATGAAGCTGACCTCCTACGACGACGTGCGCTGCGTGATCCTGGGGCAGGACCCCTACCACGGCGCAGGGCAGGCTCACGGGCTAAGCTTTTCCGTCCGAAAGGGAGTCGCTCCGCCGCCCTCTCTGGTGAATATTTTCAAGGAGATCCGGGACGACGTGGGCATCGACAATCTGGGCAAACACGGCGACCTGACGAAGTGGTCGGAGAGCGGAGTCCTCCTGCTGAATTCCGTGCTGACCGTCCGTGCGGATCAGGCCAGGAGCCACCGAGGTCTCGGCTGGGAGCAGTTCACCACCGACGTGATCCGGCTCCTGAACGAGCGTGAGAAGCCCATGGTGTTCATGCTTTGGGGCGGCGACGCGAAGGCAAAGGCCCAGTTCATCACTAACCCAAACCACCTTGTGCTGAAGGCGGCTCACCCCAGCCCCCTTTCAGCCTATAACGGATTTTTCGGCTGCCGGCATTTCTCTCAGGCCAACCGCTTCCTCAGGGACCAGGGCCTGGGCGAGATCGACTGGAGCATAGATCAAGGAGGCTCACTATGACTATCAAGGAACTTTTCTCCCAAAAGACCGTCTTCTCCTTCGAGGTCTTCCCCCCGAAGAAGACCAGCTCTATCAGCGTTATCTACGACACGCTGGACCAGCTCCACGACCTGAAGCCGGACTTCATCAGCGTGACATTCAGCGCAGGCGGCAGCAGCAACAACGCTCTGGCCTGCGACATCGCCTCTAAGATCAAGGAGAGCGGCGTGACTCCGGTCATGCACCTGCCCTGCATCAACTACACTAAGGAGGAGATCCGTGGCACGGTGGAGGAGCTAAAGCGCCGTGGGATCGAGAACGTGCTCGCCCTGAGAGGCGACATAAACCCCGATATACCGCCAAAGAACGACTTCCGCTACGCCAGCGACCTCATCGCCTATCTAAAGACCTTGGGGAGGTTCGACATCGCCGGCGCCTGCTATCCTGAGTGCCACCCGGACTGCGAGAGCATCGAGCAGGACATCGAGAACCTGAAAAAGAAGGTGGACGCCGGTGCTGAGCACCTGATCACCCAGCTCTTCTTCGACAACGAGAGCTTCTACAGCTTCCGGGAGAAGGTAGCTGCGGCCGGGATCGATGTCCCTATCGAGGCCGGTATCATGCCTGTGGTCAACAAAAACCAGATCGAGCGCATGGTCACCACCTGCGGAGCAAGCCTTCCCAGAAAGTTCGTCAAGATCATGCAGCGCTTCGAGCACGACCAGGAGGCTCTTCGGGACGCCGGGATCGCCTATGCGATCGACCAGATCGTGGATCTGGCGGCCAGCGGAGTCGACGGGATCCACCTGTACACCATGAACAACGCCTACGTTGCCCGAAAGATCAGCGAGGCGGTCTCCGGGATCATCGGCCTATGATCAAGCTAAAGCCGCTGAACAAGGCCGAGGCTGCCCGGTATATGGGCGTCAGGGGAGAGGCTGGGCCTGCTGTGACGGACATTCTGGACAAATGGGAGCCGATCGTTCGTGAGCGCCTGAGGCCGGGATCGGTCTACCGGGAGGCCGCCCTGAGACCGGCCGAGGACGGGATCTGGGTGGACGGCATGGACGTGCCGCTGACCGGGAACGATATTCGGCAGCACCTTGACGGCTGCGACAGAGCGGTCCTTCTTGCGGCAACGGCCTCGGCGGAGGCGGATAAGCTGATCCGTCAGGCCTCGGTGGACGGCATGGCGGAGGCCTTGGCGGTGGACTGCCTGTGCAGCGCCGCTATCGAGCAGATCTGCGACCGGGCCGAGGAGGAGATCTTCTCCCGGATCGAGGCGCCCTTTAGGACGTGGCGGTTCAGCCCCGGGTACGGCGACCTGCCTCTGGACCTGCAAAAGCCCCTCCTACAGGCACTTAACGCTCAGCGCAGGATCGGCCTGACGGTGACGGACAGCCTGCTGCTGGTGCCGTCGAAGTCCGTAACAGCGATCATAGGGATCTCCGAGAGAGAGCTCCATTTGAAGGGGAGCTCCGGCTGCGATAACTGCAATATGCGTGACCGCTGCGCCTTCTCAGCCAGAGGAGGCTGCGGAAAAAGTCAAACTACATAAGTAAAATACAGCGCCGTTTTAAGATCATCAAAAATGGGTTTCCAAAGGGATCACATCCCTTTGGCGGAGTCCAGAGGCAGAGCCTCTGGCAGGGTTTGGGGCAGAGCCCCAATGCGTTGAAGCGCCTCGCAAGGGGTGAATGAAAAAACAGTCCGGCGGACTGTTTTTTCAGAGGGGACGCCTTGCAAGTGAAGGCGTCCCCTTAAAAGAAAACGGTCATACGGCTCCCCACGGGGAGCTGTTCTTTTTCAGTTTACAATTTGTACATTTTTACACTTATAATACAGCAAAATGACCATAAAACCAGACTTCATTATATGAAAAATGGATATTGACATCAACGCTGTAAAAATGTTATAATGAAAAAAATGCGCAATTATGCCCTTTTCGGGCAAATATAAAAAGGAGTTTTAACAATGAAAAAAGCAAGAGCTTTCATTTCCGCATTGATCCTCACGGCAATGTCTCTCTCTCTCGTTGCCTGCGGAAGCGGATCCTCGTCCTCCAGCAGCAACCCCTACGAGAACGTAGACGTTGACTCTGAGGTCCGTGACAGCGTCAATCAGGCCGCCAACGGCTCTGACCTGTTAGAGGACGTCGAGCTGGAGAACAAGACCATCAAGTGGCTGGCCACTTGGGACATCAACCCCGACGCCTCCGGTAAGAACAAGCCTACCGAGCTGGTAGTCTTTGAGGAGAAATACGGCGGAAATATCCAGTATTACCAGGTAACTTGGGACAACCGTTATGAGAAGCTGGCCGAGTATATCAACTCCGGCGAGGGCATCGATTTCTTCTGGGCAGGAGATATGGACGCCTTCCCCAAGGGAGCTGTCAGCGGCATCTTCAGTCCTATCGACGACTATATCGACTTCTCCTCGCCCCTCTGGGAGGACGTTCAGGACATCAACGACGATATGATGTGGGCAGGCAACCACTACTGCGCTATCGTCCAGTCCACAGGCGACGACGTTGCCTGCGTTTACAACAGAAAGACCATGCAGGAGGCCGGCCTCAGTGATCCGGCTGAGCTTTATGAGGACGGCGAGTGGGATTGGAACGCATTCCAGTCCATGCTCCAGAAGTTCGTTGACGTTGACAAGCAGCACTACGGTATCGACGGCTGGTGGTTCGAGAACGGACTTATCAGAACGACAGGCGTCGCCGCTGTAACTATCGACGACGGCCAGCTCGTCAGCAACCTGAGCGACCCGGCTATGGAGCGTGTACAGAACTGGCTGTATGACCTGTATTCGACCAATTGCATCGCTATCGGCGTAGGCGACTACGGCTGGAACGCTCACCCTGAGTTCGTGGGCGAGGGCAAGGTGCTGTTCTATCCCGTTGGCCTTTATGAGTTCTACACAGAGGAGAGCCAGTGGAAGACCAAGTTCGGCGAGGACGCATTCTTCGTTCCCATGCCTAAGGACCCCGAGGCTGACGACTACTATATCCCCACCCGTATGGAGGCCTATACCTTCGTAAAGGGCGGCGGAAATCCCCAGGGAACAGCTAAGTTCCTGGACTGCAAGCGCTTCGCAATTCTCGATGAGGACACTAAGGCAGTCGCAGACCAGCAGTTCCAGGAGGACTACGGCTGGACCCAGGAAATGCTGGATATGAAGGACGAGATGCAGCGTCTTGCTGACGAGAATCCCTGCTACGACCTGTCAGCAGGCGTTTCCAAGGACTGCGGAGACCTTCTTGACCAGCAGCTCAGAGCTGCCGCAAGAGGCACACCCTGGAACGAGACCTATGACTCGCTCTATGCAGCCGTTCAGACATTTATCGACGACGTAAATGCCGATCCCCTTAAAAACACCGGGGAATGACCTGTTGCACACAGGAAACTTTTCAAAAGGGTATTGCATAAAACTCAAAAATGTGATATAATTATCTGATAGGAGAGCAAGTAACCAGAAAGGAGGGTATGAAAATGCAGACAGTTCTTGTAACCGGAGGCTGCGGTCTCATAGGCCAGCATATTTGCTCCGGACTGCTCAAGAAGGGCTACGCTGTTATCGCTGCGGATAGGGAGGAGCATGACTACAATACGGGCAAGCTCAACTATACCTTCGTCCAGTGCGACCCTGCCGATAAGAATAAGTACGGCGAGATCTTTGAGCAGAATAAGATCGATGTTTTGATTCATGCCGCTTGTACTGTAGATAACGACCTTGGACCCATCGTCACCGATAAGGAGATCAGTGAGTCTAAGCAGTGCGATAAATTTATCTACCGATATGCTATGACGGAGAACGTTGAGAAGGTGATACTCCTTAGTACCGACCAAGTCTATGAGTTCCCTAAGACTCGTGAGCCTATCAGAGAGGATAACGATCTTAAGCCTTCGACGAATTATGCCAACTTGAAGCTGGCCTCTGAGAAGGCGCTGTTCGGCGAGATGCAGCATCATAAGAGCGTTATGTGCTGTATCGTAAGGTTCTCACCTGTTTATACCCTGAATTTCACGGACAATCTTATTGCCAAGATCACTGACCCCAAGGACGGAACGAAGTTCGTTTACGGAAAGGGCCAGTACGGCTTCCAGATGTGCTGTGTACATAATCTTGTGGACTTTATCCTGTGCTTCGTGAAGAACGCAGACGATATGAAGTACGCAGGAGTGTACAACGTCAGCGACAAGCTCCTGACCACGGCGGCTGACATCATCAGCTTCATGCGTGAGCATCACAGCCTGGGAACAGTTATCCAGAAGTCTCCCGGAGGCGCCCTGAGCAAGATCAAGGGCATTTTCGGAGGCGGAGGCAAGGACGAGAAGACCAACTACCGCTACCTTGATATATCAAAGCTAGAGAACAACAATATGCTCGACAACACCAAGGCTGCCAAGCTGACGTCCTTCCGCTGGGACATACACAATACAAAGTAACAAAAAGGGACTGCTTATGCAGTCCCTTTTTCAATTCGGAATTCGGAATTCGGAATTCGTAATTGTGGTATCGCCTTCGGCGACGTATTAAAATAATTGCGAGGTGCAGGGAGCCGCTCGCTCCCTGCCGGGAGTCTGAGGGCAGAGCCCTCAGGAAAATACAGATCCCACCGGATCACTCGATCACGGTATAGTTGTCAGCGGCGGTCTCCTTAGTTGCGTGCTCGGTGACGCTGAGCACCTTCACCTTCAGGGGACGGGTCCCCATGTTGATCTGGATGATGTCGCCCACCTTCACGTCGTAGGAGGCTCTGGCCACCTTCCCGTTCACCACGATCTTCTCGGCGTCACAGGCCTCGTTAGCCACGGTGCGGCGCTTGATAAGTCTTGTGACCTTCAGATATTTGTCAAGTCTCATTTCTTCCTCCTTAAAGCAAAAAGGGACGGCGGCCCGTCCCTTCCGGAATTACTTGTTTACGGCATCCTTGAGAGCTCTTCCGGCCTTGAAAGCGGGAGCCTTACAGGGAGCGCATACCATCTTCTCCTTAGTTCTGGGGTTGATGCAGGTCTTCTCGCCTCTCTCACGGACCTCAAATGTGCCGAAGCCTGTGATGGAGACCTTCTCGCCGTTCTCAAGGGCCTCCTGGATAGCTGCCAGAGTAGCCTCAAGAGCAGCGCCTGCGTCCTTCTTAGTACAGTTTGCCTTGTCTGCGATAGAGTTGATGAGCTCTGTCTTAGTCATTGTTCAGATCCTCCGATAATATGTTATTCTTAGCCTTTTCCCAGTAGACATCCAGCTTTTCGATAGGGAGCTCCTTCATATCAAGTCCCTCCTCGCTGACCAGCCTTTCGGTGATCTCGAAGCGGTCTATGAATTTTTCGGTGGAAGCCGTCAGCGCAAGCTCTGCATTCACGCCAAGGTGACGTGCAGCGTTCACGCAGGAGAACAGCAGGTCGCCCAGCTCCTCTTCGATATTGGCCTGATCGCCGGCAGCCACAGCGGCCTCCAGCTCGGCCTTCTCACGAGTTATGCAGTCCATAGCCTCCTGAGCGTTGTTGAAGTCCATACCTGCCCGCATAGCACGCTTGCCCACCTTCTGGGCCCGCATAAGAGCCGGCAGGGACTTTGCCACGCTTTTCAGGGTATCGGTATAGGTCTCCTGACCTTTAGTTTCCTTTTTGATAGCGTCCCAGTTCTTGAGCACCTGGTCCGTTGTGTCAGCCTTGACGTCGCCAAAGACATGGGGGTGGCGGACTATCAGCTTCTTGCAGATCTCATCACACACCTCGCTGAAGGTAAAGGTACCATTCTCCTCTTCGATCCTGCAATGGAAGACCACCTGGAGCAGCACGTCGCCCAGCTCCTCACGGAGCAGGTCGCTGTCCTCAAGGTCGATAGCCTCGATAGCCTCACAGGTCTCCTCGATGAAGTCGCTCTTGATAGACTTATGGGTCTGTTCTCTGTCCCAGGGACAGCCGCCCTCGCCTCTCAGGAGCCTGACGATGTCGAGAAGATCCCCAATCTCATAACGGTCCTTCTGCTGATATTCTACCATAGAAAAAGCACTCCTTCTATAATACCCTAAATTCCGGCAAATTGCAACAGTTTTTTACATTTTTGTGAATTATGAAAAATATCCGGAAAAAGAATAGTTCGATTTGTTAATTATACCAATACAGCAAAGATCATTACAGCGGACGGAAGCTCCGCCCGCTGTTTTGCGGTATCATCATTCTCCCTTTTTATAGCAGGCGAAGGCATATCCGGCTGCGCCTGCCGCTGTGAGGATCGCCAGGAAGAGCAGGATGATCAGTGCAAAGATACTTTTCTGCTTTTGTAAGGGAAGATTTTAGCCATTCTTTCTTCTGTCGGCCTCGTCCTTTAGCTGACAGTTCCTGAGCTCGCCCAGAACACGCTGATACAGCACATAGAAGGTCCTCAGCTCAGGCTGATCCTCCGGGATAGCACCGGGCAGGAGCGCAGTCTTGTAGATGCCGCCCTTGGTCAGCAGGAAGATATGGTGAGCTCTTCCCTTGGGCAGATCGTAGGAGGTAGTCTTCTCGCACTTAGGCAGGATCTCCTTGGCGTTGAGCACCATGATCCTTGTGGCCTGTACCAGATTGCGGTACTTCTGAGAAGCGCCGGAATACTCGCTGCCGTTGTTGAAATACAGGTTAGCAGCGCCGTTGATGAAGCACACCATAGATGTGAGCACATCGCTGGGCAGGGGCATATCTATAACGACGCCGAAAACGTCGTCCTTAGCGAAGTTGGTCTTGAAATACTTATAGGGGAAGTTGATAGCCTGGCCACGGGTCATAAGGTATTTCTGTGTGACAGGGTATCTGTCTGTTCTTGGATCTGGCATAATTATTTTCCTTTCGTGATCGATTTTTTAGTCCAGCAGCTCTCTTGTCATGCGGGCAAGGATCTCCATGCCCTTCTTGATCTGCTCGTTCGTAGGTGTGGAGTAGTTCAGTCTGATCGAGTGGCTTACCTCGCCCTCGGTGATGTTGAAGGCATTTCCGGGGACAACGGCCACCTTGTATTCCTGGACGGCCCTTGTGCAGAAGGCGTTCATGTCCATGGACTCTGGCAGGCTGCACCAGATGAAAAGTCCGCCCTGAGGCTTGATATAGCTGATCTTGTCTGAGAAGCCGCCGTCTATGTAGCTGCACATCAGGTCGCACTTCTCCCTGTAGATCGCTCTCAGCTTATTGAAGTGCTCCTCACGGTCGATAGTGGTCATGAAGCGGTGACAGATGACCTGTGCCCAGATGTTTGAGTGGACGTCGGATACCTGCTTGCAGACCACGATCTTCTGGATGATCTCAGAGGGGGCAGAAACGAAGCCTGTCCTAAATCCGGGGGAGATCAGCTTTGAGAAGGTGCTCGAGTAGATGACTCTGCCCTCAGTGTCAAGGCTCTTGATCGTGGGGAGGGTCTCTCCTGCGAACCTGAGCTCGCCGTAGGGGTCGTCCTCAAGGATAACGAAGTCGTACTTGCAGGCTAGCTCATAGACGGCCTTGCGCTTAGCAAGGGACATCGTGCGGCCTGTGGGGTTCTGGAAATTGGGGATAAGGTAGAGGATCTTCACGTTGGGCTGAGTTTTCAGCGCCTCCTCCAGCTTATCAAGGTCGATGCCGTCGTCCTCCATATCCACGCCGACCAGGTTCACGTTGTAGGAGCGGAAGGCGTTCAGTGAGCCGATGAAGCTGGGCGACTCTACCAGGAGGGTGTCGCCCTCATTGAGGAGCACCTTGCAGGAGAGCTCGTTTGCCTGCTGACCGCCGGAGGTGACGATGATGTCGTCGAATTCCGGGTGGAAGCAGCCCTTTGTGCTCATCCAGTCCTTAAGGAACTGTCTCAGGGGGCCGTAGCCCTCGGTGACGCTGTACTGAAGAGCAAGGATCGGGTCGTTCTGGAGGAGGTCTGCGGAGATCTGTGCGATCTTTTCCTTGGGGAAGGCCTCCGGAGCGGGGTTCCCGGCTGCGAAGGAGATGACCTCAGGATCTGCGGTGAACTTGAGGATCTCACGGATAGCCGAGGCCTTCAGACCGCTGACCTTGTCGGAAAACTTATATTCCATTGTTGATACCAGCCTTTCAAAATAGCTTCGACACATGGTCGATAAAGTGCGATCAGTCTATCCTCTATTATAACACATATGCGGAGAAATTGCAAGGCTTTCGGTATCTATTATTTGTAGTCGGTGCTCGGAAAAATGTAGGGGAGGATATTGGCCGTCTGTCCAATTCGGAATGCGTAATTCGGAATTATACCCCTCCGACCCTACAGATCTCGTCCGCCGTCAGGCGGACACCACAATTATGAATCATGCATTATGAATTGAAGAGAGCGGCAAAGCCGCTCTCTTCAGATCATTTCTCCTCCGCCCCTTGCATATGATTACATGGATAGGAAAGCGAGGCGGTCATTTGAAAAAGCAGGATTTCATCAAAGGCTCGGTGATACTCATGGCGTCGGCGGTGGCGGCGAAGGCCCTAGGCGCCCTCTTCAAGATCCCCCTGACCAACCTCCTCGGAGGCGTGGGCATGAGCTATTTTAGCTGCGCCTACAGCCTATTCATGCCGGTCTACGCCCTGACAGTCACAGGCCTGACCTCCGCAGTTGCCCGAATGACGGCCCAAAGCGCCGCTCTGGGTATGTACCGCAACGTCCTCCGGATCCGCCGTGTGGCGCTGGGACTTTTCTTCGCCGCCGGGCTTTTAGGCAGCGCAGCAGTTGCGCTCCTTGCCGCCCCGTTCAGCCGTTTTTCCGGGAGCCCCCAGGCGTGGCTGGCGGTGGCGATGATAGCTCCGGCGGTGCTTTTCGGCTGTCTGACGGCGGTGGAGCGTGGCGTCTGCGAGGGCATGAGCAATATGTATCCCACGGCTCTATCTCAGCTTGCAGAGGGCGTGGTGAAGGTGGCCGCAGGGCTTTGGCTTTGCAGCTATGTCATGAGGAACAGCAGCCGTTTTCTGGCAATATTGCCGGGAATGACCGACGTCAGGGCCTTGGCAGCCGCTGCCGGGATCTTAGGTGTGACACTTTCCTCTCTGGGAGCCCTCCTGTTTTTTGCAGTCCTGAGGCTGTTTTCTCCGGCAGCTCCCAAGGGCGGCGAGGCCCACCTAATGAGCCGCCGGTCGATCGCAGGGGAGCTCCTCCGCACCGCCCTTCCCACAGGCCTTGGCGCCCTGGTCACCAACCTGACCTCCCTGATAGATATGTACACCGTTATCGGCTGTATCCGGCGCTTTGGAGCCGATATATCGCTGCCGGCAGGAGTCACTGAGGAGGAGCTGCCCCACTTCGTCTACGGATCCTTTGCCGGGATCGCCCTGACGGTGTTCAACCTTGTGCCGTCGGTGACGAATATGCTGGGGAAGGGCATACTTCCGCCGGTGACAGCGGCATGGGCGGAGCAGGACCGCCCGGCGCTGCGCCGCCACACCGTCCAGGCTCTCCTTGCCTCGTCAGCGATCGCTCTGCCGGCGGCCGTAGGGATCTTCGTGCTCTCCCGTGAGCTGCTGACGGTGCTCTTTCCCCGTCAGTCCGACGAGGCAGAGATCTGCGTGGGAGCCCTGCGGCTGCTGATGCCGGGCATGGTCTTCCTGTGCATGGCCTACCCGGTGTTCAGTATGCTGCAAGGGATCGGGCGAGCCTCCGGGCCGCTGAAGATCATGGCGATCGGGGCGGTGCTGAAGCTAGCCGGGAACCTGCTGCTGGTCCCTCTTATGGGAGCCTCAGGCGCCGCCCTCTCCACCACTCTCTGCTACGCCTTCATCTTCGCAGCAGCCCTTCGCAGCTACCTTCGCCGAGGCCGGATCTCCCTCCCGGTCAGGCCCTTCCTGTCGGTGCTCTATGCCGGGGCGATGTGCGGAGGAGCGGCCTTCGTGGTGAACTGCTCCTGTACCCGTGGGGGAGTCCCGGTGATCTGGCGGCTGATCCTGTCAGCCCTTGCCGGAGGAGCTGCCTACATCGGCTGTCTTTGGGCAGCAGGAGCCCGAAAGCTCCTCCCCATAAAGGCCCTACACATATAAACAATGCCCCAGCGTTCCGAGGGAACACCGGGGCTTTTCATCATATCCGGAACTTTATGATCCAGAAGATCAGCAGGTGCAGCGGATAAAAAACGTAGAACACCCACTTGTTGACAGGGGACCTGCTGCCGGGGCGGCCGTTGTAGCAGAGCAGCACCGGGATCGCCAGGAACATTCCTGCCTGCCAGAGCTCCCCGTACCAGTGATAGCCGTTTTTTGCCAGGAAGATCACCGCCGCAGCCACCTGTATGGCGCAGACCACCGAATAGGCCCGGAGCTGAGACCTTCGGTCCTCCCGGAATTTGTAGAACAGCCACGCCATGAACGGCCCGATCACTCCCCAGTCGCAGCAGAAGGTGCTCATGATGAGGGCGAAGACCGTGATCCGCCTAAGGGGGAGGCTGACGATCTTCTCCTCCGCCAGCAGCATCAGGAAGGTGATGAACAGCGTGATGATCATGTTCAGGTCCAGCTTTAGCAGGGTCCCATAGTGGGACAGGGCGTATGGCACCTGAGAGATCAGGCCGAAGACCAGGAGCCTCACGCCGTATTTTTTCCGGGAGGAGGTGTGGACGAAGCCCTCCACAAGGAAGAAGAGCATGATCGGCGCAGTCAGTCTTCCGATCGTTCTCATGAGGGCGTACACCGCTACTCGGCCGGCCGGAGCCTCCGAGATCCCCGGGGACAGCATGAACATTGCGATGTGGTCGCAAAGCATGGCAGCGATAGCAAGGTACTTGATCTTATTTCGGTCCAATGACAGCTTCTTCATGGTCCGCCTCACTTAGCCTTGATGAAGAGCCTCATGCGCTGAGCCTCGTTTGCGGAGAAGCCGAATTTGGCGTAAAATGGCATCTTGTCCGGCATAGCGCAGAGCTCCGCCGAGACAGCCGTCCCGGGGACGCCGTGGCTCCTCACGAAGCCGATCAGCTCCTCCATAAGGATCCGCCCGATGCCCTTGCCCTGGTATCCCGGCAGAACGATAACGTCCTTTATGTAGCAGCACAGCCCCAGATCCCCGATCATCCTTGCCATGGCAACGGGCTTGTCGCCGTCAAAGACCGTCACCCGGAAGAGGGAGTTCTTCATTGCCAGCTCTGCCTGCTCGATCGAGGGAGCTCCGTCCCAGACGCTGCTCCACAGCGTGATAAATTCCTCGGCAGTCAGCCTATCGTGAACTATCCTGAGCATGATCTCTCCTTTCAATAAAAAACGCTCCGGCCTGCGGAGCGTTAGTTTTTACAGAGCCACTATGTCGGCAGAGGTAGCGCTGACCTTGATGACGCTGGTCTTGTCGTCGCCGGTGGTACCGGTGGGGAAGAAGCACACCTTGAAGGAAGTGACCTCGTCCTTGAGGAGGAAGCCTCCCACAAGACCGCTCAGCTCGGAGCCGGGGGCCACCTTGAAGGGGTTCGTTACATAGCCGTCGACGTTGTTCTGGCCGTAGAGCTGGGTCCTTACATCGAAGTGGATCTCATTGCCGTCGTCCAGAAGGATATAGAAGTTGTTCAGGGCGTTGAGGTCGTACTCGGTGTCAGATGTATTCTTGATCGTAACGTCAAGGTAGATGAAGCGCTCGTTGTCCTCGGACCTATGGCCTGAGTCAACGATCCTGTTCAGTGTGAAGACAGTGTCATGCTTGTCGGTCTGCTCCAGCATAGAGGCCTCGATAGAGTCAGAGGCGATAACGTCCTGAAGGTTCGACTGAGAGCTCTGAGGCGGGGGCGTATCCTTGCTCTTGCTGCTTGAGCAGCCTGCTGCGGAAACTGCCATAACGACAGCAAGAAGGAGCGCAGCTGATCTGTATTTTCTCATGTTATATTCCTCCGTATACATATAGCCGGGGCCTAGCCCGGACAAATGTATTATATCACAGTTGCCCGGCAATGTCAAGCCGGACTTTTCCCTTAAAAAGGCCAAAAAAATACAGCCGCCCGATCTGGACGGCTGTGATCCTTGCTCAATTACTCAGCAGAGGGAGCTCCTACAGGACAGACACCGGCACAAGCACCGCACTCAACGCAAGCGTCAGCGTCGATCTGGTACTTTCCGTCGCCCTCAGAGATAGCGCCAACGGGGCACTCAGCCTCGCAAGCACCGCAGCTTACGCACTCATCAGAAATAATATATGCCATAAAACAGCACCTCCGTTAATTATTAAGGACAATGTCCCTTTAAGTATATTGTAGCATAAACGGGGAGAAAATCAAGAGATTTTTGTTAGCCTTTCCTTACATCTGTTAGCCTGGAAATGGCTATTCTACGCTGTTTTGTGGAATTCCTACAAATACGGGGTGAAATTTTTGTGCAAAAAATTTTGATCAAATCGGCTCCATTCAGTCAGAGCTCATCCCTTTTTCGACAGAGCCGCCACAGCTCCTCCTGCACAGCACCAGAGCACCGGCGCAAAGGCCATGCTGCTGCAGCAGATCAGGAACAGCAGAGCTCCCCAGATGCTCACGGTCACAAGGCAAACGCTCTGCCAGGCCGGGCGCTTTTTGGCTCTGACGATGCCACCGGCGATCACTGCGATCAGCAGCACGCCCAGACCGATCGCCGAGGGGATCCCTCGGGTCACTGCCACGTTGAGGTACTCGTTGTAGACACGGTCGAAGGAGCCCTTGTTCAGGGCGATGACGTCGTTGATGTCCCTTTCGAGGTCGTCGCCGAAGTCGGTCTTGTAGATCTGGGGGAAGATCATCTGATCGGGGCCTGTACCGGTGAGGGGGTCCTTGTCGATGAGCTGGACCGCCTTGTCGTTGAGCTTTGAGTAGACGTCGTAGGTGTCGTCGATGTCCAGATGATCTGTGTCGATGTCGCCGCTGGCAGAGAGCCTGATGTAGGAGTCTGCCCACCAGAGGATCCTTCCGTCGTAGAGCCGATAGCTGCTGATGTTCCCGATAGCACCGCTGTTTATGAGGACTGCTCCCAGCGCAGCCGGGAGAGCGATCCCTGCCGCCATAGCAAGTAGCTTCTTGGGGGCCTTAGCCGCAAGAACTGCGATGAACAGTGAGATCACCGAGAGCCCCAGTCCGCACCAGCCGATGAAGCTGTAGGTGAAGACCATTACGAATGACATGATGCAGACCGCCGCTGCGGAGACTGCCTTCCGCCATTTTTCCGGGAAGAAGGCCGTTCCGAAGAGGGCCGCTGTGATCGCAAGGGTCATGAAGAAGGCCAGGAACAGGGGCGAGTGTGAAAGGCCGGCTGCTGCGTTGATCTTAGTGTGGAGGGCGACGAATGCGAACTGTCCCGGCTTCCCGGTGAATGCCTGTATCACGCCGAATATGCCGTTCAGCAGGCCGCTGAGGACCATTCCCCAGATCAGCGAGCTGAGAGCTCTTTCACGCTTCACGGCGGCTGCCATAGTGAAGAACGAGAAGTAGAACAGCAGCGCCAGGAAGCCCTCGCCACGGCCGGTGAACCCGTACAGGCCGATAGCGAAGTCGTAGCCGGCGATCATGGAGACAAGTCCCCATAGCGTCACGAAGCCGAAGGCCGCCACTGGCAGGATCGCCTTTCCGGATATGTACTTCTTCATTAGTGCGATCAGAGCGAGGATCATCGCAAATACGCCTGCGACCGCCAGACCGCCCATTGACAGGGCGTAGGAGGCCTTTCGGGTGATCTCCGGCAGGACAGTGAACAGCGGGACTGCAAAGCAGGCTGCGTACATACCTGCCGAGGCGATCTTTGCGTACTGCTCCTCGGTCATATTGAGTATAAAGTTGGACTTTTCGCTGGTGTTAAAAATCTCCTTAGCCATGATCAGCCTTTCCTGCCCGAAAAACGGGCATTTTTATTATGCGGCGGGGTGAACTGTCACGGTATAGACGCCGTCGCTGTAGTCGTCTATTGTGATCTTGATGCCGGTCTCGACAGTGGCCAGGCCACTGCTGTCGTACCAGCGGAAGTCAGGAACTGAGCTGTCGATAGCACTGCCCTGACGGAAGAAGTTGTCGGTCTCGTCGGTGCCTTCGCCGATCAGCCTGATGAAGCGCCGGCCGGCATCGTAGTTGGTAGCCTCGTCCTCACCGCTGGCGTATTTCCAGTAGGGGTAATACTGGTCGCCGTTGTAGGTGGCCTCAGCGTGGAAGGCACGAACGCCCTCGCCCTGAGCCATCCACCAGTAGGTGTTGTTGGACTTTCCGTTGCCGTTCATTGTTGCGAACTCAAGGATCATGAACTCTGAGCGGTACTTGTCGCCCAGGGTCCCGTTGGGGATGATCAGGCAGTTGCCCTCATCTGAGCAGCTATCGTATAGCTTGAAGGTCTGCTCTCCGGCGGAGGGATCGTAGATCTGGATCTGGTCCTGCTTGTACCAGCCCAGCATGAGCTTGCAGAGGGATCCGAAGTCTCCCACAGCGTCGTCCATTATCTCGAAGCCGGCCGAACCGTGGAGGCCCTCCCAGTCGGAGGTGTTGTTGTACAGGTAGAAGTCCGGAAGGCCCATACAGTGGCCCATTTCGTGGAGGTTGGTCCTTACGAAGTCGCCGTAGTCGCTCTCGGAGGAGATCTCATGAGCTCCCACGATGACGTGGCCGATCTGCATACCGTCCACACGCTTCCTCCAGTCGCCGCCGTATCCGCCGGCGCAGGAGTGCCAGAAATCGCTGCCGTTCTTCTCGTTGGCGGCATTGGGGACACAGATCGAGATAGCGTCGATCACGCCGTCGCTGTCGCCGTCGTACTGGGTGAAGTCCACCTGACTGTCAAGGCTGTCCAGCACCTCGTCGATGAGCTCCACGAACCATGCGTTGGTCTCATAGGCGGAGGCGTTGTTCTTGGTGGTATAGCGGAAGGCGTCGCCGGTGACGGTGACGGCTCCCTTTGAGGAGCGTGAGTAGAAGGCGTTTATGCTCTCATAGGGATAGGCCGTGGAGGAGCTGTCAGGGCTCCCGAAGAATATCTGCTCGATGAAGTCGGTGGAGGGATCGAAGGTATACCTCACATCGGGGAAGTCCACATACACTGTCAGGACCCTTGCCTCGCCCTGAGAGGGGAGAGAGCCGTAGAGGTCGTAGATCGGCGGGTCGATGAACTCGTCCGAGACTGGCTCAGTGACAACAGTGGTGGTGGTCACAGGAGGAGCCGTAGTGACCGGGGCGGTGGTGACCTCCGGCTCGGCCACCCACTTATACACGGGAGCTCCCCAGCTCAGCGAGACATATTCTCTGAGCTGGATCAGGTCGAAGACGTTGACCTTTTTGTTCTGGTCGATGTCAGCCGTTTCCACGAAAGCAGTGGAGAAGCGGTCTGCGCCGTTGATGGAAACGAAGGTATCCTCGCCCAACTGGATACCGTTCTCGTACTCCAAGGCCTTAGCACCGTGGAGGTGCCTGGCCAGGACCACAAGGTCTGCGGAATTGACCTCGTTATCGCCGTTGAGGTCGCCCATGATCCCGCATTTTTCCCAGTCTGCGCTGGCTGAGAGGGAGGGCAGCGCAGCACTGACAGCTATACCTGCGGCAGCGGCTATCAGTGCGCCTGTGAGTTTTTTCACGTTCATAGTAAGCTCCTTTCGCCGGAGAGAGGCCCGGCATATTTTGTTGGGGGTACTGCCTATAAAAAAACTGCGGACGTTTTGTGCGTCCGCAGAGATTCGCTTATTTTGCGTAGTCAGTCACACGGCTCTCTCTGATGAGGTTGACCTTGATCTGACCGGGATAATCCATGTCATTCTCGATCTGCTGTGCGATCTGTCTTGCGACGAGCACCATTTTCTCATCATTGATGACTTCGGGAAGGACCATGATCCTGACCTCACGGCCTGCCTGAACGGCGTAGCATTTCTCGACGCCGTCATAGGAGTTGCAGATCTCCTCCAGCTTCTGGAGCCTCTTGATATAGCTTTCGTAGTTCTCACTTCTTGCGGCAGGTCTTGCAGCGGAGATAGCGTCGGCAGCCTGAACGATACAGGCGATCACCGTTCTTGGCTCAACGTCGTTGTGGTGAGCCTCTACGGCGTGTATAACAACGGGACTTTCGTTGTATTTCTTACATACGTCGACGCCGATCTGAACGTGTGAGCCCTCGATCTCAGAGGTAAGAGCCTTACCTATATCGTGGAGGAGTCCTGCACGTCTAGCCACATTAGCGTCAACGCCCAGCTCTGAAGCCAGCACACCGCACAGCTTAGCCACCTCGATAGAGTGGTCCAGCACGTTCTGACGGTAGCTGGTGCGGTATTTAAGTCTACCGATGAGCTTGATGAGCTCATGGTTGAGGCCGTGTACGTTAGTTTCGATGACGGCACGCTCACCCTCCTGCTTGATGCGGTACTCCACCTCACGTCTTGCCTTGTCCACCATTTCCTCGATGCGGGTGGGGTGGATACGGCCGTCGGCGATGAGCTTCTCTAAGGCGATCCTAGCCACCTCACGGCGGATCTGATCGAAGCATGAGAGAGTGATAGCCTCGGGGGTATCGTCGATGATGAGATCGACGCCTGTCAGTGTTTCGAGGGTACGGATATTACGTCCCTCACGGCCGATGATACGGCCCTTCATCTCGTCATTGGGAAGGGGGACCACTGAAACGGCGGCCTCAGAGACCTGATCTGCGGCCACCTTAGCGATAGCCAGCGAGATATAGCTCCTTGCCTTCTCATTGCACTCGTCCTTGAGCTGCTGCTCATAGGCTGCGATCTTGACAGCCTTTTCGTGGACGAGGTCGTCCTCCAGCTTGGAGATTATGTACTCCTTAGCCTGGTCCTTGGTGAATTCAGAGATCCTCTCCAGAATATCCATCTGAGACTTCTTGATAGCGTCGGCCTCCTTGAGTTTTTCGTCGGCTGACTTGATCTTCTGGTTGAGGGTATCCTCCTTCTTTTCAAGGTTGTCTGTCTTCTTGTCGAGATTTTCTTCCTTCTGCTGCATACGTCTTTCCTGACGTGACAGCTCTGCTCTGCGGTCCTTGATCTCCTTATCGGCATCTGAACGAAGTCTGTGTATCTCGTCCTTAGCCTCGATAAGGGCACTCTTTTTCTTGTTGTCGGCGTCCTTTTCAGCGTCCTCGATGATACGGCTGGCCTGCTGCTCGGCAGAACCAACGATAGACTCCGCATCACGCTTGCGCTGTTCTACGCCGGCTGCAACGCCCTTATTATAGGCGATGAGGCCTGCTGCGACAGCGGCTGCTGCTAAAATGACGGCCACGATGATAAGAATGATAGTGATCAGATCCATCAGTGCATTACCTCCTTTTCAAATAATAGTTTGTATCATAAAACCTTATTACTCTCAAGGCGGTAAATGCCGCAATATTTTATTCATTTAATATAGGAAGAGCCGCAGTTCATGCGGCCCGAAAGCATTCGGACAGCCGGGGCCGTCCGGTGATCGTTCCGGTATCATGATATTGAGCCCCCGGGCCATATATCTTTTGGGCCCAAAGGGATAATGATGTAAAACAATGCTGCGATCTACTGCCGTAAAGTAATATTTCTGCAAATAAATACAACATAGTTATTATACACTTTTTTGGCGCTTATGTCAATAGATTTTCCGTAATTTATTACAAAAGGGGGAAAACCCGGCACAGAACTCAGAGTAAGGGGATCTTTTCCCTATCCGGTTGCTTTATTTTCGGATCTGTGGTATAATATCATTAGTATAAAACAGAAGGGAGGTCTTGCCGTGGAGGTGATCTTAGCACTGATCATTATCATAGTCCTGCTGACGATCCTTGGAGTAAAGGGAGAGATGATCGTTGCCGGGATCATAGGGCTGATCTGTCTCGGGATCGGAGCTATGGGGCTGATGTTTTTGTATATGTGCATAAGGCTCATGCTCTCGAAGAGGCGCAAGGCTCAGTTCGTCCGCATCGACACCGCCCCGAAGGGCGGGTTCAAGGTGGCTTATTATGCGATCGACGGAGCAGTGTACCCCTGCGTTTTCCCCAGCGAGATGATCCTCAACGACAAGATGTACCGCCCGGAGCGCACCTACACTGTCATGTACAGCCGGCGCATGGGGAAGGTGTTCGATATATGGACGATACTGACCTGCGTCCTGGGACTTATCTGCTCGGCCTTTATGTGCGGAGGGATAGTGTACCTGCTGATCGGTGTATTCAGATAGGCGAAAGATCCGGCAAGCCGGCCAGCGGCTTGCGGCGAGAAATATGTGACTGTGGGAAGGGGACGCCTTCACTTGCAAGGCGTCCCCTCTGAAAAAACAGTCCCCCGGACTGTTTTTTCATTCACCCCTTGCGAGGCGCTTCAACGCATTGGGGCGCTGCCCCAAGCCCCGCCAGAGGCTCTGCCTCTGGACTCCGCCAAAGGGATGTGATCCCTTTGGAAACCCGATCTTTATCTATTTCAGCCAACTTTATCTTTTCCGAAAAGGAGCAAAAATATGGAAGAACATATCTGCGGAGAGTGTGGGGTCCACCAGGACATCGTTGACCGTGTGTCCAAGGTCATGCCCGACGAGTCTCTCCTCTACGACGCCGCCGAGCTGCTGAAGGTCTTCGGCGACTCCACAAGGATACGCATCATCTTCGTCCTCTGCCAGAGCGAGATGTGCGTCTGCGACATCGCCGACCTGCTGGGGATGACCCAGTCAGCGATCTCTCACCAGCTCCGTGTGCTGAAGCAGGCTCGCCTGGTCAGCGCCCGGCGTGAGGGAAAGACCATTTTCTATTCGCTCTGCGACGACCATGTGAAGAAGATCTTCTATGCCGCCATGGAGCACGTTATGGAGTGAGCCATGGAGTACTTTGATTTCCACACCCACGCATTTGTGGACTCGCTGGCTGAGCGTGCTGTGGGAGCTCTGGCCGATACCAGCGGCATAGCTCCTGCAACTGATGGCACGCTTTCGGGGCTAAAGGCTGTAATGGCGAAGAACGGCATCTCCAGAGCCATGCTGCTGCCCGTTGCCACAAAGCCCTCTCAGCAGAACACGATCAACAACTGGGCAGCCCAGATCATGGACGGCAGCATTTTCTGCTGCGGCACCGTCCACCCCGACGCCGAGGACGCCGTGGCAGAGGTGGAGCGCATAGCCTCGCTGGGGCTCTGGGGGCTGAAATTCCACTCAGAATACCAGTACTTCCGGCCCGACGAGGAGCGCATGATGCCGGTCTACCGGAAGGCGGCGGAGCTGGGGCTCTTTGTGGTCTTCCACGGGGGCTGGGACCCCTTCGGCACGGAGAACGTCCTCGCCACGCCTCAGAGCTTCGCACGGCTGGCGGAGAGGCTCCCGGAGCTGACCATAGTCGCCGCACATTTGGGCGGCATGAAGCTCTTTGACGATGTGGAGTACTGCCTTGCCGGGAAATTCGGCAACGTCTATCTGGACACCGGCGTGGTGGCTGACTACATCTCCGATGAGCAGCTCTGGAGGATCATCAGCGCCCATGGTGCGGACCGGGTCCTCTTCGGCAGCGACTGCCCCTGGGACCACCCTGAAAAAGAGATCGCCATGCTCCGCAGGCTGCCGCTCACCGAGGAGGAGCAGGAGCTGATCTTCCACAAAAATGCAGAGAGGCTGTTGGGACTGGAAAGCCGCAGTTAACAATTCGTTCATACTATATCTCCAAAATTATAACATTAAAAGTCGAAATATATGTTAAAATAGTAAATAAGAGACTTTTATGGGAGGTGGTCAGATGAAGAGCACTGCTGATACTGAAGTGAATGAAGTCGTGAGCGTGGTCGATGGATTTGACTACTCCACTCAGAACGATACCTACAACAAAGGCTTCAAGAGCTGGCGCAGCAACAAGAACAACCCCTACGGCTTCCGGTTCAAGAAAAACTCCAAGGAGACCGTCTTCATCGACGGCAGAGGCTTCGTGGACAACTCGATCGCCGAGGCCGAGCAGGAGCGGATCTCCCGGATATTCTACGTCATCGGCATCGCCGCCCTGATCTGGGTGGTGGTGGAGGACGTGGCCGGAAAGCTGATCATCTCGGCCCTTGGGACCCTTGGCGTCAATGTCAACACCGACTTTTTCAGCTCAGTGATCTACGGCGGAGGGACTGAGATCGTTACGGCCCTTCTGGTGATAACTCTGCTGAAGATCCTGCTCCCGGCTTACTATGTCCACAGGAAAATGGCTCTGCCACGAAGAGTTGAGATCATGAGCCGCATGAACGATCCCGCTGAGCTGGTGGGAGCTATCGGACTGGCGCTGCTGGTCTGTACGGCGGTGAGCCTGCCGGAGGCCTACTCCAGCGAGACCCGTGAGATCTACTCATATTTCAGCTCCCTTTACGCCGATGTTTCGGTCTGGGGCCAGACCGAGTTCGTGATCTATACCTTCTTCGACGTGGTGATCGTCTCCATTATCACCGAGGCCTTTTTCCGGGGAGCTATGTTCGCCGCCATGAGACAGTTCGGCGACCACTTCGCCCTGGTCATGACATCGCTGACAGCAGCTCTGCTGGCTCAGGACGTCCGTGAGATCCCGGCAGTGCTGCTGATCTCACTGGTGGCCGGCTTCGGTATGCTCAGGAGCGGCAGTCTCTTCACCGCCGCAGCCGTACAGGTGATCTACAAGATGTACCTGCTGGCGCTGGCTATCCTTGAGGTGGATCCCTCCGACAAGATGCTGCTGGTGAGGAACTCCTTCATGCTGGCGGCCGGAGCCGTCGGATCTGTGGCGCTGCTGTGCGTTTATCTCAGCAAGAAGCGCCGTGGCAGGTCTAAGCTGGCAGT
Organism: Ruminococcus sp.; assembly: GCA_017460665.1. Classification (GTDB taxonomy): domain Bacteria; phylum Bacillota; class Clostridia; order Oscillospirales; family Ruminococcaceae; genus Ruminococcus. Next base: position 28,568 of record JAFUAO010000094.1, read on the forward strand.
ATACCGCTCTGAGCAGAAGGAGAGCGAAAGGATCATGGGGGCCTTCAAGACCTTCCCTTATTCCGTGGTCATGGGGCTCTGCCTGCTCTACTCTGTCGTGAGAGCCGTGATATAGGAGCGCCTATGGAGAAGTACATGATGCGTGCGCTGGAGCTGGCACGGCTGGCCTACGATGAGGGCGAGGTCCCGGTAGGAGCCGTGGTGGTGAAAAAAACTACAGGAGAGATCGTTGGCGAGGGCCGGAATATGCGTGAAGGCGCAAAAAATGCCCTTGCCCACGCCGAGATACTGGCCATCGACGCCGCCTGCAAAAGGCTGGGCGGCTGGCGGCTGCCGGAGTGCGCTATCTACGTCACTCTTGAGCCCTGCCCGATGTGCTGCGGAGCGATCATCAACTCCCGGATCGACGACGTGATCTTCGGGGCCTACGACCCGAAAAGCGGCTCGGCGGTGTCGGTGCAGAGGATGTTCGACCTGCCCTATAACTACAGGCCGGCCCTTACCGGCGGAGTCATGGAGGAGGAGTGCTCGGCCATACTCTCGGATTTTTTCCGGGATCTGAGGCTGAGGCGGAAGGGGAACTCCGGAGAGTGAAAAATTTTTCGGAAAACCCTTGACAGATGAGCTGTTTTTTGGTATAATATTAAGGCAGTCGGAAGTGACTGCTATGCGAGTGTGCTGGAATAGGCAGACAGGCTAGCTTGAGGTGCTAGTGTTGGAAACGACGTGTGGGTTCAAGTCCCGTCACTCGCACCAGGCAGCGTGACGCTGCACCCAATTTCGCGTCTCAGTTTTTCTGGGGCGCGAAATTTTTTTCGCGCATGAAAGACATCTATTTAGTATAGATAACACACTCAGCGTAACGCTGGATAAGGGATGCGCTCCTTAGCAAAGGGGCGCATTTTTTTGTCCGGGACTCCCTCTGACAGCAGAAATGCCGCCCTTTTTCAGGGGTGCCCTGGGCCCGGGCTGAGATGACGATCAGGATCAGGGTGAGCAGGTTCACCGCCGTGGCCGCTGCGGACCACCAATTGCTGATCTGGCTGAGCTGGCCTCCGACGGCCGCAGGAGGGGCAGTTTGCTTTTCATGACGATCTCTCCTTGAAGTTCAGTAATGCAATATATCTCAAAGCCGGAGCTTTGTCAAGACTTTGGGCGTTTAGCTGCAAAAAAATTAACAAGTTCTATTATTGTTTGCTTCATCAAATTGCCCGAAACCATTGCAATATGGCCGAAAATGTGCTATCATAGGGTCAGTATGATGATAATAGAGGGAGAAGCTATGAAAAAATATATCTCAGCGATCTTGGCTGCCGCTGTAATGGCAGTCTCATTTGCCGGCTGCGGAGAAAAGTCCTCGCCGGCCCAGAGCAGCTCTCAGGCGCCGTCGGAGAGCTCCGAGGCTGTGACCGACGTCCCGGATGAGGCTCCTCAGCAGGAAACTGAGCCCCCCACGGAGGCTCCTACCGAGCACATAAGCCCCTTGGAGACCCTCTCCGCTCAGTGTGCGGCTCAGGTGAGCGTTGACAAGACGATCGGCCGTGAGGAGGGCAGCAACACGATCCAGCTCCCCTTGGCGGACTTCATCGAGGAGGGCGACAGGATCAGTTCCTTCACCTTCGTGATCTATTCCGGCGACGGCAGCGACATCGGCACCTTCAAGGGCGGCTGCGGTATCTCAGTGAACGGCGACTGCCCCTCAGCCACCGACGAGGGCTGGTTCCAGTCCGAGGACTTCTCGGCCCCCACTCAGGGCACCTACGGTGAGATCCGGTGGGACGTCCCCGGGGATATCGCCGACTACGTTTCCGCCGGAGGAGATGTGCTATTCGGCTATTGGTGGGGAGGAGCAGGCTCTGTGCGGCTGGACAGCGTGATCTGCACCTTCGACCGCACCCGTCAGATCCCTGTTGACGGCACAGTGACCCAGAACGTGGGCAAGAGCGTGAGCTACAGCGATAAAAACCCTTCTCTCAGGGTCCCTACCGCTGACTTCCTTCCCAGCGGATCAGTACCCCAGGCTATCACCTTCAACGTGAGCTCCACGGGATCCTTCGGGAAGTTCACGGGAGCCTTCTGCTATCAGTCCGGCGAGGGCTATTATCAGTCCCCGGATACGGCGGTGTTTACCGACAGCTCGTCAGTTTCGCTGACATGGTTCGTGCCTGATGAGGCAAAAAAATACGTTGCAGAGGACGGTGAGATAGTGCTGGGATATTGGTGGAGCCAGCAGCCCGGGGCTACCCTTGATTCCATAACGGTGAAGTACAGCCTCGGCAGCGGCGCAGCGGCAGCAGCTCCGGCTCCTGCAAAGACCGACGACGAGCCGGCTCAGCCCTCCTCCACAGGCTTTAGGAGCGCCAAGGAGATCGCAGGGGAGCTGAAGGTGGGCTGGAATTTGGGCAACACCCTCGACAGCTATGATACGAATAAGTCAGGGATCTCCACCGAGACCGGCTGGGGAAATCCCAAGACCACCGAGGAGATGCTCCTGAGCGTGAAGAACGCCGGGTTCAACGCAGTCCGGATCCCTGTGACCTGGGGCGAGCACATGGACGGCGATACGATCCAGACCGAGTGGCTGGACCGTGTGCAGGAGGTGGTAGACTACGCCTATAACAACGGCCTGTACGTTATCCTGAATATGCACCACGACGACTATATCTGGTTCGTGCCGGATGATGGGCAGTACGCCGCCAACAGCGCCAAGCTGAAAAAGATCTGGGAGCAGATCTGCGCCCGTTTCGGCGATTACGGCGACAGGCTCCTCTTTGAGGGTATGAACGAGCCCCGTACCGTTGGCAGCGCCAACGAGTGGATGGGCGGCACCGCTGCTGAGAGGGCAGTAGTGAACAAGTACGAGCAGGACTTCGTGGACACCGTGAGGGCTTCCGGCGGAAACAACGCCGACAGGACCCTGATCGTCACCACCTACGGGGCCTCTGCTGAGGCCGCCGCCATGAACGACCTTGTGATCCCGGACGACGGCAACATCATACTTTCGCTGCACTATTATGCTCCGTGGAGGTTCGCAAACGGCGATACTACCAGCTTTGGGGACAGCGAGAAGTCTGAGCTGGACGGGAAGTTCTCTGACATAAACTCACGGTTCGTCAGCAAGGGCGTGCCGGTGATCATTGGCGAGTTCGGCTGTGTTGCGAAGGCAGACGACGCAACGAGGGCGGACTACTACAGGTATTACATCTCGTCGGCGCTCTCACACGGGATAAGCTGCTGCTTTATCTGGGACAACGGCGTGGCGGCCGGCAAGGACGGCTACGCTATGCTGAACAGGTACACGCTGACGTGGAACGACACGATCCTTCCTGCGATCATGGAGGGAGCGAAGTGAAAAAGGGACGGCTCATGCCGTCCCTTTTTAGTTGCGAGTTATTAGTGCGTAGTTATTAGTTGTTGTGTCCGCCTGACGGCGGACGTATTTGTAGGGGCGAACATCGTTCGCCCGTGCCTCCAGAAAAACTGTAGGGACGGCCATTGGCCGTCCGGCGGCTTGCTATAACGTACCGGCGAAAATTGTAGGGGCGAATTCCGTTCGCCCGGCCGTTTTTGAAACACCGCCTCGTTCAACGAAACATACCTCGTTGCTGCTGAGCGGCAAGGCCCACCTAATGGACCGGTGGAAGGGGACGCTCTCTGCTAAAGCATATAGCATCGCCAGCCAGATCAAAGATCTGGGGCGCTGCTTAACTTGCAGAGCGTCCCCAGCTAAAGCATATAGCATCGCCAGCCAGATCAAAGATCTGGGGCGCTGCTTAACTTGCAGAGCGTCCCCAGCTAAAGCATATAGCATCGCCAGCCA
>JAFUAO010000095.1 GCA_017460665.1 Ruminococcus sp.
AGGGCTCTGCCCTTGGATCCCGGCAGGGAGCGAGCGGCTCCCTGCACCCCGCAATTATTTGAATTTGTCGCTGAAGGCGGACACCATAATTCCGAATTCCTAATTCCGAATTCCGCATTGAAGAGTGCCTCCCTGTTGATTTTTTCGGAAAACTATGGTATACTTGATTTGTTATGAGAAAAAACTATACCCGGAGTGTTTGAAATGAATAAATACAAAAAGCTGGCGTTCAATACCGTCGTGTTCGCTATCGGCAGCTTCGGCTCTAAGATCCTGGTCCTGCTGCTGACCCGTCTTTATACGAAACACCTGAGCCCCGTGGATTCGGGCGTCAAGGAGCTCATCGAGCCCACCGCCCTCTTCCTGCAGCCGATCTTCACCTTCGCATTGCAGGAATACCTGATCCGCTTCGGACTGGACAAGCACTACGACAAGCGCCAGGTGCTGACCACCTCCGCAGTGATCACAACTATCGGTATGCTGATCATGGCGCTGATCGTCCCGGGACTGCGCTTCGTCCCGGCCCTAGACTACCTAAAGGGCTATTCGCTGCTGCTGATCGCCTATGTCACCATGTCCTCCTTCCGTATGCTCTGTCAGCAATTCGTCCGGGCGAGGGATATGGTAAAGCTGTTCTCACTGGACGGCATCTTGGCGACGCTGACCCTGTTCATTTTCAACCTGATCTTCATTGCAGGCCTGCATATGGGCGTTAAGGGCTTCATGCTGGCAGTTATCCTTTCCGACACGCTCTCGGCGGCCTTCCTGTTCGCTATGGGCAAGCTGAAGGGCTTCATGAGTATCCGGTATTTCAGCGGAGAGCTGGCCGGCACCATGATGAAGTTCGCCGCTCCGCTGATCCCGACCATCGTCATGTGGACCATCACCAGCCTCTCCGACCGTATGTTCATCCGTGAGATGAAGAGCGACCGGGTGCCTCTGGGCGAGGCCTCTGTCGGTATCTACGGCTATGCCAACAGGGTGCCGAACCTGATCTCCATGGTGTCCACGATCTTCTTCCAGGCGTGGAATATGTCCGCCATAACCGAGAACGACTCCGCCGACCGCAGCACCTTCTACGAGAAGGTCTACGGCGCCTATGAGTCGCTGCTGTTCGTCGCCTCAGCGGGACTTATCCTGCTGATAAAGCCCGTGACCGCTATCTTCGTCAACTCCTCCACCTATTCGGAGTACGGCGAGGTCTACAGGTACACGCCGGTGCTGGTGGCAGCGGTGCTCTTCATGAGCCTCAACCAGTTCCTCGGGAGCATCTACTCCGCCACCAAGCACACCAAGAACTCCTTCTGGACCGCCTTCATCGCCTGCTCGGTGAACATCGTCATGAACATCGCACTGATCCCTGTATGGGGGATCCAGGGCGCCTCAGTCGCCACCTTCCTGAGCTACTTCATCTGCTATTGGGTAAGGATCATCGACGCAAGGTACTACGTTCCCTTCAAGTTCAACGGCGTCAAGTGCTTCGCCAACACAGTGATCCTGCTGATCATGTGCGTGATCGCGATCTTTGAGCCGGCACTCTGGGGACTGTGGCTGTTCATACTGACCGGTGCGGTCTGCGTGTGGAACTATCAGGCCCTGCTGGATACGGCGAAGAAGCTGCTGAAAAGATGAAGCATCATATCATTTGTCCCTTTTTACTTTTGTGTTGCTAATAATAAAGATCGGAATTTACGGAGATAAAAAGAATGAACAAGACGATTGAACTCATACAGCAAAAATTAGGAGAATCATTCCGCCTTTGTCCTCCACTGGAAAAACCGCAGTTAAGTTTGGCGAAAAATATGTTGCCAAATAATTTGTTCGAACTACTGAAAACCAGTAACGGTATTCTTGAACTGATGACTCACCCAAAAGTGGATGACGGAAAGCCTTTTGTTATTGGCAGTATTCTGTATTCATTCGATGAAATCCTTTCTGAATCAAAAGCCTTTTACGAAATATATGGAATAGAGGGCGTTGTTATAGCAGGAAATGGTGCAGGAGGTTTTTTTATCATTCGTCCTGATGAAACGATTTATCTATATGAGTATGTCGGTGAAGAAGGCGAATATTACGCCAAAAATATAAACGAATATATTTCTAAATTCTGATCTATCGTAGGCACACTTTTGTAAAAAGGGAGTATCATATCTAAAAAAATTTAAGGAGGAATAACTATGTCAACACCCCACAACAGCGCAAACAAAGGCGACATCGCCAAGACCGTCCTCATGCCCGGCGACCCCCTGAGAGCAAAGTTCATCGCCGAGAACTACCTTGAGGATCCCGTCTGCTACAACGAGGTCAGAGGTATGCTGGGCTATACCGGAAAGTACAAGGGCGTTCCCGTTTCTGTTCAGGGGAGCGGTATGGGTATGCCTTCGATCGGCATCTACACCTGGGAGCTTTTCAATATCTACGATGTGGATAATATCATCCGTGTGGGAACTGCCGGAGCTATCGACGATAACGTTGAGCTTCGTGACGTGGTGATCGCCATGAGCTCCAGCACCAACTCCGCTTACGCTATGCAGTATGAGCTCCCCGGCACATACGCTCCTACTGCCTCATGGAAGATCCTCTCCGCCGCTGTGGAGGCTGCAAAGGAGCAGGGCGCTAGGTTCCATGTGGGGAACATCTTCTCCAGCGATACCTTCTACGACGACGCCGACAGCCTTGCAAAGTGGAAGAAAATGGGCGTTCTGGCTATCGAGATGGAGTCTGCGGCTCTTTACATGAACGCAGCCCGTGCCGGAAAGAACGGACTTTGTATCGCAACGGTATCCGACTGTCCCCTGAGAGGTCTGGCCTGCACAGCCGAGGAGAGACAGACCACCTTCCGTGATATGATGGAGATAGCGCTGGAAACTGCCGTGAAACTGGGCTGAGCTTATGGGCGGATTTTTATTTATACTACTGTTCATCGTGGTGCCGCTGGTGATAAACGCTGCAAAAAACGGCAACGGAGGCGGCAAGGAGACTCCTGCCCAGAAAAGGCGGAGAGAGCTCGAAAAGCTGAGATCTGAGGTCTCCGCAAGGAAGGCTCAGGAGGACCAGCGCAAAAGGCAGGAGGACGAGCGCCGCCGGATCGACGAGGCTCGCCGCCGCAAAGAGGAGGAGAACAGAAGGGCCCGTGAAGCGAAAAAGCGCATGGAGGAGCTGAGGGCTGCTTATCAGGCCGAGACGCCTGTAAAGCAGGCTGCTCCTGTTAAGGCAAGTGCTCCCGTGAAGGCCGAGGCTCCAAAGGTGAAGCAGGCTGCTCCCGTAAATGCAAGTGCTCCCGTGAAGTCCGATATCCCCGAGGCAGAGGCCCTTCCCCAGGAGACGGTCTCCAGAGATCAGATCGGCACGGAGCGTGTCTTTACCGCAAGGCGCTACCTCATGGACATCTCCAAGTACCCCTCTAAGGTCGCTGTGGACAAGGCCATGGAGGAGGACCGGCCCCTTATGGCTGTGCTGTCCTTCGACGGTATGTCGGCTTTCGTGTGCAGAAAGGGCGATGCTGCCGACCATACCGGGCTCTTGGCGATAATGGGAAGGCTGTCCTCCGAAGAGAACAGCTTTTTCAAGATCTGCTTCACTAAGGATCATGCGGAGTGGCTCTATGACTGTCCGGAGAGCTACAGGGTGATCCCCTACGCCGACCGCCGCAGAGAGACCTACTTCAGCGACGGCCTGACCGTCATCAAGGACTTCCTTGGGGCCGTGGGATATTCCCCGAGGATCACTATCCCCGAGGAGCACAGGAGGGGCTTCCAGCTCCCGGAAATAAAATAATGAAGATCTCCCGATCTTTTAAGACTATTTTAAGGTTGGGCGGTTATATTATAAGTGGATCAAGTAATCCCCCAATTCCCCTTCTATATTTTTTCATCTTGGCTATGCTTTCGGGCATAGCTATTTGTTTTGCAGCAAAACGGGCTGGGCTCCTCTCAGAGGAAATTTCATGCCGAAAATCGAAGGTCTGTGTCCTGCCCTTTGGTCAATGTGAGAGGTTTTTCTCCAGCCACTTTGGAGGAACTTACAAATATAGCCTAGAATTGTTGACAAAACTAACGCAACGTGCTATAATGAGGCTGAAAATAAAATATAGGAGGGTCACTATGAAAAAGGCTATCAGAAAGTGCAGTCTCATATTGGCTGCCAGTGTTTTGACATTCGTCCCCTTCTTATATGGCTGTGATACGGTACACCTAGATGCGGATATCACGGTGCATTTCTACGACACAGACGAGGGGGGAACGTCTTCCGGCCAGCAGACAGCACAGGGGAGCGTACAGGGAGCGCCGACAGGCTATACTACGGGGAATTTCTGGGATCAGGCTAAGGTCATCGATCATCCGCTGCGCAGCGAGTACGATGACCGCTCAAGGATCGTTTCCACAGGCACTGTCTACAGCGACAGCGGAGCGGTGGATATTTTGGACGGCACCGGCGAGGGCGCCAGGGTGCTGGGGCAGATCCCCAACGGTGAGCGTGTGGGACTGATCACGGACAACGGCGGTTCGCTGTTCGTGAAGTATTACGCCGACACGGAGTCTCCGCTTTACTACGGATATATCAACAGCCAGTGCTACAGCTCTGAGAATTATTACTGATACATCTAACACGAAGACCGGGCTCGATGAGTCCGGTCTTTTATTGGGAAGGGCTCCTCAGCGCAAAAAAGAGCGGACAAACGTCCGCTCTTTTCACTTCATGCTGATGATCAGGACTATTATCCCGGCAATGATCAGCCCTCCGCCTATTGCTCCCACAAGCGGAGCGTTTTTCTTGGTGTTTTGCATTTCCATGGAGGCTTCGATTTCCGCTATCCTGAATACCTTCGGGTGCTTGGGGGCTACCTGTACCATGACCGTATCTCCGACCTTGGCGCTGACTACGGGCCTTAACACCGCCGTATAGTAATGCCCCTTGACCAGCTTGCCGTTTATGCTGTACTCGGCCTCCGGGCATATCAGCGCATCGTATTCCTTTGAGACCATAGGCCTCAGAGATGTCAGCCGAGCCTCGACCTCCTCCAGCTCGCCGCTGAAGAGCCTGCCGTAATACCAGATCACTAAGGCGAGCCCTGCGAATATGATCCCGCCGACTATCAAAGAATAACCAACTATCATAGCTTCTCCCTTCTAAAAAGAGCGGACAATGCACACGCTCTGCTTATATTTTGTATCGATCGATCTCGTTTTCTATTTCGGAAACTATCATGCTCATTTTCACGTCAAGGGCCGTGGCGATACGGTACAGCGTTTCGAGAGTGGGCTTGCGCTCGCCACGCTCGATAGCGCTCAGGTGAGTGCGCCCGATGTCAGCCAGCCCGCTGAGGACCTCCTGAGAAACGCCCTTGCGCTTTCGGAAGTCGCCGATGACCCGTCCGACGATCTTCGGGTCAAGAGTTGGTATATACATATTATCACCTCTGATAATATGATATACGAATTTTCTGTAAACATTGAACACATATGTTGACATTTGAATACATATGTGGTATAATTATATTGCAAACTATTCATGCCATTTTTGAAAAGGAGGATTTATTATGAGTAGATATGCAATGTGTCCACAGTGCGGTCATCGTCTCAAAAAAATTGGCGATGATGAATATGTATGTGTATACTGCGGAGACTCTGATTATTTCGATGATGATGATGACGAGAGATTAAGTGTAGACGATGCAGCAGATATTTGGGAATCTAGTGGCAGAGATGAAGATTACACATTTGGATACACTGAAGAAGAACTTGAGGACGCTTTGGAATAATGTCCGGTGTTACTAAGATCTTCAGGTTTTGGTTGATAGAATGGAGGAGATAATATGAGGGAAAGGGGTTGTTTTGGTCTCGTTATTGATTTCGTATTGACCATAGCAACTGGTGGATTGTGGCTATTATGGATATTAATACGATACCTTCGGAATTCTCATTCACGATAACAAAAAGAGCGGACAAACGTCCGCTCTTTTTTGCGTATTCTTTAGGCTCAGCCCATTACGACCTCGACCTCATGAGTGCCGCTGCCGCATACGGGAACGATATTGCCCTCAACAGCCTTGCCGTCAACTGTCATCGACTTGACGCCCTTGCAAACGTGCTCGGGGTTCTTGACTGCGATGTTGTATGTAGCTCCACGGAACTTACGGGTAGCTGTGAAGCCGTCCCACTCGTGAGGAATGGAAGGATCTACCTTAAGTCCGTCGAAAGCAGGCTGAACGCCCAGGATATACTGGGAGATAGCCACCATGTTCCAAGCAGCCGTACCTGTGAGCCAGCTATTCTTGCCCTCGCCGAAGCGGCTTGCGTCCTTGCCGGCGATCATCTGGCCGTAAACGTAGGGCTCGGTCTTGTGGAGGTCAGAGATGTCCTCATTGAAGGCAGGAGCGATCTTGCTGTAGTACTCGAATGCCTTGTCACCTCTGCCGGCATAGGCCTCAGCGCAGATGATCCAGGCGTTGTTGTGAGTGAAGATACCGGCGTTCTCCTTGTATCCGCCGGGATATGTAGAGATCTCGCCGTACTGGATATAGTACTTGGAGAATGCAGGGTTGTTCAGAACGAGGCCGTACTTTGTGTTCAGGTACTTGTCGATAGACTCAAGGGTCTTGATGTCAGCGCCCTGATCCTTACCGATCTCGGACATAACTGCGAAGCCCTGGGGCTCGATGAAGATCTTGCCCTCCTCGCACTCCTTAGAGCCCATCTTCTCGCCGTAGGCGTCGTAAGCTCTCAGGAACCAGTCGCCGTCGAAGGCAGACTCCATAACGTTCTTCTTCATCTTGTCGATCTCAGCCTGAGCCTTAGCAGCCTCATCGTCCTTGCCCAAGTGCTTGAGGATACCGACGTAGGCAGGTCCGACGTAGGTGAAGAGAGTTGCTACCATCACGGACTCAGCTACCTTAGAATAGCCGCCCTCAGCAGCGAACTTGGGGTTGGTGTAGGTCTGGAAGCTCTCGCCGGGCTTGTCTGAGAAGCAGGAGAGGTTGATACAGTCGTTCCAGTCGGCACGCATTGCCAGAGGAAGTCCGTGAGGACCGAGGTTGTTCACGATGTGGTAGAAGGAAACGGTCAGGTGGTCCAGCATAGGCTTGGCCAGAGACTCGTCGTTGTCGTAGGGTACCAGCTCGTTGAGGATATCCCAGTCGCCGGTCTCCTTGATATAGGAGCCAACTGAAAGGATCATCCACAGCGGATCGTCGGAGAAGTCGCCGCCGATGTCGGAGTTGCCCTTTTTGGTAAGGGGCTGATACTGGTGATAGCAGCCGCCGTCAGGGAGCTGAGTAGAGGCGATGTCGATAAGGCGCTCTCTAGCTCTGTCGGGGATCTGGTGAACGAAGCCAAGTATATCCTGGTTGGAGTCACGGAAGCCCATTCCACGGCCGATACCGGACTCAAAGTAGGAAGCAGAGCGTGACAGGTTGAATGTTACCATGCACTGATACTGGTTCCAGATATTTACCATGCGGTTGACCTTATCATCGGGAGTATCGACGTTGAAGATACCCAGGAGTCCGTCCCAAACGCTTCTCAGCTCAGCAAGGCCTGCTGCTACCTTCTCGGGGGTGTTGTACTGCTCGATCATAGCCAGAGCCTTTTCCTTGTTGATAGTCACGCCGTCAGCCTCGAACTTCTTGTCAGCAGGCATCTCAACGTAGCCGAGAATGAAAACAAGGGTCTTTGACTCGCCGGGAGCCAGAGTGATCTCCTTATAATGGGAAGCGATAGGCGACCAGCCGTCAGCGAAGGAGTTAGTAGCCTTGCCGTCGGTGACAGCCTGAGGATCGCCGAAGCCGTTGTACAGGCCGATGAAGGAATCACGGTCTGTGTCGTAGCCGTCGATCTCGTCATTTACTGTATAGAAAGCGAAGTGGTCACGGCGGTCTCTGTACTCGGTCTTGTGGTAGATAGTTGAGCCAACGACTTCCACACGGCCTGTTGAGAAGTTCCTCTGGAAGTTAGTGCAGTCGTCCTGAGCGTCCCAAAGGCACCACTCTGCAAAGGAGAAGAGCTTGAAGGACTTGGGAGCGTCGCCCTCGTTAGTGAGGACCACCTGCTGTACCTCGCCGTCATAATCCTGGGGAACGAAGAAGGTCACCTCAGCCTTGAGGCCGTTCTTCTTGCCGGTGATGATAGTGTAGCCCATACCGTGGCGGCACTCATAGGTGTCCAGGGGGGTCTTTACAGGGGACCAGCCGGGGTTCCAGATCGTACCGTTGTCATTGATATAGAAATAACGTCCGCCCATGTCGATAGGCACGTTGTTATAGCGATACCGGGTGATGCGTCTGAGGCGTGCGTCCTTGTAGAAGCAGTAGCCGCCTGCGGTGTTAGAGATGAGCGAGAAAAAGCTCTGGGTTCCGAGGTAGTTGATCCACGGATAAGGGGTCTTCGGGGAATTGATAACATATTCCTTTTTGGCGTCGTCAAAATATCCGAATTTCATGATCTTACTCCTTTACTTTTTGATGACCAAAAGCGGATGATATTTCCGCATTTGTAATCATTATAACATACTTTTGGACTTATTACAATAGATTAGGAGAAAATTGAGGTGTATTATTTTTTTGGTGATTTTTGTGCATTTTGCATATTTTTTGGCAGATCTGGAATAGGGAATTGGGGCGGCTGTGCCGGGGTTTTTGTGATCATGCTCCTTCGCCCGTGGACCCAGAAAAATGTAGGGGAGGCCGCCCTCGGCCTCCCGGAGGCTTTTTGTAGGGGCGAACATCGTTCGCCCGGTGGCCGTACAAAATCGGCCGGGCGAACGGAATTCGCCCCTACACGTCGTGAGGGTCGATGTAGGCATCGACCCCTACATTTTGTCCGGTTACCCGTGGGCGCACAATGTGCGCCCCTACAGATCGTACAGGTCATGCGGACGGTGGGTGGCCGTCCCTACATTCAGATCCGTCCGCCGCTAGGCGGACACAGCGACTCTCAACTTTCAACTCTCAACTCATTTCAACTTTCCTCCCCCTCCTGCATAGAATGATAGTAAATTCGGCGTGCCGTATGCCGGAAAGCGGCAGGAGACAGGTATGTGCGGAATTGCAGGCGTTATCAGCTTTGCCGAGGATATGCGTGGTGAAATGTCGGCGTGCGAGCTCATGCAGAGAGCTCTTCTTCGCCGTGGGCCTGACCAGAAGGGCATCGTCCTCTTCCCGGAGGCCGCCCTCGTCCACACCCGGCTGGCTGTCATCGACATCTCCGGAGGCCGTCAGCCCATGACACTGAACGGGCAGGAGGGCAGCTTCACCATCGTCTACAACGGCGAGCTCTACAACACTGACGAGCTCCGCCGAGAGCTGGAGGAGGATCTGCCCTTCCGGACACGCTCCGACACCGAGGTGGTGCTGCGGAGCTTCATGAAATGGGGCGAGGCCTGTGTTGAGCGCTTCAACGGGATCTTCGCCTTCGCAGTCTTCGACCAGAGCCGCCGCAGGGTCTTTCTGGCCCGGGACAGGATCGGCGTAAAGCCCCTGTTTTACTGCGATACCGGCAAAAAGCTGATCTTCGCCTCTGAGATCCCGGCCCTCCTTCAGCACCCCGATGTTCCCTGTGAGATCGACGCTCAGGGCGCTGCGGAGCTGATCCTCATGGCGCCGGGGAGGACTCCGGGCTGCGGTGTCCTCAGGGGGATCCGTGAGGTGAAGGCCGGCTGGTTGGGCTGGTATTCAGAGGAGGGCCTTGAGCTGAGGGAATACTGGCGGCTCAGGGCGAGGCCCCATGAGGAGAGCTTTCAGGAGACCGCCGAACACGTCCGGGATCTGGTCTGCGACTCGATCCGGCGCCAGCTCGTGTCGGACGTGCCGGTTTGTACCTTCCTGTCGGGGGGCTTGGATTCGAGCCTGATCTCCTCCGTGGCGGCCTCCGAGCTGAGGGCTCAGGGGAGGGTCCTGCCCACCTTCTCGGTGGACTATCAGAACAACGAAAAATTCTTCCAAAAGAGCCATTTCCAGCCAAACAGCGACCCTGAGTATATCCGCTGCATGGCGGAGTTCCTGGGCAGCGACCACCACTGGACAGTGATCGGGGCAGAGGAGCTTGCAGGAGCTCTGGATCAGGCGGCGGAGGCCAGAGGCCTGCCGGGAATGGCCGATGTGGACGCCTCCATGCTGCTGCTGTGCCGTGAGATCAAAAAGCACGGCACCGTAGCGCTCTCCGGGGAGTGCGCCGACGAGATCTTCGGAGGCTATCCTTGGTATCGGGACGAGGACATCCGCATGACGGACGGCTTCCCTTGGGCCCAGAGCACAGCCTATCGGAAGGGCTTTCTCTGCGAGAGATACGCCGGCCAGATCGACTGTGAGGAGTACGTCTACAGCGCCTATCGCAGGACGGCCGACGACGCAGAGCGGCTCCCTACGGACAGTCCTCTGGAGGTCCGCATGAGAGAGATGACGAGGCTGAACTTCGACTGGTTCATGCAGAACCTCCTGGACCGGAAGGACCGTATGTCCATGTACAGCGGCTTAGAGGTCAGGGTGCCCTTCTGTGACTACCGGATCGCCGAGTATCTGTACAACGTGCCGTGGGAGTTCAAGGACTGGCAGGGCCGGGAGAAGGGACTGCTCCGGGAGGCCATGAAGGAATGGCTGCCGGAGAAGGTCCTCTGGCGGAAGAAGAGCCCCTACCCCAAGACCCACGACCCGGCCTTCCTGAGCATAGCAGCCCGGCGGCTGAGGGAGATCCTCCGGGAGGAGGGACCGCTGACCGAGCTGGTGCGGCGTGATGCCCTTGAGCGGCTGCTCACACTGGAGGACCACGTCCAGTGGTACGGTCAGCTCATGAACCTCCCCCAGACGATCGCCTATTTCGTGCAGCTCGATCACTGGCTCAGGTGGTCAGGGGCAAGGCTGGTCTGAGAAAAAAGGGGACGGCTAAAGCTGTCCCTTTTGTGCAGGTATTTATATTTTAATAGTATACGGGAAAATGGGCAGAAAAAAACTGGAGATCCCGTGCAAAATGACAAAAAACAAGTTCATGAATTTGTAACAATTTACAGTAATCTCAAAGAATTCCGGGAAATCGCCGATTTCTGTTGCATTTTTTCTGGGGTTGTGATATAATATTTGTGAAAGTTTAACAATGTACAGCATTGGAACATCAATGCTGTGCGTTGCTCTGCCTTGAACTTTTGATCATTGTAGAAATGATCAGCCTGTGACTTGTCGGTTATTACCCTTTGTATAAAAGTTGGCGAATATCACTAGAAACAGGCCGATTATTTAGGTCAAAAAAACGATTGAAATGTTAAGAACAAAATGTTATAATTGTTATATTAAGGCAGTGTGAACTGTTCCGGCTTTATCTATAAACTATGGAGGTGGTTTCATGAAGAGTTATTCCTACGTTGCCAGAGATGCCAGAGGCAAAGAGGTCAAGGGCAAGGCAAACGCTGAGAATGAGCAGGAATTCCTCGAAAAAATGAAAGAACGAGGAGTCTACGTCAGCGATTACAAGGAAGACGATTCGACAAACTCAAAATCGATCTACAAGTTCAACACCAAGGAGCTGTCATTCTGCTGCCGACAGCTTAGCGCCATGCTCACGTCGGGCCTCACCCTCGTTAAGGCTATCGACATCCTGACCAAGGAGCAGGAGAACGAGAAGGCCAAGGCTATCTGGCAGGACATCTACGAGAACGTTCAGAAGGGCGAATCCTTCTCCTCGACTCTTGAGATGCATTCCGGTTCGTTCCCCGACTTCCTGATCTCGATGGTGGGCGCCGGAGAGACCAGCGGCTCGCTGGACGTCATCATGACAAGAATGTCCGATCACTATTCAAAGGAAAACAAGCTGAAGAACACGATCAAGGGCGCTATGATCTACCCGATCATCCTGCTGGTACTTTGTATCGTTATCGTTATCTTCCTGTTTACCTTCATCATGCCTACATTCATCGGAATGTATGAGGACCCCGACCAGATGCCTGCTCTGACCAAGGTCATGGCAGCCTTCTCAGACTTCCTCAGATACAGGTGGTACATACTCGTTATCATCGTTGCCGCACTGGTGTTCGGTATAAGATACGCTCTGAAGGTGCCGGATCTGAGACTGAAGGTGGACCGCCTGATCATCAAGGGGCCCGGCTTTGGCCCGCTGGTAACGAAGGTCTATACCGGCCGTTTTTCAAGAACCCTTTCCTCACTCTACTCCAGCGGTATCCCCATGGTAGAGTGCTTGCAGAGAGCTTCAGCCGTACTCGGCAACTCCTATATCGACCAGAAGTTCGAGGACGTTGTCGATGAGGTAAAGCAGGGCGAGTCCCTCTCAGCCGCTATAACCAGAACTGAGGTCTTTGAGCCTATGTTCTGTTCAGTAATTTACGTCGGCGAGGAGTCAGGTGCTCTGGACTCTATCCTTGAGAAGACCTCTGATTACTACGAAGAGGAGTCCGATTCAGCCGTTCAGCGTCTGGTAAGCATGACCGAGCCTATCCTGCTCATCTTCATGGGCCTTATCATAGGACTGGTCGTAGTCGGCATTTACCCCGCACTCTATGGCTCGATGGAAGGCCTCGAGAACGAATAATAAGGAAAGGTGGAAAACTTAAATGCTTTCATTTGATATTACCGATAGAAACATACGAGTTGTTAAGGGCGTTGAGAGCAACGGAAAGATCAAGATCAGCTCCGCTGCTACCCTTAATGTAGAGGAGGGCCTCATCGAGAACGGCCATGTAAAGGACGTGCCCAATGTGGCTACCCTCATCAACGGCATACTCAAGAGAAACAAGATGCCCGATAAGGAGGCCATCGTTAGTATCTCGTCCAACCTGACGATCTTCAAGGAGCTCACAGTAGTCAAGGAGAAAAATCAGGATATGTCCAAGACTGTAAAGCAGCAGGTGCAGGCCGAGCTCAACCTCGACGACAGCTACTGCGTTACATACATCATCGTAGGCGAGGCCGAGGAGAAGTCCGAGGGCGGCAACCCGATCTACAAGGTGCTGGCTACTGCCTGCCCCTTCGAGATCGTAAACAGCTACAGGGAAGTGTTCAAGCTCCTTGGTATCTCCCTCAGATCCGTAATGGTCGGCTGTAACTGTATCACAAAGGTACTGCTGGCTGATACAAAGATCAAGTCGAAGATGCCTCTGCTGGCTGTCCAGATCGACAACAACTTCATCTCACTCAACCTTTATGAGAACGGACAGCTCGCATTCTCACGTTTCGCTTCTATCGACTCAGAAGACTACGGCGGATCCGAGGACTACGTTTTCGAGGCCGTTAACGAGAACATCTTCCGTATGTTACAGTTCCACAGGAGCCGTAACACCGGTGAGGTCATCGAGAACGTTATCTTCTACGGCGATACCCATGAGTACGTTAGACTTACCGACGAGCTCGAGAAGCTGGATCTGAAGACCAGCCTGATCAACGTTCCTCCTCAGATCCACGGACACGAAAATCTTGAGTTCTCACTTTACGCTAACGCCATCGGCGCTATGTTCAAGCGTAACAGAGAGGTCGAGAAGATCAACCTCCTTGAGACTGAGCTTGGTACAGTCATCAAGAACAAGGTAAGAGGCGACAATGCAGGCTACGGCCTGATGCTGGGACTGATAGTTGGTGCAGCTGTTATCGTCGGCGGTATCTGGGGCATAATGGCTCTCAAGGACAACAGCATCAACAACGACATCCAGGAGATCCAGGACTTCATCGACTCTCCCGACACAGCTAAGAAGCTCAAGCACCGTGACAAGCTCATCGAGATGAAGGAGAAGGTAACTGACTACAACACCAGGATCCTCAACGCTTACGATGCTTACAATTCGATGCCTGTCGTTACCGGCGATAAGTACGATACACTTCAGGAAGTCCTTGACAAGACCGCTGAGGACTTCGACATCAAGGATCCTGAGATCCTCACTCCCTCATACGCTAACGGCGTGTTCACCTTCATGGTAAGATATGAGGCTAAGGACGATAAGGACATCATGATCGAGGAGCTACCTGCTCAGTTCATCACAAATCTGACAGACTCCAGCTTCAAGGAGAACAAGGGCTATTACAGAAATTCAGCCTACACAGGTTATTCAGTGAACTATGAGACTGAGACTACCGGCGGGTCAGATGACGAGCCCGGCACTTCTGAGGAAAAGAAGATGGTCTCATTCAATGTGACGACTGCTATCAACGGAGAGAAGAGTGCTTACCACGAGGAGACCAGCACCGATGACACCGCTGAAGAAGAAGCAGCAGAATAATTAAGGAGGCTGATCAAGATGAAACTAAATTACAGAGAAAAAGTTATTCTCGGAGCTGTTTTAGCATTTATCATTATCCTGGCCGGTATCTTTGGACTCATCAAGCCCAAGGCTCAGGACATCAAGGACGACAAGGCCGCTCTCGCTGCTAAGCAGGAGGAGAAGGAAGAAGTCGAAAAGAAGATAGCTGAGATCGAGCCCCTTAAGAAGGACATCGATAACATCTATAAGGAAACAAATGACATGGTAGACGATTTCGTTGAGTACAACGATATCTATACCCCCGAGCTGCTCGACCAGTATATGCAGGAGTATGCTCAGGAATGCAATGTTGAGGTATCTACTCTGAACGTTGGCTCACTGGCGAACGGCAATATGGAGTACTACTTCTTCACACCCACTACTCTTTCTGAGGAGCTCTTCACTTCCGCTGACGTTAACGGCGATCAGCAGACCCTGAGAGAGAAGAAGGAGGCAGAGAGCACTTCTCTCAACCAGAGAGAGAAGGCACAGGCAATGGTAGCTCAGTACGGTATCTCCGCAAAGGGCAAAAAGGAAGACATCTGGGCATACATGGACGCTATCAAGGATATCGACGATGCTGTCATCATCAACACTGTGTCTATCTCGGATTACACCTTCGGCGAGGACCTCTCCGATGAGGAAAAGGCTGCCCTCGGCGACGATGAAGGCAAGACCGATGTACAATTCGTTATCTCACTCTACTCAGTTTACGATATGGCAAAGCCCAATACAGACGCTGACTAAATCTTACCCTTCGCTATAGTTATTAGAAATAA
Source organism: Ruminococcus sp. (assembly GCA_017460665.1). Taxonomy (GTDB): domain Bacteria; phylum Bacillota; class Clostridia; order Oscillospirales; family Ruminococcaceae; genus Ruminococcus. The sequence goes on from JAFUAO010000095.1 coordinate 15,006, forward strand.
ATATAACTTGAAAGGCGGTTAGAAAGATGAAAACAGAAAAAATTAGAAAGCAAAAGGGCTCTGTGCTGTTTACAGTAGTAGCTGTAATGACTCTGCTGGTCGTATTCATGGCCGGTACGATGATCTTAGTTTCTTCTGCCAACCACAGATCCCACATAAACTATTCGACTGCTCAGACCACTGTTACTTCCCGTACAGTGGCTGAGAGTGCGCTGAAGGCTATCCAGGTCGGGAACAACGATTATGTAGATTACTTCTTCAGCGTAAACGAGGATAACCCTCGGATCGAGATCCCGATCTCTATCAATGAGTCCGATGCTGCTGCAGGCCTCGGCACTATGGGTAGGATCGACAACGTCGTTGTTACCTATGAGGGAAAGATGAACTTCTACAGCGACGGTACCACAGCAGATGACGGTGTCGGCGACAAGGCCGAGAAGGGCTGGAAGGAGAGAGACATCATCAAGGTCCTCTCAACAGTAAACCTCGGACGTGCGAATTCATCCACAGCTATCTACCTTGTAGTAGATCCCCCCAACGGTGATCCCGGCGGCGGAGGCGGCGGTGCCGGCTTCGTAACCACCGGCGGCGCTAACTTCGACTGTCAGACCGGACTTTACGGAGGCGCTTACATCAACCTCCCCGAGCTCAGCGAAACAGCTAACGACGATTACACTAACCCTTCGACATACCGCTCAGGCTATGATATGACCCTGGTAAATGCCGGATCTATCGCTGAGGCTGATGCTGTATTCAACGGAAATCTGAAGCTGGGCAACTCCAACGGATTTATCTTCCCTGCAAAGGCCAAGGGCGTTACAGTATGGGGAGATATGCTGTTCAACACAAATGACCACTTCAGAGCATTCGTAAACACAAATAACGTTAAGGGAACTCTCAAGTTCAATGAGATCCCCTTCATCTACGTTGACGGAAAGATCAGCGTAGAAGGCGGAAGCGCTAAGATGCAGATCGCTATGAAGGACATCGACGGCAACGTTGTAGACAACGTTCCTCTGAACATTTTCTGCGACTATATCAGTACAGGCGATGTGAATTCTTCGGCAAACAACTTTGATCTTAAGGCAGATGTATTCTGCATGGGCGCAGGAGCTACATCATTTATCTATACCAACGGCGGCTCACTTGAGGCTTGGACATCATCTGTTATCAACAAGACTCTCTCAAGCGACGCTCAGACCTATATCGCTGGTAATTACTTCTCTAAGGGCAACCTCAAGGTGAAGGGCCAGAACAGCGGCTTTGTTGTCAAGGGCGATGTTCGTATCGAGGGCGACCTTGACCTTTCAGATCTGACCAATAACAAGAAGTTCGAGGTGGGCGGCGACTTAGTTGTCGGCGGTAACCTCATCGGCGTTACTAAGGATAAGCTCAAGGTCGGCGGTGATATCTACATCAACGGCACTATCGACGGCTATGAGAAGAGCCTTAAGGACGGCGTCGAGATCAAGGAAGAGATCGATCCGAAATATATCAAGATCGAGGCTGCTGAAGGATCGTGGGAAGAGCGAGAGCTCAAGGCAGGTGACTTCTTCGATTATGAATATGACGCAGACGGAAATGCAACGACAATAGGCGGCTATGGTATCGAAGACGAAGGCTATAATTGGTTTATGATCACCAATGCTGTTGGCGAAAAGTCCAGAATCTACAATAATACCGGCAAATTCTATTATGCACCCCTTCTTGACTCGAAGAATATCGCTGGTCCGTATAAGCAGTATACAGATGAAAGCGGTGATACAGGCAGTAACGTAAAGGATCCTTACTATGTCGAGTGTGACAAGAACGGAGATCCTACAGGTATGCCTACAGAAGATGAGTTCTGGTATTATGATTCAACAGACCTGCTGACAGACCCCCCGATCCACTACACAAGTGACGATGTTACTGAGATCAAGTACTATAACGCTGACGGAGATCTGATCGACGAGTCACAGGCATACGGCGGAAGCATCAAGGAAGTCGTTTCCTATAAGTACTCCAACATCTATCCCGCATACGCTGAGAAGCTGGTAGTTCTTGGCATCAACGGCGTAGGCGAGGTACCCAAGACCGATACTAAGGTCGTTATGACCATGCAGGAGGTACTTGAGAACGTAGTTAACCCCTACGAGAACAAGGGCTATCCCAGCCAGTTCGAGAAGCTCCTGACTACAGCCGGCGCTCTGCCTACATACAGCAGTCTTTTCGACCTGTATAACGATGCTTCCGAGAACGGCGCAGGCCAGAGGATCACCTGCACGACCAAGCTCAACAACATCAGCACTGTTCCGCTGGTAAAGATCGACTATGACACCAACGGCGCTCCTCTGACTGATACCAACAAGAAGAACGAAGTGCTCAAGGGCTCATACACGATCAATAAGTCCTGCATACTGAAGAACCTGAACCCCGGCGCTGATCAGTTCGGCAACAACCAGGAGAAGAGCATCATAGTCAACCCCGCAGGCGGAGATATCTTCATCGTTATCGACTCCGGTGTGAGCTTAGACGACATCAAGTTCGTTATCGATGATGTTTCCTCTTCTAACAGCGTTTACTTCTACATCAAGGAGAACTGCTCACTTACCTTCGGTTCTACAGGAACTATCACAACGGCTAAGTATATGGCTCTCATCAACAGCGATACGAGCTTCCAGATCGCTACAGACGGAAGCCTCGTCAAGAAGGGTGCCGACGGAAAGGCTGATCCTAAGACTCTGACAGAGCTTGGATACAACAATCCTAACGTATTCATCTACGGCGATACAGGCTCTAAGCTGGATCTGGCTAACTTCACGAATATCGCTGCAAATATCGTTTCACCTGACATCACCGTTAACTGTACATCAACTAACGGCTCCGGCGTAAGCAATACGATCTATTACAACGGTACAGACATCAGCAAGGTCGACCCCGAGGGCAAGTGGCTCATGTTCGGTTGCTGTAACTCTGAGAACACCAACTTCCCCAACAAGGTAAAGGTACTCTTCACACCTGATACAGGTGATGACGACGAGGATTACTCAGATGAGGACAGAACACACTGGCTGAAGGTGCTGTACTATGACGAATTCTAAGGAGGGACGGCTCATGAAAAAGAAAAAGGCTCTCAAGGGCATGACGCTTGTTGAGGTGCTGGTGGCTATCGCTATCCTCGGCATCATGACCCTGTTCCTTGCCAAAAATGCTTATGTTATAGAGGACTATAACAGAGCAACTACAAGACTCAACCAGAAGGTCGCCGTTGAGGGACCTCTGGCTGAGATGCAGAAGGCCTCTGTTATCCAGGACGTTGATGAGGACGGAAACCTTGTTTACGACATCTCAGGCAACCCTGTATACAGCGACCACAAGATCGACGACGATGTTACGATCCACGTTGGCTATAATACCGCTGACCTCTCAAAGTATGCAGAGGTCAAGGGCAAGGCCTACACCGTTGAGGACGCCTACACTGGCGATACCGCAGGTGTAGCCGGCAACGAGCTGGGTCTGAAGTTCATCTCTCTTGACTGATAGGGAGGTGCTCTGATGAACAGAAGGAAAAAGCTAAGGGGCTTCACTCTTATCGAGCTGATCATCGTTATGGCTATCTTCGGCATCATCATGCTGGGAGTCATGAAGATCGCAGATCCCCTCGCTAAGGTGATGAACAAGTCCTCAACAAAGGAAAAAAGTGCAGCGTATGTCGACAATATCAGCGATTATCTGGATAAGTCCATGCGCTATGCAAAGTATATGCAGATCTATGAAGGCGAGTTCAGCGACTATGCCCTTTCCGAGAAGGAGGCCGTTGAGGAGTTCGTCAATGACTACTACGACGGCTGCATAGACTCTAACAACGACCTGATGAAGGGCCAGCTCCATATCATGAAGGTCATCAATCAGGGCTCATACGGCGGAGGAGTTTCTCCTACTCAGATCACTGTCAGGGACGGCGCAGGAAATATCTACGACGCCAATGACGGCGAGATCTGGGAGACTATCTGGGAGTTTACCTGCGGCGACAGCTACATCGACGACGGCGGTATCAAGCAGTGGAACGAGTCTCCCGATGTCAAGATCACTGACTCAAAGATGGTCATAAACCGTGAGCATCTGAGAGACTACGGCTATTACTACAGGTACGGCTACTCTACCTTCGAGGCAGTAGATCATGCGGGTACGGATGCCTTCTTCGCACTGGATCCCAGCGATGTTACCGTTGGAAGCAACAGATTTGCAATGTCGATCGTTGCTTATCCTACCGATAATAAGGAGATTCAGGACGACGGTTCTATCTGGTTCAAGTCTCCCTGCTACATGAATACCATGAGTATGTACCTTATCAATTCCGAGAAGCTGGTAGGCTCAGGTGCGACCGATATCCGTGAGGCTCAGAACGACCACGGTATCGCTACTCCCGTTGACGGAGAGGTGCCTGTGGAGAAGCTGACGATCAACAATACTCCCTTTGTTAAGTATCCCTTGACACCGTCAGTTGGGCTCAGCACAGATAATCTCTACTTCATCTATGTGCTCCCCAGCGAGCTTTATATCGACTAACCTAAACTAATAAAGAACAGGCAGCAGTAAAAATGCTGCTGCCTGTGATTTATTTTTTGCGCTTTTTTGAGTTTACTGCGGGTCAGGAAGTGCCAGATACCACTGAGCTATCTCATTTCCCCAAAGTGCTGCAGCGGCGATACCGATCGAGAGGAAGGGCCCGAATGCGAATTTCGACTCGCCCTTGACCCTCTTGTAGATGAAGCCGATAAGTCCCGCAGATACGATACCGATAAATGCAGCAACTATAACAGCTTGTGTTCCAAGGAAGGCGCCGGCCGCTATCATAAGTATGGTGTCGCCCAGCTCGATAGCACGGAAGTCCTCGCCGTACTTCTTCTTGATGAAGGATCGGCTGATCTCTCCGATAAGGAAGAAGGGCACGCTGATGACCAGGGCTCCGGCAACTCTGCTAAGGAGCGGCACGTCATCGGTGAGGATCGCCAGAGGCACCGCAAGGAAGAGTATCAGAGCAACGTGCTCCATATGGATCTCCTTCGTGTCCCAGTCGATAAAGGCGATGACTACCAGGACCGCCATCAGAACGCAGGTTATTATGGCTTTTGCATTTATGTCGAGCACGAAGAACGTCAGAACGTAAAGGATACCTGTCAGAGCCTCGACTATGGGGTAGCGGGGAGAGATCTTCGACCCGCAGCTATGACATCTTCCTTTTAGAGCCAGCCAACTGAATATGGGGATGATGTCACAGACCCTGATTTTCGCCCCACAGGTCATGCAGTGGCTCGAACGCTTCGTAAGAGACTCGCCTAAGGGGGTCCTTATGATAACGACGTTCAGAAAGCTGCCTATACAAATGCCGAAAAGAAATACTACGGTGTAGACCATTAGCTTGAAAGGCCAGTCAGTAAACTGATCATGGAGCATATTTTCAAAACCAAACATGGTACTGCGCCTCCTTATTAAAATTATCGTGATACTACTATTATATCACGATCACCAAAAATTTCAAGTGTAAATTAAGAGCTTGCCTAAAAGCTCTGGAATAGCGGAGGTTTTTTATGAGAAACGAGAGAATTGGCGACTACTTAGTCAGCAAGGAGCTCATCACAGAAGAGCAGCTGCAGCAGGTGCTGGAAAAGCAGAAGGAGTCCGGCGGAACAAAGAAGTTCGGTGACTTGGTCGTTGAGCTGGGATTCATGACCGAGGTCAAGTTCACTCAGGCTCTGGCCGGAAAGCTGAACGTCCAGTACGTTGACCTTGATAATATCGAGATCGACGACGAGGCCGTACAGAAGGTCCCTGAGGCTCTGGCAAGAAAGCACACCGTCATCGCTATCGCTATCACCGGTAAGCGTCTGACAGTTGCCACAAATGACCCTGTAAACTTCATAATCCTGGAGGATATCAAGGTATCCACAGGTATGGACACCAAGCCTGTTCTTGCAACTACCTCGGCTATCAACAAGGCTATCGGTAAGTGCTATTCGATGCAGAACGTTGGCAACGTTATCGACTCAGTGAACGCTATGGGCGCCTCTGACCTTGGCACAATGGAGGACGAGGAGTCTAAGGACCGTGTAGAGAGCGCTCCTATCGTTAAGCTGGCAACAACTATCGTTGAGAACTCCTACAGAGCCGACGCTACCGATATCCACATCGAGCCCTTCGAGAAGTACACAAGGATCCGTATCCGTGTAAACGGCGACCTTGTTGAGCTGATGAATATCTCCTCAGCCGTACACAGCGCTCTTACTACCCGTCTCAAGCTCATCAGCGGAATGAACATCGCCGAGAAGCGTGTCCCTCAGGACGGCCGTTTCACTCAGGTCGTTGACGGTACCACTCTTGACGTCCGTGTATCCTCGCTGCCTATGGTAAACGGCGAGAAGATAGTTATCCGAATCCTTTCGACCGGCCAGATCGCTCTTCGTAAGATCACCGATCTTGGCATGTCTGATTATAACTACCAGCTCTTCGAGTCTATGCTGAGAGTTCCTCAGGGCGTTATCCTGGTAACAGGACCTACCGGTTCCGGTAAGACTACTACCCTGTACGCCGCCCTCGGTGAGATCGCTAAGCCTAACGTTAACGTAGTTACCGTTGAGGACCCTGTCGAGAAGAACATCGACGGTATCAATCAGTGTCAGGTAAACCAGAAGGCCGGCATGACCTTCGCAGCTGCCCTCCGTTCTATCCTCCGTCAGGACCCTGACGTAGTAATGGTCGGAGAGATGCGTGACTCGGAGACCGCAGATATCGGTATCCGTGCCGCTATCACCGGACACCTTGTTCTTTCGACTCTGCATACCAATGACGCCGCTTCCACCGTTGTCCGTCTCGTTGATATGGGCGTTGCTCCTTACATGGTAGCTACTTCACTTATCGGCGTCATCGCTCAGCGACTCGTTAAGGTGCTCTGCACTGAGTGCAAGCAGGGAAGGATCTCTACAGATGAGGAGAACGAGCTCATGGGCATCCCCGGCCCGATCACTATCTATGAGCCCTGCGGCTGCCCGGCCTGCAACGGCACCGGCTACAGAGGAAGAACTGCTATCCATGAGATCATCCACTGCTCGACCAATGTCCGCAACATCATCGCTGCAAACGGCGGTAAGGAGGCGATCGAGGAGGCTGCAAAGGCTAACGGTACTAAGCTCCTGCGTGATAACGTTTCTGAGCTTGTTCAGGCCGGTATGACCTCTATCAACGAGCTCATCAGAACTACATACACTGTATAATTACAACGGGAGGCTAATAATTATGGGTATCATCAATATTCACCGTATCCTTGACGAGGTAAGGCTCCTCGGCTGTTCGGACCTTCATTTCACAAACGCTATCGCCCCCGTTGTCCGTCTGAACGGTACTCTGAGAACTATGCGCTCTCAGTACCCCGAAATGGACGAGGAGGAGATCCTGGACATCGTTAACCAGATGACTAACGACGCCCAGCAGACCAGCGTCAACCAGCACCACGACACCGACTTCTCTTTCCAGACAAAGAGCGGTTACCGTCACCGTGTGAACGTATACTTCCAGAAGGGCAAGCCCGCTATCGCTATCCGTCTTCTGAGGAACGATATCCCGACCCTTGAGGACTTAGGACTTCCCCCGATCCTCGCAGACTTCGCAATGCGTCCCCGTGGACTCGTTCTCGTAACAGGCCCTACCGGTTCCGGTAAGTCTACTACTCTGGCAGGTATGATCGACTTCGTTAACCTTAACAGAAGTGCCCATATCATCACCGTTGAGGATCCTATCGAGTACGTTCACGAGCACAAGAGATGTATGGTCAACCAGAGAGAGATCGGCGACGATGTTCCCGACTTCGCTCTCGCCCTCCGTGCAGCCCTCCGTGAGGACCCCGATGTTATCCTCGTAGGAGAAATGCGTGACTTTGAGACGATCCAGGCCGCCGTTACCGCTGCCGAGACCGGACACCTTGTAATGTCCACACTTCATACGACCTCAGCCGCTGATACTATCAACCGTATCATCGACGTTTACCCTGAGCACCAGCAGCAGCAGATCAGAACTCAGCTGGCTAACAACCTGGTAGGCGTTATCTCCCAGACCCTTATCCCCAGAAAGGATAACACCGGACGTATCGCCTGCATGGAGATCCTGAACGTTACGGACGCTATCGCAGCTATGATCCGTGATAACAAGATCCACCTGATCCAGTCTGCAATCCAGACCGGTAAGCAGCAGGGAATGATGTCTCTGGACCAGGAGCTGGCCCGCCTCGTAAAGAACAATGTCATCAACGAGGTAGACGCTCTGGAGAAGTGCCAGGACAAGCAGGAATTCTACCGCTTCCTCGCACAGCTCTGATAAAAGACCAACACCGGACGGCCGAGAGGTCGTCCGGTGCTTTTTGGGGACTTTCTACGGGGCGTAAATCGGCGGCAAAGTAATTACAGACCGGTTACATAAGATCATACAGAATGGATAGAAAAATCACGTTATACTGTAAATAAAGTATGTGATCTGATCAATTCACAGAACCTTGTGCATTTTGACGGAAAGTGCCTAAAAAAAAGCCCGATTTACCGTTCCGATGTAAAAAATGAGTTTTTAGTGAATTTTTTCTTGGGAAAGTATTGACAATTTGTGAATGACGTGGTATACTATAATCACAGGAAAGGGAAGGGGACCAAAAATAAACCCCGATCCTAAAATCGTGCATAAGCACAAAAATTTATAAAGGAGGGTTTTCATCATGAAAACTACAAAGAAAGGTTTTACCCTTATCGAGCTCATCGTTGTTATCGCTATCATCGGTGTTCTCGCAGCTATCCTCGTACCCGCTATGCTGGGCTATGTAAAGAAGTCCAAGATCCAGTCTGCTAACAGCGCTGCTTCTACTATCCTCAAGGCTACAAACTCCGCTCTCGAGGAGATGGACGAGGCTGACATCGACGTTTCTGGTGTAACGACAGTATCTAACGCTACTTCTTCTACCAGCGACGGTAATGTAGTTAAGGGCTATATGGCTGACTACTTCGATGAGGCTAATTCCGCTAATTACAAGGTACAGGTAAAGAACGGTATCGCTATCGCTGCTGCTGCTAAGGTAGGCGCCTACTTCGGTACAGCTCCCATCGTTTACACAAACAAGACATATCCCGATTCTATCACTATCGACAGTGCTCTTAATGCTGCTACATCCAGGTACAATGCACAGCACAGCACATCTACATCGTGATAAGCTGGACCAATAATTAAGCTTTATCAAAAGATCCCCTCTTCATGAGGGGATCATTTTTTAGGAGGTACTATGAAAAACCAGGTCAATTCCCTCGCCCTGATCTTAACTGCGACCGTTAGCATGGCGCTGGGCGCCGGCATGATGTATTGGAAAAACAAGGAAAGATTGGAGTTTACTGATAAATACTCCGCCATGCTGGATATACAGGATCTCATGAAAAATACCGATGTTGGCCTGCCAGATGATGTGGATACTGTTGACGTTTACAATGCTTACCTGTCTCTTTACGGTGATGATTATACAAGAGTGAACGACATGGATATAGGAAGCAGTAAATTTATCACAAGTCAGGTCAATACATCGTCAACGGCTTTGGGAAGCGGATTTGAGATCAATGTCGCACAGGATGAGGACCAGCTCCTGGTGGAGGTCACCAAGGTGGAAGAGGGTATGGCTGCGGATAAAGCAGGGCTGAAAGCAGGCGACCGTATCGTGAAGATCGGCGGAACAGATATTACCAAGTCTGAGCCGACTGCTGCACGTGATATCATGGGCAAGGAGGGTACAGAGCTTGATCTCACAGTTCTCAGAGAAGGCCAATATGAAAACATCTCATTTGCCCGCGTTACGGATAAGGACAGTTCCAGGGGCATAAAAAGCGAGCTCATCGACGGTGTGCTGTATATAAAGATAGAAGAGTTCTCGTTATTCAACTCCGGTCTCTTCGCAGAGCAATTTGACGGAAGGGAATATGATTCTCTGCTGATTGATCTTCGGGAAAATGAAGGCGGAGACCTTGGCGTTGCTCTGGATATGGCTGCACTGATAACACAGTTGCCGTCAGTAACGCTCCATTACAAAAGCGGGAAAACCAGCGCTCTTGAAAGCAATGTAGATATAGAGTCCATCGTAGATGAGAAGATCTCGATCGCTGTTCTGGTCAATGAAAAGACTGCAAGTGCTGCTGAGGCCATGACAGTGATCCTCAAGGATGCTCGGGGAGCAGATATAGTCGGCATGACGACCTTTGGAAAGTCCTCTTTCCAGGAGGATGGCTTCATCAATGGCTACTCGATCCGATATACATCCGGATATGTGCTGATCGGCGACCGCCCGAATTATAACGGCGTAGGGATCACACCCGACATCGAGGTGAAGATGGATCCGGACCTGATCGGTACTGAGGATGATGTCCAGCTCCAGAAGGCGCTGGAGATCCTTGGCTGAATGCACAATTGCGGAATGTAAAATTTGTACGATATGGCAGGGGAAAAATATTGACAAAGTGTGAATAGTCTGGTATAATGTATTTGGGAATATTTTTCGGAGGTGTCTACTATGAAGAAGAAAAAGGGCTTCACCCTTACCGAATTGATCATAGTTCTGGCTATTATCGCCATTTTGTCTGCTATCATCTTCCCTTCTTGGTCTTATATTATGGGAAGAGCAAGAATGAAGGCTCAGAATAACAACAGCAAGGTAATTTTCAATGCTGCTCAGACTGCTGCTATCAAGTTGAATTTCCAAGAGCGTAAGGTCGATAAGGAAGAAGACAAGTTCATGGGCTCTGGCGACTTTATCCTTTATTGGGACGGCGGTATCGCTTATGCTGCTAAGAGTACGGATCCTGCCGATTTGGCCACAAGTACTGAGGCTACAGCTTTGGCTACTCAGATCAATAATATTTTCTCTGGTGCAGATGAGACCGTCTACAAGATCTATATCAATGACTATACCGTTACTGCCGTGATCTCAGGAAGGAACGACAATGACCGCTATCCCGGTTCGTATCCTACTACCACCCTCAATATGTCTAAGAGCGATAGGAAGAACGTTGTGGACGCAGTTCAGTCCGGCGGCATCAAGACTATCGGCTCGGGCCCCTTCCAGCTCAGCCCCGTTCCGCTGACTCCTCCTGACGACGAGGACACATGATAACAGAATGAAAAAACCGAGGGCAGGTCCCTCGGTTTTCTTTATTTGTCTGCCGCCTTCCCGACCACCACGAGGCGCTGTGTGCCGTCGTCGGTGCAGGTGACCAGAGTCACCCGTGTGTCGCCGAAGTCCGAGAGGATCCAGGTCTCGCTGGGCTCTACGATGAAGCTGTCGGTGACGGTGTAGGTCACATAGGTCTTGTCCACACGGTAAAGGAGGATCTCCATGCCGTTTTCTGCGTTTTTCAGGGAGTTGAAATACTCCTTGTAGATCGTGCTGCTGTGGCCGGCGATACAGTAATTCCCGGAGCCGACTTCTCCTGTGCCGGAGAAGTGTCCTGCTGCCTGAGAGAGGGTCTCGCCGTCAGTTCCCTCCAAAACAGGAGCCTTGATCCCCAAGGCCGGGATACTGACCACCACGTTCTCCTTCATCAGCTTCTGCTTGCGGAGCTCCCGGTGGAGCTTCCTTGCGCCAAAAAAGCCGATGACTGCAAGTCCTGCTGAAATTGCAATGAGCCCTGCGATAAACAGGGCCCATTGTTTTTTCGTCCGAGCCTTACTGCTCATATTTCCTGCGGCGTGAGCGGAGGATCATGAAGGCTCCTGCTGTGATCAGTGCCAGAGCGCCCAGCATAAGCGCCAGGTCGGTGGGATCGCTGTTGCCGGTCTGAGGGAGCTCAACGCCCATTCCGCCGGCTGTGAGGCCGAGGCCTGTGTAAGGATCCACGGTGTAGGTCTCAAGGAGGCTGCCCTGCTCGTCGTAGAGCTTGATCTCCACAAGACCGTTATCCAGCGTTGTGGCAGCAGCGCTGTCGGGGTAAACGCCGGTCTTTTCCTTGTAGTCACGCTTGGCCATGTCACGGAGCTCCGCAACAGAGGCCAGCTTCGTGGTGGTCACTGTTGTGGCAGAAGAGGAGGTGGTAGAAGTCGAAGTGGAAGAAGAGGTCCCCGGGGCAGTCACAACGGGCTCTGTGGCAATAGGCTGGCCCTGGACTGTGACTGTGATAGTGCTTTCGGGAGTATCCAGCCTAGGATAGGCCGAATAGAAGGTGATCCTTGCGGTGCCTGGGGCAAGAGCGATGATCTTGCCGTCGGAGCCCACCGACACGATGCTCTCGTCTGAGATCGACCAGCTCAGCCTAACTCCGGGAGCGAAGCCGTTGCTCTTATTGCAGTCCGGATCCGACCAGATCAGCGTAGCCTGCTGAGTCTCGCCCGGTACCATGGTGAGGTTTTGGGGAACGACCTTGTCGATGAAGATCTGAGGCGCTGCGGTAGTAGGGGGCGCTGTGCTCACGGGGAGAGTTGAGGTGGTGTATGTGGTCGTTTCCGGGAGAGTCGTAGTAGTCGGCCTGTTGGGAGTTGAGGTGATGCCAGGTACATAATACGTCGTCGTAGTCATTGTTGTTGTGGTCGTTGTGGTAGTGGGAACAAATGCCACCACTCTGCCGTTGCTGACACCGCTGGAATAGAGCCATGCCTCAGCCAGCTTATCAGCGTCTGTGTCTGATGCTGAGCGGAAGATCGGTGAGGCCGCTGTGCTGTCGGGATAAACGATCTGGATCGGATATTCCTCTGAGCTATAGTAGTAGTCGCTGCGCTCAACGCTGAAAGTGAAATACTGACTGTCGGTGTAGCCGCTGCAGCCTGAGGCTGTGATGAAGAGCACGTTGCCGGGGAGGAGCTTCGTCCTCAAATAGGTAGATACGCCATCGCAGACGACGTCCGGCTGGCCCTTGCTATTCGTCGCTACTTGCAGGCGCTCGTCTATCTTTACGAAGAAGGCGACTGCATCGCAGGCATCGCCGTTGGGGTCCAGCATGATCTGAATGCTGGCAGAGAAGTATCCTTCGCTTTCGACATCGACATCGCTGATGTAGAGCTGCGGCTTGTAGGCAGAGCCTGCCAGGTCGCTGGCGGGATAGCCGGGCTCATACAGGTCGGAATAGGTAAGATCGCCGGCCAGTTTTTCGATCTGATCTGCATAGCTGTCCATGATTATCTGGGCGTCTACGGAGTTGATCTCACGGCTGCTCTTAGTTGCGAAACGGTCGGAGCTGTCCCAAGATGAGCCAATATCGCTGAGGAAAGCAGCGAACTCCTCATAAACTGAGGAAACACCGGCAGCAAGAGGGCTCGATGAGAGCTGAGTAGTGTCTGTATGTCCACCGGCGGCCAGCTTTGCGTAGTAGTTCAGGATAAGCGCACTGTCAAGAGCATCGGCCCTGCCGTTAAGATCGGTGTCGCCGGCCTTGCCGATGTAGGCCTTGACGTAGACCTGCTCCCCGTTGCTGAGGACGGGATCGCCGGCCTGAGCTACGAGCAACTGATATGAGCTATATCTGCCGTACCAGTAGACGTTCTCGCTGTAATAAAGAGGTATGTCATAGGCGAAGGTCTCGTTGTCCGGATCGTAGGTCAGGGCAGGAGAGCCGTCTCCGAAGCCGATACTGTCTGAGACATCGATCCTGTCTGTGAGCTGATCGGTGTAGCTGCTGTAATATCCTCTTTCAGTCTCGGTGATGCCGAGGTCGAGATAGCAGGAGGAGATCTGACCAAGGTCGAAGCTATCCTCATCGGAGCGGTAGAAGCCGATGAGCTGGTCCAGATCCACTGAGATGCTGTTTATATCGTAGATGTACTCTATCTGATAGGTGACCGTTGTCGTGATCCGACTGATATAGACATCCACCGTGTGGGAGCTCACACCGAGCTCGTTATATGCCACCGTGATCTCGGTATAGCCGGGGTTCCTAGCGGTGACTGTCAGCGTGCCATTGCCGCTGTCCTCCACATCGACGTAGTAGGAGTCGTAGGTGACATAGGGCCTGGGGTCAGCCGTGGAGCTGTATAGGAAGGAATAGCCTATGTAGCCTATGGGGCTTTCATAGCTGTAGTAGTCGCCTACGGACAGGTGGAGCGAAGAGGTGTCTATCTCGATCTCGCCGGGCAGAGAGGTGACTATGGGCTCGTCAACAGTCGAGGTGGTAGTGGCGTTTTCCAGTCCCATAACGTGAACGGTGGCTTCATAGCTGCGGCTGTGCTGATCGGAGACAGTTATGGTAGTAGTGCCTTCTGCTATGCCGCAGACTGACAAAAAGTCCTGTTCGTAGGTCACACTGATGATCGACGTGTCGTATCCTGAGACACTGAACTGGAAGTCGCTGCCGTAAGCGTTCGAGCTGATATCGATCACCTCGTACTGCCCGATGTCGATGTACAGCTCAGTTGGCGAAAGGCCGTTGAGGGTCGGCGTATCGGTGGTGGTGTATGTTGATCCTTCGTCCAGCGCCTTGAGAGAGGGCGGCGTGGAGCTGAGAGCGGTGTCGGCTGTCACTGTGGAGACCTTTGCCGCCGAAACGATGCTGACGGCGCCCTCCACTGAGGTAGTCACGGTCGAGCTCACCCGGTGGACTGCCGGCCTTGCTGAGAGCTGCTGCTTCAGCTCTGAGGCGGCGACGGCGGCGCTTTGGCCGAGAAAGCTCACCGATAGGGCTGATGACAGCAGAAGGGTGATCAGTTTTTTTCCATGCATGAGAATTCCTCCTTCTGAAATAGGCGTTCTCGCCTGTTAGTATGATTTTACCACAAATTTGGCCTGATCTCAACGCCGTTTCGACTAATACGGCGTATTGCACAAATGGAGAAGGCTGTAAATGTGCAATTTACCGTGGGTGCCGGATCCTGGGGAAGATCCCGTGCTTTCGCTCGTGTACAAAATCACCAATTTCGTGCAGGGTTTTTTCCGGATCTTTTAGTTGACAAACTCTGGAAGAGGTGATATAATAATATTACTGTCGAACACGGCTGGAGAGAAGATCCGGAAGAAATTTTGGAAAAAGGCTTGACGATCGTGAGCGAAAGTGATATAATAAATAAGCTGTCCTCTGACAGCAGCAGCACCTTGAAAACAGAACAATGCAAGAAAAGTAACGACCCTTGAGATTCCTTTTCCCTGGCGAAAGTTAGGGAAGAGAAAGGTCAAGCGAAGACTAAAAAATGCGCAGTAATAACGCAAGCGTTATTGAACAGGATGATATTTTGGAGAAGAGATTCTCTGACATATACAACTTTATAAAGAGTTTGATCCTGGCTCAGGACGAACGCTGGCGGCACGCTTAACACATGCAAGTCGACCGGAGAATGTTTGAGTTTACTTAGACATTCTTAGTGGCGGACGGGTGAGTAACACGTGAGCAACCTGCCTTTGAGAGAGGGATAGCTTCTGGAAACGGATGGTAATACCTCATAACGTAGTGATACCGCATGGTAATGCTACCAAAGAATTTCACTCAAAGATG
>JAFUAO010000096.1 GCA_017460665.1 Ruminococcus sp.
CCTCTTCCAAAACAGTCCACTGGACTGTTTTGGAATTCACCCCTTGCAGATGCGCCTTCGTTTTTATTTCGCTTTTCTCTAAAAGCTGTGAAAAGCGAGCAGAGGCTCCGCCTCTGGACTCCGGCAGGGAGCGAGCGGCTCCCTGCACCCCGCAATTATTTTTCCGTCGCCGAAGGCGACCTCCCCTACATTTTTTCGTAAGGCACGGACGGTGGGTGGCCGTCCCTACATAGCATCTGGGTCGATGTAGGCATCGACCCCTACGATCATCGCCTCCTACCCGAAAAGATCCCCAAAAACTATCAGCCGGGCCGCACTTGCAATTTCTCGTTACATATGTTATAATGATAGGTAGATTAATTCACGGAAGGAGGCGGAGCATGGCGGAAAGATCTATCCACATCGAAGGCACCGTTGAGAATATCGTTTTCAAGAGCCCTCGGGGCGGCTACATCGTCCTCGACCTGGACGCCGGCGGTGAAATGATCCCCGTCGTGGGCGAGCTGGGTGACATCGAGGAGGGCGAGAGCCTGATCCTTGAAGGCAGATACGAGACCCACAAAAAATTCGGCACCCAATTTCGAGCGGAATACTGCGAGCGCAAGCTGCCCTCATCTGCGGTGAACATCGAGAAATACCTGGCCTCCGGCGCTATCCGGGGGATCGGTCCTGCTCTTGCCACAAAGATCGTCCGGGTCTTCGGGGCGGAGACCCTCGACATCATCGAGCACCAGACCTTCCGACTCAGCGAGATCAAGGGGATCTCTCCCAAAAAATGCGAGGAGATCGCCGGCGAGGCAAAAAAGCTCTTCGCCCTTAGAACGATCATGGCCTTCCTCTCTCAGTTCGAGGTCAAGCCCATGTTCGCCATGAAGACCTTCCAGCGCTTCGGGCCGGATTCCATGGACCTGATCCAAAACGACCCCTATATCCTCTGCGGAGAGGGCATAGAGCTGGACTTCCGCAAGGCCGACGAGATCGCCCGTGACCTGCGCCTTCCCAGGAATTCCAAGAAGAGGATCTCCGCAGGGATCCAGTATATCCTCCGGGCCAACACCTCTCTCGGCCACTCCTGCCTGCCGCTGGAGACCGTCAAGGACAAGGCCTGTCTTGCGCTGAACGTCTCCGAGCCGGACTTCTATGAGGCCTACAACGCAGCCTGCGACGACAACGATCTGTTTGAATATGTCAAGCGCCAAAGGGAGTATGTCATGCTCCCGGACCTTTTCTACGCCGAGCGCTTCATCGCCGACCGCATACATATCCTCAAGGACTTCTCCTCGCCGGAGGACTTCAACTATGACTCCCTCATCGACATCGAGGAGGAGGAAAAGGGCATCAAATACGAGGCCCTTCAGCGCCAGGCGATCACTACGGCCGTTTCACGGGGACTGATGATCCTCACCGGCGGCCCCGGTACAGGTAAGACCACTACCCTCAACGCTATCATCTCGATCTTTGAGAAAAGGGGCGAGCGTGTGCTGCTGACGGCTCCCACGGGAAGGGCAGCCAAGCGCATGAGCGACCTTACCGGCTATGAGTCCAAGACGATCCACAGGCTTTTGGAGGTGGTCTACGACGGCAGCGGGAAGCTGACCTTCGCCCACAACGAGAACTCCCCTCTGGAGTGCGATGTGCTGATCATCGACGAGATGTCCATGGTGGACGTGGTGCTCTTCGAGAAGCTGCTGAGGGCGTTGAAGCTCAACTGCCGGCTGATAATGGTGGGAGACTGCGACCAGCTCCCCTCAGTGGGGGCAGGGAACCTCCTCCGGGACCTCATCGACAGCAGGATCATCCCCGTCACCGAGCTGAAGGAGATCTTCCGCCAAGCCCAGCAGAGCGCTATCATCACCAACGCCCACAAGATCGTTGCCGGAGAGCTGCCGGACCTGACCAGAAAGGACAGCGACTTCTTCTTTTTCAAGCGCAGCGACTACGACAAGGCCGCCGCTCTCATCGCAGAGCTGGTCAAGACCCGGCTCCCGAGAGCCTATAGATACTCCCCTACCGAGGATATACAGGTGCTTACGCCCTCAAGGAAGGGCAGTATGGGGACCGTGGAGCTCAACAAGCTCCTCCAGAACGAGCTCAATCCTCCCAAGGAGGGAAAGCCCGAGGTCAAGGGCTACATATACACCTACCGGGTGGGAGACAAGGTCATGCAGACCCGCAACAACTACGACCTGATCTGGTCCCGTGGTGAGGAGCAGGGCGCCGGGATCTTCAACGGCGACATCGGCGTCATAACCGAGATCAACTCCCGTGCTCAGACCGCCACCGCCGTTTTCGACGGCAGGAGGACAGTCTACACCTTCGATATACTCTCGCAGCTTGAGCTGGCCTACGCTATCACGGTGCATAAGAGCCAGGGCTGTGAGTTCGAGGCGGTGATCATGCCAGTAATGGGTGGCTTCGAGAAGCTCAGCTACCGCAGCCTGCTCTATACCGCCGTCACAAGAGCAAAAAAGCTGATGATCCTCATCGGCTCAGAGGAAAAGATACAGCAGATGACCGAGAACAACAGAAAAACTCTCCGGTACACCTGCCTGAGAGCTATGCTCACGGAAAACAGAAAGGATCAACAAAATGGCTAACACTGACATCGGTATCGACCTTGGTACCTCAAATATCGTTATGACAATGGGCAGCAAGGGCGTCGTGCTGAGCGAGCCCTCGGTGATCGCCTACAATACCCGCACAGAAAGGGTCCTTGCAGTCGGCAGGGAGGCCTATGAGATGATCGGGCGAAATCCCGAGTATATCGCCGTTGCAAGACCTATCAGCGAGGGAGTCATCTCCGACGACGACCTGGCTCACAGCATGATCCGTGAGTTCATACTGAAGGTCACCGGCAGACAGCTCGTAAAGCCCAGGATCATCATCTGTATCCCCTCCTTCATCACCGACATCGAGAGCCGTGCAGTCGTGGACGCTGCAAAAAGCGCCGGATCACGGCAGGTATACCTGATCCAGGAGCCTATCGCTGCCATGATCGGCGCCGGGGTCAACATCACCAAGGCCAAGGGCCACATGATCGTTGACATCGGCGGAGGGACTACCGACGTGGCGATCGTTTCCATGAACGGCGTCGTCACCTCCCACACGATCAAGGTGGCCGGAAATTCCATCGACCGGTCGATCATCAAGTATATGCAGAACAAGTACAAGCTCCTTATCGGCGAGAGGACTGCCGAAAAGGTGAAGATCGAGCTGTGCAACCTCTACGACCCCAGCGACGAGATCACCTACACCGTCAAGGGCAGGAGCCTGCTCAAGGGCCTGCCGGCACAGGTGATGCTCAGCGAGTCGGAGCTCTTCACCGCTATCGAGGACGACACCTTCGCTATCATGGAGGCGGTCAGAAAGGTGCTGGAGGACGCTCCCCCGGAGCTGGTAGGCGATATTTACGACAACGGCCTGCTGCTCACCGGCGGCGGAGCTCTGCTGGGCGGCCTCACTCAGCTCATCAAGAGGACTCTCGGAATAAACTGCCGCATAGCAAAGGACTCCATAAACTGCGTAGCTAAGGGCACAGGCATGGCCTTCGGCAAGATGACCACCCTGCTGGACGGCTTCGAGGCTGCCACGGTCTACAAATACAGGTGATGACATGAGATACGTTTCAACAAAGGAGCTAGACAAGTGCCTTGACAGGATCCAGCGGCGCAATGAGCTCCCGAACCGGATAATAAACATCGAGTTCAGGCTCCTGCTGCCGATAGTGGTCGTGGGGAGCATCGTCATGCTCCTGCTCTCAAAGGGCAGCTTCCTGAGGTTTGTCCTGCTCCAGGCTGCAATGCTGGTGGTGTATCTGGCAGTCTCATTCCTGCTGGCCTTGATCGTCAGCATTGCCTCCACCAAGAGGCTATTGAGGAGGATCTCCGGCGGAAAGTCCCAGAACAAGGCGGGGCAGGCCTTCTACCAGAAGTACAAGGACTATTACCAGCTCCATAAGAACGACCTGTGCTCGGATAAGCTCCTGGAGGAGACCGAAAGGCTCCTCCAGGCCGAGACCGATCCGGCCTTGAGGTTCAGTCTGGACGAAAGCCTGCTGACGATCTGCGGCTACCGCCTCGAAAGGGAGAGGGTCAGCCAGTGCCTGGAGGACGCACGCCGGGACTACGACCCGGAAAAGAACTCAAGATTTGGCCTTCTGACTGCCGAGATCAACGCCGCTATCCTCACAGGGAACTCAAAGGCCGCCTATGACCTTTTAGAAAAGAACGAGGAGCTGACCGAATGGCAGATCTCGTTCCTCCCCGAGGGCGTGACGGACTATGCGATCTTCGCTTCGATCTGCAAGCGAGTCGAGGGCGATCTGGCCGCAGCGCTGGAGTACGCACAGGCCGCCAAGGCCCTCCACGAGCGTGGGCGGAACATACTCCCCCTCGGAGCATCTCCCACACGGACCGAGCATGAGAACTACCGGAGAGCTGCGATCTCATTAGAGCTGGCAGGGCTCCTCTTCGCCAACGGCCGTGAGCAGGAGGCAAGGGCAGAGCTGGACGACTGCGACCTGATCATTGCTGACCTGAAATGCGAGGTGCCGCCGCTGTTCATCAAGGAGCACCAGGAGCTGATCGAAAGCATGGGACCGGCGCTCCCGGAGGATCAGGAGCAGGACTGTTGATTTTTTCACAGAAATGTGATATACTATCCTTATCATAACAAAAGGAGCATTGAAAATGAGCGAAAATTGTAAGCCTCAGGACTGTTCAGGCTGCCCCAGCGCAGGAAATTGCAGCAGCAAGCCCCAGTCCCTTTTAGAAGAACCCAATAAAATGAGCAGCATCGGCAAGGTGATCGGCGTCGTCAGCGGAAAGGGCGGCGTGGGCAAGACCATGATCTCCTCCCTGCTGGCAGTCTCCATGCAGCGTCTCGGCAAGAACGTGGGCATAATGGACGCCGACATCACCGGTCCTTCGGTGCCTAAGGCCTTCGGTATCCACGGCAAGGCCGATGCCTGTGAGTTCGGGATCATCCCCACTAAGAGCAAAATGGGCATCGACGTTATGTCGATAAACCTCCTCCTTGAGAACGAGAGCGATCCCGTTGTGTGGAGGGGACCCGTTATCGCAGGAGTGGTAAAGCAGTTCTGGACGGACGTTATCTGGAAGGACATCGACTACCTCTTCGTGGATATGCCTCCCGGAACAGGTGACGTTCCCCTGACAGTGTTCCAGTCCCTGCCTGTGGACGGTATCGTGATCGTTACCTCCCCCCAGGAGCTGGTATCCATGATCGTGGAGAAGGCCGTTAAGATGGCCAAGCTGATGGATATACCGATCCTCGGTATCATCGAGAACATGAGCTATTTTGAATGTCCCGACTGCGGCAAGCGCCATAAGATCTACGGTGACAGCCATATCGAGGACATCGCCAAGGAGTACGGTATCCCGGTGCTGGCCCAGATCCCGGTATGTCCGGACCTGGCCAAGCAGTGCGATCAGGGCACTATCGAGCTCTTCGAGGGCGACTGGCTGGACGCAGCCGTTGCACAGATCGACGGGCAGAACTGAATACGAGCATTTCCGGAGAGCGTGAGCGTTCTCCGGTTTTTGTTTGGGACTTGAAATGTTGGCTGAGCAAAATAATTATTGCGGGGTGCAGGGAGCCGCTCGCTCCCTGCCGGGATCCAAGGGCAGTGCCCTTGGTCGCCCTCCGCAGAGGGCGAAACTCTTCTTACGAAGGCGCATCTGCAAGGGGTGAATTGAAAAACAGTCCGGCGGACTGTTTTTCAAGAGGGGACGCTCTGCAAGTGAGAGCGTCCCCTCCCACCGGTCCATTAGGTGAGCCTTGCCGCTCAGTGGCAACGAGGTATGTGTCGTCGAAGGAGGCCGGGCGAACGATGTTCGCGCCTACAATTTGTTTCCGGATATCCGATCGATCGGCCGGGACGTCGAGGACGCCGTCCCCTACGATCAAACAGGTCATGTGGACGGCCAATGGCCGTCCCTACAAAGAGAAACAAAAAACAAAACTGTTACTTGACACAAACGGATCATTGTGTTATTATTGAATTGGCGGTGATGCGTGTCAGCAGCGCAGTCCGCCGGCTGCTCTTTCTCCTGCATGAGTCACAGTAGGAGAATAATATGAGATTTACTAAAATGCACGGTATAGGCAACGACTATATCTATGTGAACTGCTTCGATCAGCAGGTCACTGAGCCGGAAAAGCTCTCCGTCGTGCTCAGCGATGTCCGCAAAGGCATCGGCTCCGACGGACTGGTCCTCATCATGCCCTCCGATAAGGCGGACTTCCGTATGAGGATCTTCAACGCTGACGGCTCTGAGGCCATGATGTGCGGCAACGCCACTCGCTGTATCGGAAAATATGTTTACGAAAAAGGCCTGACAGCTAAGACTGACATTGCTCTTGAGACAAATTCAGGCATAAAGTACCTAAAGCTCTTTCTGAAGGACGATAAGGTGGAGCTGGTGAGGGTGGACATGGGAAAGGCCGTTCTTGAGCCGAAAAATATCCCTGTAAACAGCGATCTTGAGCGCTTTGTCGCTCAGCCCGTCACCGCCGGGGATCAGAATTGGTCCGTCACCTGCGTTTCCATGGGGAACCCCCACGCTGTCATTTTCGTGGAGGACGTGGACTCTCTGGACCTTGAAAAAATAGGCCCTCCAATGGAAGAACACGAGCTCTTCCCCAACAGGATCAACACCGAATTCATCCGTGTCATCGACAGCCATACCCTACAGATGAGGGTCTGGGAGCGTGGCAGCGGCGAGACCTTCGCCTGCGGCACAGGAGCCTGCGCTTCGGCAGTTGCAGCCGTTCTGAACGGATTCTGCTCACAGGACGACGAGATCCTGATCCACCTTCGTGGGGGAGATCTCCGCATCGTCTACAGGTCAGACGGGACGGTCCTGATGACCGGTCCTGCCGCATTTATCTGCGACGGAACGATAGATGACAGCTACATCGAAAAAGCAAAGGAGGGCGCTGTATGCCGAAGCTGAACGAAAATTTCCTGAAACTGGAAAAAAATTACCTTTTTATCAACATCGCAAAGAAGATAGC
This sequence comes from Ruminococcus sp., assembly GCA_017460665.1. GTDB lineage: Bacteria > Bacillota > Clostridia > Oscillospirales > Ruminococcaceae > Ruminococcus. Next base: position 7,039 of record JAFUAO010000096.1, read on the forward strand.
TGCCTTCAAGGAGGCTCGCCCCGACGCTGACATCATAAGGATGGGCATCGGTGACGTTACCCTGCCGATCGCTCCCGTGGTGATCGAGGCCATGAAGAAGGGCTGCGACGAAATGGGCGTCAAGGAGACCTTCAGGGGCTATGAGGACAGCGGCGCAGGCTACGACTTCCTGCGTGAGGCCGTTTCCGGATATTATAAGAGCCTGGGAGCTGATGTTGCTCCCTCAGAGATCCGCATAAACGACGGCGCCAAGAGCGACTGCGGAAACATCGTTGACATCTTCGGCGACGACAACACGATCCTCGTCACCGATCCGGCCTACCCGGTGTATGTGGACTCTAACCTCATGAGCGGCAGAAGGATCATCTACGCTGACTCCAACGAGGAGAACGGCTTCGCAGCCATGCCTGATGAGTCCGTCCACGCCGACATCATCTACCTCTGCTCGCCGAACAACCCCACAGGCTCGGTCTACACGAAGGCCCAGCTCGAGCAGTGGATCGGCTACGCAAAGCGCAACAGCGCCGTGATCATCTACGATTCCGCATATGAGGCCTTCATCACCGACCCCGACGTTCCCAGGAGCATTTTCTGCGTAGAGGGCGCCAAGGAGGTGGCGATCGAGATGTGCTCGCTGTCAAAGACCGCCGGCTTTACCGGTATGCGCTGCGGCTACACAGTGATCCCGGAGGCTCTCAAGGTCAAGGCCAGCGACGGCACTGAGGTCTCTCTGGCTCAGCTTTGGGGAAGGCGTCAGGGCAGCAAGTTCAACGGTGTCTCCTACCCGGTACAGTGCGCTGCGGCGGCTGTTTTCACCGAGGAGGGGCTTTCTCAGATCCGTGAGAACATCGCCTATTATCAGGAGAACGCAAGGATCATCGCCGAGACCATGACCGAGCTCGGGGTGAAGTTCACAGGCGGGATCAACTCGCCGTACATCTGGTTCAAATGCCCCGGCGATATGGGGAGCTGGGAATTTTTCGACCTGATGCTGGAGAAGATCGCAGTTGTGGGGACTCCCGGTGCAGGCTTCGGAAAGAACGGCGAGGGCTGGTTCAGACTGACGGCTTTCGGCGACAGGGACCGCACGGTCGAGGCTATGGAGCGTTTCCGCTCGCTGGTAAAAGAAATGTAAGGCAAGAGCCGCTCTTCGGAGCGGCTCTGTTGTTTCTGGGAGTTCTGGGTTATTAAGTTGAGAGTTGAAAGTGGAGAGTTGAGAGTTATTGTGTCGCCTTCGGCGACGTATTTGTAGGGGCGCACAGTGTGCGCCCGTGCCTCCCCAGAAAAATGTAGGGGTCGATCCCTAACCGGGACCCGTCCCCTCTGTCAGCTTCGCTGACATCTCCCCACACTGTGGGGAGTCACCCATATCGACCCACAATGTTTTACGATGTGTAGGGACGGCCATTGGCCGTCCGTGGGACCAGAAAACGTAGGGGAGGCCGCCATCGGCCTCCCGGCCATGTGTGAAAAACCGCCGGGCGAACGGAATTCGCCCCTACAAGATCTCCCAAGACCGCATTTCAAAAAACACCAGGCGCATGGCCCTCCGCCACTTGCAATTTCCTTTAACATATGCTATAATGATAAATTAGTAAAAATGTTAGAAGGTAAAAAAATGGAAGAAACTAAAAAGCAAAATCCCCTCGGCAGCGCTCCCGTGGGCGGGCTCATGCTGAAATTCGCTATCCCCAGCATCATCGGTATGCTGGTGAGCGCCCTGTACAATATCGTCGATCAGCTCTTCATCGGCCAGGCCGTTGGTATGCTGGGCAACGCCGCCACCAACGTGGCTTTCCCATTCTCAACTGCCTGTATGGCAGTCGCTCTTCTCCTCGGCATAGGCGGAGCCTCCTGCTTCAACCTGACCATGGGCCGGGGCGACACCAAGCGTGCCGGAGCCTTTGCCGGGAACGCCATAACTATGCTCATCGTCTGCGGAGTCCTGATCAGCACGGTCACGCTGATCTTCCTGACTCCCCTGCTGAATATTTTCGGCTCGTCAAAGGACGTCCTGCCCTACGCTCAGGAATACGTCCGTGTGACAGCTCTGGGCTTCCCCTTCCTGATACTCACGACAGGCGGCGGACACATCATCCGTGCCGACGGCAGCCCTCAGATGACCATGGCCTGCAACCTGACCGGAGCCTTCATCAACACCGGCCTTGACGCTCTCTTCGTGCTGGTATTCAAATGGGGAATGACCGGCGCTGCGGCTGCCACGGTCATCGGCCAGCTCATCTCAGCGATCATGGTCATCGTTTATATGCGGAGATTTCGCACGGTAGAGCTGACCAGAAAGGACTATAAGCCTCATTTCCCGACAGTAAATCGCATCGCCTCTATCGGGATGGCCTCCTGCTTCAACCAGCTCGCTATCGCAGTGGTCCAGATCGTTCTCAACAACTCCCTCCGCCACTACGGAAAGCTCTCAGAATACGGCGACTCCGAGCCTCTTGCAGTTGCCGGGATCGTCATGAAGGTCAACATGATCGTGTTCTCGATCGTTATCGGCCTTGCTCAGGGGACCCAGCCCATCGAGAGCTTCAACTACGGCGCTAAGCAGTACGACCGTGTGAAGAAGGCCTACAGACTGGCTCTCACTGCCGGCGTCGGGATCTCAGCAGCCGCATTCATCGCCTTCCAGACGGTCCCCCGTCAGATCCTCTCCCTCTTCGGCGAGGGCAGCGATACATATTTCAAGTTCGGCGCAAGGTTCTTCCGGATCTTCCTGTTCTTCACCTGGCTAAACGCTATCCAGCCCATAACCTCCACCTTTTTCACATCTATCGGAAAGCCGATCAAGGGAGTCTTCCTGTCCCTGACGAGACAGATCCTCTTCTTCATACCCTTCCTGCTTATCCTTCCCCTTTTCATGGGGATCGACGGCATAGTTTTCACCGGCCCTATCGCAGACCTGCTCTCAGGGACAGTGGCTGTGATCATGGCGGTGCTGGAGTTCCGCTCGATGAACGAGCTCGCCAAAGAAACAAGTAAAAAGGAGTAAGCCATGCTTCAGGACATCTCTCCGCTGCGGCTGGACAACAGCTATTCCCCCGACCTAAAGCCGGAGGCCAGCGACCTCATCTTCCACTTTGAAAACGCCACGGTCCTCTCCTGCGCCGATGTGGAGCAGCCCTTCCCGGCACTTTCGCAGCTCGGCAGGGTCAAGAGCTCGATCTACCTCTTCACGATCGGAGAGCACAGGTACTTTCTCGCCCTCGATGAGAAGCTCCCCCCGGCGGAGGGCTTTAGGTACGTCAATGTGAAGAAGCTCCGCTACGCAGAGGGAGCTCTGAACGTCAATGTGATGGCTCTTTTCACAGCCTACCACCTTGCCGGCTGGTACAGGGACAACCGGTGCTGCGGCTCCTGCGGCAGCAAGACAGTTCCCGACGCCGCCGAGAGGGCGCTGCTGTGTACGGGCTGCTGTAGGATAATCTACCCCCGGATCAACCCGGCCGTGATAGTGGGAGTCACCAACGGAGACCGGCTCCTGATCACACGCTACGCCAAGAACAGAAATTTCGCCTACGACGCCTTAGTTGCCGGTTTTACCGAGATCGGCGAGACCTTCGAGGAGACCGTTGCCCGTGAGGTCAGCGAGGAGGTTGGCCTAAGGGTGAAGAATATCCGCTATTACAAGTCTCAGCCCTGGGGATATTCCGGGAGTATCCTGGCAGGCTTTTTCTGCGATGTGGACGGGAGCGACAGCGTCTGTCTGGACGAGAGCGAGCTCTCCAGTGCGGTCTGGACAGAGCGCAGCGGCATCACCGGCCAGCCCGACGGCTTCAGCCTGACCAACGATATGATGATGGCCTTCAAGGAAGGGAAGAATGTCTGAACAAAAGGCGCCGGGAGCTCCCGGCGCTGTTTTTTTCGTAAAAAGGCCTTGATTTACAGCCCGGATCGTGGTATAATAGTATAGTTACTGGGGCATAGCCAAGCGGTAAGGCAACAGACTTTGACTCTGTCATTTCGTGGGTTCAAATCCCGCTGCCCCAACCAGCGCCGAGCGGGCGCAGCGCAATTTTTCCGGCCATGGATAGGGCGTTAGCTGACTTGCTAAGTCAGACTTGTCTTGTTATCTTACTTGCTTTGTCAAGTCAGCTCGACCACAATTACGCGCCGAAGCTGCCATAAACGGCTAAGATCACACCGCGATCGATACAGCTAATGGCCGCCGCTTTTTGATCAATCGGGCGCAGCGCAATTATTTCCGGCCATGGATAGGGCGTTAGCTGACTTGCTAAGTCAGACTTGTCTTGTTATCTTACTTGCTTTGTCAAGTCAGGTCGGCTAAGATCTCACTATTTCAAACGAACAAGAGGTGTACTGTTATGAAAAGGACCGATCACATCAGTTGGGACGAGTACTTCATGGGGATCGCCATGTTCTCCGCTCAAAGGAGCAAGGACAGCAATACTCAGGTGGGAGCCTGTATCGTAAACTCCCGGAAAAAGATCGTTGCCGTCGGCTATAACGGTATGCCTACAGGCTGCAATGACGACGATATGCCCTGGGAGCGCACCGGCGAGACTCCCCTTGACACGAAGTATCCCTTCGTATGCCACGCCGAGCTCAATGCCGTCCTCAACAGCAATTCCGCAGATCTTTACGGCTGCACGCTTTACGTCACCCTCTTCCCCTGCAACGAATGTGCAAAGGCACTGATCCAGGCCGGGATCAAGCGAGTGGTCTACCACAGCAACAAATACGCCGATACCGACAGTGTCAAGGCCTCTATGATCCTATTTGAGCGCTGCGGAGTGACCTTCCAGCAGTATGAGCCCAGCGGCAAGCAGATCCTCCTTGAACTATAAAACAAAGCCATAGTATCTCCGTACTATGGCTTTTTTCATGCTTAGATGTAGCTGTCCTTCTTGGACATCCTGCCCACAAGGAAATAGGAAACGATGAACAGCGCCCCGACGAAGCCTGCGAAATACCAGCCGCTGGGGACGTTGTTCATGGTCGCTATGTAGTCGTAAGCGCCGTGGAGCAGCACCGGTACGATCACGCTCAGCCGCCTGAACAGCTTCTCGCCGGCAAGGTCCCCTCTGTTGGAGCACTTCTTTGCCAGCCCGTAGAAAACTCCCATGAAAACGCCGAAGCAGGCATGTCCGGGAACAGCCGTGACTGCACGGATAAGGGCCGCAGAAAACCCGAAGGAGGTGACATAGCTGATGTTCTCCCACAAGGCAAATCCCAGCGAAACGAAGACCGCATAGACCACTCCGTCATACTGGCAGTTGAACTCCTGGTGGGTCCAGGTGTGTCTTTTGAGCAGCAGGTATTTCGAGCTCTCCTCAGAGACAGCCACCACCACGAAGTAGAGGAGCACATCGTATAGCCGGGACTTCTCGCTGACGAAAAGGGACAGTATCCCTCCGCCGATCTTCTCCTCCACCAAGGCCAGCAGGGACGACAGGATCCCGGCGATCACAAGGGACCACAGCAGTCTCGGGCTCTCGCTCTCCAGCCTGTCCGAGCGGTAGACCTTGATCATAAGGAAGACCGCCGGTATGACTGCCGCAGCGATCAGTATGATATTGTAGATGCTAAGGGCACCTGCCATGAAATAAAACACTCTCGTTCAACTCCTCCAAGAACTCTCTAAGTGAAAAAGGCAGACTCTCATGCGAGGTGTCTGCCTTTGTTTTGTCAGCTTTTAAGGTAGCGTGAGAGCTTCTTCTTGCGCTTTTCGATGTACATCTTCTTGTCGGCAGCCGTCACGAAGTTGAACAGATCCTCGTCGGGCTCTGGGACAGCGATGACGTAGCCGGTGCTTGCGCTGAGCTCATAAGGGTTCACGCCGCTCTCGTTTATATCGTGGATAGCCTCCTCGATCTGGCTGGTGAGGCGCTTTGCCATAAGGTCGGTGCAGTCTGCGCTGAAGATGATGAACTCGTCCCCTCCGAACCGGCAGAAGATCTCGTCATTGACGCAGGTATCGCAGAGGATCTCGGCAATATCGCTGATAGCGTTGTCGCCCACATTGTGTCCGAAGGTATCGTTGATGATCTTTAGGCCGTCAAGGTCGATGAACATGAGCATGATCTCACGCTTCTCCTCGGCACACTTCCGATAGAGCTCAGAGGTAGCCTCAACGAAGCCGTTGCGGTTATAGATCCCGGAGAAGGTGTCCCGGGTGTAGAGGCGGCTGAGCCTTCTAACGGCGAAGTCCATATTGATCAGCTTTCTGATATTCTCAAGGGAATTGCTTATGCTTATGCACCAGTTCTGGAAGACCGTATTGTGCAGCGGCACCTTGCAGTCCCTGATCGCCATATAGCCAAGGCACCTCTCGCCGAAGTGGAGAGGCACGAAGTAGTAGAACCTTCCGGCAGGCTCGTCCTCGCCGGAGAAGGGCAGGAGCTGTCTTGTGGGGAAGGTGCCTCCCTCCAAGAACTCTCCGTTCTTATAAGCGATAGCGGTAAGTACGTTCTCGGTGTAGGTATCGGGTGTCTTCAGATCCTCGCTGCCGGCGGCCTCCACCTCGGTCTCGTCGTCCCAGTCCTCACAGAGGCAGAAGTAGAACTCACCGGGGTCCATCTGCTTAATGAAGCTCTTGAGGGAAGCTATGTACTCCCCGAAGGAATTACATCCCAACAGGTCGCAGGAGAGCCGGTTGAAATCCGACAGATAGAACTCAGACATCTCGAATTTCCGGTAGTTATTGTAGTTTAGCCGGCGGTAATCCTCGATGTCGTAGACAGTCCCCGAGGAACATCCGCAGCTCTCGGCGAAGCGCTCTGACATATCCAGCACCACGCTCCTGCCGCTGAGGGTCTTGCTGAAATAGTCCCTGAGCATCTTGCAGGCCAGTGAACCTGAAAGGCTCAACGGGCGGTCAACGGTAGTCAGCTCCACCTGATAATTATGTCTGCTGTAGGTATTGTCGAAGCCGGAAACAGCTATATCCTCCGGCACCTTATATCCGGCCTCTGCCAGGCGGTTGATAGCAGTAGCAGCCATGACGTCGTTGGCGCAGATGATAGCCTGAGGCATCGTCTCACGGGCGGCAAGGAAATGCTCCACGGCGGCGGTACCGGCCGGAGCTCGGAAATCTCCGTAATAGATCCGGTCCTCCCCTGCCGAGAGACCGTGGGCCTCCATGACCTCAAGGAAAGCTCCAAGGCGGTCGGCGCTCTCCGGGTTATCCGCAGGGCCTGAGATATAGCATATATCGGTAAAGCCGTGGACAGAGATGAAGTGCTCAGTGATGTTCCTCATGGCAGTGCGGTTGTCGATACCGATATACAGCATATCCGGTATGTCGTTATCTATGCACACCGCCGGGATCTGAGCCTCACGGATCCTTGTGATTATATCAGAGACCACCGGGGGATAGTCGATAGTATTTGTAAGGAGAACGGCGCCGTCGAAGTCAGAGAAATTCGGCAGACGGAAGATGTTGAATTCGCCCTTATCGTGGCGGAGATTGCCCATAGTGCCGCTGAATGAAGCAAAAACTGAAATGTCTAGGCCGCAGCTCTCAGCAGAGGTCCTCATGCCCTCAAGGATAGCGCTCTGGTAACTCTGATCGATGCCAGCGACGATAACGGCGACTCTGTGTTTAGTCAAAGCGGTCACACGCTCCTTTCCATAATGTTGCTTATATATATTGTACAATATTCCGAAACAAAAATCAATAGTTTTTTATAATAATTTTTCATTAGCAAAATTTACCTTTTATTCATACTTTTTCGTACTCTCTCCCCTCCCGGAAAGGCCTCCTGACAAGTGCCGTTCCTGCCGGTATATGGGGAGCTTTCCCCACTTTTCGCCTTTATGTTACTTAGACCGAAAAATTTTCTGCATATCGCTATAAATTATATCATATCGCCGAAAATCACCTCCCTTATTGACTTTTTGCGAAAAAATGGTATACTATTTATTAGGAAATACTAATTTTTATCGGCGGATATGCCTGTATCCGTCCGGACCGCTCCGGCAGGATCTTTGCCGGAAGAACTTTTTTGCGGAGGGTCATTATGAGAAATATCTGGCATGACATAAGCCCAAAGCGTATCAGCCCCGACAGCTTCTACGCTGTTATCGAGATCGAGAAGGGCAGCAAGATCAAGTACGAGCTGGATAAGGATACCGGCTTCATCCGTATGGACCGCATCCTCCACACCTCTACCCACTACCCTGCCAACTACGGCTTCATCCCCCGTACCTTCTCCGACAACAACGACCCGCTGGACGTGCTGGTGCTCTGCTCAGAAACGCTTATCCCCCTGACTTTAGTGAAGTGTTATCCCATCGGCGTCATCAGGATGCTGGATAACGGCCACAGAGATGACAAGATCATCGCTATCCCCTTCGACGATCCTAATTACAATATGTATATGGACATCGAACAGCTTCCAAAGCACGTTTTTGACGAGATGACCCACTTCTTCACGGTCTATAAGGAGCTTGAAAACAAAACGACAGCCGTCAACGAGGTCGATCACGCTGATACCGCCAAGGAGATAATCGCCGGCGATATCGAGAACTATATAGAGAATTTCTGTAAGTGAACGACCGAACTCTCCCGTATCTGAAAGGAAAAACTTATGACTGCCTCAAGTGAAAATCTATTCGCAACCAGCTCAAGCGCCGCTCCCATCGGTATCATCGCCATGAACAGCATCACCGAGGTGGGCGAGAAGATCAACAACTACCTTGTTGACTGGGCCCGCAGAGCCGGACAGGACGTTGACACCTTCCTCATCGAGAGCGAGTGTCCCAGATTCTCCTCCGGCGACGGTAAGGGACTTATCAAGTCCACTGTCCGTGGAAAGGACCTGTTCATCATCATCGATGTGGGCAACTACAACGTGAAGTACGACTACTTCGGCTTCCAGAACGCTATGTCCCCCGACGATCATTTCCAGGACCTGAAGCGTATAATCCAGGCTGCAAGCGGAAAGGCTCACCGCATCAACGTGATCATGCCTATCCTCTACGGCGGCAGACAGCACAGAAGGAGCTACCGTGAGTCTCTGGACTGCGCCTGTGCTCTTCAGGAGCTGGAGGCTATGGGAGTTTCCAACATCGTCACCTTCGACGCCCACGACCCCAGAGTGCAGAACGCTATCCCCCTCATGGGCTTCGATAACGTTATGCCTACCTATCAGGTGCTCAAGGCTATCCTCAAGAACGTTCAGGACGTCACCTTCACAAAGGACAAGTTCATGATCGTTTCTCCCGACGAGGGCGCTCTCAACAGAAATATGTACTATGCTTCTGTTTTAGGCGTGGATATGGGAATGTTCTATAAGCGCCGTGACTACTCTCAGATCGTTAACGGCCGCAACCCCATCGTTGCTCATGAGTACCTTGGAAATCCCGTTGAGGGCAAGGACATCTTCGTGGCCGACGATATAATCTCCTCCGGTGAGTCGATGCTGGATCTGGCTTATAACCTCAAGAACAGGAATGCCGGAAGGATCTTCACCTACGCTACATACGCTATCTTCACCAACGGCCTGGACAAGTTCGACAAGGCCTATGAGGACGGCATAATCGACGGCGTTTTCGGAACTAACCTTACCTACAGGAGCCCTGAGCTGCTGAGCAGGCCTTGGTTCCACGAGGTAGACGTGTCGAAGTACATCTCCTACTTCATCGAGGCTATCAATCATGAGGTCTCTATCAGCAAGATCTTAGATCCTCACGAGAAGATCGAGGCTCTTCTGAAGAAGTACGGCATGAAATAAAATACCGACAGGGACGCTTTAGGGCGTCCCTGTAACTGTTTACAGATCTAATGTGAAAAGATCGTGAAATATTGCCAAAAACATTGACAGTTTTTCGTCAAAATGATATAATTGGCTTTGTAAACAATACGACCATGTTTTTTGTTAATTGCATTGCCAAAATCGGCGGCTAACAAAGGAAAGGATGATCTATGCTTCAGTTAAAGGACATCGTCAAGACCTACGGACAGGGCGATACTGCCGTGACTGCCTTGAATGGCGTCAGCATCACCTTCCGTGAGAGCGAGTTCGTCTCGATCCTCGGCCACTCAGGCTGCGGAAAGACCACCCTGCTCAATATCATCGGCGGCCTTGACCACTATACCTCAGGTGACCTTGTGATCAACGGAGTCTCCACCAAGGAGTACAAGGACAGGGACTGGGACGCCTACAGGAACCACTCGATCGGGTTCATCTTCCAGAGCTATAACCTGATCTCTCACCAGTCTGTGCTCTCAAACGTCGAGCTGGCCCTTACTATCTCGGGAGCCTCCAAGGCTGAGCGCAGGAAGCGTGCCAAGGAAGCCCTGGAAAAGGTGGGCCTGGCTGACCAGATCCACAAGCGCCCCAACCAGCTCTCCGGCGGACAGATGCAGCGTGTGGCTATCGCCCGTGCCCTGATCAATGACCCGGATATACTCCTTGCTGACGAGCCCACAGGCGCTCTGGACAGCGAGACCAGCATACAGGTGATGGAGCTCCTCAAGGAGATCGCCAAGGATAAGCTGGTCATCATGGTAACTCACAACCCGGAGCTGGCCGAGAAGTATTCCACCCGTATCGTCCGCATAAAGGACGGCCAGCTCACCTCCGACAGCGATCCCTTCGTACCGGAGGTGACCGACAAGGAGAAGCCTGCCGAGAAGAAGAGGGTCTCTATGTCCTTCGGCACAGCCGTGGCCCTCTCACTGAACAACCTGCTGACCAAGAAGGGCAGGACGATCCTGACCGCCTTCGCAGGCTCGATCGGTATCATCGGCATCGCCCTGATCCTGGCCCTTTCCACCGGTATCAACGACTATATCGACCAGGTCCAGGAGGAGACCCTTTCCTCCTATCCTCTGAGGATATACCGTGAGAACGCCGACACCGACAGCATGGTGAGGGCCCTTATCGACCAGCAGGACGAGTACAATAAGCGTGAGTTCAAGGACGACACCGTTTACGCAAATACGGCCGTTTACGATATGTTCAACTCCTTCAACTCCGCCGCTAAGCAGATAAACAACATGAAGGACTTCCAGACCTTCGTGGAGCTGGACGAGGACATCGCTGAAAATGCCAGCGCAGTTGCCTACAGCTATGACATACAGATGCCCGTGTTCACCAAGTCCCCCGACGGCACCATAGTCAAGGTGGACTTCATGGATATGTACGGCAAGGCCCTGGGCATGAGCGACTCAGACTTCATGGCCTCGGCTATGAACAACCCCATGGCCTCTATGGAGACCTCCATGTTCGGCCTGAACGTTATGGAGGAGCTCCTCCCCGGCGAGGACGGACAGCCGATCAACGACCTGCTGAAGAACCAGTATGAGCTGGTCTACGGAGAGTGGCCCGACAGCTACGACGAGGCCGTGATCGTACTCACCGGCAACAACGAGCTCCCGGACATCATCGTGTATTCCCTCGGTCTAAAGGACCCTGAGATCTTCTCAAAGAACCTGAAGGCCGTCCTCAACAACGAGGTGATCGAGGATTACGGCGAGGTTGAGTGGTCCTTCGACGAGATCCTTGACAAGGAGTTCAAGCTGATCCTCCCCTGCGAGTATTACCAGACCACCGAGTCCGGAAAGGGCACTGTGGATCTGACTTCCACGGACACGGGTCTTGAGTACCTGTTCAATTCCTCCGACATCGGAACTGACATCAAGATCACAGGCTTCATACGCCCCGGCGAGGACGTGAAGGCTCCCATGATCACAGGCTATCTGGGCTACACGAACCTCCTGACCGAATACATCATCGAGACCACCAACGCCAGTGATCTGGTAAAGGCTCAGGTGGCCGACAAGGAGAACGACCTGATCACAGGCACTAAGTTCCAGACAGAGGACTATACCGGCCCCAGCGAGGAGGAGATGGTCTCCACCGCTAAGGACTATATCAAGAACGCCGATACTAACAGGAAGGCCGATGTTTACAGATTTATCGCCTCTCAGCCCGACCCGGCACAGCTCCAGGCCCAGGTGGACGCCGCCCTCCAGGACTTCGACAGGGAGCAGTTCATATCTCAGGTCTCAGAGATGTACTCTCAGGAGCTGGGCGTGGACAGCACTCAGGTGAGCGGCTATATACAGTCCCTCACCGACGACGAGGTGTTCAGCTTCGCTCAGCAGGCCGTCACCGAGCAGATCTCTGCTCAGTACGCCGAGGCCGCTGCTCAGCAGCTCTCTGCAATGACAGCCGACGAGCTGGCAGAGCTCCTTGACAAGTCTCCGATCACCAACGAGATGTACGTCAAGGTATTTGAGGAGTTCACCCCCGAGCAGATCTCCAGCTCCACCTATGAGGACAATCTCAAGCTCTTAGGAGTCGCTGACAAGGACGATCCCTCAGAGATCAGGATCTACGCCAAGACCTTCGAGGACAAGGACACGATCTCAGACGCGATCGAGCGCTACAACGACGGCGCTGCGGAGGCAGATGTGATCCACTACACGGACTACGTCGCCCTGCTGATGTCCTCTATCACCGGGATCATCAGCGGTATCTCCTATCTGCTGATCGCCTTCGTAGGGATCTCGCTGGTGGTATCCTCGATCATGATCGGTATCATCACCTACATCTCAGTCCTCGAAAGGACCCGTGAGATCGGTATCCTGAGAGCCATAGGCGCCTCAAAGCACGATGTTTCCACCGTTTTCAATGCAGAGACCCTGCTGGTGGGACTTACAGCCGGACTTATCGGCATCGGAGTCTCGGTGCTGCTGACCATTCCCATAAACTACATCATACACCACGTCACCACACTCGACACTCTCCGGGCCCACCTTCCTTTGGCAGGAGCAGTGATCTTAGTGCTGATCAGCATGATCCTGACCCTTATCGCCGGAGTCATACCCTCCCGTGTGGCTGCTAAGAAGGATCCCGTCGAGGCCCTTAGAACAGAATAAAAGAAATGCTCCCCGAAGGGAGCATTTTTTGTTCGGGAGAGCTCTCAGCCCTCCTCTCTTGAGATAAGTCCGTCTACTGTAGCAGCAAGGCCCTTGATGTAGTCCTCAGTGAGCACGTCGCTGAGCCCGCAGTCGCTGAGGGCAGCCTTGAAGGAGCAATCCGGCGAGAAGGCCTTCACATGGGCGATCTTCTCGTATTTTTCAAGAGCTCTGTCACGGTCGTCGTAGCAGTCGCTGATGATGTCCAGAGCTGCCAGCGCCGAAACGCCGTAGCTTATATAGTATCCCGGCTGCTCGAAGATGTGGGAAACGTAGTAGAAATGAGAGTCAGGGTAGTAGTCGTCCATGATCTCGTGGTAGCACTCCACTACCTCCTCGGGAGTGAGGCTGTCCCTGTTCTCCAGCACCTTGTACTCGAACTCCGCCATAAGACAGCCGCTTATCGCATAGTCAAGTATGTCGTTGAGCTTGTACAGACGCATGATGCTGCCGTTGTCCCCGAAGATCTCGTCATAGAACTGGAGGAAGAGCAGTTCCATGCCCTGAGACTGGATCTCAGCCACATCAAGGCAATTGGTCTGGTCATAGGCGCTGGTATCGTCGTAGTAGGAGGCGTAGAAATGGCCGAATTCATGTATTATGCCGATCATGTCTGTCACGAGCTCGTCCCGGTAGATGTAGATCACTGAGTCGCCGTCTGCCGGAAGGGTCGCCGTGAAGCTGCCGTTGTAGCTGTTCCTGCCCTCTGTTATGAAGCACAGGTCCTTGTCGGAGAGCCTCTTCGCCGCCTCGCCGATCTGAGGAGAGAGCCTTTCTGCGTACTTTTGCAGAGTCGGCAGCAGCTCATCGCCGGGAAAGTCCGCTCCGATCAGGTCCTCATAGCTGGGGTGGTCCATGACAGCGTCAAGGCCGTGCTGAGACACCGGCACCAGCTCGCTGCGGACCATCTCACAGACCGGCATGATCTCCTCCGGGGTATAGTCTCTGCTGAAATCGTCGTAGAAGGTCTCGGTATCGTAGCCCTCAAGGATCTGCAAATAGATCTTAGCGGCCTCCAGGTCCAGCTTGTCCTCGTCAGTTTCGCTGCCGTAGGCCACATCGTAGTACTCGTCAAGGTCGCTGTCGCCGGAGGCAAAGGCCTGACGGGTGTTCTTCTCGATACGCTCCAGCGTGACGCCGGGAGAGTTGTAATAGTCCAGCCAGTCGTCGTCGATATAGGGCCTTATCAGGTCAACGTACTCCGGATAGGCGCTCTGATAGGCCACATGGAAGGCGTAGCTTATGGCCTCGTAAGCAACTGAGGCCTCCTCTGTGCAGCCGTCGGCCTCCGCCTCAAGAGCGTCGCTGCCGAAATCCATATAGTATGCGATCTCAGAGAAGGTCTTGGCGTTGTAGCTCTTAGCAAGGGTGTCCAGCAGGCCGTCGATGTCGGCCTGAACGTCGTTGCCGGAGCTGTGTACATCGTCAAGGAACTTCTCGATGTCGCTGTTGAGCTTGTCGATGTCGATATTCTCGTACCGGTCAAGGATCCCGGAGGTATCGGCGGTCCGAGCCTCCTGACGAAGGCTCGCATTATTGCTCGCCTCCTTCTTGTCACGGTCGCTCTGATAGCCAAAGGTGCAGGAAATAAGGGAAAGCGGCATAACTGCAGCAGCCGCCAGAGCCGCCAGCTTTTTCAGTTCCATCGGGTATCTCCTTTCGTTAGCGGAGGAGCTCCTCCACCGCAGCGGGGAGCTGTTTGACGTCGTTTATGATGATGTCCGCAGCGGAGAGCTCGTCCTTCGTGCCGTAGCCGTAGCCGCAGCCCACTGACCTGAGGCCGTTCTTTGCAGCGGTCTCGATGTCGTGGAAGCGGTCGCCGATCACGATGAAGGGGCCGGGCAGCTCCGGGGCGAAGCGGCGGAAGATCTCATATTTCGGGATAAAGCCGAACTCCTCGCAGCAGTAGAAGCGGTGGAAGAACCGCTCCAGCCGGAAGGCTCGCCGGTGGCGCTCCATGTAGTGGATCCGGCAGTTGCTCAGGAAGATGAGGGTGTGTCCCTGCTCCCTGAGACCCAGCAGGACCTCCTCTGCGCCGGGATAGAGGGCGCCCTGTCCGGACTCTATCCGCTCGGCCATATCCTCCCCCAGCATGATCCGGGCCTTCTCCTTGATCTCAGGGTCCAGTCCCGGCATGAAGCTGTTCCACATATCGGTGGAGTTATACCCCAGCCAGTGCCCGATCTCCTCCGAAGAGATCTCCTTTGGCTGAGCGTAGCCGTTCTCCACCAGCCAGCCGTAGGTGTTCCGGAAGGCCGGCTCGTAGATCCTAAGGGTCTCGTGGACGGTGCCGTCGTAGTCGAAGATCAGATCCGCCATCAGTCCTCGATCTCTCTGATCAGGTTGATCATCTCGATAGCGCCCTCAGCGCACTCGCTGCCCTTGTTGCCGGCCTTTGATCCGGCACGCTCGATAGCCTGCTCGATGTTCTCTGTAGTGATCACGCCGAACATCACCGGGATCCCGCTCTTCAGCGATACCTGAGCGATGCCCTTTGCGGCCTCGTTGCAGACAAGGTCGTAGTGGGAGGTGCTGCCCCTGATGATCGCTCCAAGGCAGATCACTGCGTCGTACTTGCCGCAGGAAGCCATTTTCTGGGCGATGAGCGGGATCTCAAAGGCTCCCGGCACCCAAGCTACGTCGATAGAGTCCTCGGAAATATCGTGGCGCTTCAAGGTATCAAGAGCTCCGCCCAAGAGCTTGCTGGTGATGAACTCGTTGAAACGTGCCACGACGATGCCTATGCGAATGTCCTTCGGTATAAGATTTCCTTCGTAAGTTTTCATTTTTTTACTCCTTGTCATATTTTCTTTATGTAATGCTCGGTGAGCATTTTTTCCAGTTTTGCGGCGTCCTTTGCCGAGAATTTGGCAGGCCTTTCGATGTCCTTGCGGTAGAGCCTGACCTTTTTGCCGTCCAGCTCATACTGCCAGTCCTCCGTGGGAACGAGACCCTTTTTGCCCATTGCTGTGATAACGCCGGCCGGGGTGAGATAGGCCTTCGTCCAAAAGCGGTACGTCAGCCAGAACAGCATAAAAACTGACCACGCCACTATCACTATGATGTCGCCTGCCCGTTCATAGCCGGTGTCCTTTTTCAGCTCGTTCAGCTGGATCATGATCTGTCCCACAGAAAGTCCGATATAGATCAGCGGAAAAACTACCCCTAGATTTGTCAGCTCAACGCTTTCCGGATAGCCCTCGCTGAGCTCCTTCTTCTTGAAAACGTCCAGCAAACCGTAGATCATCAGCGCTGTGATGAATACCCCAAATACTATACCAAAGCAGAACGTAAACATCTCAATCCTCCCCGTAGTTAAGGATATGCCCCATTTTTTCGGCCTTTGTCTTTAGGTAGAACAGGTCGAAGGCCGTGGCGTCCATCTGGATCGGCACACGCTCCTTGATCTCCATCCCGAAGCCTGACAGCCCATAGACCTTATCCGGGTTGTTGGTCAGCAGCCTCAGCGTCTTGCAGCCCAGGTCCCGGAGGATCTGTGCGCCGATGTAGTATTCCCTCATGTCGCCGGGAAAGCCCAGCGCAAGGTTGGCCTCAAGGGTGTCCATGCCCTGATCCTGGAGCTCATAGGCCCGGAGCTTGTTGATAAGGCCGATACCACGGCCCTCCTGCCTCATGTACAGCAGGACGCCTCGGCCCTCCTTCTCGATCTGGGTCATGGCGGCAGCGAACTGCTGGCCGCAGTCGCATTTCAGTGAACCGAAGGCGTCTCCGGTGAGACACTCGGAATGTACCCGGCAGAGTATGTCCTGCCCGTCGCCGATGTCGCCCTTCACCAGAGCGACGTGGTGCTCGCCGTTGAGCTTGTTGACATAGCCCAAGGCTCTGAACTGGCCGTATTTCGTGGGGAGCTTGGTGTTCGCCACCAGCTCCACCAGCTCATCGTGGCACTTTCGATAGTCCTTCAGCGCCTGGATCGTGATGAATTTCAGCCCCCACTCCTTGGCCTTCTGCTGGAGCTCGCCGGACCTCATCATAGTACCGTCGTCACGCATGATCTCGCAGCACAGACCGCACTCCTCCAGCCCTGCCAGCCTCATAAGATCGACAGTGGCCTCGGTGTGGCCCTCACGCTCCAGCACGCCGTTCTTCCGGGCAGTCAGGGGGAACATATGTCCCGGCCTGCGGAAGTCCTCGGGCTTTGCATCGGGAGAAACGCACATCCTCGCCGTAAAGCCACGCTCCTCTGCGGAGATCCCGGTGGTGGTCTCCACATGGTCGATCGACACGGTGAAGGCGGTGGCGTGATTGTCGGTGTTGTTCTCCACCATTTGCCAAAGCCCCAGCTTCCGGCACAGCTCTATGCTCATAGGCATACAGATCAGGCCCTTTGCGTGGACCGCCATGAAATTGACGTTCTCGGTAGTTGCGAACTGAGCGGCGCAGATCATGTCGCCCTCGTTCTCTCTATCCTCATCGTCTGTAACGAGGATCACCTCGCCGTTTCGAAGGGCCTCGACGGCCTCCTCGACTGTGTTATACTCAAACATATCTATCCCTCATTTAACATTGATCTTTCCCACTTGTGCGCTGAGCTGGGCCTCTGCGCCGTTCCCCAAAGCAACAGTGCCGCTGCCGCCGGTCGCCGATCTTTCCACATTGTCTGTGAATTTTGCTCCGGAGGTATCCAGCGTCACGTTCCCCACATTGGTCTTCAGCGAGACCGAGGCGTTTTTCTCCTCCTGACCTGACAGCGTCAGCAGAACGTTCCCCGTATCGGAGCTGGCCTCAAGGCTGCTCCCATCGGCGATCGGCTCAGAGAGCCCGACCCTTACGTTCCCCACATTGGTGACGAAGCGGCAGTCGCCGGTGAGCACGGTGCTCTCCGCAGCGACGTTCCCCACGTCGGCCTCAAGGTCGAAGGTGCCGGCGATGTCGGTGACATTGATATTCCCCACATCGCTGCTGAGGCTGAACTGGGTGAAGCTCTCCGGGACGAACAGCTCCGCCTCCACTGACAGGGAACAGTTGGGGTGCTCCTCGTCCACCGCCTTCCAGATCGGCGTATCGGTGCCCTTCTTCACAAAGGACACACGGAAGTCTCCGTCCCTGCTCTCTGTGGAGATCTCCGCCTCGTCCAAGATCTCCTGCAAGACGCTCTCCTGCCAGCCACGGACCTTGTATGTGACCTGAGCGTGGAACTGCCCGTCGCTGCTGGGAGAGAGGCTGACCGAGGCCACCTCTCCGCCGAAAACGAAGGCCGTATCCGAAGTGCTCACGTCGTAGGTGCTGCTGGACATAGCCTGGGCCTCGCTGCGGCTGTCAAAAACGCAGCCGCTGAGCCCTGCCGTCATGATGAATGCTGTAACGATCGCTGTTTTTCTTAGCATGGTACCTCCTTAAATGAAGCCGTTTTCCGCCAAAAAGCCCATGCTCAGGCCGCCGGAGGAGCTCTCCGCCGGCTGCATCAGCTTCTCGACGTACTTGCCGATGATGTCGTTCTCGATGTTGATCTTATCCCCGGTCTTTCGCCGGGAAAGGGTAGTGACCGCCGCCGTGTGGGGGATCACCGACACGCTGAAGCTCTCCGCCGTGACCCTTGCCACTGTAAGGCTGATCCCGTCCAGGGCAACGGAGCCTTTTTCCACGATATACCGCAGTATCTCGGGCTTTGCAGCGATAGTGTACCAAACCGCAATGCCGTCGTTTTTTATGTCAGTGACCGTGCCTGTGCCGTCGATGTGGCCGGAGACTATGTGGCCTCCGAAACGCCCTCCCGCAGCCATGGCACGCTCCAAATTCACCGGATCACCGGGCTTTAGGCTGCCAAGGGAGGACCTTGAAAGGGTCTCGTTCATGACGTCGGCCTGGAACCAGCCGCTGCCCATTTCCGTTACCGTCAGGCAGACTCCGCTGACGGCGATGCTGTCGCCGGTGACAGTGCCCTCCAGCACCTTTTCTGCCTCGATCCTGATGAAGGAGGAGGTCCCTCCACGCCGCAGGGAAACGACCCTGCCAGTCTCCTCGATCAGTCCTGTGAACACTGCTTTTCCACCTTGCTTTCTATCAAAAAGTCCTGTCCGATCCGGACGATATTGCTTCCGCTCAGCATGAAGGCCAGATCCGGCTCCGGGACGCCCTCTCCCTCCACTGGAGACTTCCCGGCACCGCCAAAGATCTTGGGGGCGATGTAGGCCTGGACCTTAGAAACGATCCCGGCTCTCAGGGCGGACCAGTTGAGCGTGCCGCCTCCCTCCAGCAAAATGCTGTCGATCCTCATTTTGCCGAGCTGTTCCATAAGGTCATCAAGGTCCAGCCTGCCGTCCTTTTCCTTAACGAAGAGGACCTTGCAGCCCTTTTCAGTATATGCGGAGCTGCGCTGTGCCTGCTCCTCCAAGGTCGCAATGATCGTGGGGACTTCCCTCGCAGTTCGGACGATATTGCTCTCCAGCGGAGCCCTCAAATGGGAGTCGCATACGATCCTCACCGGATCTCGTCCGCCCTCTATCCGGCAGGTCAGCATCGGGTCGTCCGCAAGGACCGTCCCCACGCCCACCATGATCCCCGTGTGGCGCAGGCGCTCCTGCTGGACACGCTGCCTTGCCTCCTCGCCGGTGATCCACTTGGAATTCCCCGTAAAACAGGCGATCTTGCCGTCCAGCGTCATGGCGAACTTCATGGTCACGAAGGGCCGGCCGGTGGTTATGTAGTGGAAGAAGATCTCGTTGATCCGGTCGCACTCCTCCCGAAGCAGATCCTCGACCACCTCAATGCCGTGGCTGCGAAGGATCTTAACGCCCTTTCCGGCCACAAGGGGGTTCGGATCCGCCGAGCCGATAAAGACTCGCCTTATGCCGTGAGAGATCACCGCATCCGTACAGGGCGGCTGCTTTCCGTGGTGACAGCAGGGCTCCAGCGTGACATACATATCCGCCCCGGTGCAGTCCTCGCCCCGAGCCTCGCAGTCCGCAAAGGCGTTCCTCTCGGCATGGAGGTCACCGTAACGCTTATGCCAGCCCTCGCCGATGACCCGGCCGTCCTTGACGATGACGGCTCCCACCATAGGATTAGGGCTGACGAAGCCCATGCCCTTTTTGGCCAGCTCCAGCGCCAGCCTCATGTACTCGCTATGCTCCATGATACCTCCAAACGCAAAAAAGCCCCGAAACTTCGGGGCTCGTCAGACTAATTGCATGACATCTATCTTCTCTCATCCGGACTTTTACCGTCGGCTCTGGAGTTCCACCAGATCGGCTCCCAATGGGAGTTCGTGGGCTATACCACCGGTCAGGAATCACACCCTGCCCTGAAGATACATATATTATACCACACTAACTCTCTCATGTCAATAGGGCAGGAGCCTTTTCACCGCTGTGGCTGACGGTGATCGCCGGACGCTGGTCCTCCTCGTGGTATGTGACCACCATTTTCTTCACCATAGGACGGATCCGCTCCTCCTCGTTGTTGCTGGCGGCAGTCATCAGCTCCTCCAGTCTTACCAGAAAATCGTCTGTATCGAAGGGTATCGGGCAGCCGATGTGGATCAGCTTGTTCTTGGTAGTTTTCAGGCCCTCCTCGGCCATGAGCTTCTCCTCATAGAGCTTCTCGCCGGGGCGCAGGCCGGTGTACTCCACCTTTATATCCACGTCCGGACGGAAGCCGCTGAGCCGGATAAGGTTCCTTGCGAGAGTGTCGATCTTGACGGGCGATCCCATATCCAGCACGAAGATCTCGCCGCCCTTTGCGTAGACGCCTGCAAGGAGCACCAGCGAGACAGCCTCCGGGATCGTCATGAAATAGCGGATTATGTCAGGGTGAGTCACGGTAACAGGGCCGCCGGCCTCGATCTGTCTGCGGAACACAGGGATCACAGAGCCGTTGCTGCCAAGGACGTTGCCGAAGCGCACCGCCACGAACTCCGTACCGGAGCCCTCGAGAGTATTTCTGACGCTTTCCTGCCACTCGTCCAAATGGGTCCCCAGCACAGGCAGCTCAGAGGTCCTGCCCTGAGAGGCCTTCTCGTTGAAGCTCTGTATGATCATCTCGCACAGCCGCTTGGAGGCACCCATGATATTCGTGGGATTTACCGCCTTGTCGGTGGAGATCAGCACGAAGCGCTTACAGCCGTGGGTCATGGCGGCGTAGGCGGTCTTGTAGGTGCCGATAGCGTTGTTCTTTATTGCCTCACAGGGGCTGTCCTCCATAAGGGGAACGTGCTTGTGGGCCGCCGCATGATAGACTATATCCGGGCGGTATCTTGCGAAAACGTCGTTGATCTTGCGGTTGTCACGGACCGACCCGATAAGGGTCACAAGGTCCAGCTTCGGGTACTTCTTTTTCAGCTCGAGCTGAATGTTATAGGCGTTGTTCTCGTAGATGTCGAAGATGATGAGCTGCTTGGGAGAGTGCCCTGCGATCTGTCGGCAGAGCTCGCTGCCGATAGAGCCGCCTCCTCCGGTGACGAGGATCACCTTCCCGGAGATCTGCTGAAAGACCTCAGACATATCGGCCTTTATGGGCTCTCTGCCAAGGAGGTCCTCCACGGTGACGTCACGCATGGTCTTGACGCTGATCTCACCGTTGACCAGCTGATAAACGCCGGGGAGCTGCTTGAGCTCGCAGCCGGTCTCGCTGCAAATGCTCAGGATCTCACGCTTTTCCTCGGCCGTGGCGCTGGGTATAGCAAGGTA
This sequence comes from Ruminococcus sp., assembly GCA_017460665.1. Classification (GTDB taxonomy): domain Bacteria; phylum Bacillota; class Clostridia; order Oscillospirales; family Ruminococcaceae; genus Ruminococcus. Next base: position 28,594 of record JAFUAO010000096.1, read on the forward strand.
GATCTTGGTTATGCCGAACTTTTCCACGCCGCTGAGGATCTCGTCCTTTCCGCCGATAACAGGCACGCCGTCGATGTACCTGCCCCATTTGTTGGAGTTGTCGTCGATCAGGCAAACGGGAGTACCGCTGATGTTCTCGGAGCTCCTAATGTCCCTCAGAAGGATCTGTCCGGCAGCGCCTGCTCCGATCAGCATCACCTTTTCAGAGGAGACTGCCCGGTCGGCCGAGGCCTTTCTCTGGAGCAGCACGAACCTGTAGGAGAAGCGCACTCCCAGAACAAGGATGAACTGGAAAACAGCTCCCCAAAGGTAATAGGAGACCGGCATACGCTGGACCAGCAGCGTTATCGCTATCGCATGGCAGACCGTGGTGATCAGCGTCGCACAGATCACCCATGTCAGCTCCGAGAAGCTGGCATAGCGCCAAATGCTGCGGTAGAGCTTGAAAGATCTGAACACCGTCACGCAGAAGACTGCATAAAACGGTATGAACACATAATAGCCCTCCAGATATTCATCCGGGATCATGGAGGCCGGCAGTCAAATCTGAGCCAAAGTGCCAAAAAATAAGACAAGCATACGACCGCCACGTCATACACCACAAGAAAAGCCATAACGTAATGCGAATGCTGTATCTGTCTTCCGAATGATCTCATACTATTCCCTCCGAACTTTATCTTCTGAACTTGTTAGCCAAGCTGTCAGAAAACTCAGTCGTCCCCTTTTCTGTCTTTTTTCTCAGAACGTCCCAATTCGGACGCCTGTCTGTGATATTGTGGGCGTCGCTGCCAAAGGCCAGCTCCCTGCCCTCTTTCATAAGGCGCTTCACGAAGCGTCTTTCCTTGAACGTGGTGAAGGCCTCGTTGTTGATCTGAGGTATCACGTCAAGGCCAAGGACGAGCTCGATCTCCTCCTTGCTGTAATAGCTGAGGTACCTATGGACGTGGGCGAGGATCACCTTGAGCCTGTATTCCGAGGAAACGGCCTCGATCTCGCCGGCCATCCAGCTCTCGAAGCCCCTGTAGGGCAGCTCCAGAAGGATCAGCCTCGTGCCCTCGAAGGCCAGCTTTTCGATGCCCGGGAGCTCTGAGATCCCGTGCTCGATAGCCACCTCCGCCCCTAAGATCACCGGCAGCGGAGAGCTCTCCGCCACCGACTCATAGGCAGCTCTTCTCTTTTCAAGGAACTCCCCCACGCTCTTCTCCCTGTGTGCGTAAAAGTGGGGAGTAGCCACGACCCGTTCGACGCCCTGCTCCTTCATCATACCCAGCATCTGCAAAGAGACCTCCCTGTCTCTTGCACCGTCGTCGATCCCCGGGAGTATGTGGCAGTGAAGGTCGGTGAGCATTACTTGCCGCCCTTCTTCCCGGACTTCTCCTTAGGCTTCTCCTCAGACTTGTCCTTAGGATCGTCCTTTGGCTTTTCCTCGGGCTTTTCATCAGTCTCCTCTATCTGAGGCTGATAACCGTAGCCATAGCCGTAGCCGTATTTTCCCTTATACTTGTAGTATTTGCCGTTCTTCTTGACCTTCACATCGTTCAGGACGAAGCCCAGCATATTCATGTTCGACTGCTCGATCTTCTTCATGGCAGAGTCCACGTCGTCAGTGGTGGTGGAGGCGTACCTCAGCACCATGATGATGCCTGCGGCCTTATCTGCCAGCTCCATGGCATCGGTGACTACGTTCACCGGCGGAGTGTCGATCACGATATAGCTGTATTCCTGAGACAGCTTTTCGATGAGCTGCACCATGCTCTCCGAGCCCAGGAGCTCTGAGGGATTAGGCGGTATAGGTCCGGCAGTGAGCACGTCCAGGTCCTCCATGACGTTCCTGCTGATACAGCTACCGATGTCGTCCATGCGGCTTATCGCCGTAGAGAGGCCCTTCTTGTTTTTCAGGCCGAAGATCCGGTGCTGTACGGATTTACGCATATCTCCGTCGATGAGGAGCACCTTGCTGCCGCTCTGTGCTATAGCGATCGCTGCGTTTGCGGACACCGTGGATTTTCCCTCTCCGGGATTTGCGGAGGAAACTGCGAAGATCTTCCTCTCGGAAGTAGCAAGGGCGAAGTTCACATTGGTCCTGATCGACTTGTAGCTCTCCACCACATTGAAGGGGACGCTGTCGTCAGTGAGCTTCACATGGTCGTCCTCAGTGACGCTGCGGCGCTTTTTCCCGGAGTGGTCCTGGATCTCGCCGATAATGGACTTCTTGTACTTCTTGCGAAGGCCCTCTGTCTCCTTGACGGTGTTGTCGAAGAAATCGATCACCAGTATGATCAGCATGATCAGCATCAGCCCGGCGGCCACGCCGATAAGGGTGTTCTTCTTGATATTCGGGCCCACAGGGGAGCTGTAGACCTTGGCGGTGTCGATAGTATTGATCTGGCCGACGCCCACCGCATCGGAAAGATAGCCCGGCGATACCTTGGCGAGACTGTTGCAGACCGCCGCTGCGATATCAGGGTCAAGGGTGGTGGAGACCACCTTCAAGGCGCTGGTATCGGTAACAGAGGTGATGCTGAGAGTGTTCCTGATAGCGCCGGCAGAGATGTCCTCCGCAGCGCCGAAGCACTTCACCAGCTTGTCCGGGTCGCAGTTTTTCTCAAGCTGTTTCCCCACAGCGCCGATCACGGCATCGTCCTTAAGCACCTCGATATAGGTATTTATGAGCTGCTTGGAGTAGCTGATGTTGTTGTACTGCTGGTCAGGGTCCTCCGAAAACGTGGTATAGCTCTGTATATACATGGAGATATGCGAGGAATATTGCAGCGGCATGACGTATCTCGTGTAGAGGAACGCCGCAGCTCCGCCGATAACTCCAACTATGATGATCAGCCAGATCTTGCTCAGGAAAAGGCTGATAATGTCCTTGATATTGTACTCGTTATCCATACTAGCTCCCTTCCGATAGTATTCCCTACTTTATATATTAACACATTCGACCCAAATCGTCAACCATGAAAAAGAACATTCTTTCATTTTTGGTGATCGGACACAAATTTGCAAAATGAGGAGAAGTATCTTTTATGGAATTGCCCTTATTTCGGGAAATTTCATGCACAAAAAAAGCAGGGCCATGCCCTGCTCATGCTCCATTCAGTCAGTCGTCATCGGGGAAGCTCTCCTCAAGGCGGCACATCTCCTCTGTGCGCCTGTTGAGGAAAACCGTGCTGTCTCCCGAGCCCTCATAGGCACGAAGATACCTTCCCAGCTCGGAGCAGATCCTGCGTCTTTCGTCGGAGCCGCCACTTAGCTCCTCCGGCACGCTGCCTCCCTGAGAAATGGCCTCTTTCAGCCTGTTGTAGGCGTAAAGGCACTCCTCCTCGTCACGGATACGCTCCTCGCCGCCGGCAGAGGCGCTGCTGTGGAGCTCCTTGATGAGGCGTTCTATGATCTTCCGGGAGGCCGGCTCCTCGGAGATAAACTGTTTTAGCCGCACATAGCCTGACTCTTCCTCAGTGCAGGCTGAAAAATAATAGCCGTAGCTTCCGTTCTGGCCGCTGAGCTCCGAGGAGCTGCCGCTGCCGCATCGTTCACGTCCTGACATTTTCTTCCTCCAAGATACAAAGTGTGAGATCCTTCATATGGGAAAGCGGCAGAGAGACTGCCTGTCCTGCTTTGAGCATAGCATATTTTCGCAGATTTGTCAAGTGAGGGGCGGATCTCATTCGTCTGCGCCTCCCAGGAACTCTGTAGGGGAGGCCGCCCTCGGCCTCCCGGCTGACCGATCAGATCTCCGGAAACAAATTGTAGGGGCGAATTACGTTCGCCCGTGCCTCCCCAGAAAAATGTAGGGGCGGCCATTGGCCGTCCGTGCCTTTCCGAACATTTGTAGGGGGCGATCCCTAACCGGGACCCGTCCCCTCTGTCAGCTTCGCTGACATCTCCCCACACTGTGGGGAGTCACCCACATCGCCCCTGCCGATTGACCGGATCTCCCGAAACAAATTGTAGGGGCGAATTCCGTTCGCCCGGCCGCTTTTTCGTGTCTCTCGTTTCGTTGAACGTTTTCATGTGCATAAGGTCCCACCGCCCGGCTTTAGCCGGGCGGCACAGACGGGCAAAGAGGAACACCTCCGGAGGGGAGGGCTTTAACAAAAAACTAGTACAAAAGCCGTCGGCCCTCCCCTCTCTTCG
>JAFUAO010000097.1 GCA_017460665.1 Ruminococcus sp.
ATAAGACCTCACCGCCCGGCTTTAGCCGGGCGGCACTGGTGGGCGAAGAGGAACACCTCCGGAGGGGAGGGCTTGAACAAAAAACTGGTACAAAAGCCGGCGGCCCTCCCCTCTCTTCGGTTTTCCTCTCTGCACTCTCTTTTCCCTCACACCCCACCCCGCCGGCTTTTGACTATCCTTCGCAGGACCCTTCGGGCCTGCTGGAGTGGTATTTCTGGGGCGGTGGGTCTGGATACGTTTGCCCGGTGGTCATACAAAAAATGGCACGGGCGGAGGGGTATAATTATGAATTATGCATTATGAATTATGAATTAAAAAAGGCACTCCGCAGAGTGCCTTTTTTTAATCCAGTACGCTCTCAGCAATGACCTCTACCTCAGCAAGAGCTCCCTTGGGGAGCGCCTTGACTGCAACGCAGCTCCTTGCCGGCAGAGATGTGAAATACTTGCCGTAGATCTCGTTGAACGCCGCAAAATCGTTCATATCCGCCAGATAGCAGGTGGTCTTCACCGCCTTCTCAAAGGAGGACCCAGCAGTCTCCAAGACCGCCGCAAGGTTCCTCATGATCTGCTCGGTCTGTCCCTCGATAGTGTCCGCAGTGATCGTGTTGGTAATGGGGTCGATACCGATCTGGCCGCTGGTGTAGACCATGCCGCCGGAAACGATAGCCTGTGAGTAGGGCCCTACCGCAGCAGGTGCCTTTTCTGTGTGTATCCTGATCATATTAACCTCCTTGGTCGTTGACTATGCGGAAGCCCGCAGTTTTCAGTGCGCTGCGGATCTCCTCTATGTGTTCGTAGTTCCTTGTTTCCAGCACTATCCTCAGATAGCACCCGTTCACCGCCGAGCCCTCATTGGCACGCTCGTGGTGGATCGAGATCACGTTTCCGCCCAGCTTGGCGATGATCCTTGAAACGTCCATGAGCTGGCCGGGCTTGTCGATGAGCTCTATGTTCATTGTGCAGTTCCTTCCCGACATGAGAAGTCCACGCTTGATGACCCTTGAAAGGATCGTAACGTCGATATTTCCGCCGGAGAGGAGACATACTGTCTTTCTGCCCTCCACCGGCACCTTTCCGAACATCGCCGCCGCAACGGCTGCTGCTCCTGCGCCCTCAGTGACCAGCTTCTGCTGCTCCATAAGGGCAAGTATAGCCGCAGCGATCTCGTCGTCGCTGACGGTGACGATTTGGTCCACATACTCGGAAACGATCCTGAACGTGTTCTCTCCGGGAGCCTTCACAGCGATACCGTCGGCAATGGTGGAAACGCTCTCCAGAGTCTCCGGCCGGCCGTTCTTCACGGCGTTGTACATACTTGGAGCTCCCGCAGCCTGCACGCCGTAGACCTTGATCTTGGGATCCAGGCTCTTGATAGCGTAGGCCACTCCTGAGATCAGTCCGCCTCCGCCGATCGGCACGATCACAGCGTCCATATCCGGGAGCTGCTCCAAAAGCTCCAGGCCGATAGTCCCCTGACCGGCGATAACGTTCTCGTCGTCGAAGGGGTGTATGAAGGTGTAGCCCTTCTCGTCACGCTGACGGAGAGCCTCGGCATAGGCGTCGTCGTAGACTCCGTCCACAAGGCAGACCTGAGCGCCGTAGCTCTTCGTGGCCTCCACCTTGGAGATCGGGGCTCCGTCCGGGAGGCAGATCACCGAGGGGATACCGTTCTTTGCTGCGGCCAGAGCCACGCCCTGAGCGTGATTTCCGGCTGAGCAGGCGATGACTCCCCGAGACTTCTCCTCCTCCGTTAGCTGAGACATTTTGTAATACGCTCCCCTGACCTTGAACGATCCCGTGATCTGAAGGTTCTCAGTCTTCAGGAAGATGTCCGCTCCGGGGACGAGCTTTGGTGCCTGTATCACATCAGTTTCCCTGATGACCTGCTTCAAAACGAAGCGTGCATGATATATTTTATCCAGTGTGAGCATTTTTTCCTCCAATTACTTGCCTTTCAGTTCCTGATAGGCATTATAGCAGCTTTCCATGCTTTTTCGCAGGTCAGCCAGCTCGTTCTCCAGACCGCTCACCAGCTTGACCGGTACTCCGGAACTGAAGCTGGCGAGGATCTCTTCGGAGACACTGTCGATAAGGGCAGCTCTCCGCTCATCGGCGGGACGCTCCCCTTTTATTGCAAAGAGCACGTTCCCCACCTGCTCCTCATAGGCGGAGAGCACGGAGAGGGCGCCGATAAAATAATGTCCGATACAGCCCTCGCCCACTACCAGGTCTAGGCTCTTGGTGAACTGCTCAAGGGCCTCATCGAAGATCCCCAGCAGCTCTTCCTCGTCAAACCTTCCCTCATCGCTTGCTGTCCTAATGCGGTCGGCAAGGGGCGTGAGGCCTGAGATCCTCAGCATGAACGGTGCCGCAGCAAGGCTCTCCTCCAAGGGCTTGTCCGCAGCCCCGGGATCCTCTCGTGCGACGGTCTCCTTTGCAGCGGCCTCAAGCATCTTCCGGGAGTAGCTCACGGTGCTCCAAGCTCCCACGAGGAAGGCCGGCGGAAAGATCCTCCGCAGCACCTCGGCGGCGTTTATGACCTCCCGAATGACCTCTTTTCTGTTATCCGGCAGCTCCATAGCTGACCCTCCTTTCATCTGCTAAGTAGCAGCTCGACGAACTGCTTTGCCGTTCTCGGTGAGCGCCCGTTGCCGGAGGACAGGACGAACTGCTCCGCCTGTCTCCCCAGATCCTCCGGGAGCTCGAGCCCCTTGTCCCTTGCGATGCCCTCGGCGATGGCGATGAACTCCTTCTTATCGGGCCGCCCGAAGCTGACCCTCAGGCCGAAGCGTGCGGAAAGGGAAAGGTTCTCCTGCATGGTGTCGTTGCGGTGTATATCGTCGCCCTCCCTCTCGGAGAAGCTCTCACGGATCAGGTGGCGGCGGTTGCTGGTAGCGTAAATGGCCATATTCTCGCCCCGTGACGAGGCCGAGCCCTCCAGCGCTGCCTTGAGAGCGCCGAAGCTGTCCTCCCCCGATGTGAAGGAGAGGTCGTCGATGAACACGATGAATTTCAGCGGATACTGCGAGATCTCACCGATGACCGCCGGGAGCTCTCTGAGCTGCTCCTTGCTGATCTCGATGAGGCGCAGTCCCCTGTCGGAATACTCATTGACCACAGCCTTCACTGTGCTGGACTTGCCTGTTCCGGCGTCGCCGTAGAGGAGCACGTTCTGAGCCGGTCTCCCGTCAAGGAGAGCCAGAGTGTTGTCGATGACCTCACGGCGCTGGCGGTCGTAGCCAAAGAGCTCCGAGAGCCGCTGGGGATCCGGGTGCTCCACCGGCACCACCTCTCCGTCCCGAAGGGTGAACATACTGCTCCGGGAGTACTTCCCGTAGCCGAAGCGGTGAGCGTTGGTCCTCCGCCAAAGGTACTCCGCCAGGAAATCTATCTGGCAGGTCCGCCATTTGGGGAGCTCCACTCCGATACCGGTCTCGTCAGTGAAGTCGCTGGGCGAGAGCTGCGAGAACCTTTGCAGGATCAGCAGCTCGTTCTCGGCGGCCTCCATGATGTACGGATCGATAGTCTCTCCCCTTGCGCTCTGTATAATGAAGATGTTCTCGTCCTCGAACACCGCCCTCAGGACGTACTCGCTGAAATTGACGGTGTGTCTGTAGAGCTCGGAAACGAAGGCGGAATACCGCCTTATGAGCTTTCTCGGGTCGCCGGTGGGAGCGCCTATCAGGTCCCTCATCTTCACCAGCACCGGATCCTCAAGGACCCTCCTGAAAATAGCGACTGAGTCCAGCTCCCGGCTGAGCATCTCGAATGAATTGTCCATTATATCGCCTCTATGATCTTTTTTGTCATTTCAGTGCAGCTAAGGGCCTCTCCGCCCTCTGCACCAAGAAGGTCTGCTGTTCGCCAGCCCTGGTCAAGGACCCTGTTCACCGCAGCCTCGACAGCGTCCGCCTCCTTAGCTAGCCCGAAGGAATACCTGAGCATCATTGCTGCGGAGAGGATAGTTGCCGTGGGGTTGGCCTTGTTCTGTCCGGCGATGTCCGGAGCACTGCCGTGGATCGGCTCATACATCCCTCTGGTGCTTGCTCCCAGCGAAGCCGAGGCCAGCATACCGATGGATCCTGTGATCTGTGAGGCCTCGTCGGAGAGTATGTCCCCGAACATATTTGAGGTCACGATCACGTCGAACTGTGACGGGTCACGGACCAACTGCATGGCGGCGTTGTCCACGAACATATCCCGGTACTCCACCTCCGGATACTCCTCAGCGAGAGCGTGCATGGTCTTTCTCCAGAGCCGTGAGGTCTCCAGAACATTGGCCTTATCCACGCTGCAAAGGCGCTTTGAGCGCTTCATTGCGGTGTCGAAGGCAACTCTGCCGATCCGCTCAATCTCAGTGAGGCTGTAGCTCTCGGTGTCGAAGGCCTCCTCGCCGTACTTGCCCTGACGGTAGCCACGGTCGCCGAAGTAGATCCCTCCGGTGAGCTCCCGGACTATCATTATGTCGAAGCCCCTGCCCACGATCTCGTCCTTCAGGGGAGAGGCTGCTCTCAGCGCCGGATAAAGTGAGGCCGGCCGGAGATTGGTGAAGAGCCCCAGCGCCGAGCGTATCCCGAGAAGAGCCTTCTCCGGGCGTTTGTCACCGGGGAGGCCGTCCCACTTAGGACCGCCTACTGCTCCCAGCAGGACGCTGTCGGAGGCAAGGCAGCCCTCAACGGTCTCCTTAGGGAGGGGCTCACCGGTCTCGTCGATAGCGCAGCCGCCGATCAGATACGGCGTGAAGCGGAAGCTGTGTCCGAATTTTTCTCCGATCCTTTCCAGAACAGCAACGGCTCCGTCCACGATCTCAGGACCTATGCCGTCGCCTCTGAGCAAGGCTATATCGTATCCCATACTGTCCGCCTCCTTACTTTATCTCGCCGTTGGCGATAGACTGGATCAGTCCGCCGTTCTCGATGATCTTCTGGACGAACTCCGGGAAGGGCTCTGCGGTGAACTCCTGACCTGTAGTCAGGTCACGGATGATCCCCCTGTCCATGTCAGCCTCCACCCTGTCGCCCTCTGAAACGGCCTGTGCCGCCTCGGGACACTCCACGATAGCAAGGCCGATGTTTATGGCGTTCCTGTAGAAGATCCGGGCGAAGCTCTTTGCGATCACCAGCGACACACCGCTGGCCTTGATCGCGATCGGAGCGTGCTCACGGGAGGATCCGCAGCCGAAATTCAGCCCGGCGGCAATGATCGTTCCCGGCTCCACACGGGAGGAAAAGGTGCTGTCCAGATCCTCCATACAGTGGGCAGCCAGCTCCTTGGGATCGCTGCTGTTAAGATACCTTGCAGGGATAATAACGTCGGTATCGACGTTGTCCCCGTATTTTATAACATTTCCGGTGTATATCATTTCTCCATTACCTCCCAGGGGCTAGTGATCCTGCCTGTCAGTGCGCTGGCGGCAGCAGTTGCAGGGCTGGCCAGATAGACCTCAGACGTAGGGTGGCCCATCCTTCCGACGAAATTTCTGTTAGTGGTAGTCACGGCACGCTCGCCCTGAGCAAGTATGCCCATATGTCCTCCAAGGCACGGTCCGCAGGTGGGGGTGGAGACTACTGCTCCGCTCTCGATGAAGATCCTGAGCAGGCCCTGCTCCATGGCGTCAAGGTAGACCTGCTGGGTGGCCGGGATAACGATCACACGGACGCCCTTGGCGCACCTGCGGCCCTTCAAGATCTCTGCCGCAGCCTGAAGATCCTCCAGCCTGCCGTTGGTGCAGGACCCGATAACTACCTGGTCGATCTTCACCTCGCCGATCTGCGAGAAGGTCCTAGCGTTCTCCGGAAGGTGTGGGAAGGCAACAGTCGGCTCGATCTGAGAGAGGTCGATCTCCACAACGCTGTCGTACTGGGCATCAGGATCGGCGGAATAGACCTTCGGCTCCCCTGCGCCGTGAGCTTTAAGGTAGTCGATCGCTGCCTGATCCACGGCGAATATGCCGTTCTTTGCGCCGGCCTCGATAGCCATGTTCGCAATACACAGCCTGTCGGCGACTGTCAGCGATGAGAGGCCCTCGCCGGTGAATTCCAGCGAGCGGTAAAGCGCTCCGTCAACGCCGATCCTGCCGATCAGGTGGAGGATCACGTCCTTTCCGGAGACATACGGCCTAAGGCTGCCCGAGAGCTCCACCTTTATGGCAGAGGGCACCTTGAACCAGGCCTTCCCCACAGCCATGCCGCAGGCCATATCCGTAGAGCCGACGCCTGTTGAGAAGGCTCCCAGAGCGCCGTAGGTACAGGTATGGGAGTCGGCACCGATCACCACATCGCCGGCGGTCACGAGGCCTTTTTCCGGCAAAAGGGCGTGCTCGATGCCCATTTCGCCCACATCATAGAAGTGGGTGATCTCCTTTTCGCCGCAGAACTCCCGGCACATTTTGCATTGCTCCGCCGCCTTGATGTCCTTGTTGGGGGCGAAGTGGTCCATTACCATAGTTACCTTATCTCTGTCGAACACGCTGTCCTTGCCGAGCCTTGCGAACTCCTTGATCGCCACCGGAGAGGTGATGTCGTTGCCTAGGACCAGATCCAGATCGGCAAGGATGAGCTGTCCTGCCTGTACCTGATCAAGTCCTGCGTGAGCCGCAAGTATCTTCTGCGTCATTGTCATACCCATTTTTATCACTCTTTTCTTTTATAGAGCCGTTGAGCTGAGGGCTCTGACCTCAGGCTCCCGGCAACTCGCAATTTTAATGATCATGCATCAAGAATTGATGATCGCTCCCTTATCCGCCGAGGCCACCTGCTGCGCATAGCGCTTGAGATAGCCGGTTATGCCCTCCTTGTGCTTGATAGGCATGGTCCTGCGGCGCTCCTCCAGCTCCTCGTCGGAGACCTCAAGGGTGATGGTGCAGTTCGGTATGTCGATGGAGATGATGTCTCCGTCCTTGACATAGGCGATAGTTCCGCCGCTCACCGCCTCAGGAGAAACGTGTCCGATCGCAGCTCCACGGGTAGCTCCCGAGAAGCGCCCGTCGGTGATCAGCGCAACTGAGGATCCCAGACCTGCGCCCTGGATAGCCGAGGTGGGCGAGAGCATCTCTCTCATTCCCGGACCTCCGGCAGGTCCCTCGTAACGGATAACGACTACATCTCCGGCCTTGATGCCGCCGGCGTAGATGACCTTTATGGCCTCCTCCTCGCTGTCGAATACACGGGCAGGTCCCTTGTGGACCAGCATCTCCGGAGCAACTGCGCTCCTCTTGACAACGCAGCTGTCGGGAGCAAGATTTCCCCGGAGGACTGCGATACCTCCGGTCTCGCTATAGGGGCGGTCGATCGGGCGGATCGTCTCGGGATCCTTGTTTATGCAGCCGGCGATGTTCTCGCCGACGGTCTTTCCTGTAACTGTCATGCAGTCAGTATTTATGAGGCCCTTCTTGTTGAGCTCGCCCAGCACAGCGTAAACTCCGCCGGCCTCGTTCAGGTCCTCCATGTAGGTGTGGCCTGCCGGGGCAAGGTGACACAGGTTAGGGGTCCTTGCGCTGATCTCGTTTGCCATATCCAGGTCGATCTTTATGCCGCACTCGTTGGCGATCGCCGGCAGGTGGAGCATACTGTTGGTGGAGCAGCCCAGCGCCATGTCAGCAGTAAGTGCGTTCTGGAAGGCCCTCTCGGTCATGATGTCCAGAGGACGGATATTTCTGCGGTAAAGCTCCATTACCTGCATACCGGCCATTTTCGCCAGCTTGATCCTCTCGGAGTAAACTGCCGGGATAGTGCCGTTGCCCCTAAGTCCCATACCGAGGACCTCGGTGAGGCAGTTCATGGAATTGGCCGTATACATACCAGAGCATGATCCGCAGGTAGGACAGGCATGGTCCTCGAACTCCTCCACGTCCTCAGCAGACATCTTTCCGGCAGTGTAAGCACCGACTGCCTCGAACATAGAGGAGAGGCTGGTCTTTTTGCCCTTGACGTGGCCGGCCAGCATAGGACCTCCGCTGACGAAAACAGTAGGAACGTTGATACGGGCGGCCGCCATGAGCAGTCCGGGGACGTTCTTGTCGCAGTTGGGCACCATTACCAGCGCATCGAAGTGGTGAGCAAGGGCCATGCACTCGGTGGAGTCCGCTATCAGGTCACGGGTCACAAGGCTGTACTTCATGCCCCTGTGTCCCATAGCGATGCCGTCACAGACAGCTATCGCCGGGAAAACTGCCGGAGTTCCGCCAGCCATAGCAACGCCCAGCTTGACTGCCTCAACTATCTTGTCGATGTTCATGTGTCCCGGCACGATCTCATTATAAGAGGAAACGATACCTACCAGGGGGCGCTTCATCTCCTCCTTGGTGTGGCCAAGGGCATTGAACAGCGAACGCTGAGGGGCCTTGTCAACGCCCTCACAGAAAAAATTGTCATTCATATATATCACCTCATGTTTTATTCGACTTCATCGTATGTTGCAGCAGCCTCATCGAGCGCAGCTATAAGTTTCCTTTCAAGAGAGGTCCCCTCATAGTTCCGGCTGTATACCAGACCGATCCCGGAATACAGACCGCCATGTGTATTTTCATTGAATGCATAAAAGCGCAGACGGTCGCCGTAGTAGTCAACGGTAGCCGCAAATAAAAAATGATCATTTCGCAGTTCAACGAAGTCTATGCCGGCTGTGCCGTTTTTGAAATATTCCTCGACTGCGCTGCGTATCTCTTCTGTTGGCCCGAACCAGATCTGAGGATAGTCTTCTTTGAAGCCGGTGAAGTCGCTGTCGCTGTCGGGTTCGTATTGATAAGCAGGATCAAGCTCACAGTGGCTGTTGAACTCAATAAAGTCACCCGAAAGATCAAAATAGATCTCCTTACTGATGACGCTGAAATTTCTCTGAACAGTCTCCTTCGGCGGGGTATCTCCTGTTTTGAGAAGATAAAGATCAGCTGCTGAATAGAGCTTTTCCTCAGACAGTTTCCTTGGGGGCGGGCTATTCTCTTTTCTGTGCCTTTTTAGGAGCTTTTCTGCGATAGCACAGATGATAGATATGACCAGAAAGCCGATCCATACAGCCATAAACTTGACATCATCATACATCGATCATATCACCTCATCCAGTTTCGGATAACTTGTCGTCGTCCCCTTCATCGGGGAAGTAGAAAAACGGCGATCCGGCCTTTTTCAGCAGGATCAGCCCGGCTATAAGGAAGGGCAGTGCCCAGAGGAAGCTGAGCTCCTCCCTGTCTCCATTGATGATGATCACGCCCAATTCAGGGAGCTGGTCCAGATCTATGCCCTCCAGCTCAGTGCCTTCGGTCTCGTAGTATTTGTCGATCTTGGAGAGATACTCCTTCATCTCGTCGGTATACCTGCCGGAGAAATATCCCCTCACTGTAGCGGTGTGGTCAAGGAGCTGCTGCTCCTCGGCAGAGCCCTCCTTCACCGCAGCGAAGCAGATGTAGCCTTGATAGTCTTCTTTTCCGACTGTCTCATAGCCGCTGTCTGTTTCATTGAGATATAGCTTCTGACCGCTTGGGTAAAAGACCTTGATATAGACGTTCCAGCCGCTCTCGTTCAGAAAGCACACCGGGGTCTTGTTCTCAGTGCCCTTCCGGGTGAGCTCCAGCACCTCAGGATAGAAAAGTATGCTGTCGCTGCGGTGGGGAGCCTTGTAGTGCAGATCGTCTGCGTGCGTAGCTCCGGTAGCCCGTGAGAACCGAAAGATCCCCACGATCAGCATCACCAGCGCCATGAGGAACATCGCCGCTGCCGCAAAGTGTCCCTTGCCGGGAGCATATTTTCTTAAATAGATGCCCTTCATCTGCGTCTCCTTCTGCGCTGTCTTTTGAGCCTCTTCTGCTTCTCACGGATCTTCCTTGCACGCTCGGCGATGAGCCTGTCTCTGATCTCGTCGTCAAGGATAAAGTCGAAGTCGTCGTCGGGGTAGTCGAACTCCTCGTCCTCCAGCTCCTCGTCGTCCACGTCCTCGATGTCGTCGTCACGTCTTTTGCGCCGTCTCTCGCCCTCAGCGTGAGGCAGGTAGAAGCAGGGGATTCCTGCCAGTATCAGTACGCCGCCGAAGATCAGCAGCGGCATGGTCAGAGAGAGCTCTGCCCTTGCCTTTTTTTCGGGAGGCGCCTCAGCGTCCGAGATCTCGTCCTCATCAAGGATCTGGCTCTCGAAGCCGCCTGAGTTCTCCTCCGCCAGCCTCTGGCTGCGCCTTACAGCGTAGGCTCCTCCTCCCATGAGCAGAAGAGCGCCTGTGATGATGAGCAGCAGCCCCATGAGCTGCATCCCGCTAAGTCTTATTTTCTCCATACCATTTCCCTCTTTTCTGTCTATTCAGAAATACCCCCTGAGCCGGTCCTAAACTGCGTCAGGGGGGTCTTTCTGTTAACAGAATATTAACAAATTATTGTGATAATGTTGTGAAAATGTGATGATATTGTGAAGAAAATATGAACAGAGTTTTAATATTCTCTTAATTTTCTACCCTATGTATAAGAATTTTCACAACACCAAGGAAAATGGCAGGCTATATATACTCTTAGTTGTTGATGAGCTTGTCCTCGTCGCTCCAGCTATAGAGCTTGCGGATCTCCTCGCCTACCTTCTCAGCAGGGTGCTCGGAGGCCAGCTTTCTCATAGCCTTGAAATGTACCTGGCCGCCGGCAGGTGACATATCCAGCAGGAAGTCCTTTGCGAAGGTGCCGTCCTGGATATTCTTCAGGATCTGCTTCATGGACTTCTTTGTCTCGTCAGTGATGATCTTGGGACCTGTGATATAGTCGCCGTACTCGGCTGTGTTGGAGATAGAGTATCTCATGCCTGCGAAGCCGCTCTGGTAGATGAGGTCAACGATCAGCTTCATCTCGTGGATACACTCGAAGTAAGCGTTCCTGGGGTCGTATCCGGCCTCAACGAGGGTCTCGAAGCCGGCCTGCATGAGGGCGCAAACGCCTCCGCAGAGAACGGCCTGCTCGCCGAAGAGGTCTGTCTCGGTCTCTGTCCTGAAGGTAGTCTCCAACACGCCGGCCCTTGCGCCGCCGATAGCCAGTCCGTAAGCCAGAGCCTTCTCCTTGGCCTGACCTGTAGCGTCCTGATGAACGGCAACGAGGCAGGGAACGCCCTTGCCGGCCTGATACTCGCTTCTTACAGTGTGGCCCGGGCCCTTGGGAGCGATCATAGTAACGTCAACGTTTGCAGGGGGAACGATACAGCCGAAGTGGATATTGAAGCCGTGAGCGAACATGAGCATATTGCCTTCTTCAAGGTTGGGCTCGATGTCCTGCTTGTAGAGAGCGGCCTGCTTCTCATCGTTGATAAGGATCATGATGATGTCGGCCTGCTTAGCAGCCTCAGCAGCGGTGAACACCTCGAAGCCCTGATCAACGGCCTTCTGCCATGACTTTGAGCCCTCGTAGAGGCCGATGATGACCCTGCCCTTGTCGCCGAGAGACTCCTTAGCGTTGAGAGCGTGGGCGTGGCCCTGGCTGCCGTATCCGATAACGGCGATAGTTTTTCCGTAGAGGAGCGAAAGATCGCAGTCCTGCTCATAAAAGACCTTTGCAGTATTGTTCATAGTGGATTACTCCTTTTGTTATTATTTCAGCCGTGTGCCTTTAGCCTACAGCCTTTAGCTGTCTGCTTTAGCAGCTAACGGCTAAGGGCTAAGGGCTATCGGCTAATTTACTTAGTTTTGAGACAATTGTCGCCACGCTCGATAGCGACGATGCCCGTGCGGCACATCTCCATGATGCCGTAGGGCTTCATGAGCTCGATGAAGGCGTCGATCTTTGAGGTCTCGCCGGTGAGCTCACAGATAAGGGCCGTCGTGGAGTAGTCCACGATCTTCGAGCGGAAGATCTCAACGGCTGTCATTATATCCTGACGGGTATTGGGGGTGTTCTTCACCTTTATAAGGAGGAGCTCCCTGATAACGGTCTCGCCGGGATCCAGGACCTCCACCTCCTTGACGTCGTGGAGCTTCTCTAGCTGCTTGAGTATACGCATCTTCAGGTCATCGTTCCCGTGGAAGGCCACGGTTATCCGGGAAAAGCCGCTGGTCTCGGTCTCGCCCACCGTAAGGCTGTCGATGTTGAAGCCACGGCGTGTGAACATTCCCGATACTCTTGAGAGCACACCTGAGATATTCGACACGATAACGCCGATAACATACTGGTTGTTTTCCATTGCCGTCACCTCACTTTATCTCTGTGATCATGTCATCTATGGAGCCTCCGGGAGGCAGCATAGGAAGTACGAACTCATCGCAGTCAACAGCGCAGTCGATAACGAAGGGCCCGTCATATCCGAAGGCCTGCTCCAGAGCGCTGTCCAGCTCCTCCTTGGTGGAAGCTCTTGCTCCCCTTGCACCGAAGGCCTCAGCCAGCTTCACGAAGTCGGTGGCTCTGTTGAGGGTGGTGTTGGAGTAGTGCTTATCGAAGAACAGGGTCTGCCACTGTCTTACCATGCCCAGCACGCCGTTGTTCATGATCACCACGATAACGGGAGCTCCCTGAGAGACAGCCGTCGCCAGCTCGTTCAAATTCATGCCGAAGCTGCCGTCGCCGGTGAAAAGGACAGAGCGTCTGCCGGTAGCGATATTGGCACCGATCGCAGCTCCCAGGCCGTAGCCCATAGTTCCCAGACCGCCGCTGGTCAGGAAGGTCCTTGGCTTTTTCAGGGGATAGCGCTGAGCGGCCCACATCTGGTGCTGGCCAACGTCGGTAACGATGATGTCGCTCTCACCGGCCTTTGCGCTGACTGCATCGACGATAGCGTATGGGGTCAGCCTCTGCTCCGCCGGAACGCCCTGCTTATCGCAGGTCTCGGTGCAGTTCGAGCAGTTCTTCTCATAGGAGAGGGCAAGGGCCCTTTCAAGGCGGACCTGCTCCTCCTTCCTCAGCTCAGCGACACGGGCGTTCCACTCCGGACGCTCCTTCTCCTCCGCCATAGCGGTAAGGCGCTCCAGAGCGTCACGGATGTCGCCCTGTATCGAGAGGTCCGAGGTGATGTTCTTGTCCAGCTCGGCTGAGTCTATGTCGATGTGGATCATGCTGAAATTCCTGTTGAAGCGCTCCTTGTTGCCGGTGGCACGGTCGGAGAACCTTGCTCCCAGAGCGATCACCAGATCGGCCTCGTCCTGAGCAACAGACGAAGCGAAGTGGCCGTGCATACCGTTCATGCCCAGGAAGAGCGGGTGGTCGAAGGGAACTGCGGAAAGTCCCATCAGCGAGCAGCCCATAGGTGCGTCGATCAGCTCAGCAAAGCGTATCAGCGCAGCCGAGGCCTTGCCAGAGATCACGCCTCCGCCGAAGTAGATGTAGGGGCGCTCCGCCCGGCTTATCATCTCCGCAGCCCGGCGCAGCTTCATATCCGAGGCGAAGCTCAGCGGATAGGGCCGCACGGGGTCTGGCTTGGCCTCAAAGCCCCAGAGGGCAGTCTGAACGTCCTTGGGTATGTCCACCAGAACGGGTCCCGGTCTGTCGGACTTGGCGATCTTGAAGGCCGTGCGGAGGGTGTCCGCCAGCTCTCTAACGTCCTTCACGATGAAGTTGTGCTTGGTGACGGGCATGGTCACGCCGACGATGTCCACCTCCTGGAAGCTGTCCCTGCCGATCAGTGAGCAGGGGACGTTCCCGGTGATAGCCACCATGGGGACAGAGTCCAGATAGGCCGTAGCTATGCCTGTCACAAGGTTAGTAGCTCCCGGGCCGGAGGTGGCGATCACAACGCCCACCTTTCCTGTTGCCCTTGCGTAGCCGTCGGCTGCGTGAGCAGCGCCCTGCTCGTGGGCAGAGAGCACATGACGGATCCTGTCACGGCTGAGGTAGAGCTCGTCGAAGAGGTTTATGACCTGGCCTCCGGGGTATCCAAAGACCGTATCGCAGCCCTGCTCGATCAGAGTCTCAACAACTATCTTAGCGCCTGAGATCTTCATATCATCATTCCTTTTCAAATGGGATAAATTTCGTGCTTAACGTCGCTGACCGGATAACAAAAAATCGGGCTCTGCGCCCGATAAAGCTCCCGTTGCTCAAATGTACATAGATAGTATCAAGCAAAAGGTACAAGGGCACAGTGATAAAGGCGGCAGTCAGCGACGTTGATGACTGCGCCGTAAATAATGACGATACGGGAATTATTTATCACCGTTCTCATCATTCACCGCTCCTTTGCTCAATAGTTATATATATAATAACACTTTGCGGCGCCAAAATCAATAAGGAGCGGAGTATTTCCAGATATTTTAGGCATAGTCTACAGTTTTCAACAGGTAAAATAGTGCAATATTTCGTGTTGTATGATCCACGGTATCGGTGGTATACTAAACACGAAGGGAGCGATGCGATCTGATCCGGATATATTCTGCCGACACCTGCATCTGGTGCCGGAAAATGAAGAGCTATCTAACAGAAAAGGGCGTGGGGTTCCGGTCTTTGGACGCCGCCGATCCGGAGAACGCCGAGGCGATCTTCCGTATGACCGGGCAAAGGGGCTTCCCCGTCACCGTTATCGGCACCAGAGCCGTTGTGGGCTATGATACCGAGGCAGTTGACAAGGCGCTGGAGGAGATCAGCTTTTAGGGCAGAGCCGTTGGCCTTTAGCTGACGGCTCCGGCCTACATATTTTTTTCTTTTAACAACAAAAACCTTCGTCTTTTTCTCCTCCAAAATTCACTATAGTATATACAGCATTCTTTCGAGGTGGTACATATGAAAAGAAAATACTTCGCACTTTTGCTGGCAGTCACCGTTGTTTTGGGCGGCTGCTCGCTGAAAAAGACCGACAGTCAGCCAGACGATCTTCCGGAGGACACGACCTCTGAAGAGCCTCAGGAGGAGCCGGAGTTCTTAGAGCTCACCGACGAGGACTTCACTAAAGTGGACCTGAACCTGAACATCTCCGAGGATCCGCCCCCGGTGGAGATCCACCGTGCCGATCTTGGAGACCTGGACTTCGGCCAGCGTATGTCTCCCTGCAAGGAGCCCGAATACCGTGACGCCACGATCCAGGCCTTTATCCAGCCCAACATCGATTTCATGAACGAGCACGACAACGGTATGTCCGAGGAGGACATCGAAAGCTGGCGCAATGAGCTCTATGCCCGCTGTGAGATGCCCTCCTACGGCGACACCTACGGCTACACCACTGACGGCGAGAAGCTCTACTGCATAAAGAACTTCGACGACATCTGCGGCGAACACGATACGGTAGTCTTCTCCGTGGACCTTGATACCTCAGAGATAAAGGAGCTCTGTGCCCACGAGGACCCCGTGGAGCCCGACCGCATGGGCACGCTCTACTGCGTCCGGGATAAGCTGATCTACATCAGCCTTGAGCCCTCCGGCGAGCAAAACCAAAACGGCTGGAACACCTACATCGGCCGCCTCATGGCCATAGACACCGAGACCGGCCAGACCAGCGAGCTCTGCTCCGGAGACTTTGAAATGATCTACAGCGTCAGCGGCAGCAAGATCATACTCAACAAAAACGACTACCACGGGGACGGGGACAGCGCCGACTACACCTTCTCAGAGTACGACATAGATACCGGACAGCTCACCGAGCTCTACTCCGGCACCTACGCCATCCAGAACGAAGGCCTCGACGTTTTCTTTGAGATCAGCGGCGGAAAGCTCTACCGCTTCGAGATGGACTACGCCAATAACACCACCACGATCATCTCCGATAACTATAAAGTGACGGTGGATATGTGCAAGAACGTCTCCTTCCGGGGAGCCACCAAGGACAAGATCATGATCGTGAACGAGGAATACTCCACCTACATGACCAGCGACCGGAAGCTCTACACCTACGACCTGAACACAAGGGAGTGCCTTGTCTCCAGCTTCAACGGCTACGGCAGGACGATCGAGCAGGTAGGCGACGCTTTACTGGCTATCCCTCAGAACTCCTCCACATACAAGAGCCCGTTCTACTACATCATGCCACAGATCGGCACGGCCTTCCAGGTGGAAGATATGAGCTACAACACCTACTGCAATATCAGCGGCGATACCGCATTCATCATAGAAGAGGGCGACACTTACACATACTACGAGTACGGCAGAGTTGAAAGAGACCCCGGCAGCACTAAGCTGTACTGGTTCGACATTAGCGAGGAGCGATGATATGAAAGGATATTTACTTAGAGCAGCAGCTCTACTGTCGGCGGCGGCTATGCTCACCGGCTGTTCACTTACCAAAACGAGCAGCTCCGAGGAGACCTTCATCTCAGAGGAGAGCATTCCGGAGGAGCCCGTTTTTCAGGAGCTCACCGAGGAGGACTTCACTGAGATCAGCGTCAATATCTCTGTGAACGAGGCAGCAGATCTGCCGATAGAGATGCACAGGCTGGAAATGAACAACGTGGACTTCGGCGAAAGGCTCTCCCCCTGCAAAAAGGAGGAGGTCCGTGATGAGTTCATACAGGCGGAGCTGGATCAGAATTACTCCCGCTGGAACGAGGAAGCTGTCGAATACCAGCGCAATTACCTAACGGATATCTGCTCCATACCCAATAAGGGGCAGGTCTGGCTGGGCGCCCTCCACGAGGATACGGCCTATTATGCGGTGTTCTTCGACGACCTTTGCGACGTCGGGAGCCTTTTCGGTCATGAGTGGGCGATCTTCTCCTGCGACACCGAGACCGGCAGGGCCCAGGAGCTCTGGACCTACTCCTCCACCGACGAGAGGGCCCACATCGAAAACATGAGATACTGTCAGGGCAGGCTCTACTTCATCATCGGCTATTACGACCATTTCGAGGAGCTCTCCGGCGGTTCCGGCCGGATCGTCACCCGTGAGTCCTTCATGGAGCTGGATCTTGCCTCAGGCCAGGCCCGTGAGATCGCTGCTCAGATGAGCACCGATGACGGCCAGTTCGGTTACTTCCTCGACACCCAGGACGACAGGCTGATCATGGCCGTGTATAACGCAGCCGGCTCCCAAAGCGACCTGATCATGACTCTCCGTGAGTACGACCCCCAGACCGGCAGCTTCACCGATATAGTCAGCGGCAGCGGCCTGAGCACGCCCTACTGCGGCAGCAAGGGCATCGTCTACGCCGAAGAGACCGACGACCGCAAGACCCGTGTGGTCACTGAATGGTACACCCTAGAGACAGGCTCCAGCGCAAATATCGCTGCCGCCGACGAGCACAGGTGCTACCTCCACGGGACAGACACCTACGGCTCCACGATACTCTACTGCTACGATGTGGACAAGCATGAGAAGTACACTCTGAATTCCTCCGGCATAGGCTCTTTACGAGCGATCTCCGGCAGCTGTATCGTTACCTCTACCGGGCTTTTCTCCTACTGCCTTATCCCGGACCTTGGAGCAGCCTTCCCCATTGCCGGCGAGCAGGCCAGCTCCATGACCCACCACGACGGCAGCCGTGCCTACTTCGGGAACTACGGACAGTACCAAGGAAGGAACTACTACTCCGACGAGACCGGTCATATCAGTCTCGATGTCAAGCCCGAAACTACCCAGGACCTGACCATTACATGGTTCGAGTCATAAAACCTCTGACTTACCGGCGTTCATCTGAGCGCCGGGCTTTTTTGCACATGAGCGTTTTTCGTTGCCGCTCAGCGGCAAGGCTCACCTAATGGACCGGTGGAAGGGGACGCTCTCTGCTAAAGCATATAGCATCGCCAGCCAAATCATAGATTTGGGGCGCTGCTTATCTTGCAGAGCGTCCCCTCTTGAAAAACAGTCTCCCAGACTGTTTTTCAATTCACCCCTTGCAGATGCGCCTTCGTATGGAGAGTTTCGCCCTCTGCGGAGGGCGACCAGAGGCTCTGCCTCTGGACTCCGCAAGCCTTTGAAAAGGCCCCCTCGAAACTTTTCATTGCAATTTGTCATTCAAACTTTTTCGGATCCGTCCGCCGTCAGGCGGACACCGCAACTCTCAACTCTCAACTTTCGTTTCATCAGTGAGCATATTGTTAACCGCACTGACAAGCGCCTTGATCGACGAGGTGATGATGTCGTTGTCGATGCCCGTCCCCCAGAAGCTGCTGCCGCTCCCGGTAACGATCTCCACATAGGACACCGCCTTCGACGCCGAGCCTACCTCCAGTGCGTGCTCAGTGTAGGCGTTGATGTTGAACTCCCTTCCCAGATAAGAGCGCAGAGCATTGTTGACAGCGTCAAGACGGCCGTTTCCGTTATCGGTGGCCGTGACCCTCCTGCCGCTGTAGTCGAAGCTGACAGTCGCCTCGATCCCGTCACGCTGTACGAAGTGGGTCTCCGTCACGTTGACAGGTGAAACTATGTCCACGAAGTTCTGCTTGAAAATGCTGTAGACCTCCTCCGGCAGCAGCTCCTTGTGCTTGTGGTCGGAAACGCTCTTGACCATGTAGCCCACCTTCTCACGCATCTTCTTAGGCAGGTCGTAGCCGAAGTTCTTCTCCAGGATATAGCCGATGCCGCCCTTTCCGGACTGGCTGTTGATACGGATAACGTCTGCGGAATACTCCCTGCCAACGTCCTCCGGATCCAGGGGCAGATAAGGCACGGTCCAGTGATCGGTATGGCCCTCCTCACGCCACTTCATGCCCTTTGCGATAGCGTCCTGATGTGAGCCTGAGAAGGCCGCAAAGACCAGCTTTCCTGAGTAGGGCTGGCGCTCGCCAACGTTCATCCTTGTGACTCTCGTGTACAGCTCAGTCACCGCCGGTATGTCTGAGAAGTCCAGCTCCGGATCCACGCCCTGAGTGTACATATTCATTGCCAGAGTTATGATGTCCACATTGCCTGTGCGCTCGCCGTTGCCGAAGAGGGTCCCCTCCACACGGTCAGCACCGGCCAGCAGTCCCATTTCCGTATCCGCCACTGCACAGCCTCTGTCGTTGTGAGGGTGGAGGGAAACGATCACGTTCTCCCGGTATTTCAGGTTGTCGCACATATACTCGATCTGGTCTGCGTAGATGTGGGGCATGGATAACTGCACAGTCACCGGCAGGTTGATGATCACCTTGTCCTCCGGAGTTGGCTGCCAGATGTCCAGCACAGCGTTACATACCTCTAAGGCGAAGTCCGGCTCAGTTCCTGTGAAGCTCTCGGGGGAATACTCGAACCGGAAGTTCCCCTCATAGCGCTCACGGTACTCCTTGCAGAGCTTTGCGCCGAAAACAGCGATCCCCTTGATCTCCTCCTTGGACTTGCGGAAGACCTGCTCACGCTGTGCCACACTGGTAGAGTTGTACAGGTGGACGATGGCGTTCTTGCAGCCCCTCAGTGCCTCGAAGGTCTTCTCGATGATGTGCTCTCTTGACTGGGTCAGCACCTGTATGGTCACGTCGTCGGGGATCATGTCCTGCTCGATGAGGGTGCGGCAGAAGTCATACTCGGTCTCCGACGCTGCCGGGAAGCCGATCTCGATCTCCTTGAAGCCGATACGGACCAGCTCCTCGAAGAACTCCAGCTTCTCGCCCAGGCTCATGGGTATGATGAGGGCCTGATTGCCGTCCCTCAGATCCACGCTGCACCACTGAGGCGCCTTGTCTACGCAGGACTTCTCCGCCCACCTGTGCTTTGCTCCGGGAACAGGGAAGAACTGCCTTGTGTACTTTTCTGCATTGAACATAGAAAAACCTCCATTCCGATCCGTTTCACCGGTATGGAGGGCAATAAAAAAGTCTCCTCCATGCCTGGCATGGAAGAGACGAAGATACAAAACTCCGTGGTACCACTCTTCTTGATGTAGAAGCTACACCCACTCATCTGCGTCGGATCAACGCATAGCTCTGTAACGGGAGCGCCCGTTCAAGCCTAATCTGCGCAGAGACAGGCTCACAGGCCACGCCCCATTGCGTATTTCAGCCGACTGCTCAGGGAGGAGCTATGGCTCATACCGTGCTGCTGCCTTTCACCTGCCGGCAGCTCTCTGTGAAGACCAGATACAGCCTTTATTTCCCTTCATCGCATTTTGTTAATTTGCATTATACAACACTTTTTCATCTTTGTCAAGTGTTTTTTGAAAAAAATTTATTCCTCTCCGTCATGGAAGAGCTGGACCAGCATCCAGATCCCGTAGAAGACCCACATGATCCAGGTCACTGCCCACCAGCCTGTGAACAGGCTTATCAGCAGATACGCCGCCATGACTGCGGCCGTTACCATGAGCTTTTTCATAGCTTAGCCCTTGGGGACCATGGAGATGATCCTGCCGGCGAAGTCGTTGAAATTCTGGGTCTGGAGAATGATCCTGCCGGGGCCGGTGAGCCTTGTGAGGAAGAGCCCCTCGCCGCCGAAGAACACATTGCCAAGGCCCTTTACGGTCTCCACCTCGTAGCCGACTGTGGAATCGAAGGCCACGACGTTTCCGGTATCCACCTTGATCACCTCGCCGGGAGCAAGCTCACGCTCCACCTTATCGCCGTCCACTTCAAGAAAAGCCAGGCCGCTGCCGTAGAGCTTCTGAAGGATGAAGCCCTCGCCTCCGAAAAGGCCGCTGAGGACCTTCTTAGTGAACGCCACTTTCAGCTCGACGGTCTGCTCTGCACAGAGGAATGCGCCCTTCTGGACGATCATCTCGCCTCGGGAAATATCCACGGGAACGATACACCCGGGCACAGTTGCGCCGAAGGCCACCTTAGCGCCCTCACGCTCTGCGGTGTAATTGGCCATGAAGATGGACTCGCCGGTGAAGAGCCTTCCAAGGCTCTTAGCGATACCACCACGGGCATTGGTGGACATTTTTACGCCCTCGGTCTGCCAGATCATGCCTCCTGACTGGGTGAACATAGACTCGCCTGCGCCGAGAGAGACCTCCACAGCAGGCACGGTCTCGCCGATTATCTCATATCTCATAATGAACTCCTCCCTATACATTTTGCGGAGAGCTCCGCAATTTCATTTTATCACAGAGATCCATTGATGTCAATGGGGAGTTTTGTGAAGGTGGGCACACAGCGTGCGCCCGTGCCTCCCGGGAACTCTGTAGGGACGGCCATTGGCCGTCCGTGCCTTCCCGAACACTTGTAGGGGGCGATGCCCACATCGCCCCACAACGATCTCACGATGTGTAGGGGAGGCCGCCCTCGGCCTCCCGTCTGATCTCCGGGAACAAATTGTAGGGGCGAATTCCGTTCGCCCGGCCCTCTTCGACCGGTATCATTTGCAGAAACGTTCACCGCCCGGCCATTGCCGGGCGGCACAGGTGGGCAAAGAGGAACACCTCCGGAGGGGAGGGATTTAACAAAAAACTGGTACAAAAGCCGGCGGCCCTCCCCTATCTTCGGTTTTCCTCTCTGCACTATATTTTCCCTCACTCCCCACCCCGCCGGCTTTTGACTATCCTTCGCAGGACCCTCCGGGCCTGCTGGCCTAGAAATATAGGGCGGTAGGGGCGAATTCCGTTCGCCCGGTGGTTTTCATACACGGCACGGGCGCACAATGTGCGCCCCTACATTCGGATATGTCGCCGAAGGCGACACCGCAACTCTCAACTCTCCACTCTGAACTATTGGCTCAAAAAAGGGACTGCAAAGCAGTCCCTTTTTTATCATTTCAGCTTGTCCAGCTCTGTCCTAGAGATAGGAAGATCGCCGATAGTGAGCACCTTTGCGTCCACCATCTGGATAGCCAGGGCGTCCACGCCGGTAACACCGCTGGTGCCGTTGTCAACAACGTCAGCGTTGACCGCTCCCCGATCGGTGAGAGGATACTTCGCCGGAAGCGCTGCATACTGAAGGATCGCTACTGCGTCGTTCAGGTCCACCTTGCCGTCAACGTTAGCATCGCCCCAAGCAGTATCATCTGCGGCAGTAGGAGCCGAAGTAGGCTTATCTGTAGGAGCCTGAGTGGGCTTCTCTGTGGCAGGCTGAGTGGGTATCACAACGCTCCCCTTTCCGCCTGCGTCAAGGTTGCTGCCCTCTGAGGCCTCATACTTGGTGTAATACTCGCTCAGCGAGATACCGTTTTCGCCAAGTGCATTCTGGTGGTCAAGGCCGATGTACTTTCCGGAAGAAGCTGTCTGCCAGAGAGCCTCCTCGAACATACCGTACTTCACCTCGTCCCACGACAGGAAGTCGTAGCTGAGCAGTCCGGCTGTATCGCCTGAGTTGGGGTTCAGGCACCAGAAGGTGTGGCTGATATGGTGCTTGATCATGTAGTCACGGAGGATCTCCATCCACTTCTGGTTCTCAGTGCCGTCCATGTGGCCGCCCCACTCGCCGATCAGAAGAGGAGCGATGTCCTCTGCGTTGATGTATGCCCATGTATCGTACCAGTAATCGTCGAGCAGGCTCTGCTCATCGAAGGTCCTGGTCTTATCCTCAAGATAGAACCAGGTCTGAGAATATACAGACGGGCCGTAGTCATGGGGAGAGTATACGATCTGGCTGGTACCGCTGTCGGGAACGATAGGATACTCACGGACGCCACGGAGGTTTCCGCCCCACCATGCGCCGTACCAAGGCGACACGTCTGCGGGAGCGTCCCAGATGTCCGGTGTATCATAGGTATAGCCCTTATCGGTCTTGGGGTACTGCTCAACGCCCTCTACGAAAATGAGCGCATGAGGATTTACCTCAAGGATAGCATTTGCACAGGTAGTGGCTGCATAGGCCCAGTTGTTCTCATCAGTCGAGCCGTCCCACTTAGCGATGTTGTTCGGGCAGGTATTTCCGGAATAGCCACGCTTTCCGTGAGGCTCGTTCTTCAGGTCGAAGCCCAGGACTGTGTCGTCGTTCTTATATTTGTCAGCCAGCCATACCAGAGAGTCGATCCACACCTTTGTGGTAACGCCGGCCTTTCCGTACCAGAGCTCATAGTCGTGGCCTGAGTTGTTCTCGTCAGGGCTGTGTATGTCGATAAAGCACTTGATGCCGTACTTCTTGCACTTGCCAACGATAACATCGAAGATCTCCATGGAGTTCTTGACGGTCTTGCCGTCGGCCTCTACCAGATCCTTGTTGATGTTGCCGTATGTTCCTGCCTTAGTGATAGTTCCGTCCTCGCCAACAGTATCCACGGGAGGACTATAGCTTCCCTGAACAGAGCTTACCGGGTCAGGCTTGCCGTTCATCCACGATACGACCAGCTCGGTGGAGATGGGGAAGCGGATAACGTTGATGCCTCTGTTAGCGACATTTGAAAGAAAGTCGTCCACATCTGCGGCATACAGTCCGTGAGGTGCGTTCTCGGAGCAGTTCATGCCGAACCAGTTAGCTCCTGTGAGCCAGACCTCATTGCCGTTCATGTCGTATAGGCGGCTGCCCTCCGCATGGAGCCAGTCGTCATTGGTGTCGTCGGCCGCTTTGACCGTGGCCGGTGTGCTGCTGAAAAGAACAGGCAGTGCAGATCCTGTTCCAGCCAGCGTCATAGCAGCGGCAGATGCCAGAGCTGCTATGGCTCTTGTGATCTTTTTCATAATGATTTCCCTCTCTACAGGCCTGATTTTTTATGCCTGTTAATATTATTGTAACATTTACCGCAAAATATGTCAATAGTTACTGTTGCAAATGCTGAATTTCTCCAACTCGTCCACTGAGCAAAACTCCGGGGCTGTTTTTTTCGTCAAATTGCCGGAAATCGGTTGACATCGGAAAAATTTTAAGTTATAATAATAAGTACCAAGCTATTGCTATCAAAAAGGAGAGGTCGGAAATATGGCAAATGAAAAAAGTCTGAAAATACTCGTTGTTGATGATGATAGGCAGATATGCGATCTTCTCAAGAAATACCTTGAAACCGACGGATACAGCGTTATCCTTTGTCACGACGGCGAGGAGGCTGTCGTTAAATTCAACGCACTGAGGCCCGATATAGTCCT
Source organism: Ruminococcus sp. (assembly GCA_017460665.1). Lineage (GTDB taxonomy): Bacteria > Bacillota > Clostridia > Oscillospirales > Ruminococcaceae > Ruminococcus. Next base: position 23,739 of record JAFUAO010000097.1, read on the forward strand.
TCTGGACATCATGCTCCCCGGCATCGACGGCTGGCAGGTGTGCCGTGAGATAAGGAAGAAGTCCAACGTGCCGATCATCATGGTCAGCGCTAAGGGCGAGACTATCGACAAGGTCATCGGCCTTGAGCTGGGCGCAGATGACTACATCGTGAAGCCCTTCGATACCAAGGAGGTCGTTGCCCGCATCAACGCCGTTACAAGGCGTGCAGGCAATGTCAATGTGGAGCCTGAGATCAGAGAGGTCCGCTATGACAAGCTCTCTGTCAATATGACCAAGTATGAGCTCAAGGTCAACGGCAAGGTGATCGATACTCCCCCCAAGGAGCTGGAGCTGCTGTTCTACCTTGCGTCAAATCCCAACAGAGTTTATACCCGTGACCAGCTTTTGGACGAGGTCTGGGGCTTTGAATACTACGGCGACTCCCGTACTATCGACGTCCACATCAAGCGCCTCCGTGAGAAGCTGGAGGGCGTTTCAGACAAGTGGTCATTAAAGACCGTATGGGGCGTAGGCTATAAGTTCGAGGCTGAGGAGGAGGAATGATCTCCACGGCCTTGCGGGGGACGTGAGCGTCCCCTGTTTTGTTTTGGTGAGGTGAATGGTTTTGAAGGAAAAGGAAAGCTCGTACTATAAGCTCTTCATTTTCGCACTTGGCGTGGTGATCTGCGTGCTGCTGGGCATGGGGATCATCATGATCAGCATCTTCTCCGCCGTGTACAAGAACACTAAGCTGGAGGAGATGAAGACAGCCGGCGACCTGTTCTCAAGCTGCGTAAAGGCAAGCTACGACGCCAACGGCTATATCACTACCGAGGCCGTTTTGGAGCTACAGGACCAGTTCATGAACGAGTACGGAGCAGACATCTTCCTCTATGACGGCTACGGCAACTGTGTCCTTGCTGCCAACGACAGCAGCCGGGACCACCTTTCCGACGAGCTGAAGGATCTGCTCAGCGGCGACGACTACCTTGACGTTTACTCAAAGGCCTATGCCAAGGACCAGCCTAAGCTGCTCTACGGCACCATGTTCTACCTAAGGACCGGCCTTGTGGACCCCCAGAAGGCCTATGTGCTGCTGTACCGCTCCACCGAGGATATAAGCTCGTTCACAGTCATGACAGTGCTGGTCTATACGGCCTTCGCCATGATCTGCATATTCCTGTCGTATCTGATACTGAAGCGCAGGATCCGCAGGCACTCCAACTTCGAGAGCGAGTTCATGAGGATCACCGAGAAGTACTCGAAGGGGGATTTCTCAGAGACTATCCCCACGAATATGAACGGCCGGCTCAAGGAGCTGGCGGACAGGATCAACTCACTTGCCTCGGACATCGAGAGCAGTGAGGATACCAGCAAGACCTTCATCGCAAATGTCTCCCATGAACTGAGGACCCCCATGACTACGATCGGCGGCTTCGTGGACGCTATCCTCGACGGCACGATCAAGAAGTCCCAGCAGCAGGAGTACCTGATCATCGTGTCCAATGAGATCAAGCGCCTGAGGATCGTTATCAGCTCCATGCTGAACATGACAAGGTTCGAGTCAGGCACCCTCTCCCCTAATTTCCGGGAGACCAACCTCACCGACCTTGTGATACAGACCGTCCTCATGTTCGAGAAGCGCATAGAGGACAAGGGCCTGTCTGTGGAGGAGCTGGACAGCAGCCGCCTTATGGCTGTGGTGGACGCCGACCTCATGCAGCAGGTGATCTACAACCTAGTGGAGAACGCCGTGAAGTTCGTGAACGAGGGCGGTACCCTCTCCTTCTCCTTCGAGGAGGTGGACGGGATCTGCATGATCGGCATACGCAACACCGGCGAGGGCCTGAAAAATACCGAGATACAGCAGGTCTTCGACAGGTTCTACAAGACGGACTCCTCACGGGGAAAGGACATCACCGGCCTGGGCCTGGGACTGTCCATATCCAGAAAGATAGTCCACCTGCATAACGGACACATCGTCGTAAAAAGCGTTTACGGGGAATATACGGAATTCCAGATACAGATACCAAAGGACCCCCGAAATGTCAAGGAATAAGGAAGGATCATATATGGACGAAAGAGACAGCATTTTCTCCGTCAGCGGAAAGGCCTCCGGCAGCGCTCCGGAGCAGAAATATATCCCAAAGCACGAAAAACCGGCGCAGGAGCAGGTTCCCCCTTCACAGGATCAGCCCAGCCCTCCGCCGCCCCAGCAGCAGGCACCTCCCCCTCAGCCAAAGGCGGTAAGGCCTAAGTATGACGCATTCATGTTCGAGCCGATCGGCTTTGACGAGTACGACAGGATGACTGCCGCAGAGACCAAGGCTGCCGAGGAGAAGCGCCTCCGCCGGGAGCGCAGCCGCCGGGAGAAGCTCCTGGTGCTGCTGTTCGTACTGCTGCTGCTCATCGCAGCCGGACTTGCCGCCTACGGGATCGTTTCCGACGTTATGCGTGGAAGGCGCCTGGGCGGGAGCATCTCCTCGGACCAGCCCGTGCTGATCCTCTACCAGAGCAAAAAGCCCGAGGGCGCCAACGAGCTGGCCAATATGCAGGACGAGAACGGCCGCTACACCACCGAGGGCGCTGCTGCCGCAGTAAGGCCCAGCATAGTCGAGATCTATACCTACGCCGACTCCCTCCACAATGAGCTCCTTGGGACGGGTTCAGGGATCGTTATCTCCGATGAGGGGAGCGACGCATACATCGTCACCAACGCCCACGTCCTCCAGTCTGACGGCTACCATACCATACATACCGTTGACGGAGAGGTGTTCTCCGCAAAGATCGTGGGACGTGACGTGAAGACCGACATCGCCGTGATCCGGGTCAACTCCTCCAAGCTGGAGCCTGCCGTTTTGGGCGACTCCGACGAGATGCTGGTGGGCGAGCAGGTCATCGCTATCGGCAACCCGGCCGGGCTCTCGAGCACCGTCACCGACGGTATCGTTTCTGCCGTCAGCCGAAAGATCAAGAGCGACTCCACCGGCTTCGAGATGGACTGCATCCAGACCGACGCCGCCATCAGCCCCGGAAATTCCGGCGGTGCGCTGGTAAATATGTACGGCCAGGTCATCGGCATAACCTCCTCAAAGTACGTCAATTCCAAGTACGAGGGGCTGGGCTTTGCGATCACGATCAACGAGGCCATGCCGATCATCGAGGAGCTTATCCAGCAGGGCTACATCTCCGGTCGCTTCCGCATCGGAGTCACCCTCATCGACATGGACGGAGAGGCCAAGCTGATGAGCATCGAGAGCGACCTGGGCTTTGCCCTTCCGGAGGGCTTCACGGGGATCTATATCACCTCCCTGGCCGAGGACTGCGATATTTCCAAGACAGACCTAAAGCCAAAGGACTTCATCACCGCTATCAACGGCCAGTCGGTGAAGACCTACTCTGAGTTCTACGAGACGATCAGCAGTATGTACGGCGCCGGTGACGTGGTGCCGGCCACCTGTGCCCACCTTGAAAAGGACAAGGAGCCGGTGTACTACAACATCGAGTTCCGCCTTATGGAGGACACCTCCGGGAATTACTGATCTCTCAGCCAAGAGGGACGCTTTGAATTGACACCGAATACTCCTCCTGCTGCGCCGAAAAGCAAAAGCAGGGGGAGTTTTTTTAGCTCCAGAGCTCCTCCGGCAAGGGATACCGCCAGAAAGAGCCCCACGGCGGAGAGAGCTCCTCCTATAAGGCCACGGCGCCGGCGGAGCTTCCCGGAGATATAAGCCCCGCAGAAGGCTCCGGCCAGGAGAGCTGCCCTGCTAAGGAAGGGTATGGGCCGGACCGTCCCCAGCACGAAGCACACCACTGCCCCAAAGACAGCACAGCACAGCAGGGTAACTGCGGCGCCGGCTGCCGTACCGAAAAGGGCGCTCCGCAGAGCGCTCCTCATATCTGAAAGCATAAAAAACCTCCGCATAAGATCTTTTTAAGTATCTTATGCGGAGTTGATCGGCGATATTACTCCTCGTCGGAGCCCTTTTTCTTCTTTGACTTAGGAGCCTCTTCCTCCTCGTCAGTCAGCTTAGCGGCTGCAAGGCCCTCGGACTTCTTCTTGCCGGAAGCCTCCTTAGCTCTCTCAGAGGCGGAAACGTTCTCTGCGATAGCCCAGGTCTTTATGCGGAGCTTGTGGCGCTCGCCGCCGGTCTCGATGACAACGGTGTCGTCGCCCTTGCGAACGATGATACCTACGATACCGCCGCTGGTGATGACCTCATCTCCCACCTGAAGGCTGTCCTGCATATCCTTCATCTCCTGCTCTCTCTTCTTCTGGGGCTTGATAGCCATGAAGTAGAGCAGCACAAGCATGAGCACCAGTGAGATGATCATGGGCAGCATGGAGGCGGACTGTCCCGAGGCGGCAGTTCCGGAGGAAGCGGAGTCCTCAGCGAAGGCGTTCATCATAGAGCCTGAGGCTGCGGCAAAGGCTGCTGCGGCCGAGGAAACGATACCTGCCAGAGTTTTCTTCTTCATAAATATATCTCCTTCTATAGACTATAGTATACCACCTCATTATAACACAAGACAGTAAAAATTGCAACTGTTTTTTTACTCTGTGGGAGTGATGTCTCCAAAATACTTCATGAGCTGTGCCTGATCTGCGCCTGTGCATGAGAGCCTTGCCTCGCAGCCCTCCACCGGCATATAGGTCAGATACTGGATATTATCGGCATTGGATGCCTCACGGACAGCCAGCACGGAAACAGCTCCGCTGCCGTTCTCACCCAGCTCGATCGTATCGTTCCCGGTCACAGACAGGTCCTCGAGCCTTGTCCTGCTGGAGCCGAAGATGAAGGTATAGCTGATATTTGCCCCGCTCTCGTTCTCATAGAGGCTGTAGGAATAGAAATTAGAGTCGGCATAAACGCTCTGGATCATGTACTTGTTCTCATCGAAGGTAAGGCTCAGGGGCTTATAGCCGCTCTGCTCAAGGTGGACGGCAAGGGGCGAGCTCAGGAACTCATCGGCAGTTGAGAAGTAGGTCAGCGACGAGATGAAGCCGATAGCGGAGTTATCCGGATCGTCGGCGTTCTCACGCTGCTTGTCCCTGTTCGAGGCGTTGTTTGCAGCTCCGTTGCTGTTGACAGCTCCGCCGTTATTGGCCGCTCCGCCGCCGTTCTCAGAGGACTCAGCCTGAGAGCTCTGGCCGTTGACGGCGCCTGTCTGGGTATTGCTGCTGCCTGAGCCGCCGGATGAACACCCTGCAAGAAGGGCAGCCGTAAGTGTCAGTATACAAATGAACTTTTTCATATTTATCCCTCCAAAAGGTCAGTATACATATATTGTACCACATATCAAGAAATAAAGCAACACCATGAGGGAAAAATTCTTCCCGCCAAAAAGAAAAGCTCCTCTTTCCGAGGAGCCTTTATCATAGGATCTGCGATCAAACGAGCTTGATGATAGCCATTTCAGCAGCGTCGCCACGACGGGGACCGATCTTTACGATCTGTGTGTATCCGCCGTTCCTGTCAGCGTACTTGGGGGAGATCTCGTCAAAGAGCTTCTTTGCAACAGACTCCTTTGTTACATATGACATTACCTGACGCTTGGAGTGCAGATCATTATTCTTACCGATGGTGATCATCTTTTCTGCAACAGCACGAACTTCCTTAGCTCTTGTTACGGTCGTTTCGATCTGACCGTTCTCAAGAAGGAAAGTTACCATGCCTCTGAGCATAGCCTTTCTATGGTCAGATGTTCTGCCCAGCTTTCTTGTACCCGGCATTGTAATTCACTCCTTTTCTTATCAGTGATTTAGTATTATTCCTCTTCTGAGTTAAGGTCAAAGCCCAGTGACTGGAGCTTTTCCTTGACCTCATCGAAGGATTTCTTTCCAAGGTTGCGAACCTTCATCATTTCTTCCTCAGACTTGTTGATGAGGTCATCTACCGTATTTATCCCGGCACGCTTCAGGCAATTGAAGGAACGTACCGATAAATCAAGATCCTCGATAGTCATCTCAAGGATCTTCTCCTTGCCCTTTTCGTCCTTCTCAACGAGTACCTCTGCAAGTCCTGCCTCTTCTGAGAGGTCGATGAACAGCTTCAGATGCTCGCCAAGGAGGTTAGCGGCCTGTGACAATGCTTCCTTTGCGGAGATAGTACCGTCGGTCCATACCTCCATCGTCAGCTTATCATAGTCGGTCACCTGACCGAGACGGGTATCCTCAACGGTATAGTTCACCTTCAGCACGGGGGTATAGATGCTGTCTACTGCGATCACGTCCACAGGCAGGTTCACCTGCTTCTTGTTCCTTTCAGCGGAGACATAGCCTCTGCCTCGGTCGATAGTGATCTCCATATAGAGCTTTGCGTCCTTGCCCAGTGTTGCGATGTGCATACCGGGATCGAGGATATTCACCTCAGAGTCGGTCTTGATGTCGCCGGCAGTGATCTCGCACTCGCCTTCTGCTTCAACATAGACCGTCTTGGGGCCCTCGCCGTAGAGCTTTGCTGTAAGACCTTTGATGCTGAGTATGATCTCAGTAACGTCTTCCTTTACGCCCGGGATCGTTGACAACTCATGGTGGACCGTACCATCCTTGCCGGAAAGCTTGACTGATGTTACAGCCACACCCGGAAGTGAGGAGAGCAGCACACGTCTGAGGCTGTTTCCGAGTGTAATTCCGTATCCACGCTCAAGCGGTGCTAAAACGAATTTGCCGTATTTGCCGTCACTTTTAAGCTCGACGATGTCGATATCAGGCTTATTGATTTTCTCCAGCATAAAAACCCTCCTATTTCGCAATAACAGTTTGTTTCGAGTCTCTACGATCCAAGTAATTATGCGATTACTTAGAGTACAGCTCGACGATGAGGTGTGTTGCTACCTCGTAGTCAAGATCCTCGGCTGAGGGAAGACGGGTAACTGTAGCGGAGAAGTCGTCCTTCTTAGCATCCAGCCAAGAGGGTACGAGTCTGTCCTTTGTCTCCTCAACAGTGGCCTTGAACTTATCAGAGGTCCTGTCCTTCTCACGCAGGGCGATAACGTCGCCGACCTTTACTCTATAGGAAGGGATATTTACCTTCTTGCCGTTTACTGTATAGTGGCTGTGTACAACGAGCTGTCTTGCCTCTCTTCTTGTGAGGGCAAGGCCCATCCTGAACACTACGCTGTCCAGTCTGGTCTCAAGGCAAGTGATAAGGTTGTCACCGGCCTTGCCTTCCATCTTCTCAGCGATCTCGAAGTAGTGATAGAACTGCTTCTCTAATACGCCGTAGATGAACTTCAGCTTCTGCTTCTCCTTCAGCTGGAGACCGTACTCAGAGATCTTCTTTCTGTTGTTAGCGTTCTTGAATCTCTTAGACTCCTTCTTTGAAACGCCCATTACAGCCGGGCTGATGCCCAGGTATCTGCACTTTTTAAGAATAGGTTCTTTCTGAACTGCCATATTAAAACACCTCCATTTTGATCAGACACGACGTCTCTTAGGCGGACGGCAACCATTGTGAGGAATGGGAGTCACGTCCTTGATCATCTTTACCTCAAGGCCGACTGTCTGAAGTGCTCTGATAGCAGCCTCACGGCCTGCACCGGGTCCCTTTACGAAAACATCTACTGTCTTCAGACCGTGCTCCATTGCAGCCTTTGCAGCTGTCTCTGCTGCTGTCTGTGCTGCGAAGGGAGTGGACTTCTTAGAGCCTCTGAATCCCAGCTCTCCGGCGCTTGCCCATGAAATGGCATTTCCGGCCGTATCTGTGATGGTTACGATAGTATTATTGAAAGTGGACTGGATATGAACAGCGCCGCTCTCGATATTCTTACGCTCTCTACGTCTTCTGATAGTAGAGACCTTTTTACCCTTCTGCTGTGCCAAAGCTCATGACCTCCTTACTTCTTCTTGTTAGCGATAGTCTTTACAGGGCCCTTGCGAGTCCTGGCGTTTGTCTTTGTTCTCTGGCCTCTTACGGGCAGGCCCTTTCTGTGACGAACGCCTCTGTAGCAGCCGATCTCAACAAGTCTCTTGATGTTAAGAGCTACCTCACGGCGGAGATCGCCCTCAACTGTATGATTTGCGTCGATATAGTCACGCAGCTTTGCTACATCCTCCTCTGCCAGGTCCTTGACTCTTGTATCAGGGTCAACACCGGTAGCTGCGAGGATCTTTGTTGCAGTCTGACGACCGATCCCGTAGATGTAAGTGAGTCCGATCTCGACTCTCTTGTTCTTGGGAAGGTCAACACCAGCTATTCTTGCCATATTGTATATGCACCTCCATTATTGTGCAGCGGGCATCAGCCCTGGCGCTGCTTATGCTTAGGGTTTTCGCAGATCACCATGATCCTGCCTTTACGTTTGATAACCTTGCACTTCTCGCAAATAGGTTTTACTGAAGGTCTGACTTTCATTGAAAATACCTCCTTTAGCGGATAGCGGGCACATCGCCCTGTTTTTATTACTTGACTCTCCAGGTGATCCTGCCCTTTGACAGGTCATAGGGTGACATTTCGAGCTTCACCTTATCACCGGGAACGATCCTGATATAGTTCATCCTGAGCTTTCCGGAAACATGAGACAGCACCTCATGGCCGTTCTCAAGCTGTACCTTGAACATTGCATTAGGCAGAGCGTCAGTTACAACGCCCTCGACCTCGATCACATCTTCTTTAGACATAAACAAGCCTCCTTACTCATCGCCGCTGAACTGCTTCAGGGCGGTCCTGAGCTTCTTATCGGTTATTTCATTAAGATCTATCACACTGTTTGTAAAGCTAAGGTGCTTTATGTTCTTCCGCTTAGGCTTACCGAGCTTCCTGCTCTTGCCGTCAGCGATAAAGCAATGATCCTCCTCAAAGCCTACGACTGCGAAAAATCCTCCGCTGTCTCTTCCGGCCTGAGCCTTTACAACTGAGCCTAACTGCCGCTTCACGATCAGTCCCTCCGTCAGGGTGCTGTCAGAATGACGGGACCATCAGGAGTTATTGCGATAGCGTGCTCAAAGTGAGCTGACAGTGAACCAGACTTGGTAACCACGGTCCAGCCGTCTTTAAGAGTCCTAACATCGTCGCCCTTGACGTTGATCATGGGCTCGATGCAGATAGTCATGCCCGGAACAAGACGTGGGCCGTGGCCTGCCTTGCCCCAATTGGGGACCTCCGGTGACTCATGGACATCTCTGCCGATCCCGTGGCCGCAGTAATTTCTTACGATCCCGTAGCCTCGTGAAGCGCAATACTCTTCAACAGCATGAGATATGTCTCCGATGCGATTTCCTGCCTGAGCCTGAGCGATGCCCTCATGGAGGGAGGCCTCAGTGACCTCAAGCAATGCTTTTGCTTCATCAGTTATCCTGCCCACAGGGAAGGTCCAGCAGCTATCTCCATTGAAGCCCTTATAAGCGGCTCCAGTGTCGATGCTGACTATATCGCCTTCTTTTAACCTGCGGCTCGCCTTCGGGATCCCGTGTATCACCTCTTCATTGACTGAGATACAGGCGTTACCGGGAAATCCGTAAAGGCCTTTGAATGCCGACTTAGCGTTATGCCTAGCATAGAACTCACCGATGAGCTTATCCACATCAGCGGTGGTCATGCCGGGCTTCAGCCTTTCTCCGGCATACCATATAGCGCCGCAGGTGATCTTACCTGCTTCACGCATTATGGCAAGTTCGGACTTAGATTTTATGGTGATACCCATGCTCTTTATGCTCCTACGGCTGCAAGAGTGAGCTTTGAAGTATCGGCTACCTCTTCCTGGCCCTCTACGGTAACGAGCTTGCCCTGTTTCTCGTAGTAGTCCTTGAGAGGAGCTGTCTTTTCGTGGTAAGTTGCGAGCCTGTCGAGAACGACCTCAGGCTGATCGTCCTTACGAACGATAGTCTTGTCGCCGCACTTATCGCACACGCCCTCTACCTTAGAAGGCTTATACTCGATGTGGTAGGATGCTCCGCAGCCCTGGCAGACTCTTCTGCCTGAGACTCTCTGCTTGATAGTCTCATCGGGAACGAAGATCTCTACTACCTTGTCGATCTGGATACCCATGGCGTCAAGAGCCTCGGCCTGGGGAACAGTTCTCGGGAAGCCGTCGAGGATGAAGCCCTTCTGGCAGTCGTCCTGAGCGATACGCTCCTTGAGGATACCGATAACGATGTCGTCGGATACCAGAGCGCCTGCGTCCATAGCAGCCTTGGCCTTGAGGCCGTACTCAGTACCGTTCTTAGCAGCTTCACGGAGAATGTTTCCTGTTGAGATCTGGGGGATGCCGAGAGCCTCAGAAACGACCTCTGCCTGAGTGCCCTTTCCTGCGCCGGGGGCGCCTAAGAAAATAAGGTTCATAGTTTCCTCCTTACTGTAAGAAGCCCTTATGATGTCTCATCATAAGCTGAGATTCGAGTGTTCTTGTAGTTTCGAGAGCGACTGAAACTGCGATCAGGATAGTAGTACCGCCCATCGACAGCGATCTTAAGTTGTCGTCTGCCATTGAGATGAAGATCGGGACTACTGCGATGATGCCCAGGAAGACAGCGCCCACCAGAGCGATCTTTGAGAGGACCCTCTGGATGTAGTCGGAAGTAGGCTTACCGGGCCTGATACCGGGGATACCGCCGTTGGACTGACGCAGGTTATTTGCGATCTCTACGGGGTTATACTGGATCGAAACGTAGAAATAGTTGAAAGCGATGATCAGTATGAAATAAATCACGGCATATGAGAAGCTCCTTGTTGAGAAGAAGTTGCAGAATGCGATATATGCCTTAGATGACTCTGCTGTAACGGGCTTGAAGAGCTGGATAGTGGAGGGAAGAGACATGAACGACATAGCGAAGATGATAGGCATAACGCCGCTCATCATTACCTTGATCGGGATATGTGTCTTCTGTCCGCCGAACTGCTTTCTGCCGACAACACGCTTTGCATACTGGATCGGGATCCTTCTTTCCGCCTCGTTCATGAAAACGATGAAGGCGAACTCAAGGATGATGAATAGGATATAGCCGATAGTAACGAAGAGGTACTTCTCGGGCCTTTCCTTTGTGAGACCGATAAGGCGGCCTGCGTCTACGGGGAAGCGGGCAGCGATACCTGCGAAGAGGAGGATAGAAACGCCGTTTCCGATACCCTTATCGCTGATACGGTTACCCATCCACACTACGAATGAAGCTCCGGCAACGAAGCAGGCTATGATAACGATAGCTGCGAAGATGCCTTCACCGCCGTTCACATACTTAACAGCAGAGATACCGGACTCGGTCTTCATCCTCTTAAGTGTGAGGTAGTAAGCGTAGGACATAACGACGGCCAGCACCATGGCTACGACAGCCGTTATCTTGTCGATCTTCTTGCGTCCCTCCTCGCCCTCATCTCTGAGCCTCTCAAGCGGCGGCAGAGCATATGTCAGCAGCTGCATGATGATAGACGCATTGATGAACGGTGTGATGGACAGTGAGAACAGTGTTGCCTGTGAAAGGGCACCACCGGTGATGGTATTCAGATACTCAAGGAAGTTTCCGCCTGTGGCGTTGGTATCCATCCACTCCTTGACAACTGTAGGATCAAGGAAGGGAACGGTAACTGCACTTCCAAATCTGAAGATGATGATCATGAGTAATGTGTATAAGAGCTTCTTTCTTATATCAGGAACGCTCCAAGCACGTTTCAGTGTCTGAAACACATTACATCACCTCTGTCTTTCCGCCTGCCTTTTCGATCTTCTCTACAGCGCTCTGAGAGAATTTTGCAGCTTTAACTGTCAGCTGAGCGGTAAGCTCTCCGTTGCCGAGTATCTTGACGCCGTCGTACTCCTTCTTTACAAGGCCTGATGCCTTCAGGAGCTCTGTATCAACTACAGTGCCGTCCTTGAACTTATTCAGGTCTGCAACGTTTACTACAGCGTACTTTGTTGCGAAGATATTATTGAAGCCTCTCTTAGGGATACGTCTTGCAAGGGGCATCTGTCCGCCCTCGAAGCCGATCCTTACGCCGCCGCCGCTGCGGGCGTTCTGGCCCTTGTGGCCCTTGCCTGCGGTCTTGCCGTTTCCTGAACCGTGACCACGTCCGATGCGCTTAGGTGCCTTGTTGGAATCGGCAGCAGGTGTTAACTCGTGAATTTTCATTTATTGCACCTCCTTGCTTACGCTTCTGTAACCTCGATGAGGTGGATGATCTTGTTGATCTTGCCCTGTGTCTGGGCGTTGTCAGGCTGAGTCGTTACGTCGCCGACCTTCCTGAGACCGAGAGACTGAGCAGTAGCGATCTGGTCCTTCTTACGGCCGATAAGGCTCTTTACGAGCTTGATGTTCTTTGCCATTGTGAGCAGCCTCCTTAGCCTAAAATTTCCTTGATCGACTTGCCTCTCTTCTCTGCTACAGCCTTAGCTGATGTGCAGTTCATAAGACCGTCGATCGTAGCTCTTACTACGTTGCAGGGGTTATTGGAACGAAGAGACTTTGTTCTGATGTCCTTGATGCCTGCTACCTCGATGACAGCACGGACAGGGCCGCCTGCGATAACGCCGGTACCGGGTGCAGCGGGCTTCATAAGAACTCTGCCTGCGCCGAACTTGCCTACGATCTCATGAGGGATAGTCGTTCCCTTCAGCGATACCTTGACGAGGTTCTTCTTAGCGTCCTCGATGCCCTTACGGATAGCGTCCGGAACTTCTCCTGACTTTCCAAGGCCGAAGCCGACCGTTCCGTTGCCGTCGCCAACAACTACCAGTGCGGAGAACTTCATGATACGGCCGCCCTTTACAGTCTTGGAAACTCGGTTGATAGCAACGACCTTCTCCTGGAATTCAGGAGCCTGTGTTTCGATATTAGCCATTATGTTACCTCCCTCTTTAGAACTTTAAGCCGTTTTCACGAGCGCCGTCTGCAAGCTCCTTAACACGGCCGTGGTAGAGGTAACCGCCTCTGTCGAATACGACCTCGCTAATTCCCTTGTCAGCAGCGTTCTTAGCGATCATCTCGCCGACCTTGCGGGCGCCCTCGACGTTTCCGCCGTTGCCCTCAAAGCCCTTATCCATGCTGGATGCGCTGGCAAGAGTCACACCGTTCACATCGTCAATGAGCTGTGCATAGATGTGCTTAGATGAACGGAACACATTGAGACGAGGACGCTCGGCAGTTCCGGAGATCTTAGCACGAACTCTGCGATGTCTCTTTAATCTTGCCTTATTACTGTCAAACTTCTTGATCATAGCAATTTGCTCCTTCTAATTACTTCTTGCCCTTACCGGCCTTACCTTCCTTGCGGATGATGTGCTCGCCGGCATATCTGATGCCCTTGCCCTTGTAAGGCTCAGGGGGACGCTTCTCACGGATCTCAGCTGCAAACTGACCTACAGCCTGCTTGTCGATGCCGCTTACAACGATCTTGTTGGGCTGAGGGACATCAAGCTTGATAGCATCTGTCTCCTCCAGTACTACGGGGTGAGAAAAGCCCAGGTTAAGTGTTACCTTGTTGCCGGACTTTGCTGCACGGTAGCCGACACCCTCGATCTCAAGTGTCTTGCTGTAGCCGTTCGTTACGCCCTCGACCATGTTTGCGATAAGTGTTCTTGTAAGACCGTGAAGTGAGCGGTGACGCTTGTCGTCGCTGGGTCTTGTTACATTGATGACAGCTCCGTCGATCTCGATCCCGAGCTCATTGCTGAACTGTCTTGAAAGCTCGCCCTTAGGTCCCTTTACTGTGATAAGGTTATTGTCGTTCTTTACCTCAACACCAGCAGGAACTGCGATAGGCATTCTTCCGATCCTTGACATGATGTAGTTCCTCCTTACCAGATGTATGCAAGGACCTCGCCGCCGACATTGAGCTCTCTGGCCTTCTTGTCTGTTACGATGCCCTTTGAGGTTGAAACGATTGCGATGCCCAGTCCCTTGCGGACCTTAGGCATATCTGCGCAGCTTGAGTAGATACGCAGGCCGGGCTTGGAAACTCTTCTAAGACCGGTTATAACAGGTGACTTGTTGTCGCCGTACTTGAGCGTGATCCTGATAACACCCTGCTTTCCGTCCTCAATGACCTGAAAGCTCTTTACATATCCCTCATCTACGAGGATCTGTGTGATAGCCTTCTTAACATTAGAAGCGGGAACGTCAACTGTGGCGTGCTTAGCAGTATTCGCATTGCGTATTCTTGTTAACAGATCTGCTATTGTATCAGTTATCTGCATGCCGAATGACCTCCTTTTAGTATTTTACCAGCTTGCCTTTTTAACTCCGGGGATCTGACCGTCGTGAGCCAGCTCTCTGAAGCAGATACGGCAGATGCCGAACTTTCTCAGATAAGCGTGCGGTCTGCCACAAATCTTGCATCTGTTGTATGCTCTTGTGGAATACTTGGGAGTTCTCTGCTGCTTGTTGATCATTGCCTTCTTAGCCATTTTATTTCCTCCCCTTTACTTGATGAACGGAGCGCCCAGAAGTGAAAGCAGCTCTCTTGCCTCTTCATCAGTGTTAGCTGTTGTGATGAAGTTGATATCCATACCTCTTACCTTGTCGATCTTGTCATACTCGATCTCAGGGAAGATAAGCTGTTCCTTGATACCTGTTGAGTAGTTGCCCTTGCCGTCGAATGAGTTTGCGCTGATGCCTCTGAAGTCACGAACACGGGGGAACGCAACGTTGAAGAGCTTGTTTACGAACTCATACATCCTCTCTCCACGGAGAGTTACCTTTACTCCGATGGGCATTCCCTCACGGAGCTTGAAGTTAGCTACTGACTTCTTTGCACGGCAGATAACGGGCTTCTGACCTGTGATAGCTGAAAGGTCTGTGATGATAGCGTCGATGACCTTGGCATTGTCCTTTGCCTCGCCGGCGCCGACATTGATCACTACCTTGTCCAGCTTCGGGATCTGCATCACGCTCTTATAGCCGAACTTCTTCATAAGTGCAGGAGCAACGTCGCTGATATAAAGATCTTTTAAACTTGCCATATCGTTTCTCCTTTGTTATTATTCAAATGACTTGCCGCATTTCTTGCAAACACGGAGCTTCTTGCCATCCTCGATAACGTGGCCTACTCTTGTGGGCTTTCCGCACTTGGGGCAAACAAGCTGTACCTTTGATGCGTATACGGGAGCCTCAGTCTTGATGATGCCGCCCTTCTCGCCCATCCTTGTGGGCTTTACGTGCTTTGTGATGATGTTGATGCCCTCAACGATCACCTTGCCCTCCTTGGGGCTTACCTCTGCGACCTTACCGGTCTTTCTGTCGCCGTTCTTCTCGAACTTATCCTCATACTTTCCTGTAAGAAGGATAACAGTATCACCGGTCTTAACGTGAACTTTACTCATGATCGAATGACACCTCCATTAAAGAACCTCGGGAGCAAGGCTCAGGATCTTTGTATACTCCTTCTCACGGAGCTCCTTAGCGACTGGCCCAAAGATACGGGTACCTCTGGGGTTCTTATCTTCCTTGATGATAACAGCAGCGTTCTCGTCAAAGCGGATGTATGTTCCGTCCTCTCTTCTGAGACCCTTTGCTGAACGAACGATAACTGCCTTTACTACATCGCCCTTCTTTACAACGCCTCCGGGTGTTGCCTTCTTTACGGAAGCAACCACAACGTCTCCGATATTTGCATATCTTCTGCGTGTACCGCCCAGAACTCTGATACACATGAGCTCCTTAGCACCTGTGTTGTCAGCGACCTTTAAATAAGTCTGCATCTGTATCACAGCGAGTTCCTCCTTTCAAGCACTATGCTTATATGAATATTACTTAGCCTTTTCAATGATATTGGTAACACGCCATCTCTTATCCTTGGAAAGCGGACGTGTCTCCATGACCTCAACACGGTCACCGATCCTGCACTCGTTGTTCTCATCGTGTGCCTTGAGCTTGACGGTGCGCTTGATGATCTTCTTGTAAAGCGGGTGTTTAACGTTATCAACGATAGCAACTACGACGGTCTTATCCATCTTGTCGCTTACGACCTTACCTACTCTTGTTTTTCTAAGGTTTCTCTCAGTAGACATCGCTTAGTCCTCCCTTTCTTACTGCTGCGCCAGCTCTGCAGCACGCAGAGTCGTCTTGATGCGGGCAATATCCTTCTTTACAGCCTTTAAGCGTGCTGTGTTGTCAAGCTGATTTACAGCGTGCTGAAAGCGGAGCGCAAAAAGCTCTTCCTTTAAGCTGACGAGCTTCTCATTCAGCTCATCTACAGACATTTCTCTGATCTCTGATGCCTTCATTACTGCTCCACCTCCTGCTCTTCCTTAGTAACGAACTTGCACTTGATAGGAAGCTTATGCATAGCAAGACGCATAGCCTCTCTTGCGGTCTCCTCCGGAACGCCCTTGATCTCAAAGAGGACACGGCCGGGCTTTACTACTGCTACCCAGTACTCCGGTGAGCCCTTACCTGAACCCATTCGTGTCTCAGCGGGCTTCTCTGTGATAGGCTTGTCAGGGAAGATCTTGATCCATACCTGACCGCCACGCTTGATGTAACGTGTCATAGCGATACGGGCAGACTCGATCTGGTTGGATGTGATCCAAGCAGGCTCTAAGGCCTGAAGACCGTAATCACCGTATGTTACCTTGTTACCTCTATATGCCTTTCCCTTCAGGCGTCCTCTGTGGACCCTGCGGTACTTTACTCTCTTTGGAAGCAGCATTACTGGTTACCTCCTTCTCTTTTAGCGCCACGATCGAAATTTCTTCCGCCTCTTCTGTTACCGTCACGTCTGTCGTCACGGCGGCGTCTGTCGTTATTTCTGTTATCGTTCCTTCTCTCGAGCTTCTCCCTCTTCTCGGCAGCCTTTGCAGCATCGCCCTTGAGGACCTCGCCCTTATAGATCCATACCTTTACGCCGATCTTACCGTATGTGGTATCTGCCTCAGCAAAGCCGTAGTCGATATCAGCACGGATAGTCTGCAGCGGGATGGTACCCTCGTGGTAGCTCTCGCTCCTTGCGATCTCAGCACCAGCAAGTCTTCCGGATACCTTGACCTTGATGCCCTTTGCGCCAAGACGCATGGTCCTGCCGATGGACTGCTTCATAGCTCTTCTGAAGGATACTCTGTTCTCAAGGTCCAGAGCGATCTTCTCTGCTACGAGCTGTGCGTCCATATCGGGCTGCTTTACCTCGATGATGTTCACATATACCTGCTTCTTCATCATCTTCTCCAGCTGAACTCTCAGCTTCTCGATTTCTGCGCCCTGTCTTCCGATAACGATACCGGGCTTAGCGCAGTGGATGTGGATCCTCACCTTTTCTTCGTCGCTCTTGCCGTTGCCATTAGAGAAACGCTCGATCTCGATCCTGGGAACACCAGCAGCGTACAAGCTCTTCTTAATGAAATTACGAACGTTATAGTCCTCAACAAGTGTGTCGCCGAAGTTTGCCTTATTGGCATACCAGCGTGAATCCCAATCTTTAATTACGCCGACACGAAGTCCGTGCGGATTAACTTTCTGTCCCATTACTCAGACCTCCTTGGGATCAATCATTCTCTTTAAGAACAACTGTGATGTGTGATGTTCTCTTTAAAATTCTGTATGCTCTGCCCTGAGCTCTCGGCATGATCCTCTTCATGATAGGACCGGGTGTTACGAAGCACTCGGCTACATAAAGGTTATCCTTATCCATGCTGAAGTTGTTCTCAGCATTTGCCTGAGCGGACTTTACCAGCTTTGCAACGATAGGACTTGCAGCCTTAGGAGTAAGATCTAAAGTAGCTAAAGCGATGTCAACAGGCTTGTTCCTGATGAGATCAAGAACGATCTGTACCTTTCTGGGTGAGATGCGAGCATTTCTTAAATAAGCTCTTGCTTCCATTTAACGCTCCTCCTTCCGCTTATTTCTTACCGTTATTGGATGTCTTGGAGCCTGCGTGGCCCTTATAAGTTCTTGTAGGGGCAAACTCGCCGAGCTTGTGACCTACCATATCCTCTGTCACATATACCGGAACGTGCTTGCGTCCGTCGTGAACAGCGAATGTATGACCTACGAAGTCAGGGAAGATAGTAGAAGATCTGCTCCATGTCTTGAGGACCTTCTTCTCGCCTGCCTCGTTCATTGCAACGACCCTCTTCAGGAGAACTTCCTGGACGTAAGGTCCCTTCTTGATGCTTCTGCTCATTGATCAGTTCCTCCTTTCAGATCACTTGCCGTTGCGGCGCTTTACGATGAACTTATCAGTTCTGTGGTGCTTCTTACGAGTCTTATAGCCGAGAGCGGGCTTGCCCCAAGGGGTAACAGGTCCGGGACGGCCGACAGGTGATTTGCCCTCACCACCGCCGTGGGGGTGGTCACAGGGGTTCATTACAGAACCTCTTACAGTAGGTCTCCAGCCCATGTGTCTTACACGGCCGGCCTTACCGTAGTTCACGTTAAGGTGATCGATGTTGGATACCTGGCCGATAGCAGCCTTACAGTCAACGGATACCTTTCTCATCTCACCGGAGGGAAGTCTGATAAGTGCGTACTTATCCTCTCTGCCCATGAGCTGAGCCTGGTTTCCTGCACTTCTTACGAGCTGAGCGCCCTTTCCGGGGTAGAGCTCGATAGCGTGGATGAACGTACCAACGGGGATGTCAGCCAGCTTGAGAGCGTTGCCGGGCTTGATGTCTGCCTCTGCGCCAGACTCGATCTTATCGCCGACCTTCAGACCGTTGGGAGCGAGGATGTATCTCTTCTCGCCGTCCTCATACTGGATGAGAGCGATGAAAGCGCTCCTGTTAGGATCATACTCAAGGGTGAGGACCGTAGCGATAACGCCGTCCTTATCTCTCTTGAAATCGATAACACGGTACTTTCTTCTGTTTCCGCCGCCTCTATGACGAACGGTGATGCGGCCGTAGCTGTTTCTTCCCGACTTCTTCTTCAGAGGCTCGAGAAGGCTCTTCTCCGGCTCTACCTTTGACAGGCCCGAGTAGTCAGTAACAGTCATCTGACGTCTCGAGGGTGTCGTAGGCTTATATGTTTTGATAGCCATTTCAATTTCTCCTTTAATGCGTTTTTGCGGGAGCATTACTCCCATACAAGAAGCAAGTTTCAAGAAGCAAGGAACAAGACCTCCTGCTTCTGCAAGATCTTTGTTATCATAGGCACGATCAGCTCAAGCAGCTTCCTCTCGCCTCGAATATCTTGCATCTTGCCTCTAACATCTTGCTTCTGATCAATACATCCCCTCGAAGAACTCGATAGCCTTTGAGTCCTCGGTAAGAGTAACGATAGCCTTCTTCCATGAAGCGGTAGTTCCGACAAATCTTCCCATACGCTTCTGTCTGCCTCTAACGTGCATCGTTGTGACCTTGTCCACCTCGACGCCGAAGAGCTTCTCTACAGCCTTCTTGATCTCAGGCTTTGTAGCGTCCTTAGCTACCTTAAAGGTGTACTTTCCCACCTGGAGGCCGTCCATAGACTTCTCAGTGATAACGGGCTTCAGGATAATGTCCTGTGCTGCTTTCATTATGCGTACACCTCCTCGATCTTTCCTACAGCGTTCTTAACGACGATGAACTTGTCATAGTTAAGAATGTCGTATACATTAAGAGTATTTACAGCGGCTGTCTTGATGCCGGGGATATTTGCAGCGCTCTTTACTACCTTTGCATCAGCCTCAGCAGTTACGATGAGAGCCTTGCCCTCAACGCCGAGAGCCTTGAGCATCTCTACGATGGTCTTTGTCTTGTAGCCGTCAAGTGTGAGGGCATCAAGAACGATCATGTTGTTGTCGAGCACCTTTGTGGAGAGAGCGGACTTCATAGCCAGTCTCTTTACCTTCTTGTTGAGCGAGTAGCTGTAATCTCTGGGCTTGGGGCCGAGAGCAACTCCGCCGTGGTACCACTGAGGAGCACGGGTCGAGCCCTGTCTTGCGTGGCCTGTACCCTTCTGTCTCCAGGGCTTTCTGCCGCCGCCGCTTACTTCTGTTCTTGTAAGTGTGGACTGTGTGCCCTGTCTCTGGTTTGCCAGGTAATTAACTACCATTGCGTGCATAACAGCTTCGTTGGGAGCGATCCCGAACACAGCGTCATTGAGCTCTGTCTCAGAGACCTGCTTACCTGTCATATCAAATACTGAAATTGTAGACATTTACGCTTCCTCCTTCCTTAAGCCTTTACGCTGTCAACGATGTAAACGATGCCGCCCTTAGGACCGGGAACTGCACCCTTGATAGCGATGAGATTGTTCTCTGCGTCTATTTTAACGATCTCGAGATTCTGAACTGTCACCTGCTCAGCGCCCATGTGACCTGCCATGCCCTTGCCCTTATAAATTCTGGAAGGTGAGGAGCAAGCGCCCATGGAACCTGCCTGTCTGTGAACAGGGCCTGTACCGTGAGTTTCCTTGAGCCTGTGCTGGTTGTGACGCTTGATAGCGCCGGCGAATCCCTTACCCTTGCTTGTGCCGACAACGTCGATAGCGTCGCCTACTGCAAAGGTATCTGCCTTAACGATGTCGCCAACGTTAAGTGAGTCGCAGTCATCGAGCCTGAATTCCTTCAGGGTCTTCTTGCAGGCAACGTCTGCCTTCTCGAAGTGACCCTTCATAGGCTTGTTCACTCTCTGGACCTTAACATCGCCGTAACCGAGCTGGAGCGCAGCATAGCCGTCGTTCTCAACGGTCTTCTTCTGTACTACGACACAGGGGCCGGCTTCGATAACTGTTACAGGGATCATCTTCCCTGCTTCGTCGAAGATCTGGGTCATACCGATCTTCTTTCCGATAATGCCTTTCTGCATATCTTTTTCCTCCTATAGGTTATTGGTTGACGATGGCCGTCAACATGACCGGCGGACTACCGCCATCCCGCTTCCCACAGCGGTATTTCACGGGCAGACTGTGATCACTTGATCTCCATCACAACGTCTACGCCGGCGGGGAGCTCGAGCTTCTCGAAAGCAGCGGATGTCTTGTCTGTAGGACGAAGAACATCGATGAGCCTCTTGTGGGTCCTCATCTCGAACTGCTCACGGCTGTCCTTGTACTTGTGTACAGCACGAAGGATAGTAACGACTTCCTTATCAGTGGGGAGCGGGATAGGTCCCGAAACTCTCGCACCGCTTCTCTTAGCCGCCTCAACGATCTTAGCTGCAGCGATGTCTACTGTAGCGTGATCGTAGCCCTTGACCTTAAATCTGATCTTTTCTGTGACTGCCATTATTTTCGCCTCCTTGGAAATATTACGGGGACGCAAACTGGGATATTCACACGCCGCCGTGTGTTTCGTGCCTTACCTGATAAAAAAACCGGAAACATTTCTGTTTTCCGGACCGATAAGACGCATGGAGACACAAAGAGAGCAAGAGCGCACGCACACGCAAGCTGCGCCGCCAAAACCACAAACTGTGTCCACTATCCCGATCGCCCGGTTTAAAATCGGACATACTCCACGGAAATTACCTGCCAGACCGGCAGCAACCTTCCGCTTCAACGCATATCTTTTGCAGTCAGCGTGTCAGAACACGCCTAACATAAGCAATTATACCACATATGCCCAGATAATGCAAGCATCATTAAAAGCGGCTATTGTAAATTTTTAGTGAACGCAGTTATATATTTAACTAACTAGTATACATTATAATATAGAGCCGTTAGCTCCCAACTGAAAGAAGGGCGCATAAGCGCCCTTTCTTATTCCTCGTCGTCCTTTTTCTTTACCTCGATAGGCTGAGTGTTCAGATAGCTGGCAGGGTCCTTGCAGACGCCCTCATAGCGCACCTCAAAGTGACAATGGGGGCCTGTGGAGTTGCCCGTCGAGCCCACAAGACCGATAAGCTCGCCCTTCGTGACGTACTGTCCCTCAACAGCGATGACCGAGGTCATATGGCCGTATACCGTCTGATAGCCGTTCATGTGGTCGATCATGACAACGTTGCCGTAGCCGCCGGAGTTCCAGCCCGCAGAGACTACCAGTCCCTCCTCCGCAGCGTAGATGTTGGTGCCCAGACTGGCAGCTATATCGAGGCCCTTATGGTTACGGTCAGAGATGAAGGTATCGCTGATCCAGCCGCCGTCTACAGGCCAGCCGAACTGTCCCGAGCCGGTAAGAGGGCTGCCGAACCACACCGTATCCGGCGAGTCAGGCTGAGCGGTATAGGTGCCAAGGCCGATGATCTCCATGACAGGCTCTCTTGTAACGTGGGTGCTGATCACCTTTCGTGAGCGCTCGATGCCGTTGACGTAGGTGATCTCCACCTGGCTGACCTTCTCGCCACGCTCGCCCTTTGTGAGTATCGACTCTATGCCCAGGTTAAGGGCAGCGGTCTCCACCTCAGTAGTCTCGTAGTCGATGAAGGACAGTGCCTCCAGCTCACGGACATACTGTATGGGGAGGTAGCTATCGGTCTCGATGACGTTCACGATCTGGCCGGCCTCGCACTTCTTCATAGCCGAGGGGTTGAGCTCCTCGAACTTCTCAAGATCCATGTTGTGCTTCTGGCTTATAGTAACGGGGGTATCGCCGCTCTGTACGACGTACACCGCCTTTTTCTCCTTTGACGAGGTCAGCAGGGCGATGGTCTCGTCCTCGCTCTTGACGCTGTCGGTCAGGTATATGCCCTGAGTGTACTCGATCTTGTTCACATAGGAAACGTCCTTGACCACGCCCTCCACATGATAGTTGAGGAGCCTGTCTGTAAGGGCGTCGTCCACCTTGTTCTTGTCCTTTACAGCGCCGATGAAGTTCCCGTCGATATAGATCCCGTAGGCCTCTGTCAGCTCCTGATCCGAGGCCTCCAGCATCTCGTCGGCGAGCTGTCCTGCCGAGAGGTATCTGTCTGTATCCGAGACGATCTTCAGCGAGAACTTTGCCGAAAGGTCGATAGTCTCGTCGTCGTCCAGATAGGCGATGCGCTGCTGGACCTCACGCTCGGCCTCCTCGAAATCGGCCTCAGCGGAGATTATGCCCACCTCCTTGCCGTTGAACTCAACAGCAAGGCCGTACTCCAGCCGTGAGCCCAGCCTTACCACGCCGATAAGGAAGGCCGCCGAAAGGATCGGCAGGAGGTAGTTGAAGGCTGTATAGAAAACGCCGCCCTCTCCGAAGAAGAAGGACCCCACGAACCGAAGGACAGCCTCGATGTACTGGCGTCTGCCCTCCTTCTTGGCACGGCGGATATTGCGGGTGAGCTCGTTGGAGACCCTGACTCTGCTTCGGAAGGAGTCAGTCAGCTCCCTCAAGAGCCACAGGCAGACCCTTCCCACGCTCTTGATCAGCTCCCAAAGCTCTGACAGCACGAAGGAAAGACCCTTTACCAGCCCCAAAAGGATAGCGGCGATAAATTTTACTGTAGTCAGACCGGCCCGGACGAAAAGTCCCACTATGCCCCTGCCGATCCTTTGGAAGATACCCAAATGCAGCTCTCCTTTCAAGAGTTTCTGTATCACATACAATATCATTATAACACAAGGCCGCAAAAAATGCAACTTTTCCGGGGGATATTTCCCATTTTGGTAAAAGCCTACAGTTTTTCCTCCGGGAAGAGGGCTCTTATGTCAAGGGGGAGCTCCGAACGGACAGAGACCTCCTCCCCGGTGAGAGGCTCACGGAAGCGGAGCTCTCCGCAGTGGAGGGCCTGTCTGCGGATCTGGCCGCAGCCGCCTCCGTAGAGGCCGTCCCCGGCAAGAGGGCAGCCGATATGCGAAAAATGTACCCGGATCTGGTGGGTCCTGCCGGTCTCCAGCCGGATCTCTTCAAGGGTGTAGGCGGAGCTCTCGGCTATTTTCCGGTATCTCGTGACCGCCGGGCGGCCGTCCTCCCGGACGCAGCGAAGGATCACGCTTCCGGGAGCCCTCCCGATCGGGGCGCAGATCACGCCCTCCGGCTCTGTCCTGCCGCAGACCGCCGCAATGTAGGTCTTTTCAAGGCTCCCTTGGAGCTGCCGGGCGCAGTATGGGTCCTTGGCCACGGCCACCAGCCCGGAGGTGTCCCGGTCCAGCCGGTCGATCGGCCGGAAGGTCAGCTCCGGGTAAAGATAGGCGCACAAGTTCCCCAGAGTGTCGGTCCTGTGGCCCTGAGAGGGGTGGACGGGCACTCCTGCCGGCTTGTCGAAGACCGCCACGGCCTCGCTCTCGTAGACCACCGGGATCTTCAGGGCGCTGTTGGGCTCAAGAAAGCTGTCGTCCGGCCTCCGGAGCACGATCACGTCGCCGTTTTCGATAAGGTCGGCGGCGGTCACCGGCCGGCCGTTTCGTGTCAGGCCGTTCTCGGTGCGCTTGAGCTTGGCCAGCAGCCGCTGTGATACGCCCTTTTCGCCTCGCAGGAACTCTCTCAGCGTCACCGGGCGGTCCAGCTCTGCGGTAAATCTCAGCTCTTTCAGCGTACTCGTCCTCCTTCCGGAAAATATCTGTGGAAACTCCCATAGCAGCGGCAAAGCGGACCGCCGCCCAAGGCAGGCCAATGGCGGTGACTGCCGGCAGGAGGAACACAGCCCCCGTCCGCAGAAGGACGCCTCCCCTGCCCTTTAGCAGCCTCAGAGTCCCGGCCACGCAGGAAAGAGCGCCTTTTTCCGGCTCAGCTGCCATGATCAGCGGAACTGCCGCTAGCTTCAGCCTCAGAGCTGCCCACCATATCACTGCCAGCGTCCCCAAGGCTCCGCAGTGGAGCGCAAGGAAGAGCTCCCTCTCACCGGCGCCGTGGCGAAGGCATAGGAAAAAGCCGAACCAGAGCGCTGCCGCCGGAAGGCTCCCCAGAAAGGAGGCTCCCCTGCACAGTGCGTAGGCCAAAAGGCTCCTGCCCGGCCGTCGGAGAAGGACCTCCCCCAGCGGAGCGGTCTCCTCCCGGCGGCTGAGCTGCCAGACCCGAACTCCGGCAGCATACACGAGAGGCCCGCAGGCCAGCCACCGTAGGACCGTGAAGGCTCCCCAGACTGCCGTCTGCATGAGGCTCCCTCCGGTGAAGAGCTCCCTTGGAGAAAGGATCCCGAAGTAGAGCATGAGGCTGTACAGCGCCGCCTCCGCCAGCCGGAAGAAGGCTCCCCCGGCAATGGGCAGCAGACACGCCAGCCACGGCCTCAGCCCCGTCCGGCGGACGACTCCCCCGGAATACCTCAAAAGCTCCACTGTTTTCATCAGACCGCCTCCCTGTCAGCATAAGTATTGGCAGAAAAGGCGGATATATTCAGTTATCCTCGGGCTCGCCGATCCGGTCGTATGGGCAGTACCCAAGGATCTCGAAGGCCTGAGAGGTCAGCCACATCTGAGCGGTCACTATGATGTCGAAGCCCTCGCCGAAGCCGGCATTCAGCACGCCGGGCTCGTATTTCGGAAGGCCGAAGCAGCTCAGCATATTGGAGATCACGCCCCCGTGAGTCACCATGGCACAGTGGGTCAGGCCGCTCTCCATCATGTCCGTGATCACGCTGTGGAGGCCCTTGAAGATCCGGGCGGTCATCTCCTCAAGGCTCTCGCCCCCCGTAGGACGGGCATCTCTGCCGCCCTTCAGCCAAGCCTTATAGTCCTCACGCTGGAGGAGCTCCTCCACGCCCTTGTTCTCGAACTGCCCCAGATCCAGCTCACGCAGGTCGTCAACGGTGCAGATCTCGGTCTCCGGGAAGAGGATCTCGGCGGTCTCGGTACACCTTCTCAGGGGCGAGGAGTAGACCCTGTGGACGGTGGGGTAGTCCTTCTCGTCCATTTTTGCCGCCAGCTCCGCCGCTCCCTTTGAGGACAGCGGCAGATCGGTGGAGCCGATATAGACTCCGTTTTCGTTGGCCACAGTCATGCCGTGGCGGATCACACTGATCCTATAGCCTCTCATAAAAGACTCCTTTCCTTATGCGCAATGCACAAAAATCCGACATAAAATTGTATTCATAGGTAAAAACTCACAAAATGAGGCAGAATTTCCCCTGATATTTCAAACGAAATTGCCTATTTACATATTATACAATTTGTATTATAATTGTATTGTATTCTAATTCGTATGATTGAGCCCCGGGGCTGTACATATATCATAACAGGAGGAAGTATCATGAATTCCGATTTCGCCCGTATCATCACTCTCCAGCGCAAGGAGCGCCATATCAGCCAGAAACAGGCCGCCGCAGACCTTGGGATCTCTCAGGCCCTGCTCTCCCACTACGAGAAGGGCATCCGTGAGTGCGGACTGAATTTCCTGGTGAAGATCGCCGATTATTACAACGTTTCCTGCGATTACCTCCTGGGAAGGACCCCCGAGCCAGAGGGCAAGACCATCACTATCGAGGACATCCCCGACGACGACGGCAACAACACACTGAAAATGCCCAGCCCTGAGATCATCAATTTCAACAGGCGTATCGTCAATAACTCGATCAGCCTGCTGTTCAGTCTGGCGCAGAAGGCCAACAGTATCACCCTGATCAAGGAGATCTCCTCCTACCTGATGCTGTCGGTGTACAAGCTGTTCAGGATCGTCTATAACGCCAATCCCCACAACGACCAGAAGCTCTTCCGCATACCAAAGGTAGTCGCCAACGACAGCGCAAACGCTATCATCTCCATGAGCGAGGCCGACATCAAGGCAGCCTCCAGCGGTATACCTCTTGACGGAGGCGACTGCGTGGACAACTTCGATACCCTGTATATCACTACCTCGACCCTGCAAAAGGACTACGCCCAGTATTCCTCATCGCTGCTGAACCTGATCAAGCGCAGCGAGGAGAGCATCGCCCGCACCCGTGCCAAGTATCACGGCAGCGAGAACAACCGTGGCTACTGATCCTCTGCAAGCGCTCATTCATTATAGCACATCTGAGGAATAATTGCAAATGGCTGCCTTGTGCAGCCATTTTTGTATTGCAGGGCTCTGCCCTGCCTGATCGGCCCGTCCCCTCTGTCAGCTTCGCTGACATCTCCCCACACTGTGGGGAGTCACCCGCCAAGGGCTCTGCCCTTGGATCCCGGCAGGGAGCGAGCGGCTCCCTGCACCCCGCAGTTATAATTCGTGATGATCAACATTTTCAGATCTCGTCCGCCGTCAGGCGGACACCGCAACTCTCAACTCTCAACTTCCAACTCTCAACTCAGCAAAAAAGGGACTGCAAAGCAGTCCCTTTTTTTCATGCGTTCATTCCAAGCTCGATAGCCTTGAAGTTGTTGGGGATCAGCGCCGCCTTCTTAGGAGGCACTACCTTCTCGATCGCCTTCTTCATCGTGTCCAGCGAACAGATCTCGGTCTCCTTCAGCACCTTGCCCAGCAGGATGATGTTTGACCCGCCCTTGAGAGCGTTGTCGTCAGCCATCTGCTGCGAGGGGATACCGAAAAGCCCGATGTCCGTGCGGTCAGTCTCCGGCTCGATGAGAGTGCTGTCGAAGAACACCTTTCCGCCGGGCTTTACGTCCTTCACGAACTTGTCGAACGAAGGCTGGTTCATAGCGATGAGGATATCCGGTGTCAGTACCAGAGGCGATCCGATCGGCTCGTCGGAAATACACACTGAGCAGTTGCAGGTGCCGCCTCTCATCTCAGGTCCGTATGAGGGCAGCCATGAGAGCTCCTTGTTGTCCATGAGGCCGCAGTATGCGAGGATCTTTCCGGCGAAGAGTATTCCCTGTCCGCCAAATCCGGCCAGAAGTATCTCAGTTGTTGCCATTATTCATTTCCTCCTTCCGACTTGGGGAAAACTCCATCTTCAACGTCCTTGTAAACGCCCAGAGGATAGTAGGGGATCATCTCGTCCTGAAGTCTCTTGATAGCCTCGATAGGCGTAAGGCCCCAGTTTGTAGGACAGGTAGAGAGCACCTCGACGATCGAGAAGCCCTTACCGGCCTTCTGGTTCTCAAAGGCCTTGCGGATAGCCTTCTTTGCGTTCCTGATGTGGGGAACGCTGTCAACTGCGACTCTCTCTGCGTAAGCCGTACCTGTGAGCTGTGAGAGCATCTCGCAGACCTTTACAGGATAGCCGGCCAGCTCAGGGCTCCTTCCGAAGGGAGTAGTCTGAGTCACCTGACCGGGCAGAGTGGTAGGAGCCATCTGTCCGCCTGTCATGCCGTAGATAGTATTGTTGATGAAGATAACGACGATGTTCTCGCCCCTTGTGGCAACGTGAACTGTCTCAGCAGTACCGATAGCAGCCAGGTCGCCGTCGCCCTGATATGTAAACACGAACTTATCGGGATTAGTTCTCTTTACGCCGGTAGCTACGGCCGGAGCACGTCCGTGAGCAGCCTCGATCATATCGCAGTTGAAGTAGTCATAGGCCATAACTGAACAGCCTACAGGACATACTCCGATAGTATCGCCCTCGATACCCATTTCGTCGATGACCTCGCAGAGTATGCGGTGAACGATACCGTGGGTACAGCCGGGGCAGTAATGTGTAGGAACGTCTATAAGGGCCTTAGGCCTTTCAAATACAACAGCCATTACAGTGTACCTCCCAGTTTCTTGATCTGATCCAGCACCTCAGCAGGTGTGGGGATAACGCCGCCTGTCCTTCCGTAGAACTCAACAGGCTTTGAGCAGTTGATAGCCAGCTTTATGTCGTCCACCATCTGGCCCATGCTCATCTCGACGCTCAGCAGCTTCTTTGCGCTCTTAGCAGCCTCGTTGATCTCCTTCACAGGGAAGGGCCACAGGGTCTTAGGACGGAAAAGTCCGGCCTTGATGCCCAGCTCTCTTGCGGAGTTGACAGCGGACTTCACGACTCTTGCGGTAGCTCCGAAGGCGCACAGAAGGATGTCGCAGTCCTCGGTGAGGTAGAGCTCTGCATCGGTCTCGGTCTCCTTGATGATCTCATATCTCTTGAAGCGGTCAACGATGGACTTCTCCAGCTCGTCGGGCTTGAGGTAGAGGGAGTTGATGATGTGGTGCTCTCTGGCGTTCTTGTGGCCGTTGGCAGCCCAGCCGCTCTTGTCGTAGGCGTCGGGGTTGATCTCGGGGAAGGAAACGGGCTCCATCATCTGGCCCAGAAGTCCGTCAGCAAGGATCATTGCGGGCATACGGTACTTGTCGGCACGGTCGAAGGCCTTGACCACGCAGTCCACCATCTCCTGAACTGAGGCAGGAGCGTACACCAGAAGCTGGAAGTCGCCATGGCCCAGGGCCTTAGTAGCCTGCCAGTAGTCAGCCTGTGAGGGCTGGATACCGCCCAGACCGGGGCCGCCTCTCTGAACATTGATGATAACAGCAGGAAGGTCTGATCCTGCGATATATGAAACGCCCTCGCTCTTCAGAGAAACTCCGGGAGATGAGGATGAGGTCATGGCACGCACGCCGGTAGAGGCTGCGCCCAGCACCATATTGATAGCAGCGATCTCAGACTCAGCCTGAAGGAAAACGCCGCCTGCCTTATGCATACGCTTTGCCATATAAGCGGCAAGCTCTGTCTGGGGAGTGATCGGGTATCCGAAGAAGCACTTACAGCCTGCTCTGATAGCGGCCTCAGCCAGCGCCTCGTTACCCTTCATAAGATTTCTTTCCAAAGCTAAACAGCTCCTTTCGGTAAAATTTACTTCTCGATGATGATAGCGCAGTCGGGGCACATAGTAGCGCACATCGCACAGCTTATGCACTTCTCCTGATCGGTGCAGACTGCGTAGAAATAGCCCTTCTTATTGCGCTTTTCCTTTTGCAGCTCCACGATCTTCTTGGGACAGGCTGTAGTACAAAGAGCACATCCCTTGCAGCGCTCGGTGATAACAGTCATTTTAGCCATACCATTCACTCCCTTCAGATGGACTTATCTATCCAGACACACTTTAGGTGTATCAACAGCTTAGCGGTCCCAGATATTCTTGACGTAGATCTTCACCGGGAAATATCCCTCCTCCGGGGCCAGCTCGCACAGCTCCTCGGGGCAGGTGGTGAAGGCCAGCGGAAGGCCTGTCTTTGCGGAGACCTTTGCGGCGAACTCTCCGGACTGCTCGATGATCTTAAGGGTAGTCTCACAGCCCAGATTGGTGTTATTGACGATGTCGGTATGCCTCAGCCTTGCAGCGGCCTCGATCTCGTACATCAGGGCAGCAGCCTCGCTGGCATTGGAGGTGAGGTATCTGCGCTGGTTGATGACGTAAAGCATACTGAGCTGGTCCTTGAAGCCCATTAGGGCTCCGGCATAGCGGCCAAGAGCGGCAGCTCCGGCGTCGTCACCTCCCACGTCGATGATCAGGCAGTCCTCGTTCATGGCGAGCTGCTCCACATCGAACTGGATCGACGGCACGTCAAGGTTGCTCCCGGCGAAATCGGGAGCGATCATCTTTATGCCCTTTTCCTCAAAGAGCCCCCGAAGGTCGGCGGTGCGGAAATAAGGGTTCACAAGGTCCAGGTCAACGATAGCGACGCTTTTTCCCTCGCTGGCAGCCCTTACAGCCAGATTTACGGAGAGATTGGTCTTGCCGCTGCCATAGTGACCGGTAACGATCGTAATTTTCTTCATAATACTCCTCATATCAAGGTAAAGTTAAGGTCCAACCTACATTATACCACTTTAGCGCAACAAATGCAAGTACTGGGAGCAAGAAAAAGTTGCCATGAACTCTATACAATTCGGAATTAGGAATTCGGAATTAAAAAAAGACGGCCGCCCTTTTCAGAGCGGCCTTTCCGGTGCTGATCACTCAGCCTCAGCGTTCTTCTCGATGTAGTTCACGATGTCGCCGACTGTCTTGATCTCCTCAACAGCCTCGTCGGGGATAGACAGGTCGTACTCGTCCTCGATGGTCTGGATCAGGTCAACTACGTCCAGAGAATCTGCACCAAGGTCGTCCTGGATGTTAGCCTCAGTCGTTACCTGGTCCTCGTCTACGCCAAGCTGGTCTACGATAATATCACGGATCTTCTCAAAAATCATGTTCATTTCCTCCATTTTCTTCGATCTTGCGCTCCGTAGGGAGAGCTTTTTGTGTCAAACCGGGTCATTCTGTGAACTCTCCGATTTTTCTAAATTTAGTATAACGTTCTTTCAGCAAAACGTCAATATCTTTTTCGCATTTTTCCGGAATTATATGTGACAAATATTCCTTAATATTTTCCGAGATTTTGTCTAGATCGTTGTGTGCGCCCCCTAAAGGCTCCTCTATGATCGCCTCAGCGACCCCCAAACGGACCATATCCTCGGCCGTTATGCGCATGATATTGCAGGCCTCCTCTTCTCGGGAGGCGTCCTTCCAGAGTATGCTTGCGAAGCCCCTGGGCGAAACTACGGAATACTGGGCGTTCTCCAGCATAGCCAGCTCGTCGCAGACTCCCAGGGCCAGAGCTCCGCCGCTGCCGCCCTCTCCCAAAACTATGGAGATCACAGGCGTCCTCAGCGTCATGAACTCGGCGATATTCGTAGCGATCGCCTCTCCCTGGCCACGCTCCTCCGCAGCCATTCCTGCATAGGCGCCGGGCGTGTCGATGAAGCAGATCACCGGTCTGTGGAACTTCTCGGCCTGCTTTGCAAGGCGCAGGGCCTTGCGGTAGCCCTCGGGAAGGGGCATTGCGAAGTTGCAGGTCTTGTTCTCGTTGATGTCCCTGCCCTTCACCTGACCGATCACTGTTACCGGCCGGCCGTCCAGCATAGCGATGCCGCCCATGATAGCGTGGTCATCGCCGTAGAAGCGGTCGCCGTGCATCTCATAGAAATCGGTGAAGATCAGTGGGATCAGGTCCTTGACGGTAGGCCTGCCCTTGGTGTGGACCAGAGCAAGGCGCTCCCAGGCAGTTTTCTTCTCGTCCATAGCTCACACCTCCTTGGGCGCATGACCGTGGAGCTCAAGGAGATGAGCGAGGGTATTGCGCATTTTCTTCCTGTCAACGATCATATCCACGAAGCCCTTTTCCTGCATGAATTCCGCAAGCTGGAAGTCCTCCGGCAGGCGCTGGCGCATGGTGCTCTCGATGACTCTTCTTCCGGCGAAGCCTATCAGCACCTTGGGCTCGGCGATGATTATATCGCCCAGCGAGGCGAAGCTGGCAGTGACTCCTCCGGTGGTGGGATCGGTCATGACGGTTATGTACAGGCCTCCCCTTTCGCTGTGGAGCTTTACGGCGCCGGAGGTCTTGGCCATCTGCATGAGGGAGACTATGCCCTCCTGCATCCTTGCGCCGCCTGAGCAGGTGAAGAGTATCACCGGCAGGCTGTTCTCCGCAGCGTACTCAAAGGCCCTTGCGATCTTCTCGCCCACCACGCTGCCCATGGAGCCCATCATATACCGTGAGTCCATGATGCCGATGACGGTCTCGATGCCCTTTATCCGGGCAGTCCCCGTAACGACGGCGTCCTTCAGGCCTGTGGCCTCTCTCAGCTCCTGCTGTTTTTCGGGATATTCCGGGAATTCGATCGGATCACAGCTTATCATGTCCCCGTCCAGCTCTCTGAAGCTGTCCTTGTCCACGGTTATCTCAAGGCGCTCCGGCGCAGTGATCCTTCCGTGGTAGTTGCAGTTGGGGCAGACCCTGTGGAGCTCCTCGAAGCGCTCCCTCAGGACCAGGCTCTGACAGCGGGGACACTTGACGGTATCGTGGTCGTCCTCGTCGTTATTGCCGTTGAAGCGCTTCTTAACGACGTCAAAAAAGTTATCAAATCTTTCGCCCATTCTGTCACCGCCTTACTTCTTCTTGTTTTTTTCCATATATCTGTTCAGGAAGCCTATATCATAGCTGCCGCTGATGAACTCAGGGCGCTTGATAAGGTCTAGCTGGAAGTCGATATTGGTCTCGACTCCGTCAACGATGAACTCCGAAAGGGCCCAGCGCATCTTTCTGATAGCGTCGTCACGGTCGGAGCCGTGGGCTATCAGCTTGCTGATCATTGAGTCGTAATAGGGCGTGATCGTATAGCCCTGATAAACTGCTCCGTCGATCCTTATCCCGGGACCTCCCGGCACATAAAGGGCGGTGATAGTTCCCGGAGAGGGCCGGAAGCCGTGCTCGGGGTCCTCCGCATTTATACGGCACTCTATAGCGTGTCCACGGAGCTTTATATCCTCCTGAGCGACTCTCAGGGGCATACCGGCAGCGATCTCGATCTGGGCCTTCACCAGGTCGAAGCCTGTGACCTCCTCAGTGATCGGGTGCTCCACCTGTATACGGGTGTTCATCTCCATGAAGTAGAAATCGTGGTTGTCGTCCACCAAAAACTCGATCGTTCCGGCGTTGTAATAGCCGCACAGCTTTGCAGCGGTAACAGCGGCCTCGCCCATTTTTCGGCGGAGCTCCTCATCGACTACCGGGCTGGGGCACTCCTCCAGCACCTTCTGGTTGCGGCGCTGCATAGAGCAGTCACGCTCGCCAAGGTAGATATAGCTGCCCTGTCTGTCGGCGATGATCTGGATCTCCACATGGTGGGGATTTATGAGGAACTTCTCGATATAGACCGTATCGTCCCCGAAGAAGTTCTTGGCCTCCTGCTTTGCGGCAGTCATCTGAGCCTCCAGCTCCTTGGGGGAATCGACCCTGCGGATACCTCTTCCGCCGCCGCCTGCCGAGGCCTTCACCAGCACCGGATAGCCGGCCTCCTCAGCGATCCTCTGGGCCTCCTTCAGGCTCCTGACGGCGCCCTTGGAGCCGGGGATCACAGGCACTCCCGCAGCCGCCATGGTCTCCTTAGCGGCAGCCTTGTCGCCCAGCATCTCGATAGCCTTATATGAGGGCCCGATGAAGACGATCCCGTTCTTCTCGCAGAGCCTTGCGAACTCAGCGTTCTCCGAGAGGAACCCGAAGCCGGGGTGGATAGCCTCAGCCCCTGTATTTATGGCAGCCTGGATCACGGCGTCCATATTCAGATAGCTGTCCTTAGTTGCAGGGGGACCGATGCAGATAGCCTCGTCAGCGATCTGAGCGTGGAGAGAGCTCCTGTCGGCGGTGGAGTACACAGCTATGCTGCGGATCCCCAGCTCACGGCAGGCCCTTATGATCCGGACAGCGATCTCTCCTCTGTTAGCGATCAGTATTTTTTTGAACATTAAAAGCGTATCTCCTTTGTGAGCAGATATTGTCAGGTCTTGTCGGCAACGACGAATGTGATCTCACAGGAGACCGCTCTTTCGCCGCCAACTGAGGCAAGAGCCTTGCCTGTACCCACGGGGCCTCTCTGCTTGATGATCTCCACCTCAAGGTCGAGAACGTCGCCGGGCACCACCTGTCTGCGGAACTTAGCCTTGTCTATGCCTCCGAAGAGGCCGATCTTGCCCTTGAATTCGGGCTTTGAGAGCATACAAACAGCTCCGGCCTGAGCAAGCATCTCCACCATGAGCACTCCGGGAGTCACCGGATAGCCGGGGAAGTGGCCCTTGAACCAGAAGTCCTCCTCCTTGATGTACTTGCGTGCCTTGACCTTCACGCCCACCTCCATCTCAACGATCTCGTCGATGAGGAGGAAGGGGTCTCTGTGAGGGATGATCTCCATGATCTGCTCTTTATCCATAAGTATATCAGCCATAGTTACAAGCTCTCCATTTCATCGTCTTCACCGCCTGGGCGGTTGAATTTATCGTAGGAGCCCACCTTTCGGGCTCCGCCGTTTGTGTAGTTTATAGTCAGGGGAACAAAGTCGGGATAGCCCTCGAGCTCAGCAAGGGGCCTGCGGCGTTTTTCCTCCATTATGGCGCCGTAGATCATCATAGCTCCGAAAATGCCGCTGAAGGGCGTCACCAGCAT
The DNA here is from genome assembly GCA_017460665.1 of Ruminococcus sp. Classification (GTDB taxonomy): domain Bacteria; phylum Bacillota; class Clostridia; order Oscillospirales; family Ruminococcaceae; genus Ruminococcus. The sequence continues at coordinate 58,192 of JAFUAO010000097.1, forward strand.
GGGAAGAGCTCCCAGGGCTGCGGAGGACCACACGTTATGGCGCTTTGTGAAGAAAACATACAGGCACATCGCCAGAGAGAAAGCTCCCTCGGCTGCCCATGAGACCGTCCTGTTCACAGTGGGGCGGTCAGGGAATAAAAACACCCCCAGCATAACGAGCCCCAGCGCAATAAGGAAGGCCAGCACGATGCTGCCGTCTGTCTCACGAGTAGGAGCCTTTGTCCCCACGAAGGTCTCGCCATATCTGTAGTAATGCCACTGGAACGACAGCGGCGAGGTGTACACATACCTGAGCCCCAGGTACAGCCAGCCCAGTCCGCTGATGAGATAAGCCGTCATCACAGCTATAGGGCTGCCGATTGCTGTGAACAGCGCAACGGCAAAGGCTATGACGCACAGGGTCTTGTACAGGTCTGCGCATTTGAGCCATTTCCCCTTTTTCAGCAGTCCCTCCTCGATCTGAGAATTGTACTGCCTTGCAGCCTCAGCCTCCTCCGCAGTCTGGGGAGTTATCTCTCCGGCGGCGATCACTGAGGGCGTAATGTATCCCCAAATATCCATCATGTATTTATGTCAGTGTCTCTCAGGAGACCCTGATCCTCCTCCGGTTTGATACGGTACTTGTCGAAGGGGCTGACCTCGGGGGCCTCCTCCCTGCGGACCAGATCGTCGGACTCCTCTGAGTCCTCGAACCTCATCATCTCGTCGAAGCCGTCTACCTCCTCGCCGTCCCGAATGAAGGAGGGTATGAGCTGGACGAAGGCCGGATAGCCGACGTGCTCCTTGAGGGCGTCGTCCTCACGCTTTATGGCGTAGACCAGCCAGCAGTTGAGCCCCACAAATATCACAGCTATGACGTACATCCAGGGCTGTGCTCTGAAAAGCACCGTCAGCAGCGAATAAGCAAGGCAGATCGGCCACTTGAACATCCTCATGATCAGGACGAAAAAGACGTAAGCCGCCATGAACAGGCCTATGGCCGCCAGGCTGACCTTGAACATAAGGGGATCGTCTATAGGCTCAAGAGGCTGGGTGTACCTGCCCATGAAGAGACAGAGCGCCGGGATCAGCAGCAGGTCCACGGCCATCATTCCGTAGAAGTCCGCCAGGAACCTGATCTTCCGCCTCTGCATCTCCAGCATATGAGCGTTATAGCTCTGGAATTCGAGGTACATCTCCGAGGAGGTTATATTGATGTGTGACTCGTCTATGTCCTTCTGAGTGATGTATCTCAGGTCCGACAGCTTCATTTTATTATCATGATCGGCTGGTCGTACTCAACGGCCTGACCGTCAGAGACCAGGATCCTGTCCACAACGCCGTCGAAATCCGACTGGATCTCGTTCATCAGCTTCATGGACTCGATGATCATGATCACGTCGCCCTTCTTCACCTTGTCGCCGACCTTTACAAAGGGGGGCTTATCCGGAGAGGGGGACTGATAGAAGGTGCCTACGATAGGCGATTTCACGATATTTCCGCCGAAGTCCTCGCTCTTGGGCTGAGCGGCCTCAGCAGCAGGGACCTGTACGGGAGCAGCAGCCATAGGCGGCGGAGGCGGAAGGCATCTCTTGCCCTTTATGGTGATAGAATTGCCGCCGTCAACGATAGTCAGCTCAGAGAGCTCCTTCCTGCCGACGATGTCTGCCAGCTTTTCGATAGTTTCAAGGTCCAACTGACCGTAGATCTTTTCCATTGATCAATGCCTCCTTAGTCTGATACCTTTTTAAGGCAGATAGTGGCGTTATGGCCGCCGAAGCCGAGGGAATTAGAAAGGACTGCACCTACCTCCTGACGGATATTTCCGCCCATGCAGTAGTCAAGGTCGCACTCCTCGTCAGGCTGAGTGAGCCCGACTGTGGGGTGGATGAGCCCCTCCTTTATAGTCTTTGCGCAGACCACGGCCTCCACCGCACCGGCCGCACCCAAAAGGTGGCCGATCATGGATTTCGTGGAGCTGATCTTCACCTTCTTTGCGTCAGCGCCGAAGGCCAGCTTTATCGCAGCAGTCTCGTACTTGTCGTTAAGGCCCGTGGAGGTGCCGTGGGCGTTGATGTAGTCCACCTCAGAGGGCTTCAGGCCGGCCTCCTGCATAGCAAGGGACATACCCATGCCTGCGGCCTCACCGCTGGGCATAGGAGAGGTCATGTGGTAGCCGTCACAGGTGGCACCGTAGCCGGCGAGCTCCGCATAGATCTTGGCGCCTCTTGCCTTGGCGTGCTCGTACTCCTCAAGGATAAGGATACCGCTGCCCTCGCCGAGGACGAAGCCGCTCCTGTCCTTATCGAAGGGGATCGAGGCCTTCTCCAGCTCCTGACACTTGGTAAGGGCCTTCATATTGGCAAATGCGCCGTAGGTGAACTCCTCCCTTGTGGACTCGGTGCCTCCGGCGATGCAGACGTCAAGATAGCCGTCCTTGATCTTGCGGAAGGCCTCGCCTATGGAGTGAGTTCCCGAGGCACAGGCCGTAGTCACGTCGAAATTTGCTCCCCGGAAGCCGGTCTTCATGGAGATCGTCCCGGCAGCCATATTGCAGATCATCATAGGCACATAGAAGGGCGAGATTCTTCCCGGGCCCTTCTCGAGGTACTTCCTGTGCTCGCTGAGGGTCAGGTCTATGCCGCCGATACCGCTCCCCACAAGGACTCCTGCTCTGTAGGGGTCGATGTCGGAGAAGTCTGTGCCGGCGTCGGTCAGAGCCTCATGAGCTGCCACGACAGCATACTTTGTGAAGCGGTCCATGCGTCTTGCTTCCTTCTTGTCGAAGCAGCCGGGGACGCCGTAGTAGTCCTCCTCATTTAAATCACGGACGAAGCCGCCGATCTTGACGCCTGTGGCCTCAGTATCGAATGTATCTATATAAGAGAGGCCGATCCTGTTCTCACAGATCCCCTTCCAGAACTTGTCAACTCCTGTACCGAGGGGCGTGATAGCTCCCATACCGGTGATAACGACTCTTCTGCTCATATCTATTCCTTTCACTTATTTATTCAGGTCCTTCGCCCTGCTCACATGGACAGTCCGCCGGAGATCTCGATCACCTGGCCGGTGACGTAGCTGGCGTTGTCGGAAACGAGGAAGGACACCACCGAGGCGATCTCCTCCGGCTCGCCGTAGCGCCTGAGAGCCACGGCCTCCAGCATCTTGGCCTTCAGCTCGTCTGAGAGCACGTCTGTCATAGGCGTGCGGATAAGTCCGGGAGCAACGGCGTTGCAGGTGATGTTCCTTGAGCCGAACTCCTTGGCGACGGTCTTGGTCATGCCGATGATAGCGGCCTTAGATGCGGAGTAGTTCACCTGTCCGGGGTTCCCGTAGAGGCCTGCCACAGAGGAAACGTTGACGATACGTCCGCTGCGCTGCTTCATCATAACTGAGCAGACCAGCTTCATCATGTTGTAGACGCTCTTCTGGTTCACAGCGATAACAGCGTCATAGTCCTCCTCCTTCATGCGTGCAAGGAGGGTGTCCTTGGTGATGCCGGCGTTGTTGACGAGGGCGTCGATCGTGCCGAAGTCGGCCTTGACCTGCTTCACCATAGTCTCGCACTGGTCGTATTTTGAAACGTCAGCGGCATAGCACTCCGCCTTCACGCCGAAGGCCCTGCACTCCTCCGCAACTGCCAGCGCCTTCTCCTTATCGGAGTCGCTGGGGTAGTGGTTGATCACCACGTCGAAGCCGTCCTTTGCCAGTCTCTTTGCTATACAGGCGCCGATACCCTGTGAAGCGCCGGTTATGATCGCTGTTGCCATACTTATCTCCTCCAATGATCATTTATTATCCGTATCGGTCTCGAAGACCATATCGTATTCATATACCTTTCCGCCAAAGTCATACACAGGGACAGTGCCCTTGAACTCATAGCCTCTTGCGCCCATCTCGTCGATGACGTCACGGGGAGAGCGCCCGTCCTTTTTGGTAAGATACTCCGTGAATATGGCTCCGCACTTTATCCTTACATACTTATACTGCTTCACGCTCTGTCTCCTAAGAGCCTCTGAGCCTGCTCCATGATCTCGTTTACGATGTCAGCGCAGGGCTTTACCTCGTCCACCATTCCTGCGATAGCTCCGCAGAGGAAGGATCCGCTGTCCACATTTCCGTCAACGACAGCTCTTCTCAGAGCGCCCAGGGTCAGCTCCTCGAACTTCTCGGGAGTCAGTGTGCCGTCCTTTTCGCCGGCAGCCAGCTGCTTTGCGAACTTGGTCTTGATGCCACGGCAGGGGTGGCCTGTATAGCGGCCCGTAACGATGTTGTCCGTATCCTTGGCCTTGATCACCAGCTCCTTGAAGGTGGGGTGGATCTGGCACTCCTCAGAGGCCAGGAAGCGTGTTCCGATCTGTACGCCTTCAGCTCCCAGCATAAAAGAAGCCGCCATGCCTCTGCCGTCGGCGATGCCTCCGGCAGCGATAACGGGGATCTCCAGAGCGTCCACCACCTGAGGCACGAGGCACATAGTGGTGTTCTCGCCGATGTGGCCGCCGGACTCAGTTCCCTCAGCGACTACAGCGTCAGCGCCTGCACGCTCCATCCTCCTTGCAAGGGCAACGGAGGGGATAACAGGGATGACCTTCACGCCGGCCTCCTTCCAGGCAGGAATGAACTTAGCGGGATTTCCGGCGCCGGTAGTGACTACCTTCACGCCCTCGTCGATGACCAGCTGAGCCAGATCGTCGGCGTTGGGGCTCATGAGCATGATGTTCACGCCGAAGGGCTTGTCGGTCTTCTCCTTGCACTTGCGGATCTGGTCACGGAGGTAGTCGATAGGAGCGTTGCCTCCTGCGATAAGTCCGACTCCCCCTGCATTGGATACAGCGGAAGCGAGGGTATGCTCGGCTACCCAAGCCATACCGCCCTGTATTATGGGGTACTGGCAGCCTAAGAGCTCAGTGATCCTTGTTTTCATGGTGATCCTCCTTAGTATTCTATTATTGCGCCGCCGTAGGTCAGACCGGCACCGAAGCCGATCATGGCGATCCTCTGGCCACGCTTTATCACGCCCTTTCCCACTGCCTCGTTGAGAGCCAGGGGGATAGAGGCGCTGGATGTGTTCCCGTAATGGTCGAGAGTTATGATGAACTTCTCCATAGGCACGCCCAAATGCTTTGCGGCGGTCTCTATTATGCGGACGTTGGCCTGATGAGGTATGAACCAGTCGATGTCCTCGGCGGTGGCGCCTATCTTCCCGGCTGCCAGCTCAAAGGCCGCAGGAAGCGCCTTTACCGCAAACTTGTAAACGGCCTTGCCGTCCTGATAGAGCTTATGAAGGGGCTTGTCGGTGAAGCCGTCGTCGAAGCCGGTCTCCTGCTTGATCTCAGGAGCGATCTGCAGGCTCCTTGCACAGAGGAAGTGAGCTCCCGTGCCGTCTGAGCCTAGAGCTGCGCTGTAGAGCTTGTCGCTGTACTCTATCACGGCAGCGGCAGCACCGTCGCCGAAGAGTATGCAGCTCCCCCTGTCCTCAAAATCCACGAACCTCGACAAAGCCTCAGAAGCCACCACCAGGATATACTTCATGTCCCGGTCGGTCTGGAGGAAGCGCCTTGCGGTGTCAAGAGCGTACACGAAGCCTGAGCAGGCGGCGTTCATATCGAAGGCAGCGGCATTGACAGCGCCGGTCTCCCTCTGGATAACGCTGGCCAAGCTGGGCGTATGGAAGTCAGAGGTGGCAGTAGCAGTGATGATCATGCCGATGTCCTCCGGAGAGATCCCTGCACGCTCTATGGCCTGTTTTGCGGCCTGTGCGCCCATGTACCAGTTAGGCTCCCAGCCGGCCATCCGCCGCTCGGTGATGCCTGTGCGGGTGCGGATCCACTCATCATTTGTGTCGACGAAGCGTTTGAAGTCGTCATTCGTCAGCTTCTGATCGGGGACATAAGCCCCTGTAGCGAGGATATTTATACCCATTTTCCGTCTCCTTCAAGGAATTATCGCAAAACTGTTGTAAAACTCAAAAAATTATGTTATTATTAGTATACATACTTTCAGCAGTATACAATATATATTGTAAATCATTTCCGGTTTTTTTGCAACGAAATTTTCCGCCTTTGTTTGACCGAGAGGAAAATATCGTCATTCCGCACAAGATCTCAGGCAAAGATCCAGTGATTTTCACAATAATTTGTGTATAACATACAGAAAGGAAGTTTTATATTATGACAATTTCACTATTTTCCGGACAGGGCTCTCAGTACCCCGGCATGGGAAAGGATATCCTTGAGGCCTATCCCCACACCGGCGAGCTCTATGACATCGCCTCGGATATCCTGGGAAGGGATATGCGAAAGGTCTGCTTTGAGAGCTCTCCCGAGGAGCTTGCCCAGACGATCAACGCTCAGCCGGCGGTCCTGCTGACCTCGCTGGTGTGCATCTCAGCGGCGATCTCACGGGCTCATCAGGCCGGGAAGCGCTTCACCTTCGACGCCGTTGCAGGACACTCTCTGGGCGAATACGCCGCACTGACCATGTCCGGCATGGTATCTCTGGAGGACGTTTTCACCCTGATCAAGGCCAGAGCCGAGGCCATGGACGAGGCCGCCCACGCTCAGAAGGGCGCCATGGCTGCGGTCATGAAGATCTCTCCGGAGGCCGTGGCTGAGGTCTGCGAGAAGGCCAAAAACTACGCTGCTGCGGTGAATTTCAACTCCCCCATGCAGACCGTCATCGCCGGCACTCCCGAGGGCATCGCCGAGGTCAGCGAGGTCTTCGCCGGCATGAAGGCAAGGGTGATCCCCCTGAACGTGGCCGGCGCCTTCCACTCAAAGCTGATGCAGAGCGCTGCCGACCGCTTCTATGAGACCGCAAAGAGCATCGAGTTCCGCTCGCCCAGCGTGAAGTACTACTCCAACGTCACCGGCGGAGAGCTCACCGACTTCAGCGATATGGCCGCTCTCCTGGCAAAGCATATCGTCTCACCCGTCCGCTTCACCAGCGAGCTGGCTGCTATGCAGTCAGCAGGCGCCGATACCTTCGTGGAGTTCGGCCCCGGAAAGACCCTCACCGGACTTGTTAAAAAGACCCTTTCAGATGTGACAGCACTCAATATCGAAAATATGGAAACTCTTGAAAAGGCAGATGTGATCTATGGATAAATACGCACTTATCGGCCACCCGCTCGGCCACTCGATGTCCCCCCTCATACACGAAAAGCTCTTCGCCCTCAGCGGTATCACCGACTACTCCTATGAGCTGATCGACATCGCTCCCGAGGACTTAGAGAGCAGCCGCCCCCTCCTCGAGGAGCTCAGCGGCTTCAACATAACCATCCCCCACAAGACCGCCATCATCCCCATGATAGGCGAAATGGCCGACAGCGCCAAAAGGTACGAGTCTGTAAACTGCGTCCGCAACGACAGCGGCAGCTTCATCGGCTTCAACACTGACTGCGACGGCTTCCTCCGGTCCTCGGAGCTCCTCCCCCTCAGCGGGAAGGTGCTGATGATCGGCTGCGGAGGAGTCGGCAGAATGATCGCTATCGAGACTGCCCTCCACGGCGGCTCGCTGACCATAGCCGTGATCCCCTCGGACGTCAAGACGGCTCAGCTCCTCATGGCTGAGATCTTGGGGAAATGCGGCGAGGCCTCGGTGAAGATCTGCCTGATCTCAGAGATCGAGGGGCAGTTCGACCTGCTGATCAACGCCACGCCTGTTGGTATGTACCCCAAGACCGACGCCTGCGTGGTCTCTGACGAGGTGATCGCAAGCTGTCTCAGCTTCTTCGACGTGATCTACAACCCCAAGGAGACCCTCCTCATGAAGAAGGCCCGTGCTCTGGGCAGGACTGCCGTTGGCGGTGCCGCAATGCTGGTGTATCAGGCCGTCAAAGCCCATGAGCTTTGGTACGGCGGAGAGTTCCGGCAGGAGGACATCTCTCAGATCATCCTGGACGTGGAGGCCGAGGTGGACAAAATGAACGGGGAGGCATCGAAATGACTGTGTTCCTGTGCGGCTTCATGGGCTGCGGAAAGACTACCTCCGGCAAGCTGGCGGCCAAAAAGCTGGGCTGCGGCTTCTGCGATACAGACGACCTTATCGTTCAGGCTCAGGGCATGACGATCCCTGAGATATTCTCTCAGAAGGGCGAGCCCTACTTCCGTCAGGCGGAGGCCGAGACCGTCACCGGGCTCTGCGGAAAGCACGTCGTTGCGGCCTGCGGAGGCGGAGCTCTCCTCAACGAGGACACCGCCAAGGCCTGCCGTGAGGGAGGCGTGGTGGTGTTCCTGGACGTGCCCTTCGAGACCTGCTACGAGCGGATCTGCGGAGACTCCAACAGGCCGATCGCCGCTTCCTCCACCAAGGAGGAGCTCAGAGCAAGGTTCGACGCCCGGAGAGAGGTCTATCTGGCCCACTCCGACATAAGGATCGAATGTACCGGCAGCCCCGTGGAAACTGCGGAGCAGATCGCTGCCGCTGCAAGAAAACTGAAATGACCGAATGGAGAGAACAATGATCATATACAACGCAAAGATCCATACTATGGGCAGTCAGGGGATCATCGACAAGGGATATATCGAGATCTCCGGCGGAAAGATCGCTGCTCTGGGCAGCGGCGTGCCCAATATGCTCCCCGAGGGCAGCATCGACGCCAAGGGAGGCCTGCTCCTCCCCGGCTTCATCGACGCCCACACCCACCTTGGGATCTTGGAGGACGGGCTGGACTTCGAGGGGGACGACTGCAACGAATCCACCGACCCCTTCACTCCCCAAATGAGAGCGATCGACGGCATAAATCCCTTCGACAGGTGCTTCGAGGAGGCAAGGCTGAGAGGGATCACCTCTGCGGCCTCATGCCCGGGGAGCGCAAATGCCTGCGGCGGAGAGATCTGTGCAGTCAAGACTGCCGGCCGGAGAGCCGACGATATGCTGATCGAGAGCTGCGGCATAAAGTTCGCACTGGGCGAGAACCCAAAGCGTGTCTACAACGACAAGGGCGAGGCTCCCATGACCCGCATGGCGATCGCTGCGCTGATCCGTGAGGGACTGTACAAGGCCCGGCGCTACGCCCACGACACTGACTCATACTACTCCGACAGCGAGGACAGGGATCCTCCGGAGTACGACATCAAGTGCGAGGCCCTGCTGCCCCTTCTTGACAGGAAGCAGAAGGCCTTTTTCCACTGTCACAGGGCCGACGACATCTGTACGGCGCTGAGGATCTCCAAGGAATTCGGCCTTGATCCTGTGATCATACACGGCACTGAGGCCCACCTGATCGCTGATATTTTAGCGGAGGAGAAGGTCCCGGTGATCTGCGGGCCTTTGCTTTGCGACCGCTGCAAGCCGGAGATGAAGGCCTTAGAGCTGAAAAACGCCTCTGTTCTGGCAGAAAACGGCGTGCTAACAGCGATCTGCACCGACCACACGGTGGTCCCCATACAGTACCTTCCCCTTTCGGCGGCGGCTGCGGTAAAGGGAGGCCTCAGCCGGGAGAGCGCTCTCAGGGCGCTGACCTCTGCCCCTGCACAGATCCTGGGGATCGACGAGCGTGTGGGTAGCCTTGAGCCCGGAAAGGACGCAGACCTCCAGATCTATGAGAGCGGCTGCGATCCCCTGGACCTGATGAGCGAGCCTGTTCTGGTAATGATCGACGGCCAGATCGTCCGCAGGGAGACCTCCATATGAAGCGCCTTGCAGCGATACTGCTGGCGGCGGCCCTGTTCCCGGCAATGAAGACCTCGGCGGAGGACAGCTTACCGATCGTGCTCACTGAGCCCGGCACCGGGGTCTCCTACACCTGCTCGGTAACGGACCCCGACACCATGAGCATCACGATCGTCAGCGCTCAGGTCCCGGAGGAGCTCACCGACCTTGTGATCCCGGATATATTGGGCGGCTGCAGGGTCACGGCCCTTGGGGAGAAGCTGTTCCTTGGCTGCGAAAAGCTGAGCTCAGTGACGCTCCCGGATACCCTCGTTTCTGTGGGAGGTATGGCCTTTTCCGGCTGCTACGGCCTCAGGGAGATCGTCCTCCCCGACGGCCTCACGGAGCTGGGCAGCTCCTGCTTCGCCGGCTGTGGAGCCCTCTCCTCGGCGGTGCTGGGCCGGGACCTGGAAAGGATCCCGGAGCGCTGCTTTGCGGCCTGCTCCTCCCTTACCGATGTGCAGCTCCCGGACGGCCTTGCGGCTATCGGGGACGAGGCCTTTTTCGGCTGCGGAGACCTGACGATGACGGTCCCCTCCTCGGTCACTGAGATCGGCGTGAATGCTATCGGCGTCCGCTATGACCTGAGGACCGGCGGCCTTGCGCCCTTCGATGACTTCCTGATCTTGGGCTCTGACAACAGCACCGCCGACAGCTACGCAAGGGAAACGGGGGTGGACTTCATCGACCCCACGGATCTGCTCTCAGGCGATGCCGACCGTGACGGCTGCGTCGATGCCGCCGATGCCTCTCTCGTGCTGGTGGAATACGCCCACCTGCTCACCGGCGGAGCTCCAAACTTCTCCCGGGCCCAGCAGTTCAGGGCGGACATAAATTCCGACGGGACCGTGGACTCCTCCGATGCCTCGGATATACTGCGGAAATACGCTGACATACTGACAGGGAATTGATATTTTCGCCAGATCCCGACTTTTTTTCACAGGGCTTTTCTACGTTCATGTGAACTCTTTCGGTATTGACATAAGGCAGAAAAATTGGTATCATTAAAGTTAATAAACTCACGGGTTTACGAACTGTTAAAAGGAGGAATATGTATGCTGAACGACATCAACAGCAAATTTCAGAAGGAGGGCCTGACCTTCGACGACGTGCTCCTTATCCCTGCCAAGTCGGACGTCACCCCCAATATGATCAAGCTGGAAACAAAGCTCACCAAAACTATCACGCTCAACGCTCCTATCATGACCGCCGCTATGGACACCGTCACCGATTCACGCATGGCTATCGCTATCGCCCGTGAAGGCGGTATCGGTATCATCCACAAGAACATGACTATCGAGCAGCAGGCCGAGGAGGTCGATAAGGTAAAGCGCTCCGAGAACGGCGTCATCGTGGACCCATTCTCCCTTACCGAGGACCACATCGTGGGCGATGCTGACGAGCTCATGGGCAAGTACAAGATCTCAGGCGTGCCGATCGTTGACGACAACGGCAAGCTGGTAGGTATCATCACGAACCGTGATATGCGCTTCCTCACCGATTTCTCCGCAAAGATCTCAGAGGTCATGACCAAGGACGGCCTCATCACCGCCCCCGTTGGGACTACCCTCAACGAGGCTCAGGAGATCCTCAGGGCCCATAAGATCGAGAAGCTCCCCATCGTCGATGACGAGGGCTACCTCAAGGGCCTCATCACTATAAAGGACATCGAAAAATCCGTTCAGTATCCCAATTCCGCCCGTGACAGCAAGGGAAGGCTCCTCTGCGGCGCAGCTATCGGCGTTACCGCAAACGTTCTCGAAAGAGCCAAGGCCCTTATCGATGCTCAGGTGGACGTGCTGGTCCTCGACTCGGCCCACGGCCACAGCGCAAATATCCTCAAGTGCCTCTCCATGGTCAAGGAGGCCTATCCCGAGATCCCCGTTATCGCAGGAAATATCGCTACTGCTGAGGCTGCCGAGGACCTTATCAAAGCCGGCGCTGACTGCGTGAAGGTTGGTATCGGCCCCGGCTCGATCTGCACCACAAGAGTGGTCGCAGGTATCGGCGTTCCCCAGATCACAGCCGTTTATGACGTTGCCTGTGTTGCTCAGAAGTACGGTATCCCCGTTATCGCAGACGGCGGTATCAAGTACTCCGGCGACATCGTAAAGGCTCTTGCAGCCGGCGCAAACGTAGTCATGCTTGGCTCACTGCTGGCAGGCTGTGCTGAGGCTCCCGGCGAGACCGAGATCTATCAGGGCCGTCAGTTCAAGGTATACCGTGGAATGGGCAGCCTTGGCGCTATGGCCAACGGCTCGAAGGACAGATATTTCCAGGAGGGCGCCAAGAAGCTGGTGCCTGAGGGCGTTGAGGGACGAGTTCCCTTCAAGGGCCCCGTTGCAGATACAGTGTTCCAGCTGGTGGGCGGTATCCGCTCAGGTATGGGCTACTGCGGCTGTGTAGATATACCCACTCTCCACGAGAAGGCACAGTTCATCAGGATCACCGGTGCCGGACTGAAGGAGAGCCACCCCCACGATATCTACATCACCAAGGAAGCTCCCAACTACTCCACACAGATCTAATGAAACGCAAAAAAGCGGCCGATCGTGCGGCGCTGATATAGAAGTTTTACGCCATAGTATTTCTGATATGTTGTCAGAAGTACTATGGCGTTTTTATTGACAGTACAGCAATTTCATGCTATAATTGTTTCTAAGAAAGATCGGAATTTAGAGGTGACACTGGTTGAAAGAAGCATTGGTGAATTACAGCAGAAGAGTCATAGCGAATTCGGCAAACGACAGTCCCCGTGAATTTGAGGGCGTTGTTCCCGAACTTGTCACGGAGATACAGAAAAATATTCTTGTTCCACGAACAACTCAGACAAATTTAGAGCCCTTTCGTGAAAGATTTGGATTCGAGCTACCTGATGATATAA
>JAFUAO010000098.1 GCA_017460665.1 Ruminococcus sp.
CGGCCCTCCCCTCTCTTCGGTTTTCCTCTCTGCACTCTCTTTTCCCTCACACCCCACCCCGCCGGCTTTTGACTATCCTTCGCAGGACCCTTCGGGCCTGCTGACCTAGAAATATAGGGCGGTGGGTTTGGATACGTTCGCCCGGTGGTCGTCCGAACGTGGCCGGGCGGACACACGGGTCCGCCCCTACGACCGTACAGGTCATGCGGACGGCCAATGGCCGTCCCTACATTCAGATACGTCCGCCGTTAGGCGGACACCACAACTCTCCACTCTCAGCTTTCCACTCTTAACTAAAACTATTGCAATTTCTGAGAGGATGTGTTATAATAGTATGAATGTACTCTGCTGAGCAGAGGATCATGATAGGAGGATAGATCTATGAAGAGATTTGCGGCAGCCTCAGTTCTCATGAGCGCTGCACTGCTCCTGAGCGGCTGCGGCAGCACTGCCCAGAGCGAGGATAGCTCCTCAAAGGAGGAGCGTATCAGCGAGGCGCCTATCGACAAGGCGATCATCGGCGAGTGGTCCAACGGTACCAACGGCTTCATTTTCAGCGAGGACAGAACTGTCTCTCTGCCCATGGACGTTAGCTCCATGTTCTATTTCAAGGACGGCGAGCTGGTTATGTCCGACCAGACAAAGACCTGTAATACGCCGGAATTCGACGGCCAGACCCTAAAGATCACCTACACTGACGAGGGCTATGACGAGCCGGTATCGGTCCTTGAGATGGAGCGCCATGAGAAGGGCTCTGCCGACAGCCTCGACGGAGAGTACGACCTGACCGGCGGCGTGTATTTCAACGTTTTCCTGAGCAATTTCTCCATATCCGAGGAAAACGCCGACATCGATGCCCGGATCGAGGGCGAGAGCGTCAAGATCATAATAAACGATTACTGCTCCTATGAGACCTTCGGCGGGAATTCCCTGGAGATGTTCAGCCCGGATATGCAATTCGTTGATGACTCCGCTACCGCAGTAAAATACACCTACAAGGTCGAAGGCGACACCCTCACCCTTACCTACGGTGAGGAGGAGCCTCAGACCTTCACAAAAGTAAACTGACCTGATCCTGAAAGGAGAAAAAATGAAAAAGCTATTAGCGGCACTTCTTGCCTGCATGACGATCACCTGTGCGTTCGCTTCCTGCGGAGACTCCGGCGAGAGCAGCAAGGAGAGCAAAAAGTCCAGCTCATCGGCTGAAGAGGATGAGAAGGAAGATAAGGACGGCGATAAGGACGACGAGTCCTCTGAGGAGAGCGATGAAGAGAGCTCTAAGGAGGAGAAGAAGTCCAGCAAGAAAAAGAGCAATAAGGACAGCGATGATGAGTCCTCTGAGGAGAGCGAGGAGGAGAGCTCCAAGGAAGAGAAGAAGTCCGGCAAGAAGTCTGAAAATTCCTCCGGGAACGGCTCTGCGTCCTCTGAGAACATCGTCGGCGAGTGGTACAGCGACGAGATCATGGGATCCTTCTGGTTCCACGAGAACGGCGACTTCTCCGTAAAGATCGACATCTCAGACATGATGACCATCGACAAGGACGGCGTTGCCCATATGACCGGCGAGGACGAGGACTACTCCGAATACTGCTCATATGACGGCGAGACCTTCTCCTTCAAGCTGGATATGACTCCCGAGGGCGAGGCTCCCACAGAGGACACTGTCTTCGAGATGATGACCATGAAGCGCAAGGACGGCGCTGACAAGGAGTCTGCCTTTGGCGAGTACACTCTTGTGAGCGGCTTTATCTACGAGGAATTCGCCGAGGACGTGGCTGATCCCGACGGCAAGTACAGCATCATCGTCGGTGACGGCACCCTCTGGGCAGACGTTGCCATGAGCACCTACACCGTAAGCGACGGAAAGGTGATCCTTGACGGCGATGCTCTGGCTTACTTCGGCATGGAGGACGACGAGGACGCCGCCTTCGACTTCGAGATAAACGGCGATGAGCTGACCCTCACAAATGACGGCGAGAGCCTTGTCATGACAAAACAGTGATCATTGCGGCATAGGCAGCCGCAAGGAATATACAGGAGGAATAATTTATGCTATCAGCAAAACGTTTGACGGCCGCTGCCCTCTCAGCAGTAATGGCTGTCGGAGCTTTCACGGGCTGCGGGAGCAAGTCCGGTGAGAGCGAGAAGAAGAGCGACTACACCGTTTCTATGGCAGACCTGGCAGGCGCTCTGGGAGCCGGCTGGAACTACGGCAATACCCTTGAGGCCAACACGGGAGGAACTCCCAACGAGACCGTCTGGGGCAATCCCGAGGCTTCTCAGGCAATGGTGGACGCCGTCGCAGATGCAGGCTTCAAGACGATCCGTGTGCCTGTTTCGTACCTCAGCAAGATCAGCGACGACGGCTACAAGGTGGACGAGGACTGGCTCAACAGGGTCGAGGAGGTAGTGGGCTACTGCTACAACAAGGGCCTCAACGTCATCATCAATGTCCACGGCGACGGCTATAACTCAGTGAACGGAGGCTGGCTGCTGTGCAACGGCAGCGATCAGGAGACCATCAAGAAGAAGTACGAGGCCCTCTGGAAGCAGATCGCCGAGAAGTTCTCCACATATGACGAGCACCTGATCTTCGAGAGCATGAACGAGGAGTTCGACGGCGAGTACCACGACCCCGTTCCCGAGTATTACGACAATATCAACGCCTACAACCAGATCTTCGTGGACACCGTAAGAGCGGCCGGAGGGAACAATACTCACCGCTGGCTCATGGTGCCCGGCTGGAACACTGACATAAACTACACCGTGGGAGACTACGGCTTTGAGCTGCCTACCGACGAGAAGAACACCGCCGGCGAGGGCAGAGTGATCGTTTCGGTACACTGCTACGATCCTTGGGATTACTGCGGCGAAGAGAGCAAGAAGACCTTCCTCTGGGGCGAGCGTGGCCAGCAGATCGTTGAGATCAACAAGGCCAACCCCAAGAACAAGGCCTCGTGGGGCGAGGAGGATCACCTTGAGGGCCAGATGCAGAAGCTGAAGGCCAAGTTCGTCGATAACGGCTATCCCGTCGTGATCGGAGAGTACGGCTGTATCGACAAGACCCACGCAAACTCCGGCATCCCGGTGCAGATCGCCGAGAACCGTGCCTACTACGACGGCTATCTGGCAGGTATCGCTGCCACCTACGGCATAACTCCCGTTTATTGGGACAACGGCTATAACGGACAGTACGGCTTCGGCCTTTTCAACAGGAACACTCAGGAGCAAACTCAGCCTGAGATCATCAAGGCTATCGTTGAGGCAGTCGCCAACAAGGACCCCAAGGTTGGGCTCGACGCCTCAGTGAGCAGCGCTGAGGGCTCGGGAGAGGTCCAGAAGCAGGACTCTGCCCACGCCTATATCGGCATACAGACCGCAGTTTATACCTTCCGCAACGCCTGGGACGACGGCACCTACGGCAAGGAGTCTGAGTGGTTCGATACCCTTATCCGCTGGGAGGACACCGACGGCGACGGCGAGGACGACATCATCGACACCGGCGCCGCCTTCACTGACGCCGAGATCAAGGAGGACGGCACCTATACCGTCAGCGTTTCCGGGTACGATTTCTCGTCGGACTGCGACGCTTTGAATATGCTCTTTGTCAGCACCGACCTGCCCTATAGCAGCGCCCTGAGAGTCAAGGACATCGTCCTTGGTATCGACGGCCAGGAAACAAAGCTGAATGACCCCGTGATCTCCGAGGACGCAAACGGCAACCTCTACATCGAGATCGTCAATAAGTACAACACCGAGGTCTCCGGCAGCGTGGACTATACCATGGCCAAGGACAGCTTCAGTATCTCCTTCACCCTTGAGGGAGTCTCGAATGTGCTCAAATAATAAAACCGAGGAGCCCGCCCCTGTGCGGGCTTTTCCTTTTGGATAGGGGAGCTCTTTGCCAATTATTGCTGAAAAAGCTCCATTTTGACCGAGAGTCAGTAATTTTTTTCGAAAGATCACGGTTTTTTTGAAAAACTACTGGACAAGATCAGAAAAATGTGCTATAATGATTTGTAGAATTGATTATGAGGTGATCACAATGGATCTGCTGTCTTTTTTCAAGGGCGGAAAGTATTTCGATAAAAATATCCAGCCTAAGTGCGATTACTGTCAGTTCGGTAAGCGTGCGAAGGACGGCAATAAGGTGCTCTGCGAGAAGCGAGGCCTTGTTGACTGCAATTACTCCTGCGGGAAATTCGTTTATTCTCCGCTGAAGAGGATCCCTGTAAAGCAGCTCAATTTCGTGGGCAGCCTTGCGGACGAGGATATCTATATCGAGTCAGCCGGCGACCGTGCCGAGAAGGAGGAGTCGAAGGACAAGACGGCTCCTGCTAAGAAGGCCGAGGCCAAGCCTGAAGAGGCAAAGCCTTCGGAAGCGAAGACTGAGGAAAAGGAGGCTCCTGCCAAGGAGGAGAAGGCTCCTGAGAGCTCCGAGGAGAACTGATCGGGAAAAGATAAGCTGCGGCTTCGGATACGCCGGCGCCGCAGCTTGTTTGTTTTGCGGGTGTGGTGAAATTGGCAGACACGCAAGATTTAGGTTCTTGTGCCCACAGGCGTGCAGGTTCAAGTCCTGTCACCCGCACCAGGCAGCGTGACGCTGCACCCAATTTCGCGCCTCACTTTATGTGGGGCGCAAACTTTTTTCCTCGCATGAAAGTCATCTATTTCGTATAGATAACACAGTAACGCCCGACACTAGCGTGCCGGGCTCAGTGAAGAGTGGACAATGTATAATGACAAGCGCCCCTATTTATAGGGGCGTTTTTGTATACCTGCCTTTCGTCATCGCTCACTTTCTGAGGAAGGTCCAGAGAGCGCACACATAGAGCACTAACACAAAATCACACAGCCCCCCGAAGGAGGCTGTGTGAGGTCATGGAGATAATTTGGGTAAGTCGCTTGCTTTGTCAGATCAGGCCTGCATTTTTCTTCTGGATCCATAGGGCGTCGCCGCCGGAGATACCGTCAACTCCGTCGCAGTCGGCATTGAACTTGCCCTGAGGAGTCATGGGGTATTTCTGAGGAAGTGCCAGATTCTGGAGAACCGTTACAGCGTCGTTGAGGGTGAGGTCGTTGTCGTCGTTTGCATCGCCGTTATAGTTGTTCAGCACATCGATAACAGCGGTGAACGAGTGCCCTCCTTCTAGAGCTAAAAGGTGTGAAACAGGGTATATGCCCAAGGCCTCTTTTATGTTTTCTTCCATTATCAACTTATCTTCACTATTCTTTGCATTAGGATCAGACACATAGAAAACTTTATCTGTGACTTCTGGTATATCTGAATATGTTATCTCATACTCGGGGAAGGCAGCTTTCATCTCTTCTACGAGCTGATCACGCTTTTCCTTAGTGGAAGCTGTATAATGGAATGGATAGAGATGACGTGTGCGCCTCTCAAAAACATCATCGTAATAAAGCATAGTTTCAGAGATCAGCCCCTGATCTCTGAGATACACGCTGAGCTCCCTTGCAGCGCTGGGTTCGATAAGATCTGCAGCGAACTGATAGAGGAAGCCATTGTGTCCCTCGGGGATAGGATCAAGGCTGTATCCGCTGTAGTCTATATCAGAGATCTCATCGAAAGCGGCTAAGGCGTTTTCGATATCCTCTGTTGTTGTTCCGTCAGTCAGCATGATGTGCATAAGATCATTTCTTCGCAGCGCCTTTATTATGGTGAAATCGCCGTCCGAATAGTAATCCTCGTTGGAAAAATAGGCACCGATGTAGGTGTAACTATCATTCATATAGGTCAGTGTTCTCAGCGGCGTATAATTGAGGGCATGAGAGCAGACCTTCGTCACATTATGACTGAGGGTAAGGCTTTGCAGCCTGCCGCACCGCACGAAACAGAATCCCGGAAGCTCGGAGCATTCCACTCTCGCAGTCGTGAGATAATCGCAGCCCATGAAGATATATGTGCCGAGTGTCGTCAGCGTTGCAGGGAGTGTCACGGAAGTGATATCCTGATCTACAAACGCTTTCTCTCCGAGCGTTGTAACAGATGCCGGAATCACAAGCTCCGTCAGTCCGCCGTGCGTATACATGAAAAAAGCACGTTCCCCGATAGCGGTCAGCGTATTCGGGAAACTTGCCGATGCCATATTGACGCAGCGTTCAAATACACTGTTGCCGATAGCCGTGATACCGTCGGACACCACAAGGGTGCGAATATCCTCATCTTCCCAGAACGGAGATTCGCCAAGATCGTAGCTGTAGGTAGCACCTGTACCCCGCAGCAACAGTCTGCCATTGGAATACTTCACATAGTAGATGTTTTCGCCAAGCGATCCAGTTGCCACAACATCGCCGGTGAGGTCATCGACCTTAGTCTGCAAAACTGCGACTGCATTTGTCAGCTCGGCAATGGTGTCATTATACTCTTGCATATCCGCCTCGATCTGTGCCATCTGCGCCAGCATTTCCGTCACCTTGCACTTGCCGAGGATGCAGCGGCAGTAGCCGCAGACATTTCTGTCCTCACGATAATCCCACCAATCACGCTCCGTCAGTGAAGTCGCACCCGGATTCAGGCGCACCGCATACATCAGAAGCCGCACATGATCTTCATCCTGCGGAATAGACGGGAGCTGCGGATTTTCCGCAGGTGTGCCGGGAAACAGGCGGAGCGTCACGCTGCGGACGGATTCTGTGGTGTCCAGATAAATTGCAATGCCAACATAGCGTGGCAGGGACTCGTCCATATATCCCGACAGGTCAATGCTGTAGCGGGCATCGTTGATGAAGTAATGCCCATTGATCCACGCCTTGCCTCTGCCGACAGAGACACTCAGCCCCGTGCTTGCAGCAAGCAGTTTGAAGCAGTCGCCGTAGTTATCCTGAATGCCGTTGCAGATGATGCTGCCGAGATAATCACAGAAATTCTCTGCTGTGTAGGTGCGGTCAAGCCCCTTTGAATTGAAAAAGCCGCTTGTAAAAGCCATATATCATCCCTGCCTTTCTTAAATCCAATAAAGGCATACCGTCGAGCTTAAACAGTATCCTGCCTCACTCTCAGGCATCCTTGAATGTCGGTGTCAGACTTCTGCCGTTCTGGTCGAAGCCCTCCACCATGCCAATGAGCTGAATCCTCGGCTGCACCATGCCGAAGCGCCGGTGCTGCACGGTCACATAGTCCCCGACGAAATAATCTCGGTTATAGACATACTGCGTGTTGTGGGCGGCAATGGTAGACTCCGATGCCGTCTGCGGCAGCACCAGCTTTTCCGATCCTCGTGTTTTGAGCAGCTCGATGTATTCCTCCTCCGGAATCGGTATCGTTTCACCCTCGACCTGCTCTGTTTCGGAAATGTCATCCGCATCCACATACAGCTCATAGCGGTCAAGGTATGTCGGCTCATCACCGTCACAATATGTGGTGCGCTTACGCTCATCACCCTTGCCCTGACCGAAGATATAGGCAAAATTCTTCTGGACGCTGCTGTCCTCGGCATAACTGAACGAGAGCAGGTTGCTGTATGCATCGGAGAAGATAATATGCGGATTATCCTCCTGCATGATGCTGCGGTCAGCACCCTCGGAGAGGTCAAATACCATGCGGTATTGCTCCCCGGAGGATTTCACCAGCCGGATATTCGCTGTGCCGCCGAGCTTCTCGCAGATCGTATATACCCACTGCATCAGGTTTGTGTATGAGATTTGCAGCGTTGCGGTCTGCTCCCAGCAAGTGCCGTTCACTGTTCCGAGGGATAATCCCGGAATCCTGCGGTTATCCGAGAGCAGCGCATTCTGCGTCACGACCTCCCGGACGATCTCGCTGTATGCCTTTGCTGCCGTGACGTTGTAGGTCGGATGAATGATGCGCCGTTCCAGCAGGCACATGAGAAAGCGACCACGCACTGTCAGGTAGTCGCCGTTCTCAATGTCTGTATCTATCAGCACCGATTCGATAATACCGAAGTGCTGGTTATCATCATCACGACCGACAATACGTCCGGTCTGAAAAATCTCAATGTTCTGCGGGTTGGCGGCGATATATACTTCAAAGTTGCCGCACTTGTAGTATTCAATATCCCAGAGCAGCGAGGAAAATGTGTCACATACCGCCTCAAGGGTGATCGTCAGCGCATCTTCCTCCGCCATCATGCGGTAAACTTCAATCTGCATACTATACCCCCAGATACGCATTGGTGTGAACGATGGTGACTTTCAGGTTTTGAAGCCCTGTGCCGCGCAGATAGAAACGGTTCCTGCCTTCACGCAGCGTCAGCCAAGTCGAACCGGACACCAGCCGATTGATGATGTTGGTCTTGACACCGCCACGGTCGAGCGTGACGGTCTTATTGCCGGTTTTGGTCGTGACCGTGATGATGTCACCGGCGAGAATGTCACCGGTGATTTGTAGGTACTCGTCCGTGTCGGCATTGTAGAGCGTAGGCGAACGGGCATCGGCGATAGCTTCGATCTCCAGAATGAAGCCGGTCTCGTCGCCGTCGTTCTCGATCTCCATCATGTTCTTGGTATTGTATTTACCCAGCACAAAAGGCTCCGGATTGCTCTCGGTCGGGAACGGGAAAGTAAATGCGCCCGTGACCTGCGAATAGTACGCCATCTGTGAAATGGTCGAGTACCAATAGATGTCAGGACAGAGAATCGAGATCTGTCCTGTGGTCAGCATTTCAAAGTTGTTCACTTCGCAGGTCTCGACATAGCCCTCTGCGAACACATCAATCCCCGCCGTAGCGTAGTAGATTTTGATGTAGCGGGAAGGCTTCACCACCTTGTAAAGCTGGTGTCGGCGGGCTTCCACCCCCACGCCCCGCATCTCGAAATGAATGACCACATTCCGCTTTTCGATGAAGGCGTTGTTCAGATAGCTGCCGTCCATGCCTGCGTAGCTGGAGGTGCTGATCGTACCGGGTGGCGGAGACAGCCCTTCCACCTTTGAGGTCATATACTGATTGGCAGTCGTGGTCATGTCCACCCGGTCGCCGTTGGCGTTTTCAAGAATGAGCGTAAAAAACATGGGACACCCCCTTTACAATTTCGGGCTGGATGTGCTATAATAGAGAAAACGGAGCGTAGGCTCTCTACGCTAAATCGGAATTTAGAGGTGACACTGGTTGAAAGAAGCATTGGTGAATTACAGCAGAAGAGTCATAGCGAATTCACCATACGACAGTCCCCGTGAATTTGAGGGCGTTGTTCCCGAACTTGTCACGGAGATACAGAAAAATATTCTTGTTCCACGAACAACTCAGACAAATTTAGAGCCCTTTCGTGAAAGATTTGGATTCGAGCTACCTGATGATATAA
>JAFUAO010000099.1 GCA_017460665.1 Ruminococcus sp.
CCAAGGGCAGAGCCCTTGGTCGCCCTCCGCAGATGGCGAAATTCTCCTAACGAAGGCTCATCTGCAAGGGGTGAATGTAAAAACAGTCCGGCGGACTGTTTTTTCAGAGGGGACGCTCTGCAAGATAAGCAGCGCCCCAAATCTATGATTTGGCTGGCGATACTATATGCTTTAGCAGAGAGCGTCCCCTCCCACCGGTCCATAATGTAGACCTTGCCGCTCAGCGGCAACGAGGTATGTGTCGTCGAACGGGCCGGGCGGACACGAAAAGCGGCCGGGCGAACGATGTTCGCCCCTACGATACATGAGGGACGATGTGGGCATCGCCCCCTACATTTTTTCGATCACAGCCGGACGGCCAATGGCCGTCCCTACAGATATTCCGGGATCCGTGGGCGCACGATGTGCGCCCCTACAAATACGTCCGCCTTTGGCGGACACCACAACTTTCAACTCACCACTCTGAACTCTCAACTATGCAAAAAGGGACTGCTCACGCAGTCCCTTTTTTTATTCCTCTGAGTCGTCCGGCTGACGGACGATACCGCTTATCTCCTCGGCAGTTGGCTCCCTGACAAAGGGCAGCGCATTCTCGTCGCAGGCGCCGAATTCCGCAAAATTCGCCCTCGCCTGCTCCAGGCTCACCCTGTTGGCTCCGCCCTCAAGATCCGGGTCACGGCCCTGCACCGGGTCGTCCTCCCAGAAGCACACCGGACAGATCCCAAAGCTGCCCTCCGGCTCGTCCATGGTGAAGCAGCCGCAGCACATACACCTGTGCTTGACCGTCCTGTTCCGTGAAAGCTCGGCCACGATCTGGTCCCACTCCTCCTGAGAGCAGCGTCCCACCTCGTCCATGACCTCGCCCACGTCCTCGCCCTCGGCAAAAAGCCTCGCAAGGTACGCTCCGGCCAGCTCTCTGCCCTCCTCGGGAGTGCAGTCGTCCTCCTCATGGAGCTCGTCCATGATCTCAAGGAAGTCCCCGTAGTATTCCGGGTCGGCGGTCTTCCCGTCGGTCCAAAGATATGGATCCACAGCGCTCAGGTACTCCCTGAAGCCCTCGCTGCGGTCGCTGTCCTGCTCAAAGCGCTTCTCCAGCAGCTTATGGACAGCAAGAAGTATTTGATACTTAGTCATCTCAAGCTCCTACTTACTTTTTCTTGTTGAGGAATCCCTCGTACTTATCGCAGATCTCCTCGGTCTCGCCGAAAGCCATCTGCTTGCCCTTATCCAGCCACAGGACCTTAGTTGCCATCCTTCTGATCTGGGCAAGGGAATGGGAAACGAGGATCGTGGTAGCTCCGCCCTTTATGATCTCCAGCATCTTCTCCTCGCTCTTTTTGCGGAAGCCGCCGTCGCCCACTGATAGCACCTCGTCCAGGATAAGGATCTCAGGCTTTACCAAGCAGGCTATGGAGAAGGCCAGCCTCGACTTCATTCCCGAGGACAGATGTGAGAACTTCCTGTCCTGGAACTCCTCCAGCTCGGCGAAGTCGATGATGCTCTTGTATGTGTCGTTCATGAATTCTCTGGTATACCCCAGCATAGCTCCACGGAGGAAGGTGTTCTCCTTGACGGTAAGGTCGCCGTCGAAGCCGGTGCCCAGCTCAAGGAGAGAGGCGATATTGCCCCTGACGGCCATTGTGCCGCTGGTGGGACGCATGATCCCTGAGATCACCTTGCACAGGGTGGACTTCCCGGCGCCGTTGGTGCCGACTATGCCTAGGAGCTCGCCCTCCTCGATGGCGAAGGTGACGTGGTCCACCGCAAGGAACTCCTTCTGAGTATAGGTACCCTTGATCTTCTGGATGATGACGTCCTTCAGGCCCACGTTGGAAAAGTCACCTACTATATACGAAACGGAAACGTCGTTAAGCTCGATCTTTTTCACTTGTGTCCCTCCTTACATATAGTACATGAACTTGTAGTTATATCTCTTGTAGATCAGGGCGCCGAAGGCCAGAGCTCCCACAGCGTACACAAGGCACAGGATATGGGTCATGGCTCCCGGGATATAGCCGTCAAGGACTATATGCCTGATATAGGAGATATAGACGTAGAGGGGGTTTGCGTAGAAGATCTGCTGTACTCTCTCTGAGTAGCTGTCGGTATAGTAGAAAATGGCCGACAGGTACATCAGCATGAGGGTAAAGATGTCGTAGAGGTACTGTATATCCTTGAAAATGACGAAGAGGGCCGACAGTATGAAGCCGCAGCCGATGTTGAACACGATCAGGCAGAGCACAGGATATATCAGCATGAAAAATCTCGGGTGGAAGGGTATATGGTCGCAGGCCGCAAAGACGAAGAATATGATCAGTGTCAGGCCGAAGTTTATCAGCGAGGCCACGTTCTTTGACAGCAGGAACATATACTTTGGAAGGTTGATCTTAGTGATGATGTTGGCGTTCTGCATGAGGGAATTCATGCCGCCGTTGGTGGAGTCCTTGAAGAAGGAGTAAGTCAGGTTCCCGGCGAAGAGGTAGATCGTGTAGTGCGGCTTATGGTTGCCGAAGAAGTGGGTGAACACGATGCTCATTACCAGGAGCTGCATAAGGGGCGAGATAAGGCTCCAGAGCATACCTAAGATCGTTCGCTTGTATTTTTTCTTGAAGTCACGCTTGACCAGCTCCTCGAAGAGGAACTGGTGGCGCTTCAGATTTACTATCTGTTCCTTGATAGCTTCTACCATGTTTTTGTCCTTTCTTTTGCGTGGGATCAGTCGGTGAAGATGATGGGGCAGCTCTTCTCTATGAAGCTATCCTCGGTCCTTAGCCAAACACGGATCTTCATGGACAGCTCTCTGTCCTCCGGAAGTCCCTGAGGCAGGACGAAGGGGATATTGGAGTAGTCGAGCCTTGGCGACAGCGGGGCGATCCTTCTGTAGTAGCTCCCGCCCATTTCGTCGCAGATCTCCATCTGCACCATTACCGTAAGGATATTGGCCGCAGTGCGCTCCCCTCTGGAAACGCCTATCTTTATCTTGTTTTGCAGCCTTCTGCTCATTTTATACTCACAGGGTATGTTCAGGCTCGGCTCTGCCTGACCTGTTGAGGGGAAGCTCACCGCAACATAGGGGAGCTGGCCGTACTTCTTCTCGTATTCTCTCTCGAAGGCGTCTATGGCCCTCTGAGCATCTGCGAACTCCGCCTTGGTCCTCAGTGAGATCAGCTTCTTCATGCGGTTGTCCTCAAGGACCTCCTCCCTATCGGTGAAGTGGTCGGTGAATTCGCCGAATGGCTTGCCGTAGTCGTAATTCTCGGCGTAGAAGTTCTCGAAGATGTACTCCGGCTGAGCAACGCCCTTGGGCTCACCGCCGATATTCGGCCATGAGAGGGTGACGTACTCACAGGGCTCGTACTGCTCTCTGTGCTCAGCGGCGATGTAGTTGAAATATGTGCTCCACTCGTCATAGCCCTTGGTCTTGATCTCGGGGTATCTTGCGATGAGCTCCTTATACCAGACCTTGTTGATGAGCTGAGGCATATGCGAGGAGTATTGCAGCGTGGGATAGCCGTTGCTCCGCAGGAACTTGAGGGTGCGGAAGTGGCAGTAGTCATATGAGAACAGCTTCGGGACGTAGTAGTGCCATTTGCTGATGTCGGAGAAATAATATCCCCGGTACTTGCCGTCCTTGTAGAAGACCTCCTCGGTGATCGGGTGGAGGGGGCGGTAGTCGTCGTCGCACATGATGAACTCGTCGTCGATAGCCTCCTGCTCCATGGCAAGGCACCTCAGGAAGAAGTTCCTTGTGGAGTGATCCGGCGGAAGGGTCCTTCCGGCCAGGAGCTCGTCGTCGGTGATCGTGGTCAGCGCCAGCCGGCCGCCGTAGTGCTCCTTCATATAGCTTGCCATATAGTCGGGACAGCACACCACCAGCTCGGTGATGAAGGGCATGAATTCCTCGATATACGGCAGAGTAGCAAGGATCGGCTCCGGTCTTGCGGACAGGAAGACGATCTGCTTTACAGGCTTGTGGTCAAAGGCCTGCTGCTCACCGCTCCCCAGCATGAGAGCCTCCATTTTGCCGGCAGTAACGCTCCACTTAGGAGGCTGATACTCCTCGGCGATCAGGCGGCGCTGCTCGTTATAGGCGGCGTCGTCATTGGCGTAGCGGCTGACGATCTTTATGAGCTCGTCGGAGCTGTCCGGGTCGAAGTAGTCGCAGAACCTTCCCCCCACCTCACGCATTACAGGAATGTCAGAGCAGGCGATCGGCACGCCGTTGATCAGGGCCTCGATCGTGGGCAGTCCGTAGCCCTCGATATATGAGGCAAAGACCACCATGAAGGCCTTCTTGTACAGGAAGTTCAGCGTGGCATCGTTGACCCCTGACAGCAGGTAGAGCCCCTTGTTGTAGCGCCTGTTGGACTTGATCCGCTTCAGCAGGCCCTCCATTTCCCAGCCGATATGGCCCACGATGATCACGTCGATGTCCATTTTGGCCAGCTGCTTCTCATAGGCCTCCACCAGGATCTTCTGGTTCTTTCTCGGCTCAACGGTCCCCACGGTCAGGATAAATCTCCTGCCCTCGCAGATCTGCTCTACGGCCGGGTCGATAGCCTCCTCAGCGTCATTGCGGCTCTTGTCGGTGGAGAAATCCGCTCCCAGCCCGATCTTATGGATAGGCTTCTCCGGGATCCCCAGCTCCCGGCAGAGCTGCTGTATATCGGCCTTCACCGCCTCAGTGGTCACCACGATGTCGTCGGCGTAGGTCAGGTGGGCCGTCAGGAACTCCATGAAGCGCATGAGGGTCTGTCCCACCATGTGCTGAGGGTAGCGGATAGGTATGATGTCGTGGATCAGCGGGATCACCCGGATCTGTCTGGCCTTCAGCCGAGGCAGCAGCCAGCTCCTGTTGGGGAGGGTGTGCCAGGTGCTGTTGGCGTCGAAGAACACCGAGCCCTTCTCCAGCTCGTCCACGGGGATATATGTGTTGGTGTAGCAGGCACGCTTGTCCTCCAAAAGGCCGTTGAGGGCCAGGAAGAAGCGGTCGTTGTCCACCAGACGGTAAGCGTGAGCTCTCGGGAAGTACGCTATCAGCCGCACGTCTACACGGTCGCTGATCATATTGGCAGCGATCTCGCTGACTACACGGGAAATACCGGTATAGCGCTTTAGCTCCGGGATATTCGTCACGTCGATATAGATAGCTTTCATGCAGTCTGAGCACCGCCTTCCCCGCCGGCAGCCTCTCTCACGGCTGCGGTAAAGGGATCATAGCGCACCTTAGTGCCCTTGTCCCTGCGTGTCTTTGAGGGGACGGCCTCCTCCACGATAGCTCTTGCCAGCTCTGCCCGTGAAAGGCTCCTTGCCTTCTCCTCCCAGCGTGAGCGTGCCTCGCTGTCGGGCAGCATATTGAAAAATGCGATATATGCGGCCTCGATGAACTCGCTGTCGGTGCAGCTCCTGTTCAGCAGGGCGGTCACGTCGGTGTCCTCCGCCTCACGCTCTGCACAGGCGAGAAGAGCCTCAGCGGAAAAGTCGAGGGCCTTCCCTGCCTTCTGCATATTCTCCTCGGTCAGCTCATAGAGCTTCTTGTATGCCGCCTTTGGGTCGTCCGGGGAAAGAGGCGGATAGTTCTCCATAAATCTGCGGAGATAGTCCTGGAGCTGGGCCTTGATCTTTTCATAGGCGAAGTCCTTCATGCGCTCCCTCTGAGCGGCGATCACGGACTTCCTCAGGTCCTCATTGGTGCAGACCTCGTCCAGCACTCTCGAAAGGAAGGCCGGATCCTTGTCGTCCACCACGATGCCCGATCCTCCTAGGGTCTCCGGCACCGCACAGGCATCATAGGCCACGATCGGCACATCGAAGGTCATCGCCTCCAGCAGAGGCACACAGAAGCCCTCGTGCTCACTGAGGCAGAAGAAAACGTCGGCGGTCTTGTATATGGCCAGGATCTCCGGGAAGGAGATATGTCCCGGGAACACCACGTCCTCCACGCCCAGCTTCTTGATATAGGCCTGAAGGTCCCCGAAGTAGATGCCGTCGGGATTGGGGCTGCCGGCCAGGATCAGCCTCGACTTGGCGTTGACGTGCTTCTTGTAATATGCGAAGGCCCGGATAAGGTCCTCGTGCTTCTTATTGGGAGCGATCCTTCCCACGAAAACGATGTTGGTGCAGCCGTCTGACAGCTTCTTCACCATGCGTGAGTCGGGAGCCTGCTTATAGTCATCGAAGGGGAACATGATCGGGATCACCTCGATATCCCTCTCCTTATAGCCCATTTCTATCATGTCACGCTTATTGAACTCGGAAACGGCGATATAGGCCGTGAACCGGCCTACAAGGTCCTGCCTCATGTTGATGATGCCTCTGCGGCAGTCCTCGGCAGCCTTGGGGCTGTCTATACTGAAAAACTCAAAGGGAGTGATGTTGTGATAGCGCATGATCTTGCGGCAGTTCAGGTCTGCCACCATGTTGTTCACCGGCGAGCCGCTGCCCATATGATAGATCACGATGTCGTCCTCGCTGAGCTTGGGCATACTGTCAAGGGTATACACGCCCTTCTCCTTGATCTTCTGTGAGACTGCCGGAGAATAGATAGCCGTCTTTATGCCCATATCCTCGATAACGTGCTTGACAGCGATGGCGTCGTTGCCGATAGCATCGCCGGCACTGAGTGAGCCTAAGATCTGAAGGATCTTCATTCAGCGTCGCCTCCCTTCTCAATAGCTGAGATCTTTGCGGAGAGCTCCTCGATCTTGGCGGTGAGCTCGTTGATAGCGCCCTGCTGGTCCCTGACCTTCCGTTCCAGCTCGAGCTCCTTCACAGAGCGCTCGTTCTTGGCGGCGCTGTCGCTGTTGACGTAGCTCCTCACCTGTGTGAAGAGACGTGAAACAGCCAGATTTATCTCGTTCTGCTCAGCCACCACCGGCAGGAACAGGAACGCCATGAGCTTTCTGATGACTCTTTTCACAGGGAGCACCAGCGCTGAGATACCCTTGTGGTATGAGGTGAGCTCCTTGTAGTAGTTCACCTGATCCCGCTCAGTGAGGGCGGCCACATCGCCTAAGAAGGCGCCCTTGCTGAAATTGACGTCGTTTGCGGAATACTTCTCAGCCCAGAAATCGCTGAAAGGGATGAGCTCGGTGCTGCTTGCTGAGCGCTTTGCTTCTTCTTTAGCCTGATCAAGGAATTTCTGGATCTCGGGACTGTTGTAACTCATATTAGCCTCCAAAGTTATTTTTTGCCGTACTCCGTGTAACAGCATATTCAGTTTATTATATCATACATATTAAATTATGTCAAGATTTTCGCCGGAAATACGTTGGTGTTTAGAGATGTGAGTTATCAGTTCGGAGTGCTTAGTGTGAGTTGAGAGCTGTGGTGCCGCCTTCGGTGACGTATTTGTAGGGGCGCACATCGTGCGCCCTTGCCTCCCGGGAACTCTGTAGGGACGGCCATTGGCCGTCCGCATGACCTGTATGACCGTAGGGGACGGCGTCCTCGACGTCCCGGCCGATCGACCGGATCTCCGGGAACAAATTGTAGGGGCGAATTCCGTTCGCCCGGCCGTTTTTGAAATGCCCGGCCTCCTTCGATCGTTTTCATGTGCAGAAGACCTCACCGCCCGGCATTAGCCGGGCGG
This sequence comes from Ruminococcus sp., assembly GCA_017460665.1. Lineage (GTDB taxonomy): Bacteria > Bacillota > Clostridia > Oscillospirales > Ruminococcaceae > Ruminococcus. The sequence goes on from JAFUAO010000099.1 coordinate 7,592, forward strand.
CACAGGTGGGCAAAGAGGAACACCTCCGGAGGGGAGGGCTTTAACAAAAAACTGGTACAAAAGCCGTCGGCCCTCCCCTCTCTTCGGTTTTCCTCTCTGCACTCTCTTTTCCCTCAC
>JAFUAO010000012.1 GCA_017460665.1 Ruminococcus sp.
GAACACCTCCGGAGGGGAGGGCTTTAACAAAAAACTGGTACAAAAGCCGTCGGCCCTCCCCTCTCTTCGGTTTTCCTCTCTGCACTCTCTTTTCCCTCACTCCCCACCCCGCCGGCTTTTGACTATCCTTCGCAGGACCCTCCGGGCCTGCTGGCTTAGAAATATGGGGCAGTAGGGGCGAACATCGTTCGCCCGGTGGTCATGCAAAAATGGCACGGGCGCACAATGTGTGCCCCTACAATTCCGATCCCGTCCGCCGTTAGGCGGACACCGCAACTCTCAACTCTCCACTCTAAACTCTCAACTAAACTACGCACTACGCACTAATAACTCGGAACTAAAAAGGAGAGTTGCTTATTTCTGCCCAAAATTTGCGAAATTTGTATGTATACTGTTGACATTTTGACAAAATAGCTATATAATTCAAGTGAGTGCGGACGAAAATATAAAAATTTCCGCAATTAAGGGGAAAATCCAACTTTCTATGGAGGACATGAAAATGCTATCTTCACTTTCCAAGCGGACCGCCGCCGGCATACTCTGCCTTAGTATGCTCGCAGGCTGTCTTTCAGCAGCTCCGGCCGCAGATGCCGCCGGGACCCTTTCGATCAATGAGGTCTGCTCCAAGAATACCACTATGCCGGCTCCAGACGGCGGACTTTACGACTATGTGGAGCTGATCAACCCCACAGGCTCTGAGATCGACCTGAGCGGCTACGGCCTCTCGGACAAGGACACTAAGCCCTTTAGATTTACCGTTCCTGCCGGGACCTCTATCGCTGCCGGCGGAAGGCTCTTGATCTACTGCGACGCTACAGCAGCCGCAACAGACCCCACGATCGCTCCCTTCGGTATGTCGGCATCGGGGGAGACTATCACTCTAACTGCCCCTGACGGGACCGTCGCCGACACGATCACCTTCGGAGCCCTTGCCTCGGACACCGCTTACGGCCAGTACCCTGACGGCAGCGGCGAGTATTACGTCATGGCCTGCACTCCCGGAGAGGCAAACCTTGCTCCCGAGGGCAGCGACGCTGTACGTCTGCCGGAGTTCTCTCAGGAGAGCGGCTTCTACGGCAGCTCCTTCCAGCTAAATATCACTGCGCCGGAGGGCTGCACTGTCTACTACACCACCGACGGCTCGGACCCCACAGCGGAGTCTCAGAGATACGAGGGCGCTATCACTGTCCAGGACATGAGCGATACGCCCAACGTCCTCAGCGCAAGGACCGACATAAGCGCCTCAGATGTGGCTGCTCCCACGAAAAATATCGACAAGGCCGCTGTTATCAGGGCAGTTGCGGTGGACTCTCAGGGAAGGGTCAGCGCACCTGTCACCAAGACCTATTTCATCGGCAGGACCAATGGCGGCTACTATAAGGAGATGAAGGTGATCTCGCTGGTCACTGACCCGGAGAACCTTTTCAACTACGATACCGGCATCTACTGCAAGGGCAAGGTCTACGACGAGGAGAACGGCACTCAGCCCGGCGATCCTCAGGATCCATGGGGCGGACCTTGGGGAGGCTTCGGCTGGGGCATGAAGCAGCCCTGGGAAATGGCGGCCAATTACACTCAGAAGGGCAGAGTTTGGGAGCGTGAGGCCACTATGCAGGTCTTCGACTCCGGCTCTCTTGCACTGGACCAGAACGTAGGTATCCGCATAAAGGGCGCTGCCTCAAGGAACGCCGTTCAGAAGAGCTTCAACGTCTACGCCCGTGCAGACTACGGCAATGACGTGCTGGACTTCGACTTCTTCTCAGGGAACGCCGTCAAGGAAAAGAACGGCAAGACCCTGAAAAAGTTCTCGTCGGTAGTCATCAGGAACGGCGGAAATGACGTGGGCAACGCATATTTCCGTGACAGCATAAACCAGCGCCTCATCAAGGGAAGAGACATGGCGACTCAGGCCACTGACGAGTGCATACTCTTCATAGACGGCGAATTTTGGGGAGTTTACCAGCTCACCGAGAAGATCACCGACGACTTCATCAACGACCACTTCGGCATAAAGAAGAGCGATGTCGCTCTCATCAAGAACGGCGAGCTGGAGGAAGGCACAGATCAGGATCTTGCTGACTGGAACGCCCTTATCAAGGACACCGCCGACGGTGCCCTCACCTACAGCCAGCTCTCGGAGAAGCTGGATATGCAGAGCTTCATGGACTATTTTGCAGCTCAGATCTACTGGGATAACGACGACTGGCCCCAGAACAACGTTGCCGCTTGGCGCACAGACGCTCCCGACGACAGCTCTGAGTACAGCGACGGCCGCTGGAGGATGTTCCTCTTCGACACTGAGAGCGGACAGGGCCTCTACGGTTCAGAGAGCAAGAGCGTAAACGCCGATCAGTTCAGCAGGATCAGCTACCAGAACAACGACCTTTGCCGTATGTTCGGTACTCTCCTGAAGGACGACCAGTTCAGGCTGGACTTCGCAAGGACCTATATGGACATCGCCAACTACAATATGGACACCGCCAAGACCTCCGCACAGATCGGCTATTTCAAGGATAATTTCCGCCAGCAGATCCTGGATACCTACGAGAGGTTCTACTCCGACTATCTCAGCGGAGAGCTTGGCACGGAGAAGTTCGAGACTGAGTATAACACGATCACCGATTTCTACCAGCGCCGCTATGAGGTCAGCGAGAGACACCTCAAGCAGCACCTCAGCCTCAGCCAGCAGCTCAGCTCCGTCACCGTCAACAACGACGGCACTAAGGGCAGCGTGAAGCTGAACACGATCCCTCTGGAGGACAGCCTTGCCACTTGGACGGGCAAGTATCACTCCGATTACGATATGGAGGCCCATGCAGAGGCTAAGGAGGGCTACCGCTTCGACCACTGGGAGATCAGCGGAGGCTCCGTGCTGAGCACGACTCTGAACGCTCCCGATGTCCTGTTCAAGGTCGACAGCGATGTGGTCCTGACCGCAGTTTACGAGGCGGGAGAGGCTCCCACCGATCCTACAACTGAGCCTCAGGAGGATCTGCTCTACGGCGACGCAAACGCCGACGGCAAGGTGGATCTCCAGGACGCAGTCGCTATCCTGCAATACTCAGCCCTCCCCAAGAAGTATCCCCTTACTGAAAAGGGCGAAAAGCAGGCCGACGTCGACGGCGTTGAGGGGCTTTCCGGAAAGGACGCCCTTGTGGTCCAGCAGGTGGACGCAAAGCTCATCGACCAGAGCGAGCTCCCCCTCGGAAAATAAAAATGACCGCCCTGAGACAGCCTCAGGGCGGTTTTTTTATTCGGCAGACCAGGGCTCGCCGTAGCTGTAAAGGTCACGGTAGACCGCCCGTGCAGCGATCACCAGCACCACTGTCATGGGTATATCCAGCAGGAAGAGCTCCAGGCTGTCCAGCTTCCCCATGTACATGAGCCCGGCGCACATATCTATAATGGCATGGGCGCCGATCGCTGCGAAGAGGAACTTCCTTCCGTCCAGCTTATGGACTGCGGCGAAAACGATCACTGACAGTGCGATGTGGAAAACGAGGGTCTCGGCGCTGGAGAGGAAGAAGAACACCGAGATGAGCGGGTGAGAGTCCGCCAGCATCTCCGCAGACTTGTCCTGACCGCCGCCGTTTATCCACAGTGCAACGATCAGCTCCTGCAGGCTGAGATAGCCCGAGACAAGGCACTCTATGCTTCCGTGGCCGATGCCGTAGGAGATGCAGTGCTTGCGGTCGTCATAGCTCCCAAGGAGCCTTGAAAAGGCGAAATACCGGCCGCATTCCTCAAAGATCCCGGCCAGAGAAGCCGACATCATGTAGTAGATCCACGGGTGGTCCGTGGGGCCGATAGTCTTCATCAGCAGGTTCTTCACAGGTATCACCACCATGAACACCGCCATGCCGATGAGTGCCGGCTTATAGGGAGCTCCCGTTTTCTTCCGCCAAAAATGGAACACCACGAATGGCAGCGCCAGCCGTGGCAGCGACTCCAAGATCAGGGCAAGGATAGCGGTCCCCGGGATCCTTACAGTTTCTTCCATAGCACCTCCGCAAACAAAAGGCGACAGTTATCCTGTCGCCTTTGCTGTTGATATTTCAGATCCCGCAGTCGTCGTAATCCTTCCACTTCTCGAAGTAGAGCTTATTGCTCCAGCTCTTGTAGAGGATATAGAGTATGGACGAAATGGCGATGAACAGTGCTCCCATGATAGGGAGGAACATATTCAGCACATTGCGGGGGTTGATATCATCGGTTTTTTTGCTCATAAAAATTCCTTCAGACTTTAATTATTCAGCGTCCTCAGCAGCAGGAGCAGCCTCGCCGCCGTTCATCTCAGCGATAAGTCTTGCGAGCTCAGCGTCCACCTTAGCATCGGACTCGATCTTAGCGAATGAATCCTCCAGCTCAGGGTCGTCAAGGTTATTGCCTGCGATCTCATTGAAAGCGTCAGCCTCGGCCTCCTTGCGCTGGATCTTCTCTTCCATGCGGTCGAACTTCTCCATAGCGGAATTGCCGTCGAAGCCGCCGGCTGCCTGAGCGAGCTGCTTCTTGGTATCGGCCATCTGTGAGCGGGCGATGAGCATAGCCTGACGGCTCTTAGCCTCATCCAGCTTAGCCTTGAGCACCTCTACCTGATCGCCGATAGCCTCGGTCTGGTTAGAGATAGACTCATACATCTCTCTGTAGCTCTCAACGTCCTCGTCGGCCTTTACCTTTCTGGCAAGAGCCTGCTTAGCGAGAGCCTCGTCACCGGCAGCAAGAGCAGCCTTAGCCTTAGACTCCCAGCCCAGAGAAACCTTCTTAGCGTCCTCATACTTCTTCTCAGCCAGGCGCTCACTGGCCTTAGCCTTGCCATAGTTCTGAGTAGCCTTAGTCAGCTCCTTCTGCATATCGATGATGATCTGCTTGACCATCTTCTCAGGATCCTCAGCTCTGTCGATAAGGTCATTGACATTTGACTTGAGCAGATCACTTAATCTACGAAATACACCCATTTTAAGATCCTCCTTCATGGTAAATAAAAAGATGTTCCGGACGGTGACCCCTTCACCGCCGCTAAAAATATTATAAATTATTCTCAGGCGGTTGTCAAGGATATTTTTGTCATTTCACCAATTTTTCATCGATCTGTCAAAAATTATTTGCCGTTTTCTATCTCTGAGAGATACCTGCCCAGCTCTTCAAGTGAGATCCCACGGTCGCCGAAGGGCTCGTCCTCGCTGACACGCAGGAGCTTTTCACGCAGGTCCAGCATCTTTTTTCTCCGCTCATAGGCCTCGGCGCTGATCACCACCAGGTCGGACCGGCCGTTTTTTGAGATCTTCATAGGCTCGCTGGTCATCTCGCAGAGCTTGACGAACAGCTCATAGTTGCTGCAAAAGTCGTCAAATTTGATCGTCATCATAGTTAATTGCTCCTTTCGGATCGTTTTGTTCTGATAATATTTTAATACACCGGTGGAGATTTGTCAACAGAAAAACTCAGACAAAAGAAAAAGATCCCCGCTTCGGGGATCTTTTTACGCTCAGTCGTAATTGCTGGGCTTTTTCTTCTTGAAATACTGCCCCACGGCCTCGCTTGCGGAGAGGGTGACGAACACCGCCACAGTTCCGATGAGAGCCACGGCGTAGAACACGCCGGCCTTTGCGATGCCGCCCTCGTGCTGAGGGAGCATGGGCAGTCCCGGGAAGATCTGGGCTATGCCTGCCAGCAGCAGCACCAGCGAGGCGATAGACTTGAAGAAGCCCACGCCTGTGATCAGCAGCAGCGAGCAGACTGCGATCGCCATTGCGATGTACAGTGACGAGGTCTGTATGAACTTGCTGATACCGCCAAGGTCGTCCTTGTAGTCCATGCCCAGCGAGCCGGAGTACAGGAAGTAGAAGGCGGCGGCGGTCAGAACGCCGATAACTGCCAGGACTATGGTGATGATGAAGCCCTTGTTGGCCAGCTCAGCCATGCGCTCCTCCTTCAGCTCCAGCATCATGCGAAGGCTCTCCTTAGAGTCCTTCTGATTGGAGGTCAGAGCGGAGGAAACGGCCTTTTTCTTGGCCTCGGCCTTGATCTTTTCAAGGTCCTCGTCCTGGTATTTTGAAACGTACTTGGGAGCCTCGGGCTCGTCATCGAGGATAGGCGCAGACACCGGAGCAGCCGGCTCCTTGGGGGGCTCCTCCTTCTTCGGGGGCGGAACGTAGTTGTCCTCGTCCAGCACGGGAGCTGTCACAGCCGGAGCAGGTGCCTCGGCACCCAGCTGCTGGCGGCGCATATCTATGATCTGCTGCTTTTTGTCCTCAGGGAGGGTGGCGAAGACCTGAGCCTGCTCGGGGCTGAGCCCGGCGATGATCTCCTCATCTGTCATGATCAGCTTCTTGGGAGCCGAGCTGAAGCTCTGGTCCCCGTCGTCCAGAACGGGTGCAGAAACTCCCGTAGGAGCGCCCTTTTTTTCGCTTTGAGGGGCATAAGTGTCCATATCGTCCAGCACCGGAGCAGAAACTCCGCTGGGGCCGCCTCTTTTTTCCGAGGGGGGAACGTAGTCTATATCATCCAGCACGGGAGCGGCGACTCCCTCAGGACCGTCCTTTTTCGGCGGAGCGGTGTACTCTATATCATCCAGAGGAGCACCGGTGCCGAAGTTGTTCTCATCGTTCATATTTTCACCTCATTAAAGTGTATTTAGGTATTCCGCAAGGGTCAGCTTTGCGCCTGTAGAGGTCAGAGCGTAGTAGCTCAGGATCAGCGAGGCATCGGTGGCGTCTATATCCCCGTCGCTGTTTGCGTCAGCGGCAGCCTTTGCCGGCTCGAAAAGACCGCTGGTCCGGCCGGTAGAGAGCCTTGCGTAGGCCTCCAGTATCACTGAGGCGTCGGTGGAGTCGATCCTGCCGTCGCTGTCGGTGTCGCCCTGCCGGAAGGAGAGGGCAGCGGAGGTGTCATAGGCTGTCTCGGACATGGGGTATCTTGCGGAGAAGTCAGCTTCTGAGTAGTCCATATAAAGGGGAGAGCTGGGGTCCCAGGCCCCGGCGGTGTGGGTATACTTGGTCAGCAGCGAGTCGAAGTCGCCGGTGCCTCTCATAAGGTAGTAGGGCTTGCTGGCGGCGCCGAGGGTGGAGTCCCACGTCACGTCCAGGCAGTAGAACTTCCCTCCGGCCTCGGCGATGTTCCAGGCGTGGTTGCCGCCGTTGGCTGTGCCGGGGATGAGCCTGCACGGAACGTCCGCCTCAGACAGGAGCCTGTACAGCAGCAGAGCGTAGCCCTGACAGACTGCGGCGTTATTGACAAGGGCGCCGTAGGCCGTGAAGTATTCCCTTGGCAGGTCGTCGGTGCTGTCGGGGTAGGTGACGCTGGCAGCGACGTAGCTGTAGATAGTGCTGATCTTTTCGTAGTTGGACTTCCCCTTCAGGTCGAAGCTCTTCATCAGCTCGGCCACGGCCTTGTCCACCTGTTCCTCCTGCTGAGCGGTGGAATTATAGGTGTTGCTGAAGGATATGGAGGTGGTGCCGTTCCTTGAGCTGCTGACAGTGGAATAGCTGTAGCGCTTGACGGTCCAGCGGAGATAGTCGCCCTCATGGGGGTCTCCGGTCTCGTCAAGGGCATCTGAGATCATCTGGGAGATGTCTGCCTTGCTGCCGATGAGAGAGGAGCTGACAGTGACGGTGAAGTCAGTGTTCCTGGCCCTGATGTTCTCCCTGATCTCAGCGGAGGCGGCCTCCTTGGTGGTGGAAAGGCCGGCCGTTTTGCTGAGTGAGGCGGCAAAGCTAAGGTCCTGAGCGGTCTCTGCGGCTGCCGAGGGCAGGGCTGAGATCATGGACCCGGTGATAACGGCTGAAAGGGCAGCCGCTGTCAGTTTTCTGTAAAGCATCATAGCGATCCTCCTTGGAACGTATCACGTTCCTCCGGACGCCTTGTTATCTTTCGAGGATCTGAGACCTGTCGGGGCCGATGCCTACCATGCTCACATGGCAGCCTACCAGCTCCTCAATGCGGGCGATGTACTTCCTGCAATTCTCAGGGAGATCATCGAAGCTCTCACACTTCGAGATGTCCTCAGTGAAGCCGGGGAACTCCTCATATACCGGCTCGCAGCCCTCCAGTTCCTCCAGAGTAGCCGGGAAGTGCTCGGTGACTGTGCCGTCGGGCTTTTTGTAAGCCACGCAGACCTTGAGTGTGTCCAGGTCCGCCAGAGTATCCAGCTTGTTGATAGCAAGGCTGTCCAGACCGTTTACTCTTACGGAATGACGTACTATAACAGCGTCGAACCAGCCCGTTCTTCTGGGACGTCCGGTAGTGGTGCCGAACTCGCCGCCCACGTTCCTGATCTGGTCGCCGATCTCATCGTCCAGCTCGGTGGGGAAGGGTCCCTTGCCTACACGGGTGGTATAAGCCTTAGCGACGCCGATTATATTTGTGATGACCTTAGGTCCCACGCCTGTTCCCACGCAAACGCCTGCGGAGAGGGGGTGAGACGAGGTAACATAGGGGTATGTACCGAAGTCGATGTCAAGGAGAGTAGCCTGAGCGCCCTCGAACATGATGGTCTTGCCTGCTTTGTGAGCCTCGAAGGTCAGCACGGAGACATCGTCCATGAAGGGGAGCAGGCGCTTGCCGTACTCGGTATATTCAGCAGTAACAGCGTCAAGGTCGAAGGCCTCGCCGCCGTACACCTCGGTGATGATCTTGTTCTTGAGCCTGCCGGTGGACTGGATCTTCTCAGCCAGCACCTCCGGGTGGGTCAGGTCGTACATACGGATGCCGCAGCGCTCATACTTATCCATATAAGTAGGGCCTATGCCACGCTTTGTAGTACCGATGTCCTTGCCTCCGCGGAAGGCCTCCGAAAGTCCGTCCAGAGCGATATGCCAGGGCATTACGATATGGGCACGGGGGTCGATCTTAAGGTTTGCGGTGGAGATCCCTCTTGCCTCAAGGCTGTCCAGCTCGCCGATGAAGTCCTTAGGATCCAGGACCACGCCGGCTCCGATGAGACAGAGCGTATCTTTATAAAGGATACCTGAGGGGATAAGGTGGAGCTTATACACCTCACCGTTGTTCACGACTGTGTGACCGGCGTTGTTTCCGCCCTGAGAGCGTACCACCACATCGGCACGGGAGGAGATGATGTCGATGATCTTGCCCTTACCTTCATCGCCCCACTGAGTTCCTACAACAATATTAGCAGGCATTTATTTTCCTCTTTTCATAAAAATATCTGCGCAAAAATGCACACTTACAGTTTATTATATCACATCCGTGAGAATATTTCAAGGGCTTGGGGCGATTTTTTTGAGAAAGGATTGGGACGATTTTTTTGAGAAAGGGAAAACTCCCCTGTTCCTCACAGGGGAGCTCTCTTATCTTGCTTCGAGGAATTCGGTCAGGGTGGCGGCGCCGCCGGTCTGGGTGAAGGAGTAGTATTGCAGTATGTCCGAGGCGTCGGAGGAGTCTATGTAGCCGTCGCCGTTCACGTCGCCGATGCTCTTGTCAACAGAGGGCTCAGCGCCGGTCTGTATGGCAGCGTACTCCACCAGCACGGCCGAGGCATCGGAGGAGTCGATCCTTGTGTCGCCGTCGAGGTCGCCGAGGTCGTGGATCAGGCTGAACCTCTGCTGGAAAGTCTCGGCGTAGTCCTGAGCGGTAGAGCCCATATACCCGTTTATGCTGCTGTCGGAGAATACCTCCGAGCCGCTGCCGAGGACGCAGTCCTTAGAGCGGATCGTGACCGTTCTCAGAGACTGACAGGTGACGAATGCGCTGTCCGAGATCTGGCTGACCGTGGAGGGGATCGTTACCTCTTTAATGGCGCTGCACCCTGAGAAGGATCCACGGCCGATAGTCTCAAGGCCCTCGTTCAGTGTCAGCTCCTCCAGCGCCGTGCATTTGATGAAGGCGCTGCCGCCGATAGACTTCACCGAGCCGGGGAGCTCGATAGCGGAAAGGCTCTCACAGTAGCCGAAGGCCCTGACGCCCACGGTCTCCAGCTTGGCGGAGACAGTGATGCTCTCCAGAGCGGACTTGTGGAAGGCACCGTCGCTTATGCTTTTGACGGTAGAGGGCATGGTGTAGGAGCTGCCCTCCTTTGCCGGCGGGTATCTGTAGAGAACGGTCTTCTTTTTGTCGAAGAGCACGCCGTCTTTTGCGGAAAAATAGGGGTTCTTGCTGTCTACGGTGATCGAAGTGAGAGCAGGACAGCTCTGGCAGAAGGTCTCCTTTTCGGAGGTCAGGTCTGCGATAGTTTTGAGGCTCGCCGGCAGGGACAAGGTCTTCACACCGCAGAGGGAGAAGGCTCTGTATCCGATGTATTCAAGAGAAGAGGGGAGGGTGATCTCCTCCAGGTAAAAGGCGAAGTTGAAGGCGTCGTCGCCGATACGGGTGACGGTATCGGGTATCACCAGAGAGGTCAGCTCGAAGACGCCTGCAAAGGCGGTGTCGCCGATCTCGGTAACAGGCAGCCCTTCCACCGTGTCGGGGACGGTGTAGCTGGTCTCGCTCCCGTCGTACTTGGCCAGGACTGCGTGGTCGGAGTATAGGTGGAACAAAACGTAGCTGTTGTCAGGGTAGAAGTCGGTATAGCTCTCCTCCTCGGCGTGAGCGGTGAGTCCGGGAGAGGGCAGGTAAGGCCCGTGGATAGCTCCTCCGGCGAATATCAGTGCAGCGGCTGCTGCTGATAAGATATGGATCTTCATGATATAACCTCCTGAAAAAACTAGATGTCTGATAATATCATAACATAGTTTTGCGAAAAAATCAACGCAGCAAAGCTCCAAAACAAGATATTGCATTTTCTGAAAAAATGTGGTATACTATAAGGACAGACCTTTTTCTTCCATTAGGAAAAAGGAAATTTACTCAGAAATGGAGAGATCATTATGCCAAAGAAGCCCTTTTACATCACCACGCCGATCTATTATCCCTCGGGAGACCCCCATATCGGCCACTGCTACACCACTGTAGCCTGCGATTCTATCGCCCGGTACAGACGAATGCAGGGCTATGACGTAATGTTCCTCACAGGCACCGACGAGCACGGCCAGAAGATCGAGGAGAAGGCCGCTGAGCAGGGCGTTACCCCAAAGGAGTACGTTGACGGCATAGTTGCCATTTTCAAGCGCCTCTGGGAGTACATGAACATCAGCTACGACCGCTATATCCGCACCACCGACGACTATCACGTTGAGTCAGTGCAGAAGATCTTCAAGGCCCTCTATGACAAGGGCTACATCTATAAGGGCGAGTATTCCGGAAAGTACTGCACTCCCTGCGAGAGCTTCTGGACCGACTCACAGCTGGACGAGAACGGCTGCTGTCCTGAGTGTCACAGACCTGTAACTATCGCAAAGGAGGAGGCCTACTTCTTCAAGATGTCTCCCTTCGCAGAGCGCATCGAGAAGCTGCTGCTGGAGACAGACTACCTCCAGCCCAAGACCCGTGCTATCGAGCTGGTGAACAACTTCATCAAGCCCGGCCTTGAGGACCTTTGCGTTTCGAGAACTACGTTCAAGTGGGGCATACCCGTTACCTTCGATCCCGGACACGTCGTTTACGTCTGGATCGACGCCCTTTCCAACTATATCACCGCCCTTGGCTATGAGAACTCCGCATACAGCGACTTCGACAGGTACTGGCCGGCGGACGTCCACATGGTGGCCAAGGACATCATGCGCTTCCACGCTATCATCTGGCCGGCAATGCTCATGGCTCTGGAGGTCCCGCTGCCCAAGCACCTTGCGATCCACGGCTGGATCACCATGCAGAGCAAGTCCGGCGAGAGCCAGAAGATGTCCAAGTCTCTGGGCAATGTGGTGGACCCCTTCATGCTGGGCCAGCGCTACGGCGTCGATGCTATCAGGTACCATATCCTCAGAGAGATGGCCCTGGGAGCCGACAGCGCCTTCTCCAACGAGATCATGATAAACCGTATAAATTCCGACCTTGCCAACGGCTTCGGCAACCTTGTTTCCCGTACCGTTGCCATGGCGGACAAGTATTTCGGCGGCACCCTTCCTGCTGACCGTGAGGCCGATCCTCTGGACGAGGACTTCAAGGCAGTCTGCCTGAGAGCTGTCTCAGAGGCGGACACAGAGCTGGACGGCACCCGCATAAAGGGCGCTCTGGAGGCCATTTTCAAGGCCGTTGACCGTGCCAACAAGTACATCGACGAGACCGAGCCCTGGAAGCTGGGCAAGGACGAGCAGAAGCGTGCAAGACTGGCCACTGTACTCTACAATTTGCTGGACGGGATCCGTATCATCTCTGCCCTCCTGTCGCCCTTCATGCCCAACACTATGCCTAAGGTATGGGAGCAGATTGGCGCCTCTGAGAGCGATGTGGAGTACGAGAAGCTGTCATCCTTCGGCGTACTTCCCGAGAACGTTACCGTCCATAAGGGCGAGATCCTCTTCCCCCGTATCGACGTGGACAAGGAGATCGAGGAGCTCAACGAGATCCTGAGAAAGAACATGGCCGAGGCTCAGGCAAAGCTCTCTGCCGCAGAAAAGGGCGAGGCTCCTGCTGAGGAGACCGAGCTTGCACCTGAGATCACTATCGACGATTTCGCCAAGGTGGAGATCAGGGTGGCTAAGGTCATCGCCTGCGAGAAGGTGAAGAAGTCCGACAAGCTGCTCTGCCTCCAGCTAGACGACGGAATGGGCGGAAGACAGGTAGTTTCCGGCATTGCGGAGTATTACTCTCCTGAGGACCTTATCGGCAGGAAGCTCCAGCTCATCGCTAATCTGAAGCCCGTGAAGCTCAGAGGCGTCGACAGCAACGGCATGATCTGCGCCGCTGATACTCCCGACGGAGTGAAGGTCATTTTTGTGGACGACTCTATCCCTGTAGGCTCGAAGATACGCTGACCGCAAGGAGGCATTTATGAGGATATACAGATCACTTGCTGCGGCTGCGGCACTGGTGTTCACTGCCGGTGCAGCTCTTGCAGCTCCGCTGAGTGCGTTCCCGGTGACGGCAGCCGCTGAGGAGAGCACTATCGTTGAGACTGACGACGGACTGACCTTTGCGGTCTACTCAGATCACGCCGAGGTGACGAAATGCACGGCAAATTATGTACCGGTCGAGGTCCCGGAGGAGGTCAGCGGCGTCCCTGTGACCGCCTTGGCCGAGGGAGCCTTCTCCTACAGCAATGCCAGCAGCATAGTGCTCCCGGAGGCCGTCAGCTCTATCGCTAAAAATGCGGTGGTCGCCGGAACGGTGCGGGAGATAACTTTCGGGGATCCTAACTGCGTTTTCCCGGACGGCCCGGAGGCTATCTACACCGACATCGAGGAGATCCCTTCCACTGGGGAGCAGATCTGCCGGTACAACGGCACTATCATCGGAGCTTCGGGCTCCACCGCCGAGAGCTATGCTGAAAGATACGGCTATTCTTTCAAGGCTATCGGCGCTGAGGAGGAGCCCTACACTGAGGTGACTGAGGACATCTTCACATTTTATGTTTTCAGCGACCGTGCGGAGCTTGCGAAGATCGCCTTCAAGACCGATAATTTGAATGGCTCTGCTGAGATCCCAGATCAGGTGGAGGGCCTGCCTGTCACAGCCGTTAGGAGCAATGCAGCAGGAGGCTCCGGTCTGGCGGAGATAACTGTTCCTGCTACCGTTGAGCGGATCGACAGGGACGCTTTCGGTCCGAGCCCTAGCCTTACGAAGCTCACGCTGCTCTCTCCCGATCATCAGATCTATGACAGCGGCTCAACGATATGCCGAAGCAAGGTGGGCTCTAAGGGCTCTCTGGTGTGGAACTCAACATATGAAGGCGTGATACAGGGATATTCCGGCTCGACGGCCCAGAAGTACGCCGAAAGATACGGCTACAGCTTCGAGGTGATCTACTCTCTTGGAGATGTGGACGGCGACGGCAGGATCGACTCCTCCGACGCCTCAGCCGTGCTGGTGGAGTACGCCGCTGTACAGACCGGCTCTGCGCCCACTGTTGACAAGAGCTTCGGCGATGTGAACGGTGACGGCTTCATCGACTCCTCCGATGCCTCGGATATACTGCAATACTACTCCTTCACCCAGACCGGCGGCACCGATAGCATATCGGAGTTCCTTGGGCAATAAAGAACTTATGAAGGGCAGCTCAGGCTGCCCTTTTTTGTTGTGTCCGACTAGAGGCAGACGTATTGAAGTTAGTTAAAGATAACAAAATTCCACCCGGGATTATTGACATTTCTCTGTCAATGTGCTATCATTAAGTTGTGGACGGCGAGTGCTTTCCCTCCGCCCACAGCTATATCACAAGAATGTTTTCGGGCAGCAGGGCTGAGGCTTTGCTATCGGTCAGCAGTACATATGAGCAAGCTCTGTCCGTCTGCCCGTTCGCAGGCGGTTTTTGTTTTATGAAGGAATGTTCGACACGCTATCCGCTGCTGCTGGTCCACGGTATGGGCTTCCGTGACGGCAGGATTGGCTACTGGGGAAGGATCCCCCGGGTGCTCCGGGAAAAGGGTGCGAGGGTCTTTTTCGGAGGGCAGGAGGCCAATGCCTCTATCCAGCGAAATGCCCTTCTCCTTGCGGAAAGGCTGCGCAGGGTGCTAAGGGAGACCGGCGCCGAGAAGGTGAATATCATCGCCCACTCAAAGGGCGGACTGGAGGCCAGGTGGCTGATCTCGGTGCTGGGAATGGGCGGAAGCGTCGCCTCCCTGACCACGATCAGCACTCCGCATCAGGGCTCCGCTGTAATGGAAAAGCTGATGAGGCTGCCTGAGCCTCTGATGAAGCTGATCGGCAGGACCACCGACGTTTTCAAAAGACTGGGAGGCGATGAGCAGCCGGACACCTTCGCCTGCTTCCGGCAGCTCACAAAGGGCTATATGAAGGAGTTCAACAGGCTCTGTCCCGACGACGGACGGGTGCTGTACCGGAGCTGTGCCTTCACCATGAAGAGCCCCCTCAGCGATATCCTCATGGCCGTGCCCTTTGCGGCAGTAAAGGCAATGAACGGGCAGAGCGACGGCTTTCTCGTTCCGGAAGAGGTGAGGTGGGGCCAGTTCATGGGGACCTTCACAGGCACAGGCCTCCGAGGGATCTCACACTGTGACGAGGTGGATCTTAGGCGAAGAAGGCTTTGCAGAAGAGCTCCCGGGAAACCGTCGGAGCTCTCCGACATCACAAGGCTCTACGTCAGCTTGGTATCCGGGCTGAGAGAGCTGGGACTATAGGAGGTAATATGGACGAAAAACGCATAGCAGTTGCGGCGATAGTGATCGACGAGCAGGGCGCAGTACCGGAGGTCAACAATATCCTCCACGAGCACAGCGACATGATCATCGGGCGCATGGGCCTGCCGTACAGGGAGCGTGGGATCTCGCTGATCTCGGTGGCCTTGGATGCGACTCCCGACCGCATAAGCAGTCTGACCGGCCGTCTGGGGCATATCCCCGGCGTTTCGGTAAAGGCGGCAGTCTCGAAAAAATAAGCCCAAAGTTGATAGTTGAGAGTTGAAAGTTAAGGTATCGCCTTCAGCGATCATATTTCAATAATGTGAGCGAAGCGAACACATAAGCTCTCCACTTTCCACTCTAAACTCTCAACTAAAGCTAAGCACTTATAACTTGAAACTTGAAACTAACTCAGGAGGTATATAAAATGTATGATGTAAGATCTATGAAGGCCGAGGAGTTCATCAGCGATGAGGAGATCCTTGCGACCCTGGAATACGCCGACCAGCACAAGCACGACCGTGAGCTGATCGAGTCGCTGCTGGAGAAGGCTGCTCCCAAGAAAACAGGCAGGGGAGTGGAGTGCGCCGGGCTCTCCCACAGAGAAGCCAGCGTGCTGCTGGCTTGTGACATACCCGAGATGACCGAGAAGATCTACGCTCTGGCACGCCAGATCAAGGAGGCCTTCTACGGCGACCGTATCGTTATGTTCGCTCCGCTGTACCTGTCCAATTACTGCGTGAACAAGTGCGTTTACTGTCCCTATCACTTCCAGAACAAGGAGATCCCCCGTAAGAAGCTGACTCAGGAGGAGGTCCGCCAGGAGGTCATCGCTCTCCAGGACATGGGCCACAAGCGCCTTGCTATCGAGGCCGGCGAGGATCCGGTCAACAACCCGATCGAGTATATCCTCGAATGTATCGACACTATTTATAGTATAAAGCACAAGAACGGAGCTATCCGCAGGGTCAACGTCAACATCGCTGCCACCACTGTCGAGAACTACAAGAAGCTCCACGACGCCGGTATCGGCACATATATCCTCTTCCAGGAGACCTACCACAAGGAGAGCTATGAGGTCCTCCACCCGGCCGGCCCTAAGCACAACTACGCCTACCACACCGAGGCTATGGACAGGGCTATGGAGGGCGGTATCGACGACGTCGGTCTGGGAGTCCTCTTCGGTCTGGACAAGTACCGCTATGAGTTCGCAGGGGTACTCATGCACGCCGAGCACCTTGAGGCTGTCCACGGCGTGGGTCCCCACACGATCAGCGTTCCCCGTTTGAAGAGGGCCAGCGACATCGACCCGGATACCTTCGACAACGGCATCGACGACGACACCTTCGCAAAGATCATTGCCTGTATCAGGATCGCAGTACCCTACACCGGCATGATCATCTCCACCCGTGAGAGCGAGGCCTGCCGCAACAAGGTGCTGGGGCTGGGCATATCTCAGATCTCCGGCGGTTCGAGGACCTCTGTAGGCGGATATGCAGGGTATTCTCCCGAGGAGCGCCCCCACGATACGGAGCAGTTCGACGTTTCCGATCAGCGCTCCCTGGACGAGGTAGTGCGCTGGCTCATGGAGATGGACTACATACCCTCGTTCTGTACGGCCTGCTACCGTGAAGGCAGGACAGGAGACCGCTTCATGGCGCTGTGCAAGGTGGGCCAGATCCAGAACTGCTGCCACCCCAACGCCCTCATGACTCTCCAGGAGTACCTGACCGACTATGCGAGCCCGGAGACCAAGAAGCTGGGCGAGGCGCTGATCGCCCGTGAGATACAGAACGTCCCTGACGGAAAGCGCCGTCAGCGTGCGATCGACTATCTTGAGGAGATCAAGTCCGGCAACAAGAGAGACTTCCGGTTCTGATCCATAATTCATAAAAAGGGCGGCTTTGCCGCCCTCTTTAATTCATAATGCATAATTCATAATTGTTGTGTCCTCCTAACGGCGGACGTATTTGTAGGGGCGCACATTGTGCGCCCACGGATCCCAGAAAAATGTAGGGGAGGCCGCCCTCGGCCTCCCGGAGGCGTTTGTAGGGGTCGATGCCTACATCGACCCGGCCATTTTTGTATGACCACCGGGCGAACGATGTTCGCCCCTACAATTTGTTCCCGGAGATCGGCCGGGACGTCGAGGACGCCGTCCCCTACGATCGTACAGGTCATGCGGACGGCCAATGGCCGTCCCTACGGTTTCCGGGACCCACGGGCGAACGGATTTTGCCCCTACACATCGTGGTTATCGTTGAGGGGCGATGTGGGCATCGCCCCCTACAAATGTTCGGGAAGGCACGGACGGCCAATGGCCGTCCCTACAGTTTTTCTGGACCCACGGGCGAACGATGTTCGCCCCTACGATTTGTTTCCGGAGATCTGATCGATCGGCCGGGAGGCCGAGGACGGCCTCCCAGTTGACAACTCCTCCTATATGTGTTACAATATTGCTATAAACTGACAAAAGGAGAGGACCAAAATGCTGCTCACTATTCTCGCACTTCTCGCTGCGATACCCTTCACAGGGGATAATTTCCCGGCAAAGACACTGATCATCATCGCCGCCGTTGCGGTGGTAGTTCTGGTGGCTGCCTTCCTGCTGAGGAAAAAGGACGGCGACGAGTAATATTTTGTACAGGCCCCTCTGCATATGATCTTCATATAGACCATTTGCGGAGGGATCTTTATGCTTTGTTCACTGGAGGAGCTCAGATCAAAGGAGGTCATCGACCAGACCACCGGCGAGCGCCTTGGCTTCATCGACGACGTTCGCCTTGATACCGCCACCTCGCAGGTCAGGGGACTTGTGATCTTCGGCAGGTACCGGCTCTTCGGACTTTTGGGGAGAGAGCCGGATGTAGTGGTCTCCTGCGGCCAGATCACAGTCATCGGCAGCGAGGTCATACTGGTCCGGCTGGAGGACTCGGCTATATCACCAAAAAAGCCTCGCCGGGGACTTGGAAGTTTGTTCGATTGACCAAGGGGGAGCCCCTTGAAAAAATTGACAGGATGTGTTATAATATTAAGGCAATTCGCACGCTTGTGCTTTTGCGGACCGGTGCGCAGCTTCCTGCGTCGTCCGTGAGCTAAGCCGGGCGGAGGATCAAATAACCATATTTTAAGGAGGACTACACAATGGCAGTAGTTTCAATGAAGCAGCTTCTTGAGGCAGGCGTCCACTTCGGACACCAGACAAGACGCTGGAACCCCAAAATGGCACCGTACATCTTCACAGAGAGAAACGGTATCTACATCATCGACCTTCAGAAGACGGTCAAGAAGCTGGAGGAGGCTTACCTCTTCGTTCGTGACCTTTCCGCTCAGGGCGGTGAGGTGCTCTTCGTTGGTACAAAGAAGCAGGCAGGCGACTCTGTAAGAGAAGAGGCTACCCGTGCCGGCGCACACTATGTAAATGCAAGATGGCTGGGCGGAATGCTCACCAATTTCAAGACTATCCAGACCAGGATCAAGAGACTTGAGCAGCTCCACACCATGGAGGAGGACGGCACATTCGCACTTCTCCCCAAGAAGGAAGTCGTAAAGCTCAACCTTGAGATCGAGAAGCTGGAGAAGTTCCTTGGCGGTATCAAGACAATGAAGAAGCTCCCCGCAGCTCTGTTCATCGTTGATCCCCGCAAGGAGAAGATCGCTGTAGCTGAGGCTAAGAAGCTGAACATCCCGATCGTTGCTATCGTTGATACAAACTGCGATCCTGACGAGGTAGACTACGTTATCCCCGGCAACGACGACGCTATCCGTGCTGTAAAGCTGATCGCCGGAACTGTTGCTAATGCTATCATCGAGGGCAGACAGGGCGACGACAACGCTCAGGCTGAGGAGGCTCCTGCTGAGGAGGCACCCGCTGAGGAAGCTGCTGAGTGATCAAGTACACACCAGACTAAAAGCTAAGGGCCAAAGGCTCTATCTAATAAATAGGAGGTAATAACAATGGGAAAGGTTTCCGTTGCAGAGATCAAAGAACTTATGAAGTCTACCGGCGTTGGTATGATGGACTGCAAGAAGGCTCTTGAGGCTAACGACGGCGATATGGACAAGGCTATCGAGTTCCTGAGAGAAAAGGGACTTGCTACACAGGCCAAGAAGAGCGGCAGAGCTGCTGCTGAGGGCGTCGTTACTGCCGTAGTTGAGGGCAATGTAGGCGTTCTCCTTGAGGTGAACACCGAGACAGACTTCGCTGCTAATACAGACGACATCAGGAACTTCGTTGCTGCTGTCGCTAAGACTATAATCGAGAAGGCTCCTGCTGACGTTGAGGCTCTCAAGAACGAGCAGATCTCCGGCGGCAATGGCACAGTCGGCGAGGCTCTCACTGAGCTCGCAGGCATGAAGATCCGTGAGAACATCGTTATCCGCCGCTTCGTAAGGCTGGAGGGCGTTCTGGCTTCTTATATCCACAACGGCGGCAGCATCGGCGTTCTGGTAAAGCTGGATACAGATCTCTCCGCAGACGCTGTTGCAGCTGTCGGCAAGGACGTTGCTATGCAGTCCGCAGCTCTCAATGCTCCCTATCTCTGCCGTGAGCAGGTACCTGCTGAGGTCATCGAGAAGGAGAAGGAGATCATGCTGGCTCAGATGGCTGAGGATCCTAAGATGGCAAGCAAGCCCGAGCAGGTAAGAGTTAAGATCGTTGAGGGCAAGGTAGGCAAGTACTACTCTGAGAACTGCCTCCTGGAGCAGGCCTTCGTAAAGGACGACAAGCTCTCAGTTCAGGGCTATGTTGACGCCGAGGCTAAGAAGCTGGGCGGCTCTATCAAGGTTGTAGACGTTGTTCGCTACGAGCGTGGCGAGGGCGTTGAGAAGAAGGAAGAGAATTTCGCTGACGAGATCGCTAACATGATCAAGTAAGATCACTGTGCGGCACGGTGATGCCGTGCCGTATATCTTTTCACGAATAAGGATCATTGGAGGGTTTATTATGAAAGGTAAAACTAAAGCATTTCTCATCATCTTTGTTGCAGGTCTGCTGTGTGCTATCGCAGGCTTCCAGGACACTATGCTCCTGATCAAGGGCAAGACCGTTGACCTGACAGCTCCTGTGAGCGATTTCAATGAGGACGCTCTTGCTGAGGGAACTATCGACTTCGTTTACGGTCCCTTCGCTACTCTCGAGCAGACCCAGAAGCACTACGGCATCACTACAAGCAAGACCGAGACTAACTTCTACATAGTCAGCAATATCGCTGAGGGCGAGGCCTTCGTCGTTCTTTCTACTGCTAACAAGGACATGATCGCTGAGCTGAACGACGCTGCTGATGAGTGGTACAACTACTTCACAGATGACTCTGTTCCTGAGGATCAGATGCCTGTAGTTTCTATCGACTTCAAGGGTAAGCTGGCTGCTCAGCCTTCCGAGTCTGACTACGATCAGTACTATCAGGAGGCTATCGACGACCTGAAGAACGTTGGTATCGAGGAGTATGAGCACGCAACTGCTATGCGTATCATCGGCAACGAGGTAAAGCCTCTGATGATGGTGCTCTGCTTCGGCGGTGCAGCTCTGGCTCTGCTGGGACTGATCCTGCTGATCGGCTCTCTGGTAAAGGGCAAGAAGAACAACGACCAGGTAGACTTCTATTGATGAGCGTGATGAGAGCTCTTCCCAAAGGGGAAGGGCTCTTTTTTTATTAAAAACTTCGGAAAAGTTTCTCGGCGGAGGTTGCTTTTTTAGTGGATCTGTGATATAATGTTATACAATGGATAAAAATATCATCATGAGGTATATCAAATGAACGAAAAGATCAGCAAGCTGGCCGGCAGCGTGGGAAAGGTCATCGTTGGCAAGGACGATACCGTCCTCCGGCTCATAACCGCTCTACTGTGCGAGGGCCATGTCCTCCTGGAGGACGTCCCCGGAGTCGGGAAGACCCAGCTCATCACCGCCCTGGCACGCTCTATCGGCGGAAAATTCAACCGTATCCAGCTCACCCCTGACGTAATGCCATCTGACATAGCCGGCTTCACTATGCTCGACCAGAAGTCCGGAGAATTCATATACCGTGACGGAGCAGTCATATGTAACTTCCTCCTTGCAGACGAGATCAACCGTGCCTCGCCTAAGGTGCAGTCTGCGCTCCTTGAGGCCATGGAGGAAAGACAGATCTCCCTTGACGGCGAGACACATATCCTCCCTAAGCCCTTCCTTGTAATGGCTACTCAGAACCCGGTGGAGACCTACGGCACCTTCCACCTGCCTGAGGCCCAGATGGACCGCTTTTTCATGAAGCTGTCCATGGGCTATCCCACCGCAGATGAGGAGATCAAGATCCTTGAGCGCACCGAGATGCACAACCCGATCCAGAACATCTCAGAGCCCGTCATGACTGCCGACGACGTTATCCAAATGCAGCAGGAGGTCCGTCAGATACGGGTCACTGAGCAGGTCAAGAAATACATAGTCTCCATTGTCGCCGCTACCCGTGGGGACAGGAACGCTACCCTCGGCATAAGCCCACGAGGGAGCATCGCCCTCTACAAGGCGGCAAAGGCCTTCGCCTATATCTACGAGCGGGAGTACGTCACCCCCGACGATGTGAAGAACGTGGCCGTTTCGGTCCTCTCTCACAGAGTTATCCTCTCCCCTCAGGGCAGGAGCGAGTTCGGCTCGCCGGAGGGCTATGTGGAGCATATCCTTGCCTCCTGCGCTGTCCCTGAAATGGGAAGCTGACCATGAAAAGTATCCTTGCAGCCCTTGCTGTAGCATTCGTGCTGTTCGTTTTCACCTTCTATGTGGACGGCGAAATGGGTATCATACTCATCGCTTTTTTGCTGATAGCTCCGCTGCTGTCGCTGGCGATGGCCGTCTACGCCCGGAAGAGGATCCGTGTCAGCTTCGACTGCGACGGCTATGTGAAAAAGGGCGGAGAGCTCACCGTCAGCGTGACTATCGAGAAGGACGGCTGGTGCCCCCTGGCAGTTGTGGAGATCCTCCCCTATGCCAGCGAGGTCTTTGAAAGGCCGGAGAAGTCCTACCGACTCTCCCTTTTCAGCTCTGAGCCGGCCACCTTCGACTTCGGCATAAAGGCAATGGTGGGCGGCAACGGCGAGGTCTCTCTTCCGGAGATACGCTCCTGCGGCTTTTTGGGATTTATCCGCCTAAAGCTGAAGGAGGGCCTGCCCTCGGCCAAGAGCGTTGGCGTGATCCCTGAGATCCCCGATGTGAAGGCCTCATCTCAGCTCTTCCGCAATATCGCCGACATCGTCACTACCAGCGACGACGAGGAGGACAACGATACAGCCATGCTGTTCTCCGCAAATACGGTCCCCGGCTATGAGCACAGGGAGTATACCCAGGGCGACCCCTTGAAGAGGGTCAACTGGAAGCTCTCCTCCAAGAAGGATAAGCTCATGGTCAGACTGGACGAGGCCGCCGCTTCTGTCCAGCCCATGGTGCTGGTGGACCTGTACCGCAGCCCCTCGGCAAACGCTCAGGAGGCGGTCTTGGATGAGGAGAAGATCCTACAGTCCGCCTTTGGACTTGCCCGGCTACTTGTGAAGCAGGGCATCGCAAGCACTCTGGTCTACCGTGGCTCTGACGGCTCCATGGCCGCTGAGAGCGTGGAGGACCCGGACGCTCCCTCCCAGATCCTGCTAAAGGCCTTGGCGGTGAAGGTGGAGCCCGGCATGAGGGCTGCATTAGGCGCTGCCGGAGCCTCTTCCTGCGCCTGCGTGATAGCCTCCTCCGACTGCGGAGAGGGCATCTCGGCCCTGACAGATGCTGCAAAGGGCGACGGAGGCGAGGTCTGCCTTATCGCTCCCTCAAAGGACAGCCCTAATTCGACTGAGCTGCCCATGTGGTATCTGGACGGCGACAATAATTTCAAATTGGTATAATCACTATGCTTGATAAGATAAAACGAGAGGGCTCTGTCTGGAGCTCTCTGCTGAAAACTCTGTCCGACCCGGTGCTGCTGTATACTGCGCTGGTGATGATGAGCATAATGTACCACTACCGCTCACAGCTGACACTGGTCTACGGGCTGCTGTCGCTGGTGATAACGTGGCTGGGCATTAGGCTCTTCGACTTCATGCAGAAGCATCACTTCATCGGCTTTTTCCTGTATATAGCCATTTTCAGCGCCTTTACCTTCCTTACGGGACAGTGCATAGAGCTGGGACAGGAGGACTACCCGATCTCATGGGGACTTTGGTTCCTGACACCTCAGGATTCGGTGGAGTACAACGCCTGGTATACCATGGCGGTGTTCCTGCTGTTCCAGATCTTCATGATGTCGGTCATATACTACTTCACAAGGGTCAGGTACAGGATCTTCATGAACTTCCTGATCTTCATCATACCCTTCGCCATATACGGCAAGGAGTATGAGAAGATGCCCACCCTCCTGATAATACTCATGGCCGTGGGCTACGTCCTGCTGATGATACGCTTCCGCCAGCTGGGGAACACCGAGAAGGTCAGCGTTGTGGGCAGGAAGGAGACCTGGCAGAGCGTTGCGGCCTACGCCGTGGTGTTCGCAGTTGCCGCTACTCTTATCCCGAAGCCCGAGGTGGAGGCTGACAGGACCATGCTGGAGACCCTCATCAACGCCGACGCTCTCACCGACCGTCTGGTGGAGATGCTGAACGTCTTCCGTGACACCACCGGCGGAGACCAGTTCCGCCAGTCCAGCGCAAATACTCCGGTCTACTACGCCGACGCAAGGGAGCCCCTGCGCCTAAAGACCTCTACCTTTACCACCTACGA
Organism: Ruminococcus sp.; assembly: GCA_017460665.1. Taxonomy (GTDB): domain Bacteria; phylum Bacillota; class Clostridia; order Oscillospirales; family Ruminococcaceae; genus Ruminococcus. The sequence continues at coordinate 23,860 of JAFUAO010000012.1, forward strand.
CATGGCGACGGATCAGTGGTCTGCCAGCGCCAACGACAGCTACGCTCTCAGGGGCAGCGATACGCCCATAAGGATCCCCGGCGCAGGCTATGCGGCTGAGGCTATCCAGAAGGCGGCGGAGCTGGACCCCGATCTCAAGGAGAGATACGGGCTGGAGGAGTTTTGCAGCTATAAGATCCGTGAGCCCCGTGAGCACAGCGTCACGATCTACTGCGCCTCACAGCAGGGCATCTCAGCCCCTGTGCCTCAGTTCGCTCAGGAGCTCAAGTCCACCACCTACAGCGATGAGATGTCTCTGATCCGGACCGGACTTATCCGTGCAGACGGCTATGCCTTCAGCCGGGAGGACAGCTTCGTTTTCCGCTATTCCGGCGACAATTTCTTCCTTCTCGACGATAACAAGGAGGCCGCTCAGCTCCTGATGAGGGACGACTACGGCTCGATCGTCAGCGACGCCTACGATATACTCTATGCCGAGAACTACGACACATGGCGTCCCGAGGAGGAAATGGAGATCTATGAGGACATCATGGGAGCCTCATATTTGGCCTTCAATACGGACGGCTACGGCGATCTGCTGCTGGACTACTGCGGCAGCAAGAAGATCAAGGAGCTGGCCCAGGAACTGACAGGCGACCTGGATAACGACTACGACAAGGCCAAGGTGCTGGAATACTACTTCTACAATAACGGCTACACCTACGATACCGAATACCGGAAAGCCTCCGGCGAGAACGCCGAGGACTTCATTTTCGATACAAAGACCGGAGTGTGCTATGAGTACGCAACGGCCATGGTCCTCCTTGCAAGGGCCGCCGGGATCCCGGCGAGGTACTGCGAGGGGTACAATATGCAGAGCGTGGTCCAGACCGACAACGGCTGGCGTGGGTATGTGGCTACGGCCAACGACGCCCACGGCTTCCCGGAGCTGTATATCCGGGGCTACGGCTGGATGTCCTTTGAGCCAACTATGACTGACCTGATAAACGACAGCCAGTCACGCTCCGCAACGAATAGCCTTGCACGGGCAGGTCTGCTGATCCTGCTCATGGCGCTGGCAGCGCTGGCAGCGATCCTGCTCTACCCGGCAGTTTCCCACAAGCTCTTCCTTATGCGAAGCTCTAAGCGCTCGCCGGAGGAGGCCGTCCGCAGGGCGATGAAGCGGATCTGTAAGCTCTACGGGATCCGTGGCACAAAGACCTCTCAGGAGGCGGCTCAGGCGGTGAGGGCAAGGTCCGGCGCCGACATCTCGGCCGAGGCGGAGCTCTTCGACCGCACCGTTTACGGCGAGGCCAGCCTCACCGAGGCTGACAGGGAAAAGGCGATGGGGGACTATATCGCCGCTTACAAGGCACTGAAAGAAACAAAGAAACAGCGCCGCAGGAACAAAAGAAGGCCCTCAGCAAGATCCGGCTGAGGACGAACGGAGGTAATACTATGCAGGTATCAGTCCGCAGGAGAGCGCTGGGGATCCTCATCGCTCTCGTGACACTCTTCGGAGTTCTGGCAGCTCCGTGGGCAGGGCAAAATGCTCGCTTTGATACATACGCCGCCGAGGACTATCACTATTGGCGGCAGTACGACCCACGCTGGTCCGGCACGGCCATGGGCGGGACCACCTTGGGAGCAGTGGGCTGCTACATCACGTCCATTGCGATGCTGATCGTACATTCCGGCGCAAGGGATCCGGATAATTTCACCCCCGGGACCTTCGCCGAGGCCCTCAACGACATCGGCGCCTTTAGCTGGGACGGAGGGCTCGCCTCCTGGTCCAGCATAAACCTTGTGGTGCCTGAGGTCTCGGTGGCTACGGCCAATATGAGCTTCTCCTCCACCGACCAGAGCGGCAAGGCTCAGGAGATCCAATACTACATGAACAGCGGCCTGTATGTGATCGTTGACGTGGGCGGACATTGGGTCTTTGTGGAGGGCGTTATCGGCGATGAGGTCTACATGATCGACCCGGCCAAGGACGACAGGCTGATGTTCAGCGCCTACTCCAACGAAAATATCAAGGTCTACCAGTGCTTCAACAGTGTGGCGCCGCCTCCGGCTTTTTACGAAGGGGGTGAGCCCACGGCGACAGAGCCTGTCATCACTGAGACTACTACGACTACCACCGCCGCTACGACCACCACAACGATGACTACGACAACTACTACAACGACGACTACTACTACAACTGCCACCACTACGACTACTACCACCACTACGACCACAGCTACGACTACAACTACGACTAAAGAAACAACGACCACTACCGAGGCTCCCTTTGAGACTGCGGAGTATTACTGCGAGACCAAGGCCTCGATCCTCGATAGGCCCGAGGGAAGGCCGCTGGCGGTGCTCCTTCCGGGAAATGTGGTCAGGATCTGCGGCGTCAGCGAAGGCTTCGGCCTTATAGAGGGCGCAGGAGAGGCCTGCTGGGTGGAGCTCAGCGCTCTTTCGGCTGCTCCTCAGGAGCCGGATCATGAAAAAGGCGATATAAACGGCGACGGCGTGAGGGATCTTTACGATCTGTCTCTGCTCAATGAGCTGTTGAAGCTCAAAGAGAGCCTTCCTGCCGGTGTATCTATATTCAGGGGCTGCGAGGCTGCGGCCGCTGACACAAATTCAGACGGGATAGTGGACACAGCCGACGCACTCGGGCTGCTGCTCGCTATTTGTGGATAGAAAGGAGACCCTCAATTGGAGTGGACAGAAGTTAACATCTATACGTCAACTGCCGGTATCGAGCTGCTCTGTGCAAAGCTCATGGACATCGGCATCAAGGGCTTTGTGATCAGGGACGCCGAGGATTTCAGCGAATTTCTTGAGAACAAGAACGGCCAGTGGGACTACATCGACGACGACCTTATGGGACTTGCGAGCTGCGAGACCTGCGTCACGGTCTATCTGCCGGGAAATGAGCAGGGAGCCGATATGCTCTCCATGATACGCTCGCTCCTCTCGCAGATGAAGGCCGAGGACCGGGAGGGCGCCTACGGGCGGCTGGAGGCCGAGCTCAGCAGTATCCGTGAGGAGGACTGGGCCAACAACTGGAAGCAGTATTTCAAGCCCTTGAAGATCGGCGATACCCTTGTGGTCAAGCCCTCATGGGAGGAGTACGACGACCTGGACGAGCGCATAGTCCTGGAGATCGACCCGGCCTCCAGCTTCGGCACAGGCCAGCACCATACCACCCGGCTCTGCCTGGAGATACTGGAGGGCTGTGTCAAGGAGGGCGACAGGGTCCTGGACCTTGGCTGCGGCAGCGGCATACTCTCCATAGGTGCCATACTTTTGGGCGCTGAGAGAGCTGTTGCGGTGGACATCGACCAGAACGCTGCGGCAACTGCTGCGGAGAACGCTCAGAAGAACCATATCCCTGCCGAGGACTATGAGACCCATTTCGGCAATATCCTCACCGACGAGTCTCTTGCTTCGCAGATCGATGCAAAGTACGACATCATTACCGCAAATATCGTTGCGGACGTGCTCATCGCCATGAAGGAGCACTTCGTCCGGTATATCAAGGACGGCGGCTACCTCATAGTCTCAGGCATCATCGAGGAGCGCATGGAGGAGGTCCTCAGCGCTATCGAGTCCTGCGGCTTCACACGCCTTGACGTGAATATCAAGGAGGGCTGGGCAGCAGCTCTGTTTACAAAATGACCCCACCCGGCTTGCCGGAAAAATATTATCAAGGAGATCGATCAAAGTGGCATTATTCAAGAAGAAAAATCAGAAAAACGAGGCTTCTGCTCAGGAGCAGACCTTCGACGCAAAGCTGGCGGCTCTTGAGGCCCTCAACGCAAAGCTCAACGGCACGCTGTACGATAACTGTATCATCATGCCGAGAGGCTATACTATCGACATCACCGTTCCCAGGAACGAGCTCCACGAGGACATTTACGTCATGCAGGTGGTATTCGTCGTAAGGAACGATGACTTCGACGAGCCCCTCATCGCCCCTGTGGACGCTCAGGGCAAGACCGAGCAGGAGGCTGTCGAGATGGCGGCACAGATCTTCTTCGGAGGAGTTTGGCATACCATCGATCAGGCCAATCAGAAGAAGAACGGCCAGCACCTGCTCATCGACTATCTGGGCCAGCACTATGAGTTCGATATGTACGCCCAGTCCGTAGTAAGGATCGGCGTCGAGGAGTCAAAGCAGCCCACTATGCTGGTGGAACTCATCAAGAACGAGCTTGCACGCTATATCGGCTCAAAGAAGTATTATTGGGTAAGGATCTATCTTGCCAGCTTCAAGGAGAAAAAGCTGATCGAGGTCAGGGTCAACGGCTCTGTCTGCAACGATCTCAAGAAGCCCCTTGAGGAGTACGTCGAGAGCTGGGGCGAGTGCGAGAACTTCGTCTGCGAGAAGCAGTACGCTATCTTCGTCCAGACCGAGGACGACCAGTGCCCCTTCAAGAAGGAGACCGTCATGAAGGGCGCTAAGTATGCCTTGGAGAAAATGGTGGAGATCAAGAGCCGTGAGGACTATGAGGCAATGGCCAAGGGCCTCGTGGACGAGGTAGGGGACCAGTCCCTTGCCGCCGAGATAAGGATCTTCGTGCCTGAGATCCTCGCCAAGATGACACTGGGCTACAGAGAGGGCGACAGCCTCTTCTTCATCACCGATGAAGGTAATATCGAGATCAAGAAGACTCAGCTCAGGTCCTATTTCTATATCCAGCAGGCTATCCTTGAGTTCCTCAATACCAGGCCCGCTCAGGAGGCCGTACAGAACATCGTGTTCAACAGCGTGGCCTTCAGAGAGATGAAAAAGACCATGGACGCCGCCAAGGAGCAGGGCAAGGAGATCAAGCCCTCCGACCTGTTCGTTCCCGGCACCTCCTATAAGATCGCAGAGCCCGGCTATAAGATCTGGTAAGATCCTGCCGCACGTCCGCCCTGGACGTGCGGCTTTTCTTTAGAAAAGTGGGGGTTTTTTGAAAAAATGTTGGTTTGTCAATGATATGAGACAAATTAAATCAAAAAACTTGACCTGATTTAAGGAAAGATTTGATGTGATCGGAAGGAGACTTCCAGTTAAGTGGGCGCATAGGGAAATTGTTGTATTTTCTGCTGTGAACAGCTAATTGCTTCTTGAAGTCATCGAAGGAATAGAATGTATGAGTAGCATAGAAATACTCGTTATCCTTTCGGTGAGAACGTTCAACTTTGCCGTTATGACGAGGAGTGTATGGTTTTATGAGCTTGTGTTTTATGCCAAGTTCTGCAAGCTTTTTCTCAAATGAAGTGGGAGTGGGCTTTTCAGAACTACCGAGCCGCTTTGTA
>JAFUAO010000100.1 GCA_017460665.1 Ruminococcus sp.
ATTGACTTTGAGGAACGAGAGTGTGTGGTTCTCGGCAAGGGCAATAAAGAGCGCATCGTCTATTTTGATGCCCGTACCAAACTGCATTTGAAGCAGTATCTTGACAGCAGGACGGACGATAATGAAGCTCTTTTCGTATCGCTGAAAGCTCCGCACAAACGTCTTAATATCGGCGGTGTGGAAGTAAGAATCAGAAAAATCGGTAAACGTCTGAACATTCAGAAGGCACACCCTCACAAGTTCAGGCGCACATTGGCAACTATGGCTATCGACAAGGGTATGCCTATCGAGCAGCTTCAACAGCTCCTCGGTCATAGGCGGATAGACACCACTTTGCAGTATGCTATGGTAAAGCAGAGCAATGTTAAGATTGCCCATAGAAAATATATAGGATAGGTGAATATATGCAAAAAGTAAGAATTGGTGACTATTTCGATGTGTATGACGGTGCTCATGCCACGCCAAAGAAAACTGAGGACGGTCCGGTCTATCTTGGAATTGATGCAGTAACAAATGATGGTAAAATCAATCCTGATGGATATGCACATTTATCTGTTGAAGATTATTATAAATGGAGTAAACGAGTTAAACCACAATTTGGTGATCTTGTTTTTTCGTATGAAGCCACACTTGGCAGATACGCCTTAATTCCTGAAGGATTTTATGGCTGCTTAGGAAGAAGATTAGCCTTATTAAGAGCCAAAACAGACCGTTTCAACATAAAATGGCTTTATTACTACTTTCTTTCTCCTGAGTGGACAGCGTATATCATCAACCATACAGTTAAGGGAAGTACTGTAAATAGAATATCAGTTGAGGATTTTCCTGATTTTGAAATTCCAGACACTGATAGACTTGTTCAGGATAGTATTGTGGATGTGTTATCTACTATTGATGCTAAGGTTGATTTGAATAAAGCTGTAAACGATAATTTACAGCACCAACTCAAGCTGATGTACGACTATTGGTTCACTCAGTTTGATTTCCCTGATGAGAACGGCAAGCCGTATCGTGCTTCTGGCGGTGCTATGGTGTGGAATGAGCAGTTGAAGCGTGAAATACCGCTATATTGGAGCATAGGCACTGTTAGCGATTGTGTAGAGAAAATATCAACCGGCTTAAATCCACGAGATAATTTCGTACTCGGCAATGGTAGCATAAGATACATAACTGTAAAAAACCTTACAACAACAGGTAGTTTGGATTTTTCAGGGTGTGACATGATAGATGAAGAAGCAAGAGCTATTGTCCACAGAAGATCGGATATAAGTGTAGGAGACATTCTTTTTGCAAGTATAGCACCTTTAGGAAGGTGTTACCTTATTCAGCAAGATCCTGTTGATTGGGATATAAATGAATCTGTCTTTTCTATTAGAAGCAAAACTGATACTGTTACTCCTGAATTTATGTATCTATACTTTCAGAGTGACAGCTTTATTCAAAAGGCTACAAACACATCAACGGGCAGTATATTCAAAGGTATTCGCATAAATACTTTACTTGATACTGCGTTGATAGTTCCTGAATTGCAAGTGTGCAAGAGCTTCACAGATGCAGTAAAGCCGTTATTAGCTGAAATAAATAACAATTCTTCCGAAACTGCAAAACTAACAGCTCTCCGAGACTGGCTTCTGCCAATGCTGATGAACGGTCAAGCTACCATATCCGATTGATACGATAAATTATCGTTTTTTGTATGATTCCCTTTATGAATATACTAAATCGTTATCACAATTTTTATGAGGAGAAAGATATGAATATTGATGATCCATATTTTTATTATGTCGTTGTATTCCATTTAGAAGGCAGTACTACGCAAGAACCTATTATTCACGAACGTTTACCAAAAGAAAATATGCATCTATTAGATACTTCGGTAAGTGATATATTACCAGCAATTGAATTCATAATGCATCTTCCACGTCATATTTATGATTATTATGATTTGGATGAAGAATTTATAAATTCCCAATATGACACACCTCATATGATTTATCTACTCCCAGATAGTGCCTTGCGTGACTTCTTTACCATGTTTCCAGTGCATCCTCATATTATCATAGTATCAGATTTTTGTTCACAAGAAACAATATCGTTCGCTGCAAGGTTAGAGCCGCTCATCTCTCCGATTCGTATGAAAAAGCTATACGATAAAACACTGAGGTATTATTGGACAGTTCTACAACCGAATAATACTGATGGTTATGAACTACTGAATAATTTGGATTATCATTTTTTATTAAAGGATCAGCAGTTAATCGCATTGTCTGGTCTTTTTCAAAGCAGACAATTTGATGATGTCAGCTTTTATTTGCAGGAAGTCTTTAATTCACAAAATATCGAATCAGTTATTTTCAAAAAACAATGGGAGTATATGTGTAGAGTAAACGCTTATCTATATATGAAAAGAAATTATTCCATGAGTGATTATGATAATGCTTCAAAATTTCAAAAATTGTATTTAGAATCATGTGAACACGTAAAGTATACGACTGATTTAAGCTTAATAATTACAATGCCAGGTGTACCGAAAGAACAAATCAAATATGGGATATCTGCATCGTACGTAACAAGAGATGAATTAAGAGCTATTCGTATTATTGGCGTTCATAAAGCCGTTTCAAGGAAAGGCGTTCTTATTGAATTAGAGCGAGTTTCCATTGAAACTTTTTCTCTCTTATCTAACATTGAGAAAGAATGCATAGATGGAACGAACAATAAACATATTTGGCAGTCATTAAAAAAGTTAGGTAAACAGCTTGGCTCTGCTTTTTCAAATGAACAAATCGAATACATTAAAAGAGCGAAGGACATTACGGTATTCTCCGACTTCCCAATAGGATTAGCTATATTAGGCGAAGATGAGTTGCCGCTACATTGTTATAAAGCTATTTCATATCGTCCTCTTTCTCCCTTGACACGGCAACTTCAAATAGAACTAAAGAAAACATCAGAATACTACCTCGGAAAAGGTAAAAGAATAAAAATATTATTTGCTGAATGCATTAAAGATGATGTAGAAAACAATCTCATCTTTAAGTATTCTGAGACTGTTTTTGATGCAATCAAAAACATTATCAATAATGATGATTTTCAGATTATATATCGCAGAACCAACAATATAGATAATATGCTTGATTTTATAGAATGTAATACCGATGCAGATATATTATATATTTCGGCACACGGCCATTACAATAAACATAGAAATTGCGCTGGAATCATGGTCGGAGATGAATTTTGGATGGCTGATCAAAATATACGGGTGCCGCCACTTGTTATACTAAGTGCTTGCCATACAAGTCCGAGAGGGATAGGTGCAGTAAACATAGCAGATTTGTTTGTTAGAAATGGTGCTATTGCTGTTTTAAGCACTTTTATTCCTGTTAACGCTCAAAGAAATATGATAATAATGACACGATTATTTACTTATATTTCCGAAGCACAAAAAGGCTCTGATCAATATAAAACTTTATCGGATTTATGGAATGGGATAGTAATTACCAATGCACTTCATGAAATTCTAAGTGAATCAAAAAGACTAAAAACATGGATGCACCAAATTGGTAAGAATGGTATTCCACGAACGGTTGATTTTCAATTAAACAGATCAGTTGGTAGATTACGAAATACTCACTCCTATAGTGATACAATAATAATTATCAAAGAAATGCTAAAGGAAGAAGGACTTGAGGGGAAATATTCAAATATTCTTGATCAATTTGATTGTTTCCCTGAATCATTTTTTTATCAGTTTATTGGTAGTCCAGAAAATATATTCTTATATAATGATACTTTTCGAGAAGCAATTGAACTTGGCTTACCATTCAACGATATAAAATAAGTATTTGTTCCTTTTGATAGTGTCAGATAAAAGAGGTGAATTTTTATGGCAAGGGTATTTGGTCAAGATACAGAAGAAAACCGTAAAGAGCGAAAATCATATCAAGTTTTATTTGGACTTATGAATACAGATATTTGGTCATTTCTCGGAAGAGATAACCATGATCATGGCGTTGATTATTCTTTTGAATACATTGAAAATGGTGAATTCAGAGGGTACAGAATTCTTGCACAAATAAAAGGAAGCAAGGTCACCAAGATTAGTAACAATGAAGTCGTTTTCGACTTGCCAGTGAAAACAGCGAATTACGCAGTTGGGAGTTCGCAGCCTTTTATACTGTTTTTTGTGAATTTGCTAACCGAGTGCGCATATTATCTTCCGCTACAGGATTATTTTATCGCTAATCCAGATAAGATGGACGCATTGGAGAAAAACACAAGCACAATTCGAGTTTTCATTCCATTGAATAATACTATAGAAGATCCGGAGCTGGTTGCTGTTGCCAAATCACAGTATTCATTTGATGAAGAACACGGACTGAGAAAAACACGGTAATTTCTTCTGTTTTCTTTTTTCCTTTTAAACATGTATGAGCGACATATACATTACATAGTTCTATCAATAACCTCAAATCAAACTATGATTGCAGGTAAAAAATTGTATATGCCAGCTTAAAAGTGTACCAAAAACCAGTAAAACGCTGACGAAAAAGTGTACCAGAAAATAGCTTGGTTTAAGGAGGACCGCCACCCTTGACAGAACCTGAAAGAAATGCTTTACAGTCGGTGCCGACGGTGACGAACTCAAGAACAGCTACAAAGTATTCCTGTCAGATAGCCGATTATAGCATTTCTTTCAGAACCTGTCAAGGGCAAGCCGCCTTACGGCGGTGGCTGGTTTTGCCTCCGGTTCGGAATCTAAGAACAGCTATCTGGTACACTGTCTGATTAGCGTTTGTGGTACACTTTTGAATCAGCATTCACAAAAATCAAAGTTAACATAATAATAAATATCACACCGGCAAAGCCGGTGGTTTTATAACAGCCCTAAAAGGGCACTTTACCAGCCGCCCCTTAAGGGGCACGTTGGAAGCTAAAGCTACCTACCGCATTTATAGTTACTTTTACTTCTTCAGGTCTTTAAAAGGATCCATGTATTCCTTAAATGATATTTGGTCATACATCATATCTTCCTTTTCCTGTTCACGGATATATTTTGCTATTCCATTCTTATTTCCGCCAACAGTGCTAACATAATATCCTCTGCACCAAAAATGCCGGTTTCCGTACTTGTATTTCAGGTTGGAGTATCGTTCAAATATTATCATTGTACTCTTGCCTTTCAAGTATCCCATAAAATCGCTTATTCGCTGATTTGGCGGTATTTCTACAAGCATATGTATATGGTCTGGCATTGCGTTTGCTTCTATTATGTTTACGTGTTTTCTTTCGCACAGTTCTCGTAATATCGCTCCTATATCTTTTTTTAGCTTCCCATATATCACTTTTCTCCTGTACTTTGGTGCAAATACTATATGGTATTGACATTTCCAGCTTGTATGTGATAAACTATATGTATCATTAGATTTATTTTCCATTCTAATGTCCTCCTTGATTCTTTGTAATGCGGTTGGTAGCCTATTACTATTGTACATCAAGGAGGTTTTCTTGTCTATTGCTTCTCGCCGTTTATTCTTTTACTAAAGTTTATACATTCCACCTGCACAGCAGGTGGTTTTTTTATCGAGATAAAAAAAGCGGTCAGCCTGTGTAGGTTGACCGCTTTACTATTTTATATGTCGATATCATAATTCTTGCCATCGATGGCTGTAATCAGTACTTCCTCGTTTTTATTAATCTGTTTCTTCAACTTAAATAATTGAACTTTAGTCAACGGAGGCACAAAAGCTACATCGGAAGGTTTATAATCGCCGTTTATAATGCGAGTGTAGACATCGGATACAAATGTATGCCAAGGTAACAGATCAGTATCTGCTTCTTTATCCAATATAAATGAATAGCCGTCGGCACGATAAAACACAAGAAGCGCAGTGCTTAATGAGCAACAAGGATTATTTATGATTACTGCCGGAATATCAAATCCATTACCCCAAGTGTAATTATATGCAAAAACATACCATTCATCATCATCACACTCGGCAAGAAAAGCTTTTACTTTCTCCTCGTCTACTTCGTAAATCATATCTAATAAAAGTTCTTTTCTCATATCCACCCGCTCTTTACTTCAGTTTGACTAAGTATATGACTATTATTATGCAAAACTTGTAGGCTTGATAGGATTTTCCATTCTCTTACCGTTAGGGAGCTTATAGTCAAGGATAGTCACTTCCCCAGTTTTCCTGTTCACAGATACCCTTGCGAAAACTTTCCACTTATAATCATTTTCGTCCATATCATCAATATCATCGAAACCGATAAAATACTCATATTCAACATCATCATATTTATCATCAGGATATGAATGACACGAACCTTCAAAATGCTCTCGGAAATAATCCCTGCCCATTAAATCTGCAATTGCAAGCCAAGCGTCTACCTTTGCCTGTTCCTTAGTCAGCATTATTTACCACCTCCAAAAAGTTCCATTAATGCTCTTCTGCGAGCATCATCAAGCGTACTTGATACTGTTCCTGTTTCAATTACGCCATGCTCATCAAAAAGTGTAGTTCTTCCGTTAGGCGTTACTATTGAGCTTTCACGCTGTCCTGTTGTCTGTCTAAGTTTGCGCATCATTAAGCGGTCAGACTTCGAGGGGACACAATCGTCATTATGAGGGTGACTATGGAAATCCAGCGTTCCAGAATGCATTTTCATTTCATCAAGCAGTTCGTTTGGAATCACTGTACCACCTTTATCACCACGAATGAGATAGGTTTTTCCACCAATTGTCACACGGGCAAATTCAACGCCAGTTTCTTTTGACATAATACTTACATCTGATATACTAAACTCACCAATTGATCCGGTAATAGAATCGCCCTTGTTTTGTAACTGTGATAGCTTTTCTTTTATGTGTTCAGGTATATCTACACCTCGTTCAGAATAACTCTCAATATCGTTTGAGTCATTAAGATATGTGCTGTTTATTGCCGCTTCATTTTCCTTAGCCTTAGCTGCTAATTCATCATTATCAAGCGTAAGCTGGGGAGAACCGCTTGTGCCGCTTGCAAGTCCGGACTTTGCACCGTCAGCCATTTCTGCTCACCGCCTTTCGGTTAGCAGTGTTACGGGCTTTGAGTGTATTGTCGGGAATAACGATCTCAATCCCCTTACTGATAGCATATGCAAAGCATTCCATGACCCTATCGTTAGTTCCGCAAGAATCATAAACAACAATAGCTTTGAGTTTGAGATGATCGACTGTAAAGCGTATCTTCCAGAGAAGTCGCTCATATTCAACCTTATCCTGCAAGTGTGACTTGGTGCTCATAGCTACGACCGAGCATTCTTCATATCCGTCAAGAGCATAAGCGGCACTTCTTTCGGTAGGGAAAGAAATATTAGGTATCACCACAGCTCCAATCTCAACGATAAACCATATAGCCACAACACGGGCTTTGAAAAGCCTGTATTCGTTCTCTATAACATGAATATCGCCAAATTCCGAATAATCAGGAGATATAAAGAACTTTACGCCCTCAAACCGCTTTTTGAAATAAGCAAGCCTTGCAGTATCATCGTGGTATATAGCTTCGTATAAGCCACGTTTACCGTCAAAGACAGAATCAAACTGATAAAAGCAGACACCTGTCCTGTCAGTCTTATGATAAAGCCCCGGCTCAGAGTAAAGTGCGAGGAAATCGGGATACACCTCGGTCTTACAATAAAGCGCAGGGAGATCCTTTTCGCCGCAGCTATGCGTCTTGTTAGTATAATTGAGAAAGCTGAAATTCAACAGTTTGCTCAATGTTTGTCTTGATTTCAATACAAAACTCTCCTTTCTCCTGTCAACAGGAAAACAGATGATAAATTCGTATAATCTGCCGCTTGACAAAGGAGAGGGAGTTGTGATATAATAAACTTGTCTAAGGTTACGATCATATCGTAACTCCCCGAAACGCATTGACTTGTTGTTACCAGCAACTTGTCAGTGCGTTTTTCCTTTGTCTTGATCGTAGTCCATTGGGATCACCATACCTTTCAATACAATACTATCATTTTTTATTCTTATCTTGCTTTACCCTATACTTTGCAGATGCTTCTGTTACAGGGTATTTCTCCATAATTGCTTTGGCTTTCATACCAACAGTAGCATCATATGGAATGGTCAACTCTCCGCAAAGTGCCTTTGCCTGCCATTCGACACTGCAATATGCAGGGATTTCTTCATCCTTTGCGAGAGTACGGGTTGAAACAGGCGTATAACCAAGATAGAACAGTATCACATGACATATTTCATGACATATGAAGCACAGAAAAGCTCTGTTGCCGTGATAGCAAGCACCATCATAGACTGTCTGTTTGATCTCAATCATGAATCCGCCTTCAGGCTTAGGATAACACCAGGCAAATACATCAGCAGGCAGTTTATCATCTTCAAGCACAGAATACTCTGTACCTTCAAATATAATACAAGTCCGTTCGAGGATTTCAAGAACTGGGAACGGTTCGGATTCGTTCAACCCAAAAATCTTTCTAACATATTTACTTATCTGCCTGATAGCAATTCTGCTGAGGGGTTTGGTCATATAATCCATTAGTTATTACCACTCCTTTTCAGCAATTCCATGATCTTTTCGGCTGTATCCTCGTCAATTCCATCAAATGAGCGGGCAAATTGTAACGCCACCTCTCTTTGATAGTTTGCTGACTTGGACAGTGTGATCTTAACTTGGTTTTTTGAATTTTCAGCCGCTGTCTTCATATCTGCGATTTCATCATCAGAAAGGGCATAATGCTCAGCAATGATGTCAAACCATTCATCGGGGACATTTTTTCGTCCGTTTTCAACCGCTGATAAAAAAGGAGTAGAGACACCGAGCAGTTTAGCAACATCGCCCATGACCTCATGATGCTGAACACGAAGGACTCTCATGAACTCGCCAAATTTAGTATATGTCATCTTGATACACCTCCTTACCAAATATCATATCACAAAGTTACACGTTTGTCAAGTACTAATTTTAATCTTTTTTAGGTTAACACCAATATCATTATGATGGGTATGCTCAAAATAATGATTGAGCATACCCACTAATACTATATCAGATCAAAATAATAGACCAGCATCAGCAGTATTCTTTTTTCCGCCGCCTGAGAAATGCACTTCCTCCACAACGATCTCTGTGGAATTATTGCGAGCATTCCTGAGCGTACCAACCATAGTAATAGTCTCACCTTCAGAGAACAGATTGCTGATCATTTCGCCGTTTCGGTTATAGGCGATACAGATAAATGTGTCACTCTTGGCTGTATCGGTCATGTAATGTTTTGGTCGTTCAACTTCGATGTCAAATTTACAATATTGGTTTCCATTATCACTTGCGAGTACAGGTTCGGAAGTAAGCCTGCCTGTCATCATAATTGTATTCAGCATACCCATATTCCTTTCAGTCCTCATCGCTGCACTTATCAAGTCCGTGAAGTAGCTGAATGTATACGCACTCCGCACGATCATGCTCCTCGCCCTCAGTAGACATCATAAGTTCAAGAAAAAATGCCTTTGCTTGTTCGTAGTTAGTCCAGACTTCACGTCTGCCGTTGCATATGGTAGTGACTTTGCGTGACTTCGGCATTGCCAATTCTGAGATTTTCAACATAGCTGTGACCTCCATAAGTTTTATTGTAGATACATTATATACCACAGCAAGCTAAGAGTCCAGCTCTGCGGAGAATCTGTAACTATTCTTGTGAAATGCGCAGCAATACCGACACTTTCCCCGGTGCATAATAACGTGAGTGATAGTATCGCTTTCCTGTGGCATACTATCAACAGGTCATAATATCAGCAGTACGGCTTTATGAATAACTTTTCACTGAATTTCCATTCATAAACTTGACAAGCACAAAGCACTGTGGTATAATATCATTATACTGAAAAATCATTCAGAGAAAATATTTTCAGAAAAGATGTGATGCTATGTTTATCGGAAGAGAAAAAGAACTCAGGCAGTTAAATGCCGAGCTTTCCTCATGGAAACGCAAAACGGCGGTGCTGGTCTACGGCAAACGCAGAGTTGGAAAATCCACGCTTTTGAGTGAAGCTGCAAAACGCTTTGAGGGTGTCGTCATCAACCATATGTGCGTGACAAGCACCTTTGAGGGAAATATGGAGCTGATCTACCGAAGCGTTTCGGAGGGACTTGGACTGCCGAATATCCGCTTCGGCTCTCTCTTCGAGATGATGGATTACCTGAAAACATTGGACAAAAAGATACTGCTCATCATCGACGAATACCCCTACCTCAAGCAGACCAAAAAGAAGAACGAAGTCGATTCCTATATGCAGGCGGTCATCGACAAGCTGCCCGAAAATGTCAAGCTGGTGCTTTGCGGTTCATACATCACAGTGATGAAGGAACTGCTGGAGGAGGGCAATCCGCTGTTCGGACGGTTCTCGCTGATACAGCATATCCGTGATTTCGACTACCTTGACGCGGCGAAATTCTATCCGGAGCTTGACCTTCGGGACAAGGTCGCCTTCTATGCCGTATTCGGTGGAAGTCCCTATGTTCTTGAAAATCTTGACACAAGCCTGACTATTCGGGAAAACATCGAGTGTCTGTTGCTGCCCGAAACGGGTCTGGTGCGTTCACACATCGAGAATGTCATGCTCAAAGAGATACAGAAGACATTCGATGCGAGGATACTGGAAATTCTCGGCAACGGCAAGAAGCGTTACAGCGAGATACGGGACAAAATAGCGAACAGCGAGACAGGTCTGCTCGATAAGCAGTTGAAAATTCTTCTCGATATGGAGACCATCCAAAAGACCGAGCCCATCAATCGCCGAAACGACAAGAAAAAACAGTTCTATGAGATCGTGGATAACCTGATGCGGTTCTATTTCACGTTCATTTTCGGCAAGGCGGGAACGATCGCCCGTATCGGTGAGGAGCAGTTCTTCAATCGAAATATTGACGCTGTGCTGGAGCAATTCGTCAGCAGACGGCTTGAAGGCATCGCACTGCAATACTTCCACAGAGCCGCTATGCGGGGCTTATACCCCGATATTGACGATTTCGGCAGCTATTGGTACGATGATCCTGCCACCAAGACCAACGGCGAGTTCGACTGCGTGATACGGCGTGGGGAGCAGTATGATTTCTATGAATGCAAATACTTCGACCGCCCCATGACTCTTGAAGAATGCCGTCAGGAAAAAGAGCAGCTTGACAGCATCAAGGGCATCACCGTGTCAGGCGTGGGATTTGTCTGCACGGGTGGATTTGCGTTCGAGGGTGCTGAGGAATTCACACTCATTGACGGAAAGACGCTTTACTTCAACGAATGAAAAAGCCGCCGCTCAGGACGAACCTGAACGGCGGCTTATATTTTCTTGTCATCCGATTTTTTCATCCGTCTTGTCATCCACTTAGAATTTAGGGTGACAAACGGGTGACAAATCGCATTTTTGAGCTATTTGGCAAATTTTGTTAAACTTCTGAAATTACAGAAATGCCGTATTTTAGCCATTCATAGCCTCTTCAACTGCAACTGCACAAGCAACAGTAGCACCGACCATGGGGTTGTTGCCCATGCCGATAAGTCCCATCATCTCAACGTGAGCGGGAACTGAAGAAGAACCTGCGAACTGAGCGTCAGAGTGCATACGTCCCATAGTATCTGTCATACCGTAGGAAGCAGGACCTGCTGCCATATTATCGGGGTGGAGAGTACGTCCTGTACCGCCGCCTGAAGCTACTGAGAAGTACTTCTTGCCGGCGTCTGTGCGCTCCTTCTTATATGTACCTGCAACGGGGTGCTGGAAACGTGTGGGGTTAGTGGAGTTACCTGTGATAGAAACGTCAACGTTCTCCTTCCACATTATAGCAACGCCCTCTGTTACGTCGTTAGCGCCGTAGCAGTTCACCTTCGAGCGGAGGCCGTCGGAGTAAGCCTTGCGGAAGATCTCCTTTACCTCGCCGGTGTGGTAGTCCATCTCAGTCTCAACATAAGTGAAACCGTTTACACGGGCGATGATCTGAGCGGCGTCCTTGCCGAGGCCGTTGAGGATGACACGCAGGGGCTTCTGACGTACCTTGTTTGCCTTCTCAGCGATACCGATAGCGCCCTCAGCAGCAGCGAAGGACTCGTGGCCTGCCAGGAAAGCGAAGCACTCAGTGTCCTCCTCCAGCAGCATCTTGCCAAGATTACCGTGGCCAAGACCTACCTTACGCTGGTCAGCAACTGAACCGGGGATACAGAAGGACTGGAGTCCCTCACCGATAGCAGCAGCGGCGTCGGCTGCCTTTGTACAGCCCTTCTTTATAGCGATAGCGCAGCCTACTGTGTAAGCCCACTTAGCGTTCTCGAAGCAGATGGGCTGGATGCCCTCTACCAGCTTGTAGATGTCCAGGCCCTTTTCCTTGCAGACGTCAGCGCACTCTTCGATAGACTTGATGCCGTACTGCTCAAGAACAGCAAGTATCTGCTTTTCTCTTCTCTCATATGATTCAAATAAAGCCATTTTATGATCCTCCTTATTCCTTTCTGGGGTCAACGATCTTAACAGCGTCAGCAACTCTGCCGTACTGGCCCTGAGCCTTCTCAAAAGCAGTATTAGCGTCGTCGCCGGCCTTGATGAAGTCCATCATCTTGCCGAAGTTGACGAACTTATAGCCGATGATCTCATCGTCCTCGTTGAGAGCGAGGCCTGTGATATAGCCGTCGGTCATCTCAAGGTAACGGGGCCCCTTTGCAAGAGTTCCGTAAAGTGTGCCGACCTGTGAACGGAGGCCCTTTCCAAGGTCCTCAAGGCCAGCGCCTACTACAAGACCGCCCTCAGAGAAAGCGGACTGTGAACGGCCGTAAACGATCTGGAGGAACAGCTCTCTCATAGCTGTGTTGATAGCGTCACAAACGAGGTCGGTATTCAGTGCCTCAAGGATAGTCCTTCCGGGGAGGATCTCAGCAGCCATAGCAGCGGAATGTGTCATTCCTGAGCAGCCGATAGTCTCGATAAGAGCCTCCTGGATTATGCCCTCCTTGACATTGAGGGTGAGCTTGCAGGTACCCTGCTGGGGAGCGCACCAGCCGATGCCGTGTGTAAAGCCGGAAATGTCCTTGATCTCCTTAGCCTTTACCCACTTAGCCTCTTCCGGGATCGGAGCAGCGCCGTGAGCAACGCCCTGAGCGATAGGGCACATTGTTTCAACTTCGTGAGAATAGATCATATGATTACTCCTTTCAGATATTAAGACGGCTGCGTTTGCCGTCTCAGCATACAAGTTCATTATACAACATTTTCCGTGTTTATTCAAGAAGTTTAGGAAAATATCCACGGTCCGGTCGTTAGCAGTCTCTAACTCCATTCGGTCAGAAAGGGGGCTCTTTCGATGCGGGATCCGGGATCAGGGCGGCTTTGCCGCCCTCTTTAATTCATAATTCATAATGCTTAATGCATAATTGTGGTGTCGCCTGCCGGCGGACGGATCTAGATCGTAGGGACGGCCATTGACCGTCCGCATGATCTGTACCATTGTAGGGGACGGCGTCCTCGACGTCCCGGCTGATCGACCGGATCCCCTGGAACAAATTGTAGGGGCGAACATCGTTCGCCCGTGGTCTCCATAACCGTAGGGACGGCCATTGGCCGTCCGTGCCGTTTTTGAAATGTCCGGCCTCCTTCGAACGTTTTCATGTGCGTAAGACCTCACCGCCCGGCTAAGGCCGGGCGGCACAGGAGGGCAAAGAGGAACACCTCCGGAGGGGAGGGCTTTAACAAAAAACTGGTACAAAAGCCGTCAGCCCTCCCCTCTCTTCGGTTTTCCTCTCCGCACTCTCTTTTCCCTCACACCCCACCCCGCCGGCTTTTGACTATCCTTCGCAGGACCCTTCGGGCCTGCTGGCATACAAATATGGGGCGGTGGTTTTAGGCACGTTCGCCCGGTGGTTTATCGCACATGGCCGGGAGGCCGAGAGCGGCCTCCCCTACATTTTTCTGGAATACACGGGCGCACAGTGTGCGTCCCTACATTCAGATCTCGTCCGCCGTTAGGCGGACACCGCAAATTCCGAAGTCCTAATTCCTAATTCCGAATTAAAAAGCCTTCTCTCCTATACCCTCCCCCAACTCTTGACAAAAGAAACGGCTGATGATATAATATTTGTATCTATATTTTGATCAAGGAGACAGTTATGGAGAACAATACATCAGCCTCTAAGCCTCTTGACCGCATAGCAGTCCTTATCCCCTGCTATAACGAGGCTAAAACTATCGAAAAAGTGGTCACTGATTTCCGCAGAGAGCTCCCGGAGGCAACTATATACGTCTATGATAACAACTCCTCCGACGGCACCGCCGAGATCGCTGCCAAGGCCGGAGCTGTGGTCCGCCACGAATACCAGCAGGGCAAGGGCAACGTCATCAGGAGGATGTTCCGTGAGATCGATGCTGAGTGCTACCTCATGGTGGACGGCGACGATACCTACCCTGCCGACCACGCAAGGCAAATGGTAGAGCCGGTCCTTGAGCGCAAGATCGACATGGTGGTGGGAGACCGCCTCTCCTCCACCTATTTCACCGAGAACAAGCGACCCTTCCACAATTTCGGCAACACGATCGTCCGCTTCTTCATCAATCGGTTCTTCCATTCCGACATCAAGGACATCATGACCGGCTACCGTGCCTTCGGGTTCAACTTCGTCAAGAACTTCCCCGTCCTGTCAAAGGGCTTCGAGATCGAGACCGAGATGAGCATACACGCCATCGACAAGAATATGTCCACCGAGAACGTTGTCATCAACTACCGTGACCGTATCGAGGGCAGCGAGTCTAAGCTGAACACCTACTCAGACGGTATGAAGGTGCTCTTCACTATCGCAAGGCTCTACAAGAACTACAAGCCCATGCGCTTCTTCGGACTTATCGCCGCTGTCCTGATGATCATATCCGTGGCCTTCTTCATACCCGTTCTGGCCCAGTATATCAGCACCGGCGAGGTGGCACGCTTCCCCACCCTCATCGCCTGCGGCTTTACCGCTATCGCCGCTGTACAGGCCTTCTTCTCGGGAATGATCCTGGGCTGTATCGTTCAGAAGAACAGACAGGATTTTGAGATCAACCTCCAGCGCACCGACGAGCGCTACAAGGAGCTCCTGCGCATCAACAGCAAGGAGGAAAAGGACGCATGATCGGTAATCTGAAAGCCTTCCTCAAGGAGCTTAACAAGATGGACCTGCTGGCCTTCATCGCCGCTCTTCTTGCAGGAGCCGCTATGTCAAGGTATCTTGCTATGGGCACCACCAACCAGTACGCTCTGATCTTCCTGATCCTGCTCTTCCCGGTATTCAGGAAGTCCCTCAGGATCAAGAACAAGCGTGCCCGTGTAGCAGGAGCTATAAGCGGCCTCTTCATGGCAGCAGCATGCTTCTTCAACAGGCTAGAGGGGATCTTCAACAACGAGAACGACCTCTCACGGAACTACGACACCTTCATCTATATAGCAGGCTTCATGTGCCTGTTCGTGCTCTTCAACACCTACGTCTATGACAAGCTCAGCGGCGTAGAGCTCACAGCAGACCGTGCAGAGCCCTCCCGGAAACGGAAGATCGCCTGCTTCTTCATATCCATGGGGATCATGCTGCTGTGCTGGCTGCCCTACTACCTGCTGCTCTACCCCGGCGACATCACCGCCGACTCTATCAGCGAGCTGAACCAGGCCTGGGGCAAGGAGGCTCTCTCCAACCACCACCCTATCGCACACACCGCCATGATCCGGCTGTTCACAGGCCTTGGCCAAGCACTTTTCCACGACGACACAAAGGCCGCCGCCACCTACAGCGTCTGCCAGATGTTCCTGCTGTCGGCTGCCTTCTCTTACCTCATCGTCACACTGTACAAGCTGAGAGTCAGAAAGCGCTTCTTCCTGCCGCTGATGATCCTCATAGCTGTGCTCCCCTACAACGGCGTTTACAGCGTCACCATGTGGAAGGATATACCCTTCGGTATGCTGGTGCTGAGCTTCTCCGTCACCCTGTGGAGAGCTCTGCTCTGCTACAAGGCAGGCAGGAAGCTGCCCGTCTTCGAGGCTGTCATGCTCTTCTTCACGGGAGTCGGCGTGTGCCTTTTCAGGAGCAACGGCCTTTATGCCTTCATGTTCCTCTTCGTGTTCATGCTCATTTTCTGCGTGAAGCTGAGGAAGCTCCTGCTGCTGGGCATCACTACTGCCTCGCTCATCATTGCACTGATCGTCAAGGGACCGGTCTACAAGGCCCTCGACGTTGCTCCCCCTGACACTATCGAGTCCCTCTCCCTGCCGGCCCAGCAGATCGCTGCCGTGATCAGGGACGAGAACACTATGTCTCCCGAGCAGTGGGCCCTGCTGGATCAGGTGGTGGACATCACCAGAGTCGCCGAGACCTACGCTCCCAATATCTCAGACCCGATCAAAAATCTGGTCCGTGAGACCGACAACCAGGAGTACATCGCCGAGCACAAGGGCGAGTTCCTGAAGCTGTGGATCGACCTGGGACTGAAATACCCCAAGAGCTACCTGCTGGCTCATATCCTTCTGACCAACGGCTACTGGAACCCCGATATACAGTACTGGGTATACTCCGGAGAGTTCCGCTCTGACAATTTCGAGATGTACAAGAAAAACCTCCTCTCTGATGAACACGGCGAATGGCTGATGAAGTATCGTGAGAACTACCATACCTTCCACTACATTGGACTGTTCTGGAGCATCGGCCTCATGGTATGGCTCATGGTATTCATGATGGGCGCTGCCTTCGTCAAGAGGCGCAGGTCCCTGCTGATGTGCTATCTCCCGGCAATGGGCGTGTGGCTGACCCTGCTCATCGCAACGCCTGTTTTTGCGGAGTTCCGCTACGCATACTCGATCTTCATGACAGTTCCCCTGCTGTGCTTTATCCCCTTTGTCAGCGAGAAGCACCTGATCGCAGAGACTGCCGAGGAGAAGGCTCCCGTGGAGGAAAAGGCTCCGGTGGAGGCTGAAAAAACTAAATAACACTAAGGCCTGTGGAGCTCTCCGCAGGCCTTTTTTGTGGTATACCTGCGTTCTACTTGACATAAACGCCCCTCCTCTGCTATAATAAATGTATTCTTTTTACAAACTCTCTCCCCGAAAGTGAGGCAGCTATGGCACCTATCATCGAAATACGAAACGTTACAAAAGAATTCAAGGTCCTTGAGCGCCGTGAGGGGCTCTGGGGCAGCGTCCGTGACCTCTTCTCCCGGAACTATAAGACCGTCCGAGCTGTAGACAGTGTCTCCATGACCATTGAACAGGGCGAGATCGTCGGCTACCTTGGACCCAACGGCGCCGGGAAATCCACCACGATCAAGATGATGACCGGCGTCCTTGAGCCTACCTCCGGCCAGATACTGGTGGGCGGCAATATCCCCTACAAGAACCGCACCAAGAACGCTCAGGAGATCGGCGTCGTCTTCGGACAGCGCTCTCAGCTATGGTGGGCCCTGCCTCTGGTGGAGTCCTTCAAGCTCCTGAGAGACATATACCAGATCCCCGAAAAGAACTATCAGGAGATGCTGGCCCTCTATCAGTCCCTTGTGGACATCGAGCCCCTCCTCCACAAGCCGGTCCGCCAGATGTCTCTGGGCCAGCGCACCCTCAGCGATATACTCGCAGCCTTCCTCCACGACCCGAAGATCGTTTTTCTGGACGAGCCTACGATCGGTCTGGACGTTTCCATGAAGGCCAAGATCAGGACCCTGATCCACGCCCTCAACCGTGAGAAGAAGACCACCGTTATCCTGACGACCCACGATATGGGCGATGTGGACGCACTCTGCCGCCGCATCGTGATCATTGACAAGGGAAAAATGCTCTACGACAACGACATCGATCATCTGAAGAGCTTCTTCGGCTCCTACCGGACCCTCAAGATCCGTGTAGAGGGCGGCCTGAAGGCTCAGGCTGAAAAGATCCAGGGGGAGCTGCCGGAGTTCCCGGTAACTGCCGACGATGAGTGGATCTCGATCCTCGTTGACGAGGACAAGGCCAAGGTCATCGACGTGCTGGGGAAGCTCCAGTCCTCCTACGAGATCCGTGATATGAAGCTGGAGGAGATCTCATCAGAGGACGTTATCAAAAAGATCTACGAGGAGGGCGTACAGTGAAGCTGAAAAAATACCTTACCCTCACCCGTGCCGGGATCATCGAGGCCTTGCAGTTCCGGCTGGCAACGGTGGTCATGGTCATCGGCAACCTGCTCTACCTGATCGTGGTGTACTTCTTGTGGAAGGCGATCTACGCCTCCGCCGGGACAGATGTGGTCAACGGCATGACCTTCTCGGACACGCTGGTCTATCTGGTACTTGCTACGGCCCTGTTCAACTTCATGGAGATGTACACCGTCTGGGAGATCGGCAGGAGCATACAGTCCGGCAAGATCATCCTTGACCTGATAAAGCCGATCGAGTACCGGAAATACCTCTTCTGGAGCTACTCCGGCACCTTCGTGACACAGTTCCTCTTCACCTTCCTGCCCACCTTCATCGTTGTGGCGGCAGTTACCCACGGAGCGATCCACCTTGGCGTGAACCTGCTGTTCTTCGCAGCCGCCGTGGTCATGGCGGTCTCCATAAACTACAGCATCGACTTCCTTGTGGGAACGGTCTGTCTGTTCACGGAGTCGATATGGGGCATAAACATCATGAAGCAGGTGATCGTGCTGCTGCTCTCGGGCGCAACGATACCTCTGGCCTTCTTCCCGGAAAAGCTCCGCAGCGTGGTGGAGCTGCTGCCCTTTGCGGCGATCTACGACGTGCCGCTCAGGTTCCTGCTCTGGGACGGGATCAGCATGGAGCCTCAGGAGCCTTGGTGTATGCTGCTCTTCCAGCTCTTCTGGTGCCTGGTCATGATGATCCTCAGCAAGCTCTTCTGGAAGGCCTCGCTCCGCCAGATCACAGTGAACGGAGGCTGAGCTATGAAAAAGAAAGGACTACGCTTCTACGCCGGGATCTATTTCAGGATCCTCGCTCAGGACCTAAAGAGCAAGATGAGCTACCGGGCGGACTTCATCATCTCCACCATAGGTATGATATTCACCAATATATCGGGATTTGTCAGCTTCTGGATACTCTTCCGCAGCTTCCCGTCAGTCAACGGCTGGAGCTACCACGAGATGCTGTTCCTGTACGGCTTCTCGCTGGTGTCGCTGACGCCGGTACAGTGCCTCTTCGACAACAACTGGAGCCTGCGGCAGTACGTCTACTCCGGGGACTTCATCAAATACTGCTTCCGGCCGATCAACCTGTTTTTCTACTACCAGTCAGAGGTCTTCGACATCAAGGGACTGGGACAGCTTGCCTTCGGTATCGGCACGATCGCCTATTCCTGGGGGAAGATCGGGCTGGCCTTCACGCCGCTTATGCTGATCAAGCTGATCGTGTTCCTGATGACGGCCTCGCTGATCATGATCGCTCTGCAAAACGCCGGAGCCGCTACCTGCTTCTGGATCCAGAACTCATTCTATGTGCTGGACCTGGCCTTTAGGTTCAAGGACTACGCTAAATACCCGATCACGATCTTCAGCCCTGTTTTCCGCTTCATCTTCACCTTCCTGATACCCATAGCCTTCATCGCCTATTATCCCAGCCTTGTGATCCTCCGGCCGGATCAGGTGCCGCTGCTGTCGTGGCTGTCGCCGTTGGTGGGGATAGTGTTCTTCTGGCTGAGCTACAAGCTCTGGATGTACGGAGCGACGAAGTACAGCGGTACGGGCTCATAACAAACAAAAGACCGAAGTGTTTAACACTTCGGTCTTGTTTTTATGTGAAGCTGAGCTGGTCTGCGTCGCCCAGCTCCTTGGCAGGCTTTCCTGCCGCCGGCACCGTTTTCGCACGGTACTTCTCCAGCTCCGCCATGCTCTCCGCATCAAGAGCCTTGGCTGACGCAAGTACAGCCTTCTTTTTCAGGGTCATGACCTGGACTCCCTGAGAGTCCCTGGTGGTCTTGGGCAGGATCATGCCGGTGTTGAACACCAGTGCATGGCCGCTGGAGCTCCTCAGCAGAACGTCGGTGTCCTCCTGAGCGAAGATCACAGCCACCAGCGGCGACTTGGCAGAATAGGCCTTTGCCAGCTTCTTGCGGTTGGTCTTGGTCTCATAGGAAGCCATCGGCACCTTCGCCGCCTTGCCGTTCTCGAAGAAGAACACCACATAGCCGCTGTAGTCCGTGGTCGGGAACATCGCCGCAAGGCCCTCGCCCTCGTCGAAGCCCAGCTTTGCAGGGATATAGTCGCCCATGACGCTTGCCTTGGTGTCGTCAAAGGCACTGGCCCTGGACTTGTAGGCCTGGGCCTGATCCGAGAAGAAGACCAGCTCGGCCTTGTTGGTGGTCTCGAAGCTCTGGCTGATGTAGTCGCCCTCCTTGAGCTTCTGCTCGCTGCTCATTCGCAGGGACTGAGGGGTGATCTTCTTGAAATAGCCGCTGCGTGAAACGAAGAGGTCCACCTGATAGTCGGGGGTTTCGTCGTTTTCCTCTTCCTCCTCCACGTCGGACTGGTAGTAGAACATGGTCTTTCTGGGCTGAGCGTAGTTCTTGATAACGTCCTTCAGCTCGCCCATGATGATCTTCCGGATCTTTTTCTTGTCCCGGAGGATCTCCTCCATTTCGGCGATGTCAGCTCTGAGCTGATCCACCTCCTCAACTCTGCGGAGGATATACTGCTTGTTGATATTCCTCAGCTTGATCTCGGCAACGTACTCAGCCTGGATCTCATCTATGCCGAAGCCGATCATCAGGTTAGGCACCACATCGGCCTCGTTCTCGGTCTCACGGATGATACGGATAGCCTTGTCGATGTCCAGCAGGATCTTGCTGAGGGCCTCCAGCAGGTGGAGCTTCTCCTTCTTCTTCTGGAGGTCGTGGTAGGTCCGCCTGTGGACGCACTCCTCACGGAAGGCTATCCACTCGGTGAGGATCTCACGGACGCCCATGACACGGGGAGTCCCGGCGATCAGGATATTGAAATTGCAGGGGAAGCTGTCCTGGAGGGGCGTGAGCCTGTACAGCTTCTGCATCAGCTTGTCAGGGTCGGTGCTGCGCTTTAGGTCGATAGCGATCTTCAGGCCGTTGATGTCGGTCTCGTCACGGGTGTAGGAGATCCCGGTGACCTTTCCTGCCTTCACCAGCTCGTCGATCTTGTTGATGATCGCCTCGATCGTAGTGGAGTAGGGGATCTCAGTGATCTCGATACAGTTAGAGGCCTTGTCGTAGTTATACTTTGAGCGCACCTTTATGCTGCCACGGCCGGTGTCGATGATCTTTTTCAGCTCCTCCTCGTCGTAGAGCATGAGGCCTCCGCCGGGGAAATCCGGGCCCTTGAGGGTGCTGAGTATGTCATGGTCGGGGTCCTTCATCAGGGCGATAGTGGTCTCGCAGACCTCCTCAAGATTGAAGGAGCAGATATTGCTGGCCATGGAAACTGCGATGCCCATGTTGGCATTGACCAGCACTGTGGGGAATGTGGCCGGCAGAAGTGTCGGCTCCTGCATGGTGTTGTCGTAGTTGGGGACGAAGTCCACGGTCTCCTTGTCGATGTCCCGGAAGAGCTCGGCGCAGATCTTCTCCAGCTTCACCTCGGTATAACGGGCTGCGGCGAAGTACATCTTGCTGGAATACTGCTTTCCGAAGTTGCCCTTTGAGTCGACGTATGGGTGGAGCAGCGACTCGTTTCCCCTTGTAAGGCGGACCATGGTCTCGTAGATAGCCTGATCTCCGTGAGGGTTGAGCTTCATGGTCTCGCCCACCACGTTTGCGGACTTAGACCTCTCCTTATCAGGCGACAGCAGGCCCTTCTTGTACATCATGTACAGCAGCTTTCTGTGGGAGGGCTTGAAGCCGTCGATCTCCGGCAGGGCACGGGACACGATGACGCTCATGGCGTAGGGCATATAGTTCTTTATGAGGGTATCGGCGATCTTCTCATTGACCACGCTGCCGGAGCCCTCGATATAGGCCTCGTGCTGGAAGACCGGCTTTTTCTTCTGTGTTTCTTTTTTTCTTGCCATTTTCTTCTCCTTACGGTCAGCTTATGTCAGCCAGCTCCAGATAGTCGGCGCCGTTCTCGGAAATATAGTCCTTGCGCCCCTGGAGGTCGTCGCCCAATAGCATCTCAAAGATCTCAGCAGACTCGGTTATATCGTCGGCAGTCACTTTGATGAGGCGGCGTGTATCGGGAGCCATGGTAGTCAGGCTCATCATGTCCGGCTCGTTCTCACCGAGACCCTTTGAGCGCTGGATCGTATGCTTCTTGTCGCCGATCTCCTTGAGGATCCTTTCCTTTTCCTGCTCGGTGTAAGCAAAATAGGTCTTCTCCTTGGTGTTGATCTCGAACAGGGGAGACTCTGCGATATAGACGTAGCCCTCGCTGATAAGGGTGGGGGTCAGCCTGTAGAGCATGGTGAGGATCAGGGTCCTGATCTGGAAGCCGTCCACGTCCGCATCGGTACAGATCACGATCTTGCTCCAGCGGAAGTTGTCGATATTGAAATTGGAGAGCTCCTTGTTGGCCTTTGAGTTTATCTCCACACCGCAGCCAAGGACCTTGATCAGGTCGGTGATGATCTCGCTCTTGAAGATCTTAGTGTAGTCGGCCTTCAGGCAGTTGAGGATCTTTCCTCTTACAGGTATGACTGCCTGGAATTCGGCGTCTCTGGCCAGCTTTACCGAGCCCAGCGCCGAATCGCCCTCCACGATGTAGATCTCTCTTCTGGAAACGTCCTTAGTGCGGCAGTCAACGAACTTCTCCACCTTGTTGGCAAGGTCGATGTTGCCGGTGAGCTTCTTGCGGACGTTGAGCCTTACCTTCTCGGCGTTCTCACGGGAGCGCTTGTTGATCAGGACCTGCTCGGCGATCTTCTGGGCCTCGTCTGGGTTCTCGATGAAGTATACCTCCAGCTGGTGGCGGAGGAACTCCACCATAGCCTCACGGATGAACTTGTTTGTTATGGCCTTCTTGGTCTGGTTGGCGTAGGAGGCGATCGTAGAGAAGTTGGAGGATACCAGCACAAGGCACTCCTCCACGTCCTCGAACTTTATCTTGCTCTCGTTCTTCTGATAGCCGTTCACAGACTTGATGTAGGCGTCGATCTGGGCCGGGACCGCCCTCTTCACGGCTTCTGCCGGAGAGCCGCCGTGCTCCAGAAAGCTGGAATTGTGGTAGTGCTCGATCCGCTTGACCTTGTTGGAGAAGGTCAGCGCCACGTCGAACTTCACCTTGTACTCGGGCTTGTCGTCACGGTCACGGCCCTTTTTCTCCGCAGACCAGCGCTGTATAGAGGTGAGTGCGTCCTCCCCCACGATCTCAGAAACGTAGTCAGCGATGCCGTTCTCGTAGAAAAACTCGGTCTCGTCGAAGCCTCCGTCCTCGTTCTGTGAGCGAAAGACGAACAGGATCCCCGGGTTGACCACGGCCTGTCTTTTCAGAATATCGAAGAAATACTCGTCGGAAACGTTTATATCCGTGAACACCTCAAGGTCCGGGCGCCAGCGGGTCTTGGTGCCGGTCTGCTTGCGCTTGCAGGGCTCCTTTTGCAGGCCGCCGATGTTCTCGCCCTTCTCGAAGTGGAGGGAATACTTGAAGCCGTCCCTTACGACCTCAACGTCCATGAACGAGGAGGAATACTGAGTTGCACAAAGTCCCAGGCCGTTCAGTCCCAGGGAGAACTCATAGCTCTCGGCGTTTGCGTCGTACTTGCCTCCTGCATAGAGCTCGCAGTACACGAGCTCCCAGTTATAACGCTTTTCAGCGTTGTTGTAATCCACAGGGCAGCCACGTCCGAAGTCCTCTACCTCGATGTCGTGGTCACGGAAGTGTGTAACTATGATCTTCTGGCCGAAGCCTGCTCTTGCCTCGTCGATGGAGTTGGAGATGACCTCGAAAACAGAGTGCTCGCAGCCGTCAAGGCCGTCTGAGCCGAAAATAACAGCCGGGCGCTTGCGGACCCTGTCCGGGCCCTTTAGGCTGGTTATACTGTCGTTGCCGTAATCCTTTTTCTTTGCCATGATGATACCGCACAGGGCGGAGCTCCTTTCACAAATTTGACCTATCCTTATTATTATAGCACATATTTTCGGGAAATGCAAGCGATCTGAGCTATGAAGGGCAGGATCCTTGCGATCCGGATAAAAGTGTGATATAATAAATGCAAAGCATTTATCATACTTTATCTAAAAGCCCTTGCAGATACGCAGATCTTCGATCTGCTCCCTGCATATCGGGCAATTATACCACAACGCTGCGCTTATGTGGTATAATGCAAGTTACACACAGATAATAAATACACACGGAGGCAACACTATGGAAAACGCAAACCTTATTTTGTGCGCTGTTACTGCAGCGGCACTGGATATATGCGCTCTGGTACTGATCTTCGCAGCCTATCGGGAGAAAAGCACGGCCAAGAAGCGCTGGGCAAGGATCTCCTCCAATATGGAGCTGGTAGAGCCGGGAGCTACCTACCCCTTGGGCTGTGACGAGGTGCTCATCGGCAGGCACGCCTCGGCGGACATACGGATCCCGGACCTGTCAGTTTCCCGCTATCACGCTATGATGACCGTTTCCGACGGGGTCTGGACCATCAAGGACATGGGCTCACGGTCGGGGGTCTACGTCAACGGCGTCCTGGTCAAGGAGGCAAAGCTCAGGGAAAACGACATCATCAATCTTGGCAGCCGCCGCCTGATCTTTCGCAGAAGGAGGGACAAGCATGAAAAGTAACCCCTTCGCCTACGTCATATCCGGGCTATTCGTGCTGCTGGCCCACTGTGCTATGCTGGCGAATATCCTCTACAACGGAAATTACGAACAGATCGGCGACGTGTGGAGCCTTGCTGCTGCCGTCCTAGGGCTGGACCTTGCTTGGGCGATCCTCATGCCATTTTTCCGCCAGCACACCCACACCGTTGACTTCATTCTGATCCTGATCCTCAACATGAGCCTGATCTTCCAGTCCTGCTTCGGAGGGGTCCACCTGTCAGTGAAGCACATGATCACCTGTATCGCTGCCCTCATCGCAAGCCGTATCGGCTTCCTTGTGTGCCGGGACCACAACTGGATCGCCAGACAGAAAAAGCTGATCTGGATCGGTATCGGGCTGGTCATGATCGTGATACTCCTCTTCACCGGCAGCCGCAGTATGTGGATCGACATGGGCTCCTTCACGATCCAGCCCTCTGAGCTGCTCAAGCCCCTGCTGGTCATGGCCTGCGCCACATCGGTCGCCGAGCAGCAGAAGAAGCACAAGCTGCTTTGGTTCAACGTGGTCTGGGAGAACCTGATCCTTCTGGGGATCACCGCAGCGATCTGCCTTTTGCAGTGGTGGTGCAGGGACCTTGGGAGCATCCCCACCTTCGCCGGGATCTATGCAGCAGGCTTCTTCATGCGGATCTGCTACCCAAAGGCAAAGTTCTCGAAGAAGACCCTCATCGGAGCAGGTATCGCTGTTCTGGTGATCGCCGGCATCGGCATAAAGCTGGCCCCGGCCTATGTTCGGGACAGGCTATTCGTGGATATTTGGAGCGATAAGACCGGCAACGGCTATCAGCAGTCTCAGGCCCTCATCGCTATCGCCGACGGAGGCTGGTTCGGGAAAGGCCCAGGAAAGGGCTTCCTCCACAACGTTTTCGCCTATGAGAGCGACATCGTTTTCTCAACGATAAGCGAGGAATGGGGACTCCTCTTCGCCCTTATGATGATCTTTATACTCCTGCTCATGCTGGCAGTTCCCCTGATCAATCCGCCCAGATCCTACTACCACGGCACCCTTGCCGCCGGGGTCTGCGCTGCGTTCACAGTGCAGATGGCGCTGAACATCTTCGGCTCCTGCAATATGATCCCCTTCACGGGAGTAACTATCCCCTTCATCTCCATGGGAGGCACCTCCATGGTCACCAGCGGACTTATGGCAGGTATGCTCATAGCCTCTCAGTCGCCCTCATTCGGGAAGCTCCCGGCTAAAAAGAAAAGACCGTCAGCCCGTCCGGCTGTCAGAAAGGGGGCAGGCGCATGAAAAGCATAAAGCGCACTCAGCGGATCATCACGCTGTTCCTGCTGCTGTTCATCACAGGCATGGCCGCTCTGGTGATCAAGATCCAGCGTGAGTCTCCGTTTTATATGATGAACTCCGACAAGCATGAGCTGGGCATGGTCTACGACCGCAACGGCGAGGTGATCTTCGACGGATCGGGGAAAACTCAGTTCCCCGAGGGCTCGCTCATCGACCTCGGCAACCTTATCGGTGACGACAAGGGCCAGATGTCCAACACCCTCGTTGCTCAGAATATCGACAAGCTCAACAACTACAGCTTCAACGCCGGTCTCGTTAAGGAGGGCGGAAAGGCTGCGATCTATACCACCCTCGACCACTATGCCGACCGTGCGGTCTATAATGCTTACATGGGAGCTAAGGGCTGTGCGGTGGCCTATAACTACAAGACCGGCGAGATATTGGTCTGCACCAGCCTTCCCAACATCGACGTGACAAAGGGATATGAGGGGATCGCTGACTTTGAGACGGGCACCCTCATCTCGAAGGCCCTCTACGGGACAGTTCCCGGCTCCACCCAGAAGGTCTCCACAGTGATCACTGCCCTGGAGATCATGGGAGCGGACAAGCTCTTCTCCAAGAGCTTCACCTGCACGGGCCACTACACCAACAAAAACGGCGACGTCATCGACTGTCACAACACCTCCGGCCACGGCGAGCAGAATATCCAGCAGGCCGTGGAGAATAGCTGCAACCCCTTCTTCGCACAGCTCGTAGCCGATCCGGATATGCCTCTGAACAGCATCAAGAAGGTCTATTCAAGGCTGGGCTATGCGGTCAACGGCGAGGAGGAGCAGTACATCGACATCGACGGGATCCAGTGCGAGAGAGCCTCCACTACCCTCGTCGACTCCAACGATTTCAACACCCAGTGGGCCTGTATCGGCCAGGGCGAGACCCTCGTCAGCCCGATCCAGCTCATGATGTGGCAGAGCGCTATCGCCAACGGCACCGGCAAGATGACTATGCCTCACATCATCGACCGTGTCACCGACGTTTACGGCGAGGTCTCGGAGCTGAGCAAGACCACCTACAGCAAGCAGCTGTTCTCGGAGGATACGGCCTCCACTATGCGCCAGATCCTGCTGACTAACGGCGCAAACCACTACTCCGGCTCGATCCCCGGCTATACTCTGGGCATAAAGAGCGGCACGGCGCAGGTGAAGAACGGCGATGAGGACAACTCTCTGCTGGTGGGATTTGTGGACGACCCACGGCACCCGATCGCCTTCTGTGTGCTCCTTGAGGACCGCTACAGCACTCCCGTCACCAGCGAGCAGATCGTCAGCGCTATGCTGAACGCTATCTGCAACTAACTGTCATTATCACCAGATCGGGGAGAAAACCCTGTACAGTTTCAACAAAATTAACAAAAAATACTTGTAATTTTTAACTGCCCATGGTATAATATAACCATAAAATAAGCTGCTCCTAGGAACAGCTCAAAGGAGGACATCTATCTATGAAAACTACTATCACCGCTAAGAAAATGCAGGTACCACAGAACTTCACAGAATACGCAGAAAAGAGGATCGATTCAAAGCTTGATAAATTCTTCGGCAGTGAGGCCGACGCAAAGATCGTTATGTCCGAGGTCAAGAACCAGATCATTCTGGAGCTTACAGTCAAATACAACAGCATGATCTTCCGTGCTCAGAATACAGCCATCGACAAGACCGACGCCCTCGACGCTGCTATCGATAAGATCATCAGGCAGATCCGCAAGAACAAGACCAAGGTGGAGAAGAAGCTCAAGGATACCGCCTTCAAGGAGGCCTTCGCTGAGCCCGTCGAGGAGATCCCGGATTACGAGATCATCAAGCACAAGAAGTTCAAGATGCGCCCCATGGACGTTGAGGAGGCTATCCTCCAGATGAACCTGCTCAGCCATGAGTTCTTCATGTTCACCAACGCTGCTACCGGCCAGATCAATGTGGTCTACCTCCGTGACGACGGAAAGTACGCTGTTCTTGAGCCCGACATGGAATGACTTACGACAAAATGCGGAGCCTTTGCGCTCCGCATATTTTATAAAAAGGAGAAGTATCATGGACGCCAATAAAAAAACTGTTATCGAAGCAAGGATCATGGCCGTTGGCGAGAAGCTGAAAAAGAACAACATGGAGTTCTACTACGCCCCCACAGCCGCAGAGGTCTGTCCGATCGTGGACTCACTGATGAAGGAGGGCGATACCGTCACCCACGGAGGAAGCGTCTCTATGGGAGAGTGCGGGATCATGGAGCTCCTGAAGTCAGGGAAGTATGACTACCTAGACCGCAGCAAGGCGACTACGCCGGAGGAGTCTAAGGAGATCTACCGGAAGTCCTTCTTTGCGGACGTTTACATCTCCAGCACGAACGCTATCACCGAGGACGGAGTACTGTACAACGTTGACGGGAACTCCAACCGTATCGCCGCTATCGCATACGGTCCGGACTCTGTGATCATCATCGCCGGCTACAACAAGATCGTGAAGGATCTTGATGAGGCCGAGATCCGTGTCAAGAGAGAGGCTGCTCCGCCCAACTGCGTGAGACTGAGCTGTGATACGCCCTGCTCAAAGACGGGCAAGTGCGTCTCGCTGTCCAAGGCAGACCGCCAGATCAGCGACGGCTGCGGAGGCGACGGCCGGATCTGCTGCAACTACCTGATCTCAGCCCAGCAGCGACACAAGGGCAGGATCAAGGTGATCATCGTCGGCGAGGAGCTGGGATATTGATAAAAAAATGCGGGGTGCAGGGAGCCGCTCGCTCCCTGCCGGGAGTGACTCCCCACAGTGTGGGGAGATGTCAGCAAAGCTGACAGAGGGGCTGTGCCGGTTAGGCTGAGGGCAGAGCCCTCAGAATAGGCTTAAAGCGCCTCGCAAGGGGTGAATGAAAAAACAGTCCGGGGGACTGTTTTTTCAGATAAGCAGCGCCCCAAATCTTCGATTTGGCTGGCGATGCTATATGCTTTAGCTGAGGACGCCTTGCAAGTGAAGGCGTCCCCTACCACCGGTACAAAAATTCAAGTCTTGCCGCTCAGCGGCAACGAGGCCCCAGACAAGAAAAAGCTCCCATAGGGGAGCTTTTTTCATGTATTCTTGTCTACCTGGTGGAACTTTTTTAGGTTGCCGATCTTCTCGTTGCGGTCGTCAAGTACCTTCTCCACCTCTGACCACTCAAGGCCACGGTCGGCACAGAGCACCATGACGTGGTAGAGCAGGTCGTTGATCTCGTTCTTGAGCTCGTCGTTGTCGCCGTTCTTGGCTGCGATCACTGTCTCGGTAGCCTCCTCGCCCACCTTCTTGCAGATCTTATCGACTCCCTTGTCGAAAAGATAGCAGGTGT
This sequence comes from Ruminococcus sp., assembly GCA_017460665.1. GTDB lineage: Bacteria > Bacillota > Clostridia > Oscillospirales > Ruminococcaceae > Ruminococcus. Next base: position 29,396 of record JAFUAO010000100.1, read on the forward strand.
ATGAATTCTCCGCAGCAGTCCCGCTCTCGAACTGTCTTTTGCGCTCCTTGATCACCTCAAAGATCTCCTCATAAACTGTCATATCATCACTCCTCCTCACTGTTATATATCTCGTTGAAAAAGCAGCTATAGCTGCCGGTGTGACAGGCCACGCCGGTCTGCTCAACGTTCACCAGAAGGGTATCGTCGTCGCAGTCGCCGTAGATCGAGACTACCTTCTGGAGGTGCCCCGATGTGGCGCCCTTGTTCCAATACTCCTGCCGTGAGCGGCTCCAGAACCATGTGTAGCCTGTCTCAAGGGTCTTTCTAAGGCTCTCCTTGTTCATGTAGGCGAGCATGAGCACTGTCTTGGTGTTGACCTCATAGCATATCGCAGGTATGAGCTCGCCCTTTTTGAAAAACCTGTCAAGGTCGTTTATATCGATCTTTATCATATTCTCTCCTTTCAGGTCCAGAGACTGGTAATGAACATGGGCGAGCTGACATCTGACTTCACGAAGCCGCAGTTCTCATAGAACTTCATCTCGTCGTTGTAGGCGATAACGATCAGCCTCAGATAGTCGGCGTACTTCTCCTTGACCATGCCCACGAGGGTCCGTCCGATAGTCTGACCGTGGTAGTCCGGATCCACCAGCAGATAGTGGACGTAGGCGGTCATCACACCGTCGTCCATCGCACAGATCATGCCGATGAGCTTGTCGCCGTCCCATGCGCTGTAGACCGTGGAGAAGTTCTCCATGGCGGTCTTTAGCTTGTCCGGGTAGTGGCCCGACGACCACTCCACCGCAAGGAAGAGCCTCTCCAGCTCCTCCGATGAAAACTCGTGTATGTCCTTATATTCGATCATTGCCTATCCTATCCACCACTCCGGGGTCAGCTCCCCGAGAGTAGTAACGATGTCATTTTTGTAGTCCAGCATTATCTGTATGCTCCTGTAGTCCTCCGGCATGAGCTGGACCATAAGCTCACGGCAGGCTCCGCAGGGAGCGCCCTTGCCCTCATTCGGAGGTATGCACAGGACCCTTTCGATCCTGTCCTCGCCATTGGTCACCATGCTGAAAATGGCATTTCGCTCGGCACAGATCCCCAGCGTGGAGCAGGTGTCCATGCACACCCCGGTATAGATCCTGCCGGAGCTGCTGAGCACCGCCGCAGAGACCTCCCCTGCCGTGACGTACTCTGAGATCCGCCTCGGGGCAAGAACAGCCTTCGCCGCCTCATACATATCCTTCCAGATCTGATCCATGGCTCACCTCATGATAACGCCATGCTGACGGCAGTAGTCCTTGACCTGTCCCACCGTCAGCTCCCTAAAGTGGAAGAGCGAGGCCGCCAGCGCCGCAGTTGCTCCTGTTTTCTCGAAGACCTCAGCGAAATCCCCGATTTTTCCGGCACCGCCGCTGGCGATCACCGGTATGGAGCAGTTGTCACAGACAGCCCTGAGCATCTCGATATCGAAGCCCTCCTTGGTGCCGTCGGCGTCGATCGAATTCAGACAGATCTCTCCGGCGCCCAGCTCCTCGATAGTATGTACCCAGTCGATAAGGTCGATCCCCATGTCAACTCGGCCGCCGTTTATGTAGACGGTCCACTTCCGGTCGGCGATCTTCTTTGCGTCGATCCCCACGCAGATGCACTGGCTGCCGAAAATATCGGCTCCGTCCTTGATGAGCTGAGGGTTCTGCACAGCCTGAGAGTTCACCGAGACCTTGTCGGCGCCGGCCCTCAGAGTCTCCCTAATGTCGTCAACGGTCTTGATCCCGCCGCCAACTGTCAGGGGGACGAAGACCTTTTTGGCGGTCTCCCGGACCACGTCCAGAAAGACTCCCCTGCCCTCGAATGAGGCCGTGATGTCGTAGAAAACGATCTCATCGGCGCCCTGTTTGTTGTATTCCTCGGCGCACTCCACAGGGTCGCCCACGTCCCGGACCCCCTCGAAATTCACGCCCTTCACCACCTTGCCGTTCCGCACGTCAAGGCAGGGTATTATTCTTTTTGCAAGCATTTCAACACCTCTTCCCTATGAGCTGTTCTCAGAACAGCTTGTATTTCAGCATTAGCAGCGCTGCCATCGCAGCGAATCCTAACATTGCCTTACCGAAATTTTTTATCTGTGAGACTGCCTCCGGATCATCACGCTTATCGGCCCTTACACAGGTTTCCGGAGAAAAAAGCATAAGCGCACCCAAAATTACCATTACTGCCAAAGCTATATATCCGAGCATATTAGCATATCCTCCTTACAGATCTGCATACTGGATAGCCTCTTTCAGATCAAGAGTTCCCTTGTAGAGGGACTTTCCGCAGATAGTACCGTAAAGCCCCATTTCCTTGCAGGCGATGATGTCCTCCATCGTGTGGACACCGCCGGAGGCAACGATGTTGGCCCGGCCCTTCACAGCCTCGTTGAGCACAGCAAGCTGCTGGCGGTTGACGCCTGAGAGCGTGCCGTCCTTGGAAATATCGGTGAAGATGAAGTACCTGACACCAACCTCGGTCATTTTTTCTGCTAGGTCGATGTAGTTCACGTCAGAGCTCTCCAGCCAGCCCTCAGTGGCCACCATGCCGTTCATGGCGTCGATCCCCACAACGATCTTCTCGCTGCCGAATTTCTCCACAGCGTCGCTGACCAGTCCCGGGTCCTTGAGTGCAACTGAACCCAAAATTACCCGTGTTATGCCCATTTCAAGGTACTCTCTTATGGTCTCCAGCGAACGGATACCGCCGCCCAGCTCCACCTTAAGGCCGGTCTTTTCGGCAACGTCGGTGTAGATCTTTGTGTTGACAGGTCTGCCCTCCTTGGCGCCGTCCAGATCCACCATGTGGATCCATTTTGCGCCGGCGGCCTCGAAGCTCCGGGCGGTCTCAAGGTAGTCTGAGGCCACCTTCTCCACCGTGGAGAAGTCGCCCTTATAGAGCCGGACACAGTTGCCGTCCTTAATGTCTATTGCAGGTAAAATTATCATATTGATCCTCCCGAGAGTCGTTGTTTTCCCATTCCAATGCTTGCCAAGGTCATTTTCAGCGTACTTCACAAATGTGCAGCACCTTTGATGGCGCAGTCGGTGACCATTGGTATCACTGAGTATTGCGCTGTGAATTATCAACTTACTCAGATGATTGCTGATATTCTCTTTTTCATTTTATAAGCCCTCCAAAGCTTTTTAGTATATTGAGTCCAGTATTTCCCGATTTTTCCGGGTGGAACTGTGCTCCGTAGACGAAATTTCCGTCCCACACAAGCGCCGGGACCCTTCCGCCGTACTGACTGTAGGCGGCGATGTACCTGTCCTCGGTGTGGGCCTTGTAGGAGTGTACGAAGTAGACGAACTCCTCCTCGCCGATGTTCTCCAAAAGCGGACAGTCGTTCAGCTTCTCCAGCTTGTTCCAGCCCATGTGAGGGATCACAAGGCCGGGCTCCTCCATTTTCCGGACGCTGCCGGGGATCAGACCCAAGCCCTCGTGCTCGCCGAACTCATAGCCCTTCTCGAAGATCACCTGCATACCCAGACAGATCCCAAGGAAGGGCTTCCTTTTGGCCTCCTGACGGATAACAGGCACAAGGCCGGACTTATCCAGCATCTCCATGGCCGCAGGGAAGGCTCCCACGCCGGGAAGGATGATCTTATCGGCCTCACGGACCGACTTCTCGTCCTTCACAAGGGCGCTCTCCAGCCCCAGGTAGTCCAAAGCGTTCTTCACGCTGAAGATATTTCCGGCGCCGTAGTCGATAATGGCTATCATCACAGGACTCCTTTCGTCGAGAGGGTGCTGCCGTCTTGATTTAGCGAAACAGCGGTCTTTAGAGCGTGTGCAGCCGCCTTGTAGACAGCCTCGGCCTTGTGGTGGTCGTTGCTTCCGTAGAGCAGCCTTATGTGCAGAGTTATCCCTGCGTTGAAGGCGAAGGCTCGGAAGAATTCCTCCGTCATGCAAAGGTCATAGCTGCCGCAGCTCTGGTTGGTGAACTCACAGTCGAAGACCAGGAAGGGCCTGTTGCTGATGTCGAGGCTGCACATCGCCAGAGCCTCGTCCATGGGAATGAAGGCCGTTCCGTAGCGGACGATCCCGGACTTGCTGCCAAGGGCCTGGCTCAGAGCCTGTCCCAGAGCGATGCCGGTGTCCTCGATCGTGTGGTGACAGTCAACGTGCAGATCGCCCTTCACCTTGACGGTCATGCTGATCCCGCTGTGTACTGACAGAGCAGTCAGCATATGGTCGAAAAATCCGATGCCTGTGTCGATCTGAGCATCGCCCTTCCCGTCTATCTCAAGGGAGATATAAATGTCGGTCTCTTTGGTCTTGCGGACGACCTCTCCGCATCTTTTCAGCTTATCCATTGAGTATCTCCTCCAGTGCAGTGAACAGCCGCTCCATCTCCTCGGGAGTGCCGACAGTGATCCTCAGGTAGTCCCGAATCAAGGGCTTGTCCCACCAGCGAACGTAGATCCTGCGCTTTTTCAGCTCCGAGAACACCTCTCCTGCGCTCTTTTTCGAGGGCGAGGCGAAGATGAAGTTGGCCTTTGAGTCCGGGAAGGAGAAGCCCAGCTCTGCAAGGCGCTCCTTGGAGCTCTCACGGGTGTCTATTATCTTCTGAACGCTCTGGCGGAAATAGGCCTCGTCCTTCATGGAGGCGGCTCCGCAGAGCTGAGTTACCGTATTCATGGTGTAGGAATTCACCGAGAACTTCACATCGTTCATGTAGGCTATCAGCTTCTCGCTGCCGAAGGCCATACCGATCCTCATGCCGGCCATGGACCTGGACTTTGAGTAGGTCTGGATCACCAGAAGGTTGTCGTACTTCTCGATGAGGGGAAGGCAGCTCTCGCCGCCGAAGTCGATATATGCCTCGTCGATCATGACGACTGACCCGGGGTTCGCCTTCACGATCTCCTCGATCATCTCCACGCTCTCAAGGACTCCCGTAGGAGCGTTGGGGTTTGGAAAGATGATACCGCCGTTAGGGACCTTATAGTCCTCCGGATCGATGGTCATATCACTTCTCAGAGGCTTGGTCTCATAGGGGATCCGGTAGACCTCCGCCCACACGTCGTAGAAGGAATAGGTGATGTTCGGGAAGAGTATGGGCTTTTCCGAGCCGAAAAATGTCATGAAGGCCATCGAGATCACGTCGTCGGAGCCGACTCCCACGAAGATCTGGCCCTTTTTCAGCCCGTAGCGCTCAGCGATCGCCTCCACCAGCACATCGGCGTCCGGTGTTGGGTAGAGCCTCATGCGTGAAACGTCAAAGCTGTCTAGGACCTCCCTTACTGCCGGAGCCGGCGGATAGGGATTCTCGTTGGTGTTGAGCTTGATCACGTCCGTTTCCTTGGGCTGCTCCCCGGGAACATAGGGCTCCACCCTGCGGACGTTCTCTTCCCATTTATTTGCAAAGCTCATATCATTTCTCCTTATCGGTCGTTCATTACGATGAAAACATCTGAGGTGTGAAAGCCGTGCCGCTGATACCAGCCCTCCGTGGCCTCGCCGTGAGAGGTGATCAGGTAGATCCCGCCGTCTACTTTAAGTTTATACAGCTCCTGCTTCAGCGCCTGCAAAAGATCGATCCCATAGCCCTTTCCACGCTCGCTCTCGGCAACGCAGAGCTCCTGGATCTGGAACTCCTTAGAGCTGTGAGAAAACTCGATCTGTCCGCAGATCATGCCGATCAGAATGCCGCTCCTGTACATCGCAAGTCCTATAAAAGAGGTCGAGGACATCATTGCGCTGATCCTCATGGCAGCGGAGGCCTTCGTCCAAGGCTCGTTCCAGGGCGGAGCGCTGAATGCGTCAGCGTAAAACTGCCCGTATTCCGGCAGGTCAGCTATGTCCATAGGCACGATGCCGGTTATAAAAGCTCCGTTTCGTCCGGCCATTATTCAAACCTTATCTTGATAGCGTTTGCGTGAGCGGTCAGGCCCTCTCTCTCAGCAATGAGGACGATGTCGTCCTTTGCGGCCTCAAGAGCCTCTCTTGTGTAGTAGGTGTAGCTGGTGCGCTTGGTGAAGCTGGCTACTCCCAGAGGCGAGAAGAACCGTGCAGTGCCGCTGGTGGGGAGGACGTGGTTGGGACCTGCGTAGTAGTCTCCCAGAGGCTCAGAGGCGTAGTGTCCGAGGAAAATAGATCCAGCGTTGTCAAGGCTCCCCAAAAGCTCCATGGGATCCTTCATCAGCACCTCAAGGTGCTCCGGAGCGATCTCATTGGCCAGCTCTACGCAGCGCTGGCGGCTGTCGGCGATGATGACAGCGCCGTAGTCCTCAAGGGACTTCTCGATGATCTCTCTTCTGGAGAGGTACTGCTTCTGGCGGTCGATCTCAGCGATAGTTGCGTCTGCGAGCTCCTCGCTGGTGGTCACCATGATAGCCGAGGCCAGAACGTCGTGCTCGGCCTGGCTCATAAGGTCAGCCGCAGCGAACTTCGGATCTGCGGTCTCGTCAGCGATCACCAGGATCTCGCTGGGGCCGGCGATCATGTCTATGTCGACTACTCCGTAGAGCAGCTTCTTTGCGGTGGCAACGTAGATATTTCCCGGGCCTACGATCTTGTCGCACTTGGGGATCTCCTCAGTACCGTAGGCAAGGGCAGCGATAGCCTGAGCTCCGCCTGAGAGGAACACCCTGTCTACTCCGCAAACAGCAGCAGCTACAAGGATGTCCTTGTTGGGAGTACCGTCCTTTAGGGGCGGAGTCACCATGACGATCTCCTTGACGCCTGCGATCTTTGCCGGGATAGCGTTCATCAGCACGCTGGAGGGATAGGCGGCAGTTCCGCCGGGAACGTAAAGTCCCACCCTTTCAAGGCCACGGATCTTCTGGCCAAGGATCACGCCGTTGGCCTTGGGAGCGATGAAGCCCTGCTCCACCTGTCTCTGGTGGAAGTCAGCGATGTTCTCCTGAGCGTTCAGCAGAGCATCTACGAACTCCTGATCCGCCTCAGTGAGAGCGTCGTTGATCACCTCTCTTGGCACCTCGTAATACTGGGGAAGGTTCCCGTCGAATTTCAGCGTATAGTTCTTTACGGCAGTATCGCCGTTCACTCTTACGTCCTCTATTATAGCCGAAACTGTCTCAGTGACACGCTTATTGGTCTCGCCTGCTCTCTTGCTGAGCTCAGCAAGGAAGGCGTTCTCGTCATTTCCGTTGGCATATATCTTTCTCATTATAAATTCTCCTCTATCTTCTTGATCAGTTCCTCGATCTCCTGCTGTCTCATTTTAAGGCTGACTGTGTTTGCGATGAGCCTTGCAGAGATCGGAGCCACGTCCTCGATGACCTCAAGGCCGTTCTCCTTCAGTGTAGTGCCGGTCTCCACGATGTCGACGATTCCGTCTGCCAGCTCCAGCAGAGGAGCCAGCTCCACAGAGCCCTCGATCTTGATGATCTCGGTATCCATGCCCTTCTTCTCGAAGAAGCTCCTTGCAACGTTGGGGTACTTCGTAGCGATGGTCTTGATCCCGTAGCCGCTGTAGAAATCCGTGCCCTTCTTTGTGGCCAGGGCGAACCTGCACCGTCCGAAGCCCAGGTCCACCAGCTCGAAGAACTTGCCCTTCATCTCCATGATCGTGTCCTTGCCCACGACTCCCATATCGCACACGCCGTGCTCCACATAGGTGATCACGTCGTTGGCCTTAGCAAGGACCACCTCCAAATTGGCATCGGGAACAGGCAGGATCAGCTTTCTTCCCTTTTCTCTGACGGCGGTGCAGTCGAAGCCCAGCTTCTCCAGCAGTCCCACCGTGTCCTTTTCAAGTCGGCCCTTAGTAAGAGCCATTCTGATAGGCTTATCCATTTACAGCTCCTCTCCGCTTCCGTCTATGACAACGACCTTAGCGATCTTCTTTTCCTTAGCGTATTCTCTCACGGACTCGATGTCGCCGAAGAGAGCGTTCTCCACGGTCAGTCCCTGCTCACGGAGCTCCTGTGCGGCCTTCAGCGCAGCCACCTCGCAGCCCTCCTCAGCGTAGACGATCACGTCCGTCCTCGGCACAGCCGGAAGGACCCCGTTCTTCTCGATCACCTTGGAGATAGCGTTGATGTTGACTGCGAATCCGATCGCCGGCACATCATAGCCGAACTCAGAGATCAGCCTGTCGTAGCGTCCGCCGGAGATGACCTCCTCGCCGTGGCCCTGCAGATAGCCCTTGATGATCAGGCCGGTGTAGTAGTCGGTCTTGTTGACAAGGCCAAGATCCACGGTGACGTTGCCCTCGCCGCCGCAGAGCTTAGAGGCGCTGCGGTAGATCTGGCGGAGCTCCTCCAGGAGCCTAACGATGTTCCCGTCGTCGGGGATCAGCTCCTCGGCCTTCTCGAAGACCTCCTCGCCTCCGAAGAGGGCCGGCAGCTTTTTCAGAGCCGCAGTCACGGGACTTGCTCCGAATGTGTCCAGCATATCGTTGAGTGCGGGGAAGTTCTTGTTCTCGATCAGCTTACGGATCCGCTCCTTCTCCTTGTCGGTAGCCTCAAGGCGGCCCACCAGCTCCTTGAAAATGCCGATATGACCGATCTCAAGGGAGAACTCCATGCCCCAGGCCTTCAGAGACTCAGCCGCCATGGAGATCACCTCTAGGTCGGCCATTTTCTGCTCTGAGCCGATGAGCTCGATGCCGGCCTGCACGATCTCATCGCTGCGGCCTTTAAGAGCGGCCTCCGTGCGGTAGACCGTCTGGTGATAGCACAGCTTCAGCGGCAGCATTGCATCTCTCAGGCGAGTAGCCACCACTCTTGCGATAGGCATGGTGGAGTCCGGCCGCATGACCAGGAGCCTTCCCTTGCTGTCGGTGAGCTTGTACATATTCTCCTGAGGGAAATACCTCGAATTCAGGTTGAAAACGTCGAAGAACTCCAGTCCGGGAGTTATCATCTCGCTGTAGCCGTAGCTGGTGAAAAGATCCATCATGGTCTTTTCGATCCGCCTTGTTATCATGCACTCCCCGAAGAGCAGATCCTTGGTGCCCTCGGGAGTGATAAGGTCGTAGTTTTTCATATTATCCTCCTTAGTTCCGAATAAGGTCGGTGTACTGCTTCGCTTTTAAGTGTGGAGAGTTATCTCCTTGGCCTTGTCGTCGTCCTTACCGAACTGGAACTCGGCCTTCTGGCTGCCTTCAAGGGTGTAGGTCCAGACGATCCGGTCGCCCACGTCCTGCTCCTCGGCAGGCTTGCCGAAGCAGCGCTCCACCAGCTCCCTTGTGTCCCCCAGAGAGATCCCTCCCACCGAGACCTTCCCCACGCCGGGGTTGGCCGAAACAGTGTCGGAGTTGGCAGAAAAGGCGATGATGCTGTTATCGGTAAGGTCGCTGTCGTCGTGCTCGGACTCCACGGTGACGCTGGCGGCCGGCTCTCCGCCAAACCCCAGCACTATGCGCTTTGAGTGGTCTGTCTCGTCATCATCGACAAAGCCGATGAATGAGAAGTCCCCCTTGATGTCCAGCAATGTACAGGGCAGGGCGAAGGTAGCTCCGCCGATCTGTATGTCCCCGGTGAGCTGAGAGAAGGTCTTCTCGCTGAACTCCCGGTCATAGACCTTGCCGTCCAGCTCCACAGGACCGGAGCTGTTATTTTTGTCAGAGCAGCCGGCACAGCAAAGCAGCGCACCGGCAGCCAGCACTGAAAGAAGTCGTTTCATGAAAGCCTCCAAACACTTTAGTCTGCTAACATGGTAATATGATAACATATTACCATGGAAAAGTCAAGTTAAAAGAAGGACATCTGTGTGGATTCCGGCAGTTCGCCGAAAGCTCCTATGCTTTTCAACATATCTATTGTTGTTTTTGACGCTCCGCTGACCTGCTGGAACTCCTCTATGGAGATGAAGCCGCCCTTCTGTGCGGCCTCGTAAAGGCCTTTTGCAGCGTTCTCGCCGACGCCGTTCATGGCCGAGAAGGGGATCCTCAGCTTGCCGTCCTCCACCAGATGATCGGTGGCGTGGGACTTGAACAGGTCGATCGGCAGGAACTCATAGCCTCTGCTGAGCATCTCGTTGGTGATCATCAGTATATCCAGAAGGTCGTTCTCCTTCTTTGTGCGGTCGTTGCCCAGTCCACGGAGCTCCTCGATCTTGCTGCGGACGGCGGCCTTGCCCTGAACGGCCAGCTCAGCGTCGAAGTCCTCGCCTCTTACCGAGAAGTAGGTGGCGTAGTATTCCAGTGGCATATGGAGCTTGAACCAGCCCAGCTTGATCGCTGCGATAACGTAGGCGGCGGCGTGGGCCTTGGGGAACATATACTTGATCTTCAGACAGCTCTCTATGTACCATTCGGGAACGTTATGATCCCTGAGCATCTGTATGATCTCCGGGGTGAACTGCTTGGGCGCCTTGCCCTTACGGGTCCACTCCATGATCTGGAAGGCCATTTTCGGCTCGACTCCCTTATAAAGGAGGTATGTCATGATACTGTCACGGGTACCGATCACCTCTGAGATCGTGCAGACCTTGTTGTCGATGAGGTCCTTGGCGTTGCCCAGCCAAACATCAGTTCCGTGGGACAGTCCCGAGATCTGGAGGAAGTCGCCGAACTTGGTGGGCTTTGCGTCCAGGAGCATCTGGATCGTGAAGCCCGTGCCCATTTCCGGGATACCCAGCGAGCCGGTCTTGCAGTAGATCTCCTCCGGGGTGACTCCCAGAACGTCGCAGTTGGTACACATACGGATAACGTCCGGATCCGAGGTGGGGACATCCTTGATCTTCATGCCGGTCAGGTCCTCTAGGTGCTTATAGAGAGTCGGAACAACGTGTCCCAGCTCGTCCAGCTTGAGGATAGTGTCGTGCATGGAGTTGAAGTCGAAGTGGGTGGTGATCACCTCTGAGTCGGCGGAGTCTGCCGGGTGCTGGACCGGAGTGAAGTCGTAGACCTCGTAATCCGAGGGAACGACTACCATTCCGCCGGGGTGCTGGCCGGTGGTCCTCTTGATACCGGTGCAGCCGATAGCAAGGCGAGCCATCTCCGCATTGTTCAGCGTGATACCGTTCTCCTCGCAGTATTTCTTGACGTAGCCGTAGGCGGTCTTGTCCGCAACGGCAGAGATAGTCCCGGCTTTGAAAACGTTGGCCTTTCCGAAGAGCTTCTCCGTATAGCGGTGAGCCCAGAACTGGTACTCGCCGGAGAAGTTCAGGTCTATATCGGGGGCCTTGTCGCCGTCGAAGCCAAGGAAGGTCTCGAAGGGTATATCATGGCCGTCACGGTGCATATCTGTGCCGCAGACGGGGCATTTCTTCGGCGGAAGGTCATAGCCTGAGTCGTACTTTCCGTCCAGCAAGAACTCGCTGTGCTTGCACTTCCGGCAGATATAGTGGGGCTGGAGGGGATTTACCTCGGAGATACCGGCCATGGAAGCCACGAATGAGGATCCTACGGAGCCTCGTGAGCCCACAAGATAGCCGTGCTCCTCGGAGTTCCACACCAGCTTCTGAGCGATGATGTAGAGCACTGAGAAGCCGTGCTTGATGATCGAGCTCAGCTCCCTTTCAAGGCGCTTCTCCACGATCTCCGGCAGAGGATCGCCGTAGATCTCACGGGCACGCTCATTGGTGATCTTCACCAGCTCCTCCTCGGCGCCCTCGATAGTGGGCGTGAAGGTGCCCTTGGGGATCGGGCGGACGTGCTCGATCATGTCGGCGATAGCGTTGGTGTTGGTGATGACAACCTCCTTGGCCTTCTCCTCGCCAAGGTACTGGAACTCCGCCAGCATCTCCTCGGTGGTCCTCAGATAGAGCATGGCCTGGTTCTCGGCGTCACGGAAGCCCATGGTGGCCAGGATGATCTTGCGGAAAACAGCGTCCTTTGGGTCGATGAAGTGTACGTCACAGGTGGCGCACACCGGGATCCCCAGCTTTTCGCCTAGCGCAACGATCCTGCGGTTGTAGTCCCTGAGCTCCTCCTCGTTCTGAGCAGTACCCTCACGGATCATGAACTCGTTGTTGCAGATCGGCTGTATCTCAAGGTAGTCGTAGAACTTAGCCAGCCGCTCGATCTCCTTCTCCGGCTTTTTGTTGACCATCGCCTGGAAGAGCTCTCCGGACTCGCAGGCGCTTCCGAAGATCAGGCCCTGGCGGTGCTCTTCAAGGAGAGACTTGGGGATCAGAGGCTTTTTGTAGAAGTAGTCAAGGTTGCTGTAGGATACCAGCTTGTACAGGTTCTTGAGGCCTGCCTGGTCCCGCACCAGGATGATCTGGTGGTAGCTTTTCAGCTTCTTCACGTCGATCTTGCCGGACTTGGTGTTGAGGTCGTCCAGAATGAAAGCGCCCTTGTCGCTGATGAGCCTGTTCACCAGCTCGATGTAGATCTTGGCCAGCATGAGGGCATCGTCTGAGGCGTGGTGGTGGTCGAACTTGCCCAGCTTCAGGTTCTTGGCCACAAGGTTGAGCTTATAGCGGCCCATTTCCGGCAGCATAGCCTGACAGAGCACCAGAGTGTCGATCCAGTTGTAGTCGAACTGGATCCCGGAGCGCCGGCAGGCCTCATTGATGAAGGTCGTATCGAAGTTGGCATTATGGGCAGCGAGCACCGGAGACTCTCCGCAGAAATCCATGAATTTCCGGATAGCCTCGTCCTCCTGAGGAGCACCGGCCACATCAGCGTCAGAGATGCCGGTCAGCTCGGTGATCTTCTCGGGGATATGCATATTTGGGTTTACCTTAGTGTTGAAGCTGTCCACCACTTGCAGGTTTTTCAGCTTCACGGCGCCGATCTCGGTAAGGCGGTCGGCGGAGAGGTTCAGACCGGTGGTCTCCACGTCGAAGATGATGATCTCGTCGTTGAGGCTGCGGCCGTCGGGCTTTTTCAGCACCTTCTGGCGGTCGATGTCGTTGACGACGTAGGCCTCCATACCGTAGATCACCTTGAAGTCCTTGGGCGTATTGTACATACAGTCCGGGAAGGCCTGTACGCAGCCGTGGTCGGTGATCGCCATGGCCTGATGTCCCCACGAAGCCGCCCTGTTGATCAGGGTAACCGGATCGGTGATGGCGTCCATGGTGGACATATTCGTATGACAGTGGAGCTCCACACGCTTCTCCGGATAGTTGTCCATTTTGGGGATCCGCTTCACCCGGATCAGGGAGTCGCAGCTTATCACGATGTCACGGGCGAACTGGTCGTAGTCGATCTTTCCGGTAACGAGGATCGTCTGGCCCTTCTTGATGCTGCCAAGGCCCTTCAGCAGCTCCTCCTCGGAGTTCTTCAGGAACAGCTTCACCACCAGCGAGCCGCTGTAGTCGGTGATGTCGAAGGTGACAACTGTCTTTTCGTTGCGGATCTCCTTGATCTCGCTGGCGAAAACGTCGCCCACGACGGTGGTCTTGACGCCCATATGCTCCATGGCCTCGGCGATAGAAACGGGCTGGGTCCTGATAGCACGGCCCTTGATTATCTCGGCGGAATTCGGGTCGAAGTCCTTGTTGAGGGAGGTGATGTCCACCGATCTTGTGGGGATAACGGACTGCGCCTCCTCACGGCGGATCTCCTCTGGGGACTTCTCCGGTACGAGCTGGTCAGAGTAGTCCGGAAGGCTGGCCTCCAGCTCCTCGATCATCTCGTCATAGGCCGAGGAGGAAACTGCTGTCTCGCCCTCCAGCTCCACTCCGATCCTGATGCCGAACTGGTCGTAGATCATGGCGGAGAGCTTCCTTGGGAAGCCGGACTTCTCCAAAATATCAAGGCCCCCGTACTGGATCTTGATCGTCAGCTTGTCCTCGCTCCTCCTGCACTCGGCGTTGTCCAGAAAGCCGTTCATGACAGAGATCTCTCTTTTCAGCAGTGGGAACAAGCTCTCAAGTGCAGAAAGGCTGAACTTCCCCTCAGGATAGCGGCATTTGAGCCTTACGCGCTCCACCTGTAGAGCAGTCTCCATGGCCTTTTCAAAGGCAAAGATATCCTCCGCCGGGAGGATATCCTCATAGCGGACGAAGAAGCTGATATGCTTCAGGTCCGACGAATATGTCAGCTTGAACACCTGACCTGCCCGAACGCCCTCAGGCAGGTCGGAGGTGAACTCCTTCAAAAACTCAGAAATATTTATATCCATTTACAGCCTTTCGACCTCCGCTAAAAGCTCAGTAACTATGTCTTCCTCTTTGATCTTGCGCTGAGTGCCGTCCTTGCGGAAGATCACAGCGCAGCCGTCGCCGCCGGCGATGCCCACGTCGGCCTCACGAGCCTCTCCGGGACCGTTGACGATACATCCCATGACAGCAACGGTGATGTCCTTCTCGGAGTCCTTGAGGGCCTCCTCCACCTTCTTTGCGGTGCCGATCAGGTCGATCCTGGTCCTGCCGCAGGTGGGACATGAAACGAACTTCACTCCCCCACGCTTGCCGATACATTTGAGGATATCCTTTGCGGCAGCGATCTCCTTCACCGGCTCGTCAGTCAGCGAGACACGGATCGTTTCGCCTATGCCGTCGCACAGCAGCGAGCCGATGCCCACCGCCGACTTGATAAGGCCCATGCGCTCGGTGCCGGCCTCGGTGACTCCCAAATGGAGGGGATAGCTGCACTTCTCCGCCGCCAGCCTATAGGAGGCGATCATGCGGTTCACGTCCGAGGACTTAATGGAGATCACGATGTCGTTGAAGTCGAAACGCTCCAGCAGGGCTGCATGGCCCATGGCGCTCTCAACAAGGGCCTCCGGGGTGGGAGAGCCGTACTTGGCCAGGATCTCCTTCTCCAGCGAGCCGGAGTTCACTCCTATGCGGATCGGCAGACTTCTGGCACGGCAGGCCTCCACAACGGCCTTGACCCTGTCCATAGAGCCGATATTTCCGGGATTTATGCGGATCTTGTCCACTCCGGCAGCAGCGGCCTCCACCGCAAGGCGGTAGTCGAAGTGGATGTCCGCAACCAGCGGGATCTTCACGGCCTCCTTGATAGCCGGGATCAGCTTCACGGCCTCCATGTTGGGGATAGCCGCCCGGACGATCTCACAGCCGGCGGCCTCCAGCTCCTTTGCCTGCCTGACGCTGCCCTCGATGTCGTCGGAGCGGGCGTTGAGCATGGACTGTATGTAGATGTGCTTTCCGTCAAGGACACAGTCCCCGACCTTTACGGGTCTGACATTTCTCATGATCAAAAACTCCTTTTGTGATATAGCTCAGTCACGATATACTCACCGTTCAGCTCGTAAACGGTGCATTTGTTAAGGCGGATCACGTCGTATCTCTCGAAGGTGCCGCCGCTGAGGAAGGTCTCGCCGCCGGGGAGCTTTATCTCCAGTCGCTGGAGACCTCTTCCGCTTTTCCAGGTCCTGACGATCTCTCCCTCCAGCATGGTGCCCTCAGAGATGAAGCGGCGCTTTTTGCTCTTGCAGATCGCCCTGTTTATCAGGATATACAGCGGTGTGGCCGTCAGGATCGCCGGCAGGACCCACCCTTCGACGCCCTCCTCGAAGATCAGCGAATGCAGGGCCTGCAAAGGGGTGAGGCTCTGCTTTTTCGCCGAAATCACCAGCGCCACGGCAAAAATCGCCACGAAGAACAGCCAGGCTATCATCGAGCCGGCGATCTCCTCCCGGGAGGTGATGAAGGGCTTTTTCTCCATTTCTCCTCCTATTTGTTGTGGGCGAAGTGCTCGGTGATAAGGCGAGCGATGTCGTTATACGTTGCGAAGATCATTATGCCGAAGAGCAGCGCCATGCCTGCAAGGTGTACATAGCCCTCATGCTCCGGCTTTACGGGCTTCCTGCGGATCAGCTCGATGAAGCAGAACAGCAGCCTTCCGCCGTCCAGACCGGGGATCGGCAGCAGGTTGAAGATGCCCACGTTGATCGTGATCAGGGCCGCCATGTAGATCAGGTTGAAAACTGCGTCCAAGGCGGACTCGCTCTCCTTGGCGGTCTCGCTGATCGCTGAGACCACTCCCACAGGGCCGGAAACGTCGTCCTTGCTGAGCTTTCCGGTGACCATCTGCTTAAGGCTCATGCCCACGATATGGCCCATGGACATGAAGAACTCCCCGGCGCTCCTTGTGACGGTCAGGGGCGTCTTGCTCTTGTAGTCAAGGCCGAAATCCTGCGTGCCGCCGGTATTTTCGTTGTAGAACTCCACGTCCGGGAGCTCCACACGCTTGCCGTCACGCCTCACCACCAGATCGTGGGTGGAGACCGTAGTCGTTGCGAACATATAGTTCAGGTCCAGCACGCTGAAGATCCGTGTGCCGTCCATGGAGATGATCCTGTCGCCGTCCATAAGGCCGGTCTCAAGGCTCCTTGCGGTGTAGTGGACCTGGCCGGCGTCGTCCTTATAGCCTGCAAAGCCGCTGACCACCGTAGTGGGGACGTCGGTCATCATGCAGACCATGGCGATCAGCAGTACGAAGCCCAGCACGAAGTTCATAGCGGCACCTGCCACCAGAACGATCATCCTCTTCCAGAGCTTTGCGCTGCGGAAGCCACGCTCGTCGTCAGTGATCTCGTCCTCGCCGGCCATAGCGCAGTAGCCGCCCACCGGCAGAGCTCTCAGGGAGTATGCTGTCTCGCCCTTTCGCCTCTGGAGCAGCTTCGGCCCCATGCCTATGGAGAACTCAAGTACCTTGATATTGCTGGCCTTGGCGCAGATGAAATGTCCGAACTCATGGACAGTGACGATCAGGCCGAATATGAGAAGTGCAATGATTATTCCCATGAAAAAGTATCCTTTCCTGCCTGTTCAGGGCGGCACCCTTAGCCGATGATGCTGCGGACGTAGTCTCTTGCAGCGGTGTCAGCCTTCATAACGTCCTCGTAGCTCCTGATGCTCGAGGGCTCGAACCTATCCAGAACGGAGGAGACGATCTCGCCGATCTGGATAAATGGGATCTTGTCGTGGAGGAAGGCTCCAACGGCCTCCTCGTTGGCTGAGTTTATGAGGCAGGGATAGGCTCCTCCTCTGCCGATAGCCTCGATAGCAGCGCCGAGGCACTTGAACGTTTCGATGTCGGGCTCTGCGAAGGTCAGCGTGCCGTAGTCAGTCAGTGACAGCCGCTTCGTGGGGCACTCCAGCCTCTCCGGATAGAGGAGGGCGTACTGTATCGGGATCTTCATGTCCGGCACGCCAAGCTGAGCGATCACGGAGCAGTCGTTGTACTCCACTGCGGAGTGTATGACGCTCTGGCGGTGGACCACGATCTGGATCTGGTCGGGGCGAAGGTCGAAGAGCCATTTCGCCTCGATGAACTCAAGGCCCTTGTTCATAAGGGTAGCCGAGTCGATAGTGATCTTGCTGCCCATTTCCCAGTTAGGGTGGTGGAGGGCCTGCTCCTTGGTGACGTTCCTTAGCTGGTCGTAGGAGTACCCGAAGAAGGGCCCTCCTGAGGCGGTAAGGATCATTCCCCTTACCTGCTCACGCTTATTGCCCTGCAAGCACTGGAAAACTGCGGAATGTTCGCTGTCTATCGGGTAGATCTTGACGCCCTTTTCCGCTGCAAGGCCCATTACCAGCTCGCCCCCGGCCACAAGGGTCTCCTTGTTGGCAAGAGCCACGTCCTTCCCGGCATTTATTGCGGTAAGCGTGGGCAGGAGCCCCACCATTCCCACGACGGAGTTGAGCACTATGTCGTTCTCCTCAAGGGCGGCGATCCTGCAAAGGCCCTCCATGCCGGTGAGGAGCTCCACCTGCACATCGCTGAGGAGGGACTTTAGCTGGGCGTACTTCTCCTCGTTGTAGATACAGGCGTATCTCGGGCGGAACTTCCGTACCTGCTCCGCCAGGAGCTCCACGCTGCTGTGGGCAGCCAGAGCATTGATCACGAAGCCGTGCTTCTCGCAGACCTCCAGAGACTGGGTCCCGATAGAGCCGGTGGATCCTAATATCGAAACGAACTTGTTCATATTATCGTTCCCCTTTTCAAGGATATTATAGCTGCTCAGAAAAAATGAGCAGACCTGATAAAATGCGAAAGGGACTAAGCAGCGTTAGTCTCCTTTCAGTCCTATTATGCTTTAACTGTGAGCTCTATGAACACATAGAACGTGGGCAGTACGAAGAGCACGCTGTCGAAGCGGTCCATCATACCGCCGTGGCCTGGCATGATCTTGCCGTAGTCCTTGAAGCCGATCTGACGCTTCACCATGGAGGCGGACAAGTCGCCGATAGTTCCCACAACAGCGCAGACTGCGCCTGTTATAAATGAAACGGCAGCGGTCACCGGAGAGAAGCCTCCCCTTACGCAGAAGGCCACAGCGAAAACTATGCCGGTGGTGAGTATGCCGCCGATGAAGCCCTCGACAGTTTTCTTGGGGCTGATCTCAGGGCAGAGCTTGTGCTTGCCGAGAGCCACTCCCGAGAAATAGGCGCCCGTGTCGGCGATCCAGGCGCCGCACAGTCCCATGATCAGCAGGAAGAGGCCGTCCTCGTCAGAGCTCCCGTGGATCCTTACGATGCAGCTCATGGCCTGGGGGACCAGCACCATTACTGCCAGGGCGAAGAACACCTGCTCGTAGCGGATCTCCTTGTGGTGTCTGAGCCAGGTCAGGAAGATCACGAATGCGGCGGCCAGAGTCACAGCGAATGCCGCTAATGTGATCCTCTCGTTGGAGAAGATCCATGTGCCGTCCTCTGTGATCTGCTGTATCCCGAAGAGCTTCGGGCTGACCAAAGGCTTAGGGTAGTTCATATAGATGAGGGGCATGGCGATGCCGCAGAGCTCGCTGGCAATGAGTATGGGGATATTTTTCTCCAGCTTCACGGCCCGCAGCAGCTCGAAAAGCATTATCCCGATCATCACTGACACTGCGATCGGCAGCACCAGTGTATCGTGGAAAAACAGGACAGCAGCCAGTATCAGCACACCGACTGCTCCTGAGATGATCCTTGTAAGCATTACACTCCTCCGAAGCGGCGCTGACGTCTGCCGAACTCGATCAGAGCCTTGTCGAGCTCATCGGGGGTGAAGTCCGGCCAGAGTATGTCCGTGAAGTAATACTCGGCGTAGGCGCACTGCCAGATCAGGTAGTTTGAAAGGCGGAGCTCGCCGCTGGGACGGATAACGAGGTCAACGTCGGGGATCCCGGCGGTGTAGAGGTTATCCGCTATCGACTGCTCGGTGATGTCCTCGGGGCGGATCTCACCGCTCAGCGCCTTCTGAGCAAGGAGCCTTGCGGCGTGGGCAAGCTCGTCTCTTCCGCCGTAGTTCACCGCCATCATCAGAGTCATCTCGTCGTACTTTGCGGTATCCTCCTCCAGCTTGATCATCTTCTCTTGAAGGTCCTGATCAAAGGCGGATTTGTCCCCTAAGAAGATCATCCTTGTGTTCTCGCTGAGGAAGTTCCGAACGTCAACGATATAGTCACGGAAGAGCTCCATGATCGTATCCACCTCGTCCTTCGGGCGCTGCCAGTTCTCAGTGGAGAAGGCGTAGAAGGAGATGTTCTTGAGGCCGATGTCCTTGCAGTAGCGGACGATCTTCTTGAAGTTCTTAGCTCCCTCTCTGTGGCCGAAGGAGCGTGGAAGTCCACGCTTTTTCGCCCATCTGCCGTTGCCGTCCATAATGAAGCCGACGTGCTGAGGAAGCACCTCAGGAAGAGCGAGGGCTTCCTTTTCTTTCTTACTAAATAAAGCCATATCTCACCGCTCAGACCGTCATGATCTCTTTTTCCTTTTCTGCAACAGCCTTGTCAACGTCTGCGCAGAACTTGTCTGTAAGATCCTGTACCTTCTTCTCGGCGTCCTTCAGATCGTCCTCTGTGATCTCGGAGCTCTTCTGCATCTTCTTGAGCTTATCCAGAGTATCTCTTCTGGTGGAGCGGATAGTCACCTTAGCCTCCTCGCCGTACTTCTTGACGCTCTTGCAGAGCTCCTTACGGCGGTCCTCAGTGAGCTGAGGGAAGGCAAGGCGGATAACGTTGCCGTCATTTGTGGGGTTGATGCCGATGTCGGAGGCCTGGATAGCCTTCTCGATCAGCTTGAGGGTGGACTTGTCCCAGGGCTGGATGACCAGGATCCTTGCCTCAGAAACAGAGATAGCAGCCATCTGGTTCACGGGAGTGGGAGCTCCGTAATAGTCCACCAATACTCTGTCGAGCACAGCGGGGTTAGCTCTTCCGGCACGGATCGAGGCGTACTCGTTCCCCAGAGCGTTGAGGGTCTTGTTCATTTTTTCCTTTGCGGTATCGATAGTAGCTTTCATAGCAGTATTCCTTTCAAGAATTATTTATCAGTCCTCGTAAACGACTGTGCCGATCTCCTTGCCCATAACGGCGTCATAGATATTATCGGGGCGGCTCAGGTCGAATACCAGCATCTTCATCTTATTGTCACGGCACATGGCAGCGGCGGTGCTGTCCATAACGCCCAGGTCCTCGCCGATGACCTGAGAGAAGGTAAGTGTCTCGTACTTCTTTGCGTCGTCGAACTTATGGGGATCCTTGTCGTAAACTCCGTCAACGAGAGTGGCCTTGAGGAAGATGTCGGCGTTGATCTCGACAGCACGGAGAGATGCGGCAGTATCGGTGGAGAAGAAGGGATTTCCCGTTCCGCAGCCGAAGATCACGATCCTGCCCTTGTTAAGGTGGGTAACGGCCTTATTGCGGATATAGGGCTCGGCCACCTGGCGCATAGTGATAGCGGTCTGCACCCTCACATCGCAGCCCATAGACTCCAGCACATCGGCAACGGCCAGAGCGTTCATGGCAGTAGCCAGCATACCGATATGGTCGGCACGGGTCCTGTCCATGGATCCGCTGGAGCGGCCCCTCCAGAAGTTGCCGCCGCCCACGACGATAGCCACCTGAGCGCCTGCGTCTGCGCACTTCTTGATGCTCTTGCAGATCTCAGTGATCACATCGTAGTTGAGACCTGTCTTCTTGTCGCCGGCAAGAGCCTCGCCGCTGACCTTTAATAAAACTCTTTTGTATTTTGGTTCCATAGTGCACCTCACAAATAAATTACTATGTATATTTTACACTAAAAATCCGCTCATGTAAAGTACATTTTCCGAAAAAAGAGTAATTTTCACATTTATTTCTATTTTTTTACTTATTAAAATAATACGATGTGGAGAGCTATGGAAGGCCTTCGTTGATCTGCACAAAAATGTTGAGAACTTCTTGTCGCTTGCTTCCGTTTTTCCACCTTGACTTGAAAGGTTTTTCGTGGTATAATAAATAAGCTGACCGATCGGAGGAGCTGCAAAAGCCCCTTCCGAAAAATGCTGGAGAGGTATCGAAGCGGTCATAACGAGGCGGTCTTGAAAACCGTTTGACGGAAACGTCACGTGGGTTCGAATCCCACCCTCTCCGCCAAATAACATCGGCAATTGCCGGTTTGCGGATTTACCCAAGTGGTGAAGGGGCTCCCCTGCTAAGGGAGTAGGTCGGGAAACCGGCGCGAGAGTTCAAATCTCTCAATCCGCGCCAATATTAACAGCTCTGAAATGACGTATTTACGTTGTTTTGGAGCTTTTTATTTTTCGTATATTTTGATATAGGGTGTTATTAGGGTGTTATGGGTCAAAAAAGAGCAGACTTGGAAGAAATTTCCGAGCCTGCTTTTTTCTATTATTCAGCCTTTTTGATAAGGTCGTTTTCAAGGATTTCGCCGAGGGCTTCCGAAGCCGCCGCTTCCGCCGACTGTATCTCGTGAGCATATATAGACATCGTTGTTACAGCGGTAGAATGCCCTAACAGGCTCTGTACCGTCTTAACATTTGTTCCCTTAGATATGAGCAGAGTAGCGTTCAAGTGGCGCATACTGTGTACTGATACCCTCGGTATCTCATACTCTTCGCAAAACTTCTTTAGGAACTTGTAAGGAGTACCCATAGCCATTGTAGAGCCGTTATCTGCTGTAAATACGAGTTTTTGAGGGTTATTCCAGTAGTCACCATAATTCAGTTTTGCCGATAACTGCTCATTCTTGACCTGTCGGAGTATCAACATTACCCTATCTGTCATTTTCACTGAGCGCTTGGACTTCTTGGTCTTGGGGTCTGTGTAATAGTAGCCCTTGTCCTTGCTCCAATGCACCGCACGTCTGATATGCACCATATTATTGTCAAAGTCTATATCGTCCCACGTCAGGGCGAGTATCTCACCACGTCTGAAACCGCCGTATATTCCGATATTGAAGAATGCCCTGTATTTCAGCTCTGCGTGCTCGTCAAGGAGCTGCAAGAAGCGCTGAGTGTCTGCAACGCTCAAAATCTTATGGTCGGGAGCTTCGTATTTGGGGAGTGTGCAGTTAAGGCAAGGATTAACAGCAATCTCGCCTATTTTCACGGCATAGGAAAAGACCGTAGAGAGGAAACCGTGGTAGCAGCGTATTGTCTTCGGTGAGAGCTTGCTGTCATCGGCTGTCTTCTCAAAGACCGAGGTCGGGGTCTTCTTCAAAGCTTTGGCTATCTTTACAGCATTATCCCACATAATGCGCTCTTTATTGTAGCAGCTGCGTATGCAGTTGGTGGATACTTTAGCTTTGGCTGCGAAGGCTTTCTGCGTAATTTTAAGCTCTGTGAGCTTTGCTTTGAGGTCGATTTTGCAGCGCCCATAGGCATTGCCGTTCCTTTCGTCGGCGAGGGTGACAAAAAACTTGTCAAGGTCAGCGGTCTTTATCTTGTCAATCCTGATATGACCGAGAGCAGGATATATGCGCTTGCAGCAGTCTCTGTACTTCTTGATAGTGGAAGCTGTCAGAGCCGTTTCGTGGACGGTAAACCAATCCTCAATGAAGTTCTGGAGCTTTCGGATATTGACCACCTTACCGCCCATACAAGCCGCTTCAAACTCCGCAGCAGCCTTGCTGACAGCCTTTTCTATCTGCTTAGGGGTCATACCCGCTTTGGGCTTCCACGTCAGCGACTGTGACTTCTGCTTACCGTCAGCACCGTATCCGCAGAATACCCTGATACGATATGAGATAATATCGCCGTTCTTATTCCTTTTCTTTTCAATCTGAGCCATTCTTCAAATCTCCTTTCAGTACCATATCTAACAATTCTCGGCTGTGTTGTTCCATTAAGTCCCTATTCACCTTTCGTCCACGCTGTTTGCTTTCCTCATATTCCTTGGCTTTGGCAATCCTCATATCGTAGTCATCGAGCACTTCGTTGAATGTGAGAGTAGCACGATACCTAACAGCGTCAATCATCAGTCGTTCATACTCGCTGCTCATCGGCGACGGAGCACTTGCCGTTATATCTAACAACTGGGCTGATTGGTCGGATAAGTCCGTAAGGTCATCAAGTATCGGTGTCAGGTGCTTTACTATAAAGTCACTTAGATTACTTCGGTGCTTGCTTAACTCGGCGAGGAAGTTGACCGCTTGTTCGGTGAGACCCAAATACTCACATACTCCTTGTGCTTTCGGGTCTGGAGATTTAACATCTGTTCTACCAAGGATATAGTCTGTAGAAACTCCGAAATAATCAGCGAGCTTTCCCAAGTTATCACTGTCAGGCTTATATCTCCCATTGATTAAATTGCTTATTGTCTGTCGAGATAGACCAAGGTCTTCAACGATTTTAACGATTGGGGTGTTTCCTATTAACTCTTTAATGCGGTTGGCGGTTTTTTGGTTTTCACTTAGCTTGTACTTGCTAACTTCCTTTTCATTTTTCATCTGAAATTAGACCTCCTGTAAAGTTTGCTTATAAATTTAGCTTTGTTGGTAAAATTAGCTTGACATATCCACCTGCTTATGCTATACTAAATTATAGCAAAGAAACTTAACTTTGTCAAGAGCTATGTAAAATAAATTTTACGAAGGGAGATTATATTATGAATGAAATGAACAGACCTATAATGATGTTACCTAAGCAGATATCAGAGGAGTTCGGTATCCCGATTTATCGTATCCGCAAGTGGGTTGCCGAGGGCAGGATAGTGTATGTACCTTGTGGTCGGAGAGCGCTTATCAATAAGGAGAAGTTTGTCGCTTTCCTTAACGGCGAACTCAACAGCGAAGCGGTAGCCAAGTAAAGAGAACAGCCACTCCCTGAGTACAGAGGGTGGCTGTCTTTATAGCCTGCCTCGCTGCAAGGCGAATTCAAAGCGAAGTGCTATCAGACATCGAGATTTGCGTTCTAAGCCATTCTATGCTTTAGGCAGGGTCGGTTACTACCCTAACAACAAAAAGCCACTGAGACCCCTCTGTGTTCATCTGAGGGGCTGCGGTGGCAAATATAAGTTTTTCAATACAGGGGGGTTGTCCCTGTTGAGAAGGATTATATGTATTAACGCAACAGACATTTTCTCAGTCAATAGACTTATGCGCATTCAGTCAACAGAAAGGAGAACACTATGAGTTATCCCTATTCAGCTATAAGTTCACAACAGTTAAGTACGCTCAGGAGACTGGTATGTTCTGAGAGCGGTTATGAAGAACTTAGAGGTTTCCCCTGTTGTTCTGCGCATACTGGCAAGCGTGAAAAACGATACAGAGCTACGCTTCCTGCTATGGTCAGCGCAAACTCAAGACGTTCATTCAATACCTGTTTCTTAGAAGCTCTGAATAACTTCGACAGAAACGATTTCTGCATAACGCTGACTTTCAAGGACAGTGTTCTCGATACCGACAGATATAATCTCTTGCAAAATATGAAAAAACGCTTGCAGAGGAAATATGGCAAGCATAAAAATAAAAAGGGAAAATGGGTGTCCAATCTGAAGTATATGATATTTTGGGGTCGTGGAGATATAGAAAATCAGCTCCACGTACATATGCTTGTTAATAAAATCGTTGGACTTCGTTTCGATGAACTGTGCGAGATTTGCAGAGGTAAGGGAGTTGATGTATCGGCTTATCGTGGAGCGGAGACTATCGAGGGTGTTGCCGTTGAACTTCCGTCCGTTCCCGAAGCTGAACACATTCAGCGGTACAACGAGCTAACAGGTAAGAAGCTGGTGGAGAAAGCAAATGCACATATCAATGAAATCGGTAAAGACTATCTTCTGTCCGTGCCTGACTATGAGATTATCGAGCGGACAATTTGGTATCTCTACAAGCACTGGGACACCCTCACCGACGAGGACAAGAAGCTGACTAAAATGCATAAGGCTCACTGGATACCGTCACGCACTCTGAACAAGGTCGAAGTGACCGAGAGCTACGATGACGATGAGACTGAACAGCCCTTTGAAAAATCGCCGTACAAGCAGCTTTCTGCGTACTGGAAAGCTTGGCAGAAAAGCCCTGAGGACTTCAATACACTTGTTGAGAGACTTAACCCTGGTCGTCTTGTCTACGGCTACCGATACAACAACGGTCAGTCCCCATTCTACATTGACGAATACGGTCAGACTTTCTTCGGGGTAGAACTCGTTCGTATCGGCAGTAAAATGGATTACGGCAATAAGACAGTTATCAAAAAATTCAGGTCAGGGAATGTAGAGCACCGCTATGTGGTCGATACATTCACAGGCGAGGTAATCAAGGAGTATGAGCTTGACCTGACTACAGGGAAAATGCTGCAAGTGGCGTAATCATCAAGGGGAGAATTTTCAAAGAGTGGAAAGCTCTTTGAAGCCGTCGGCAGACGGAGTGCAGGGGAACTACTGCGGGGGAGATTTTTAAGCGGGGGAAAGTCGCTTAAAGCCCTCGGCAGAGACAGGTGCAGGGCGGTAGCTTTGCCCCTCGGAGAGCGAACAGGGCTACTATGTAGCCTTAGTGAGATAAAGCTACAAAATCAGCTTTTGGGAAATACTGGTGATTTGTAACAAAATAGAATAGCTGAATTTGGAGCTTTACAATGTCACAAAATCAGACACAAACAAGAATAAAAATAATGCAGACCAAGAAAGGAGAATGACAGATGAGTTTTCAAGTTGTCAGAATATCACCACCGTACAAAAAATCTGACCTCGGTGGTC
The DNA here is from genome assembly GCA_017460665.1 of Ruminococcus sp. GTDB lineage: Bacteria > Bacillota > Clostridia > Oscillospirales > Ruminococcaceae > Ruminococcus. The sequence goes on from JAFUAO010000100.1 coordinate 55,162, forward strand.
TCGGAAATGAGCTTGAAAGAGCAAAGGGAGTTGAAGATAAAAACAAAGATATTGATAAAGATTTGAGTTATCTCAACAAGATTTTTGTTGACTCAGGCGGCGGCTTTCGAGGCAAGTTCAAGCAGATACTTAAAGACCTGAATTGCTCATTCAATGGCAGTAAAAATCAGACTGCTTTTGAGGGAATGGTTATCACTTCCGACACTGAATTTTTTAAGTCTTTGGGTTGGGAAAAAGGCAAGCCTGCACCGCCTGCGGTAGAAGAATTTTTCGACAGAGCATATGCTTTTGCATTATCAATGATTGGCTATAAGGGCGGAGATAAAAATATCATCGGCGCAAGAGTACATTACGATGAAACTACACCGCATTTGCAGTTATACTATGTGCCTGTTGCTGATGAGTGGAAGCAGAAAGTTTATGCAAAAGATGAAGACGGAAAAGTCCTGCGTAATGACAAGAACAGTCCTATACAGGCAAGAGATGAAAACGGAAAAACTATCACGGAAAAAGTTGTATCTCCCGAAGCCCCGAAAGTGTCTAAGGGTGACTTCTGGGCTAAGCGTGGCGGCAAGAATAGCTATCGTAAAATGCAGGACGCTTTCTTTGAACTTTTCAATGTTCAGTATGGCTATGCTTTAGAGCGTGGAGAGGTTGGCTCTGACCGTGAACACACCGAAAAATATGAATGGGAAGCACAGCAGCAGGTGGCTCACCTCGCAGAGCAGGACAAACAAATAAAGGATAATGAAAATAAACTCAACGAGCTTGAAAAAACAAAAATGATGACAGAGGTACAGAACGAAATCGCACAGGACGATGCCGAGGAACTCGCCGCCAAAGTCGCCGACCTTACAACGCAAAGAGACAACCTTTTAGGCGAAGTATCTGCCCTTACTACGACTAAGAGCGAGACTACCGCCGAGCTTGCTGATGTCAGGTCTGAATACTCAGCCTTATCCGCAAAACACGGCAGGCTTGAAGCCGAGAATGAAAGGCTCAAAGCCGAAAATGCAAAAGGCATACAGAACTACATCGGCGGTATAGAGCCGTACCCAAAAGAGCCTACATCTGACCGCTTGGCTGAATGGGAAATTTTCAAGAAAAGTCTCTTTAAGAAAGACGATAAAGGCAGACCGCTTGACGATAAGGGCAGAGTGCTAAAGGGCAGAAGACTTGAAGCAGCGATAGCTGAAAAAAAGGAATGGTATGACAGCTATATGAAGCCTTGGTATGAATACGATATAGCGGTAGATAATTGGCATAAGAACAACGATAGCATTGATGCTGTTTCAAAGGCTTTGTCGCATATTTCAGACTTGCAGAATGAACACGAAGCTAAGATAGCCGCCGACACTCGCATTACAGAGCTTTCAGAACGCAGGACAGCGGCGGTCAAGGCGAGGGCGAGTATATCCCCTGCGTTCAAGGCTAAATACAGTCAGATGATACCACAATCTCAGTACAAAGGAAGGAGAGAAAGAGATGAAAGTGAACTTACTCAAAGCAAGCAGAACGGTCATAATACCTCAAAGCCGAAGCAAGTCGAAAGGGACTAACAGACGTGTCCTGCACAACGACTTTGTATTCTTTGCAGACATACCCATAGACACCGAACAGAACGTCTTAGACGAGCTAATAGAAGCCTTAGAACGCAAGCTCGGTGATGAGATATGGGACGTGGCTGTGGTATTCGATTACACAGCGGTTGCTCCCGACGGCAGCGAGGGTGTGACTACGGTCAAGCTGAGTACAGGGGCTATGCTCCGCGATAAAATCAGCGTTGAAATTTAGGGTGTCTGGGGTGTTATTAGGGTGTTATGCTATACTAAAAATGACCTAATTAGGGACAACTGCGCTAAACTTCAATCAATCGAAAATGGCGTAATTTCGGGCAATTTTTCACTACACTCAACTACACTGAATTAGCTCCCTATATTTCAAATCTCTCAATCCGCGCCAAGCTCTCAAATGGCTGTAACAGGCCGTTTGAGAGTTTTCTTTTACAAGATAAAGGCCCGTCAGTTATCTGAACGGGCCTTTTTATCATCCATTATTCGTCAGGGTCTCACCCTCAGCACAGTGCTGCTTGATCCATTCTCCGGTGGCCGAGACGAAAAGCTGATTGGACGGGAACTCATCCTCCTTGTAATCAAGACAGTTCCCGAAGATCTCGCTGGCAAACTTCCGGTCACGCCTTTTCCAGCCGGATATGATCGCATGGCGCATGGAGCGCTCTGCTCCTGCTCGTGTCGAGTCGAACTCAAGCGCCACGGTATCATAAATATTCCGCAAAACATCCAGGTCATTCTCCACAGCGAGGACATAGGTGCCTATGGCTTTCCTCAAGTAGTGGAATCCCTTTAGATTGGGCGCTATGCCCAAGATCATGAGCAGATCTGTGATCTCTTTTTCTATATCTTTTGACAACATCCTCATCCTCCATGTTAAAATAATACCATATCATGGGGAATAATCATACCATGAATTTTGACGAGATTTGTCGAACTTTGTAGAGATGTGTTCTGAAAAAAGACGAAAGCGGCCCGGAAGACCGGGCCGCTCCTGTTTGTTCCCCTTACAGAACAAGATCTTATATATGCTCCCGTGCAGATGGGAGATCATAAGCGTCATCCACCTTGCTTATCCGCAAGGAACTCCTCCAGACTGCCGGTCCCGCCGGTGCTGGTGAAGGCATAGTAGGCCAGCACGTCCGAGGCGTCAGAGGCGTCGATATACTGGTCGCCGTTGACGTTGGCGGCCTTCTCAGCCGCTGTGCTCAGGCCGGTAGTACCGCCGGTCTGGGTATTGGAATAGGCAACGAGTATATCCGAGGCATCAGATGAGTTGATCATGGTGTCTCCGTTGACATCGCCCAGAAGGAAGTCCTCCTCTGCGCCGCCGGAGATCTTGATATAGCCGTTGGTGATGCCCTTCGTGAAAAGATAGGCCTCCTGGAGCTTAGCCTCATCCGTCTTTCCCAGGTCCATGAACACGTCGCTGCCGTAGTCGGTGCTGACGTATTCGATACCTACCGGGTAAAGGCTGCCTGCCTTGGCGTCCTCCGGAAGAGCGAACTTGAGCTTGCACAAAACGCCGTCCTGAAGCCTGTTCCCGGCGGAAAAAGCGCCGATATTGACACAGGATCCGTTGACCAGAGCAGTTACTACAGAGAAGGATGCGTCCATGGCGCCGCCGATCTCCACCAGTCTGAAGTCATTAGGCGGAGTCAGCGTCAGGCGTGAGTCGTAGTCGATGTGAAGGTTGATCGAAGCCACCGATCCGAGGACTCCCGAAACATGGACATCGACCTCCACTGTGCCGCCGGGCTCAAGAGACTGAGGATCCGCCTCGATCTGGTCGATCCAGATCTTGGCATCTCCCGAATATGCGGAAACGTCCAAGTCGCCCGGGTCGTAAAAGCTCTGATAGGGAGCCTCCTTGTCGTCCTGAGCGTCGCAGTAGTTGAAGTCCAGAGCATCTGCTGAGAGCGCAGCGGCAAAGGCTCCTGTCATGACCGCCGCAGTGATCAGCGAAGCAGCTCTAAAAAATATACCTTTCATATTATCCCTTCCTTTCCCTAACTATAACTATACCACAAAAAATCTCTTTTGTCACTACCGTGAGGGGAAGATCCGTAACGAAATTTTCCGCCCATTATTGTGCGTTTTTAACGATCCTGAACGGTCGCTCCTGCGGAGCTCCCACAGACAAGCTCCCGAAACGACGGTATATCTGCGAAAAGTGAAAATGCTGTGAAAGTCCTTGACATAAGGGGAAGAATGTGGTATCATATAAAATGAGAATTATTATCATTTTTGGAGGTGTCGGTATGAAGAAGCTATCCAGCCGGATCGCAGCTATTTTCCTGTGTCTGCTGTCAGTTGCCGTTATACTGACAGCCTCAGGATATATCGCAGATCACGCCGGCCACGACTGCTCCGGCGAGGACTGTGCGGTCTGCCATGTGATCTCTGATCTGAGCAGGACCGTCAGCGCTCTCGGTGCAGCAGGAGCCTCTGCTGCCGCAGCCGCTGCTGCCCTATTTTTCGCCTATAACACCGCCGTCACGAAGAGGAGGCCGGTGTGCTTCGCCACGCCCGTCACTCTCAGACAGCGCCTATTGAACTGAGAAAAAGCGCACAGAGCTCCATGGGATAGCTATGCCCTGATGAGCCTGTGCGCCTTGCTATTCCGATATTTAGATAAAATTTATGTCAATTAGGAGAAAATAATGATAAAAAGAATTACTGCACTTGCTCTTTGCGGAGCTCTTTCTGCCTGCGCCCTTGCCGGCTGCGGAGAGAGCTCTTCCCCGAAAAACAGCCAGCTCAGCGTTGTCTGCACGATCTTCCCGGAGTACGATTGGGTCCGCCAGATCTTGGGCTCCCACGCTGACGATGCTCAGATCACCTACCTGCTGGACAGCGGCGCCGACCTCCACAACTACCAGCCCACGGCGGCCGACATGGTGAAGATCACCACCTGCGACCTGTTCATCTACGCCGGCGGAGAGTCCGACGACTGGGTGGAGGACGCCCTTTCCGAGGCCGAAAACGAACAGATACGCTCCCTTTCCCTCCTTGAGGCCGTCGGCAGCGCCGCCAAGAAGGAGGAGCTGATCGAGGGCATGGAGCCCGAGGAGGAAGAAGAGGAGGACGAAGAGGAAGGCCCTGAGTACGACGAGCACGTCTGGCTCTCCCTTCGCAATGCTCAGGTCCTCTGCTCGGCGATCACCGACCAGCTCTGCCAGATCAAGCCCGAGCTGGAGACCGACCTCCGCCAGAACTGCGAGAGCTACAACGCCCAGCTCGACGAGCTTGACGGCAAGCTCTCACTTCTCTTCGGCGACCACCCGGACACGGCCCTGATCTTCGGGGACCGCTTCCCCTTCCGCTACTTCGTGGACGACTACGGCGTGGACTACTACGCCGCCTTCGTGGGCTGCTCGGCGGAGACCGAGGCCAGCTTCGAGACCGTCACCTTCCTTGCCGACAAGCTGGCTCAGCTTGATCCCTGCGTGATCTTCACGATCGAGGGCTCTGACCACAAGATCGCCGAAACAGTCATCGCAAACTCCCCTGCCGACGCCCAGATCGCTGAGCTGAGCTCGGTCCAGTCGGTGAACAAGAGCCAGATCCAGTCCGGCACCACATACCTCTCCCTAATGGAGGGGAACTACGAAACACTGAAAGAGGTCCTGAAATAAAATGAACGTACAGATCGCCTGCAAAAACGTCGCCCTGGGCTATGAAGGCAGCATAGTTGCCGAAAAACTGAGCTTTGAGGTAGCTCCCGGGGATCATCTTTACATACTCGGCGAGAACGGCTCCGGCAAGAGCACTCTGGTGAAGGCCCTTCTGGGACTGAAGCCCCAGCTCTCCGGAGAGATCCTCCGGGGAGAGGGGGTCGCTCCCGGCCAGATCGGGTATCTTCCCCAGCAGCCCCTGGTACAGCGGGACTTCCCCGCCTCTGTCAGAGAGATCGTGCTGTCGGGCTGCCTTTCAAAAAGCGGTCTGAGGCCCTTCTACAACGCAGCCGAGCGTGAAAGGGCTGCTGCCGCAATGGAGCGCCTTGGCATAACGGAGCTCTCGAAGCGCTGCTACAGGGAGCTCTCCGGCGGTCAGCAGCAGAGGGTCCTCCTTGCAAGAGCTCTCTGCGCCGCCGGGAAGATCCTCCTCCTCGACGAGCCTGTCACAGGGCTCGACCCAAGGGCGCAGGCGGATCTGTACGAGATGATCGGCAGCCTCAACCGTGACGGCGTGACTATAATAATGGTGTCCCACGACGTGGGCGCCGCCATGAGGCACGCCTCCCATATCCTACATATCGGCAGCCGCCGCCAGCTCTTCTTCGGCACCGCTGAGGACTACGCAAAAAGCGCCGTCGGCAGGACATTTATCGCAAGTGAGGAGGCTGAGAACGATGACTGAGATCCTTTCCACGCTGCATGAGTTCTTCCAGTACTCCTTCGTCAGGTACGCCTTCATCGTGGGGCTGCTCATAGCCCTGTGCGCCTCTCTCTTGGGAGTGACGCTGGTGCTGAAGCGCTTCTCCTTCATCGGCGACGGTCTCTCTCATGTGGCCTTCGGAGCAATGGCTGCTGCGGCAGTCACCGGCCTGACCAACGAGAACCTCATCGTCCTCCCGGTGACGCTGATCTCGGCTATACTGCTGCTGAGGACCGGCCAGAACACCCGGATAAAGGGCGATGCCGCCGTTGCCATGATCTCAGTGGGAGCTCTGGCGATCGGCTATATGCTCATGAACATCTTCCCCACCTCGGCCAACATCTCCGCCGACGTTTGCAGCACGCTTTTTGGCTCATTCTCGATACTTGCGCTGAAGCCCTCCGATGTCAGGCTCTGCGTGGTCATGTCGGCGATCGTGATCGGCACCTTCATCTTCTTCTACAACAAGATCTTCGCCGTCACCTTCGACGAGAGCTTCGCCAAGGCCACCGGCGTCAAGGCCGAGCTCTACAACACTCTCATCGCAGTGATCACTGCACTGATCATAGTGCTGGCCATGAATTTAGTGGGCTCGCTGCTGATCTCGGCACTGATCATCTTCCCGGCGCTGTCGGCTATGCGGCTCTTTAGGAGCTTCCGCAGCGTCATCATCTGCTCGGCAGTCATATCAGTGGTCTGCGCCGGAGCAGGTATACTCCTATCCATACTCGTTTCCACACCCGTAGGCTCCACCATAGTAGTGGCAGATCTTGCCGTTTTCCTGGTGTTCAGCCTCATCTCAAAGGCCGTAAGGAGGTCAGAAAAATGAAAAGAACAGCTCTCTTCACCGCAGCTATCCTTGCAGCAGCCGCTGTGACTGCCTGCGGAGACACATCAGCCATGGAGTCCATCATCAGTGAGCAGGAAAGCTCCTCCTCCGAGGTGGACCTTGCCGACTACTACAGCGACGTGCTGACGGCTTCCTCCGGAGAGGAGGCCTTCCCGAACACCTCCAACGGAGATGTGGACATCGACCTCACTCAGCTCAGCTCCAGTATGGTCTACGGTCAGGTCTATGATATGGTCTATAGCTCTGAGAACTACGTCGGGAAAAAGGTCCGGGCAAAGGGGAATTTCTCCTACTACAAGGACCCCGACAACGGCAACGAGTACTTCGCTGTGCTTATCAGCGACGCCGCAGCCTGCTGCAGCCAGGGCATAGAGTTCGTCCTCGCCGACGCAGACGCTGTCTACCCCGACGACTACCCTCCCCTCAACACCGAGATCACCGTGGAGGGCAGCTTCAACTACTACAAGGAGAACTACAGCACCTACTGCCAGCTCCAAAATGCCACCATGCAGACCGAGCTCTCATGGTAAAAGGGTGAAGAATTTTGTAAAAAGCTCTTTACAAAATTGTCGGAAAGTGTTATAATAATATAACAGAAACATTGTTATATTATTATCAATCCACACAGCACTTTCAAGGAGGTGCCCGGTATGCAGTTAGCTTTATGTACCCTCATCGGCTACTTTATCGGAAATATCAACCCGGCCTACATCATCGGCAGGCTGAAGGGATTCGATATCCGGCAGAGAGGCTCGGGGAATGCGGGGGCTTCAAATGTTGTTATCACTATGGGAAAGAAGGCCGGCCTGTTCACTGCCCTTTTCGATATTTTCAAGGCAGCGGCGGCGGCGCTGATCGCTTATCACTTCTTCCCGCAGCTCAAATGCGCAAAGATCCTTTCGGGCAGCGCCTGCCTGCTGGGACACATCTTCCCTGTGATGATGAGGTTCCACGGCGGAAAGGGCCTTGCCTGCTTGGGCGGACTGATCATCGCCTTCGACCCGAAGGTGTTCCTGCTGCTGCTCATGTTCGAGCTGGTGCTGGGACTGGCAGCGGACTACGTCTGCATAGTGCCGACCACGGGCTCGCTGATCTTCACGGCGGTCTACGCACTGATGACGGGGGATCCATTGGGAACGCTGATCTTGGCGGCGGTATCGCTGGTGATCATGTACAAGCACATCGAGAATTTCCGGCGGATCCAGCACGGGACCGAGGCGCATATCAGTTTCCTCTGGCACAAGGACGAGGAGATCGAACGTATCCGCAACAATTCAAACTGACAAAAAGGGACTGCGAAAGCAGTCCCTTTTTGAGTTCTGAGTTATTAGTGCGTAGTGCTTAGCTTTAGTTGAGAGTTTAGAGTAGGGGAGGCCGCCCTCGGCCTCCCGGCCGTGACCGGAAAAACGTAGGGGCGGACCCGTGTTAAGCTGCGTACCAGATCTTTGATCTGGCTTTCGCAGCTATATGCATAGCAGTCCGCCCGGCCCGTTCGACGACACCTGCCTCGTTGCCGCTGAGCGGCAAGGCCTACCTGATGGACCGGTGGAAGGGGACGCCCTCTGCGGAGGGAGTCCAGAGGCTCTGCCTCTGGACTCCGCAAGCCTTTGAAAAGGCCCCCTCGAAACTTTTAATTGCAATTTGTCATTCAAACATTTTCAGATCCGTCCGCCAAAGGCGACACCACAAATTCCGAATTCCGAATTGAAAAGGGCGAACCAAGTTCGCCCTTTTCGTATCACTTGTAAAGCGGTCCGTATGCGCCGCAGGCTCGGTAGTCTGCGCCCTCAAGATCCTTCGTTCCAAAGGCTGCCCATGTGTTGGGACGGTAAATGTCCTCGTCCGCTACGTTGTGCATGGAAACAGGGATCCTCAGCATGGAGGCCAGCGTGATGATGTCCCGGCCGATATGCCCGTAGGTGATAGCGCCGTGGTTTGCGCCCCAGTTGGCCATCACCGAGTAAACGTCCTTGAAGGCGCCCTCGCCGGTGAGCCTCGGTGCGAACCATGTGGTGGGCCAGGTCTTGTCTGTGCGCTCGTCAAGGATCTTGTGGACCTTGTTGGGGATCGTCACAGTGTAGCCCTCTGCGATCTGGAGGAAGGGCTGAGTGCCGTTGAGGATATTCAGCCTGACCATGGTCACAGGCATCTCTGCACGGGTGCGGAAGTGGCTTGAATAGCCGCCGCCACGGAAGTAGCCCAGATTTGCGCTGCACCAGTCTGTCGCCTCCAGCATTGCGCTGATGTCGTCATCGGTAACGTCCCACCAAGGCTTCATGCAGCCCTTGCCGCTCTCGTCCTTGGAGGCTCCCGTTGCGTCGAGGCAGGCCGCTCCGGAGTTGATCAGGTGGATAAATCCGCCCTCTGCCAGGCCCTCAGGCTTCCAGCCGGAAACTCTCTCAACAGCCTCCGGGCTCCAATAAGTACGCACGTCTGCGAAGATAGGAGCCGTGCCGGTCAGGAGCTTCCCGAAGAGCATGGAGACTCCGTTGAGGCCGTCGTTCTCGGTGGCAACGGTAACAGGCTCCTTCTTGCCATTCCAGTCGAAGGTGGAGTTGAGTATCGCCTCCATGAAGTCGCCGTTGGGGAGCCAGTCCGTCCACTGCCTCTGGCCCTGGAAGCCGCCCAGGATACCGTTCCTGCCCCGTGACTCCTCCAGCCAGCCCATTTCAGCCAGCTTGGGGTTGCCCTGGAGTATATCCCTGACGATGAGCGTCATCTTTATGCAGAACTCCCAGTCCTCCTCCTTGTGCTCCTTGGAGTGAGGACGCTTGAACTCAAAGGGGTCGATCTTCTTGTCAAGAGGGATCTCGGTGTTAACGTCCATTCCCTCAGGGCAGCGCACCATTGCCCATTTATAGGCCTTTTCGTACTCGTCGTGGTCGTAGATCTCCAGATTTACACGGCGGAGGATCTCGGTCATGTCCACCCACTCCGCACGGATCCCCAGATAGTTCTGGAGGAAGTCGCTGTTGCAGTAGGAGCCGCCGATGCCCATTGCCACGCCGCCGATGTTGACATAGGCACGGTTCCTCATCTGGCCGGCAGCCACAGCACATCTTGCGAATCGCAGCAGCTTCTCCCGAACGTCCTCAGGGATAGAGGTATCGTCGGCGTCCTGTACATCGTGTCCGTATATCGAGAAGGCCGGCAGGCCTCTCTGGGCATGGAGAGCCATAGCAGCCGCCAGATAGACAGCTCCCGGGCGCTCGGTGCCGTTGAAGCCCCAGACTGCCTTGATCGTCAGAGGGTCAAGGTCCATTGTCTCGCTGCCGTAGCACCAGCAGGGAGTAACGGAAAGGGTCGCACACACGTTCTGGGTGGAAAAATACTCCGCAGAAGCCGCAGCCTCGGCGCCTCCGCCTATAGTAGAGGGCGAGATCACGCACTGTACGGGAGTTCCGTCCGAGTAGCGGACATTGCTCTCGATGAGCTCCTTGGCAGCCTTGGCCATGTTCATGGTCTGGTCCTCAAGGGACTCACGAATGCCGAACTGACGGCCGTCGATAATGGGTCTGATGCCTATTTTCGGGTAATTCATAGTAATTCTCCTTTTCAAAGATCATAGGGCGCTCCTTGGGGAGAACTCTCTGGTCTCCTCCGAGCGCCTGACGATGCCGGGGATCTGGTCTGCTCCGGTGACAGCTCCCAGCGAAAGGAGCTGGACCGCAGCGTTCCCCATGACAGTCGCCTCAACAGGGCCTGCCGTCACCGGAAGGCCGCATATGTCAGCAGTGAGCCGGCACAGATAGCTGTCCTTGGTGCCGCCGCCCACCATGTATATCCTCCGGTAGGTCTTGCCGGTGAGCTTTGAGATCTGCTCCAGTGCCAGCTCGTACTTTTTTGCAAGTCCAAGGTATATCGCACGCATGACCTGACCGATATTCTCCGGGATCTGCTGGCCTGTGCGCTGACAGTAGCTCCGCACACGCTCCGGCATATCCCCGGGAGAAGAAAAGACCGGGTCGTCAGGGTCGATGAAGGAGGAGAACTCCTCCTCGTTCCGGGCAGCCCTCTCAAGGTCTGCGAAGGAGAGCTCCTCTCCCCGTGACTCCAGAAAGGCCTTTGTCTCCTGGACGATCCACAGGCCGGTGATGTTTTTCAGCAAATTGATCCTTCCGCCGTAGCCCACCTCGTTGGTCAGCTCCAGCTCCATGGCCTCCTTCGAGAGGAAGGGCTCATCTGTGACGGTGCCCAGCAGCGACCAGGTCCCTGAGCTGAGGAAGATGAAGTCGCTCTCCTGAGCCGGTACCGCAAGGGAGGCGCACTGGGTGTCGTGTCCGCAGACCGCCGCCACAGGCACCTGAGGGATCCCCAGCTCGCTGCAAAGCTCCGGCCGGAGGGCTCCCTTTATGCTGCCGGCAGGGACGATCTTCCCGAAGAGCCTCCGTGGGAGCCCCAGAGCAGCGATGGCCTCCTCCGACCAGCATCGCCCTGCCGGATCGTAGAGCTGAGTGGTGGAGGCGATGCTCTCCTCCGAAGAGATCACGCCGGTGAGGAAGTACCCCAGCAGGTCCGGGATATTCAGCAGAGCAGCACCGTTCTCCAGCACATAGCTCTTCTCCGCAAGGAGCTGGAAGGCGGTGTTTATCTCCATGATCTGGTCCCCGGTAAGGGCATAGAGCCGCTCATGAGAGATCATCTCCGCCGAGCGCTCCACCATGCCGGAGGTCCGCCGGTCACGGTACTGCACCGGCAGCCGGATCAGGTCGCCCTGAGAGTCAAGGATCCCGTAGTCCACGCCCCAGGTGTCGATCCCCACGGACTCGAAGCCTCCCTGCTCGGCGGCCTTTTTCAGGCCTGTCCTGATCTCGCCGAAGAGGGCAAGTATGTCCCAGTAAAGGGCTCCGCAGACCGGCACTCCCCTGTTTTTGAAGCGGTGGACCTCACGAAGGAAGATCCGTGAGCCGTCGTACTCCGCCAGCATAGCCCGTCCGCTGCTGGCTCCCAGGTCGAAGCACAGCACACGCCGGTTCATTGGACCACTCCCTTTTTCAGTATGATGTTTGCGTAAATGGCAGTCTCGCCGGTGGCAACGACTGCATAGGCCTTCTTTGCACGCTCATAGAACTCGAAGCGCTCGATGAACTCGATATTGCAGCGCTCCGGCTCGTACTTGCAGATAGCGGCCTTGTAGTCCTCCCAGATCACAGGCTCCACATCGTCGCCGGGGACGACTGCCATGAGCCCTACCGGGGAGGGGGTGTAGCTGTCCAGCGGGAAGAACCGCATGACAGCGTCAAGTATCTCGGTAACTCCGTGACCGTCCAGCCGCACCAGCCGCTGAGCGATCGCTGCCGAGGGGAAATTCCCGTCGGCGATGACGATCTCGTCACCGTGTCCCATTTCCATGAGGATCTTCAGGAGCTCCGGCGAAAGGACAGAGGGTATCCCTTTTAACATAGCCGTTCCTCCTTACTTGTTGTACTTTTTGTAGCCGGGGTGCTTGCCGGTGACTCCGTACTGGGCACGCATACCGCAGAGCCTGTCGATGTTCTCACGGCTGATCTCCTGAGCTCCCCCCAGAAGGTGAGCTGTAAGGCTGATCTTAGCGAAAAGCTCAAGGGTCTCCATGCGGTAATAGGCCGTTATCAGATCAGCTCCCACGGTGAGGGCGCCGTGGTTCTGGAGGAGCATCACGTCATGCTCCTGAAGATAGGGCGTTATGGCCTCCGGGACCTCCTCTGTCGAGGGCGTACCGTAGGGCGTTACCGGCACCGAGCCGATAGCGATGACCGACTCGATCATGGTGTACTCGTCCAGAGCCTTGTTCGCCACGGCATAGCCTGTAGCCGTAGGCGGATGTGCGTGTACCACGGCTCCCACATCGGGGCGCTCACGGTAGCAGCGCAGATGCATTTTGATCTCTGAGGAGGGCTTTCGGCCTGCCTGAGCCTCCAACACCTCGCCCTTGTCATTGATCCTGACCAGCATATCCGGCGTGATGAAGCTCTTGCTGACACCGGTGGGCGTAGCAAGGAAGGTGCCGTCCTCCAGCTTCACAGAAACGTTGCCGTCGTTGGCGGCGACCCAGCCGAGCTGCCACATTTTATGGCAGACGTCGCAGATCTGGTCCCTGATCTCGTTCAACTCCATATGAAACTCCTTTCTGCGGAAGATGCTCCGGGGAGAGGGTTAGGACGATATTGCCATTCCGGAAAGCGATCTAATTTAATCCCGCAAATAATACAACTCTATTATACAATATCTTCCAAAACAAATCAATATAAAAGGGAAATTTTTATCTTTTGATCAAAGGCGAATGTGTTAGAAATTTTTACCTTTTGGCAATATTTTCATTGTGGCTGAAAGGGAGCCCTCTGCATATCATGAAGCAGAGCCGAAAGGAGGTAGGATATGGACGGGATAGTCATAACGGCAGCCGTGATCTTAGCAGCAGTGGCGCTGATCGAGGTGGTGACGCTTTTTCTGGCACGGCCGGACCCGGCAGCTCCGCCGTACATCGAGCTTTTGCCGGTTTTCGGGGAGGATAGGCAGTTCCCTCGGCGGATAGAGTATCTGGGGAAGCGCTGCGGAGGCCGGACATCGCTGATCATCGTGGATATTTCGGCGAACGAGCAGCAGCTAGAGCTGTGCCGGCGGCTTGCGGAGGAGTCTCCGGACACGGTGATCGTCACTATGGCCGAGCTGGAGGGGGCGCTCAGGGAGATCTTCCTGCTGCGGAACGGATGAAAACGCCGCCCTCTTCAATTCGGAATTAGGAATGCGGAATTCGGAATTGTGGTGTCCGCCTGACGGCGGACGGATCTGGATCGTAGGGACGGACATTGGCTGTCCGTGCGTTATATATGTTGTGTAGGGGTCGATCCCTAACCGGGACCCGTCCCCTCTGTCAGCTTCGCTGACATCTCCCCACACTGTGGGGAGTCACCCACATCGACCCTTTCGCTTTGTAGGGGCGAACATCGTTCGCCCGGCGGCTTTTCGTGTCTCCCGTTTCGTTCGACGAAACATACCTCGTTGCCGCTGAGCAGCAAGGCCTACATTATGGACCGGTGGAAGGGGACGCTCTCTCTTGGAGAGCGTCCCCTCTTCCAAAACAGTCCACTGGACTGTTTTGGAATTCACCCCTTGCAGATGCGCC